>DATAVC010000044.1:0-1612 GCA_036267935.1 Occallatibacter sp. | reverse complement strand
ATGACCTTCCGGAAATGCTTTTCGGTGAGTAGCCATGCTGATGCCACCCATCGTTCAACCATTGCGCCGTCGCGCCATCGGGTCACATTATTCGTCCGCTTCTGAACGCCGCTTTGCGGGCTCTCGATAACGTTGGTCGTGCCCAGGCACTTGTACAACGAGGGCGGGAGCTTCAGCTTTTGAATGGTGAACATCTCGGCCATTCCTTCGCGCAAGCTGCGCGCCGCCGACTCGTAGTCGTGTTCGAGAAAACGGGCCAGGCCTTCGAGCCGCTTCATGCCTTCGTCGAAATCGGTCAACTTCCATGCCGCGCGCATGACGTTGACAACCTGAGCGTGCTGTTCGCGCGGCAGTTCATCCAGTACGTTCCGCATTTTGTGATTGCGGCAGCGCTGTACGGGCTGGTCGCTTCCAAACACCGCCTCGATCCCCGCGCGCAGGGCTTTGGCGCCGTCGATCACGAAAAGATTCTGCTGGTCGGTGCGCAGACCCCGATCACGCAAACCGGTCAGCAGGTTCTTCACCGCGGCCGCGTTTTCGGTGGCGCCCATCTCGATGCCCAGAATGTGTTTTGACCCTCCGCGATCGATGCCGACGCCGCTGATTACATGGTGATCGCCAAAACGCTGTCCGTCGATGTAGATCACCAGCAGATCCGTCTTTTCCCAGCGGCGTTCCCGAAGCTGGCGCAGTTGCTCGGCGCTGCCCTCAATCGCCTGGCGGCTGATGCTGCTGCGGGATACGCCGGCCGTCTCGGCCATCTCCGGCAGAACTTCCTCGTACTGGCGTGTGGAAACGCCGCGCAGCAGCGCCCCCATCATGCGCCGGGCGGTGGCGCCATTCTCCTGCAGAGCTTCATACGCAGGCACTCTCACTTCGCCTTCCTGCTTGTGACGAAGCCGCGGGCGCTTCACTTTCAACTGCCGGTCTGCGAGCAAGACCCGGCCATTCTGTGAACCGTGCCAGCGGATGTCCCCGCTGATCTTCCCCGGCGTCTGCGCGCCGGCCACGTGCTCGGCGCTCAGCGTCAAGATGGTCTCGATGGTCTTGCGCCCAATCGAGCTGATGACTTCGTCGACCGCCACCCTGGCCTGGGTGATCAGTTCGAGCAGCGGCAGCAGTAGTTGCCCATTCGATTTAGCGAACTGCTCGATGCTCGCTGTCGCGGTTTTCTCGCCCCGATTGACGATATCATACGTTTTCTTCACGGCGGTGGTGTCCTTTCGAAGGGTTGTTTTTGGCGAATCGATTCTAACGAACCGACTCCCACCGCCGCTTTAAACCTTCAACTATTTTTGGGACGCCCTCCTGGCGTCCCGTGTCAACTTCAGTTGGCGATAGGCCGAGAAATAGTCCGATTGAGCTGTTTGCATGGCATTTGTCCTCTCATGATCTGCGCTCTCTGTTATTTTGTTCTTCCAGGGAAGACCTGGCCTACGAGATGCAGGTCCAGCATGTTTTAGCCCGGGCGGGTTGGACAGCGCACTGGGAGTAAGTTGATTCATTGAATCATGCCGCAGTAGGCAGTGCAAGATCGAAGTCACGTCGTGTCTGGAGTGGCGTGCGATAACCGAGGCGACCGAGAATCCAATGGCGGTTATAGCGGTCGCGG
>DATAVC010000043.1:0-43562 GCA_036267935.1 Occallatibacter sp. | reverse complement strand
ATACTGATCGGGAAAGCTGTAGAGCTGGTCGCCATAAGGCCAGGACTGAATGTCGGTCTCCGGCACGCCGACCTGATTCGGGTTGCCGCTCAATTGCATACGACGGGTCCCCAGCGGGTCTTCGAGATGGAAATGCAGCCCGGTGGTGTCGTATGTTCCGACCAGCTTGCTGGAGGCATACACGTTGGTCCGCTGCCAATTGTTTCCGCCATCGAACATGGAGAGTTCTTCACCGCTGGGACCGAGGACATAATTCTCGGTGGCAGTGAAGCCATTCGCAGTCGGGTCGCAGCTCATCGACGTGATTGTACCCATGGCCACGCGCTTTCCGTCTCCATCCTGGAAGTATCCAGCCACGGTGCAGGTTCCGGAGATCGATTAGTTCGATTCCTTTAAACCGCTGCGAAATACGATCCGCTCGAGCCCGCGAATATGGGGGCCTTCATGCTCTTGTCCCCTCCAATCCGCAGGCGCAACATGCCCGAGGAGGCATGCCCTGCTCCCCAAAAGTTGCAAGGGTATGGCCGTTTCGCGCAGCCAAGCCGGTGTTAGCATAAGGGTTAACGGCACAGGATCACATATTTTAAAAGATAGTTCGACCTTTCTCTTTTCCTCAGACACACGGGCGCATTTGAGAGGACTCCTCTGCCGAGGTTTAGCGCCCACAGATGGTCGGGGTTATGGAATCGAATCGATACACGATCTATAACAAGTCACGGGAAGCATCGATCGGCAGCGGCGTCACGATGATCAACTCGACGCGCGAGCCGTTGACGGCGTTGCGTGTCATGGTCGAGGGCCTGGGGTCGGGACAAGAAACCGGCTTGTGGCTCACGCAGGTGACGGTGATCCCGATGGTGCCGCGCATCTCCCCGTTCGACTTGGTCTATCTTGACCGCGAACATCGCGTGGTGGAGCGGGTGGAACTGCTGCCGGCGACCGAGATTCCGCGCTTCAAGAAGCCCGCATCGAGTGCCTTGGTTCTCCCCTTTCGAACCATCTCATCGACAAAGATCGAAGTAGGACACGAATTTCGCTTCGAAGAGATCGACGAGTCGGAAGCGGCCGCGTCTGCGGAGCCTGAACCACCGGCGGCGCCGCTGCAGGTCGTCAAACCACAACCCGCCGCCAGCCTTGCCGTCTTGCCCGTTGCGCAGATTGCCGCGCAGGCAGATGCGCCGCTGCTCAATCCTTTTCTGGCGATGACGGCCGAGCCCAAAGCGGTCGAAGTGCCGGTCAAGGTTGAAGCCAGGACGCCGATAAAGACCAATAAGGAATTTGACCTGGCCGACTTTCTGCGGTCGAACTCCGGCTCAGCCGCCGCCTCTGCCGAAGTGGCGTTCCCTGTGGTGCAGGAACAGCCGCTGCTGACGATGCCCGCTCCCAAGCGGAAGGCTCGCAAGGCGCCCGCTCCGGTGGAACGACCGATGCCGCAGCCAATCCAGAACCCAGAAGAACTCCCGGCCTCACCCCAGGGGAAGAAAGCAATGGGCAATCGATTCTTTCGGTGGCTGTATCCGGCTCTCTACGACCAGAATCGACGCATCACTGAGCGGCGCTCTTCGCAGGGGCTGGTGGCCTTCGACTTTGTCGATGACGTGCCGCGCATGCATGAAGTGGCCAACATCAGTTCCCGCGGCCTGTATCTCAATACGCAGGAACGATGGGAGCAGGGCACAGTGGTGTCGTTGACGTTGCAGGCCGGCGGGCCCTACGACAGCGATTCGCAGCAGCGCATCGAATTCGATTGTGCAGCGGTTCGGACAGGGGAAGACGGGGTGGGCATGGCGTTTGTTCTGCCCGAGGGTATCGAGCTGAACCTTTGGGAGGCGCCCGGCCGCAATGGCGCCGATGAGACCGACCCGCATTGCATCCTGCGTGAACTGCGCATGGCGCGGGCACTGGCTTTCATGCGACGCATTTGTCCGCCTGCCGACGAAAAGATCACCGAGCTTCTTCACAAGACGCTGAGCAATGTGCGGGCAGCCAACACGGTTGAGATTGCGCTGAAGGCCGAACGCCTGCAGGCACAGGAGCCGGACGCCTATTGCATGGTGGCGCACCGAGATTTGATCCTTCGCATTCTGGAGCACGGTTCGTGGGTCGATGTGGAGTGGCTGCAGGAGCTCTGGGCAGGTCTGCTGGCCACCTCGTGCACCCTTGAAGGCCAGGATGAATCGAACCTGGTCTACGTGAACCTGCTGAGCCGTCTTGCGCCCTTGCCGACACAAATTCTGACCATGGCCTGCGCCAAGGCGATGCAGGCGATGACGGAGAGCGTTCCGGCATCCCCGGCGCGGCTAGCCTGTTCGGCCGAGGAGATCGCCCGCATTACGCGCTCCAACAACATGCTCAAGATCTACAAGTCGATCGGGGAGCTGTCGGAGCTGGGGCTGATGGAGAAGAATCCGCGGTCCATTTCCCCCGAGGATCCCGGAGCCGCAAAGGCGATGCCGACGCAGCTAGGCCTGGCCATGTTTGCACGTTGCAATGGCCAGCGCGACGCCCCCATGGCGGCCTAGAACCCTTCGCAACTTTCTGCAGTCTAAAGACCAGGGCACGCACTGCTGAGACGGCTTCGTTGCGCCGCAGATACACTGTGGGTCAACGGTCTGCCTTCTGCTCCGTCTAATGAACTGAAAGTGTGCCCCCCAATGAGCATGCATCTTCGGATTGGTTGTCCCCTCGCATTTTCGTGCCTGTTCGTCCTTGTGCCGCTGGCCAGTCCAGCCCAGCAGCCTGCAGGTCAACAGCCGGCCGCGTCAGCCACTGACCAGCCGGTGACGACCCTGCACGTGCAGGCGCGCGAGGTTCTGCTGCCCGTGACCGTGCGCGACAAGCACGGCGCTCTCGTCACCAATCTGCAGAAGAGCGACTTCACGCTGTCGGAGGACGGACGGCCCCAGGTGATCAAGAGCCTGGCGCACGAAACCGACCTGCCCTTTGAGCTGGGTTTGCTGGTGGACACGAGCCGCAGCGTGACCGGCGCGATGGAAGACGAGCGCAAGGCCGCAGACAAGTTTGTAGACCAGATGCTGCCCGACGCCAAAGCCGGCTCGGCACCCGCGAAAGACGAGACCTTTCTCCTCCACTTTGATCGCGAGGTGGAGCTGCTGGAAGATTTCACCGGCTCGCGGGACAAGCTGCATCATGAAATCGAAGAGATGGGCCCATCATCGCGTTCGCGCGAGGACAGTCAGGGGCCTGAGACCACGGGCGACGATCGTGAGCGACAACGCGGCAATGCCCGTGGCGGCACGCAACTCTACGACGCGATCTTTCTTGCCTCAGACGAGCTGATGAAGCCCAAGGAAGGGCGCAAGGCTCTGTTGGTCTTCTCCGACGGCGTGGATCGCGGCAGCAAGGAATCTCTGAACGAAGCGTTGGATTCGGCTGAGCATTCGAACGTGAGCATCTACACCATCTACTTCAAGGGTGAGCAGGAGCGCGACAACAGCGACGGCTTTCCCGGAGGGCGTCGCGGCGGGATGGGCAGAGGCGGCTGGCCGGGTGGAGGCGGTGGCTACCCCGGTGGCGGAGGGGGCTATCCAGGTGGCGGCGGAAGACGTGGCGGGGGCGAACCGCAGGTTGACGGCAAGAAGATCATGGAAAAGATCGCCACGCAGACCGGCGGCCGCTACTTCGAAGCCAAGAAGAAAGACAACCTTGAAGAGATTTATGGCGTGATCGCTGAAGAGCTGCGCGGGCAGTACCTGCTGACCTACACACCCGACAAAATCGACAACGATGGCGCCTACCACAAGGTAGAACTCAAGGCCAAGAACGGCGACTTGGGCGTACAGACCCGCGAAGGATACTACGCACCGGGCGGAGACAGCTCGAAGTAGCTGCTTAGCTGGCCAGAGCCACCATCTCGTGATGATCCGCAGCGAAAGCCGCCTGGGGCTTGCTGCTTTCCTCTTCCGCGACCACGTAGAAACGGCAGAGATCCGCTTGACCGAACGACGTGGTCAACGCAACGTCGGACGCATCGCGGCCCACAGCCATCAACACGCGACCGATGCGCGGGGTGTTGTGGCGCGCGTCGAAGGTCCACCAGCGATTGTCGAGAAAAACCTCGAACCAGGCGCTGAAGTCCATCGGGCCCCGGGCTGGCACGCCGATATCTCCCAGGTAGCCGGTCGCATAGCGGGCCGGAATATTCATTGCGCGGCAGAATGTAACCGCCAGATGCTGGAAGTCGCGGCAGACGCCGACGCGTTCGGTGAAGACGTCGAGGGCAGTCTTGGTGGGGCGCGCTGTGCTGTAGTCGAAGCGGACCTTCTGATGGACCCAAGCGCAGATGGCCTGCACCCGCGCCCATCCCGGCGCGGTTTGGCCGAACAGCTCCGATGCCACATTCGAGAAGCGGTCCACCTCGCAGTAGCGGCTATTGAGCAGATAGGTCAGAACCTCTTCCGGCAAATCCCCGACAGGGCATTCGAGCGCCGTGAGCTTCAGGGCATCAGGCCGGCCAGAATCGAGCACGAGTGTCGAATTGGACAGACGAAGCTTGCCGGCCGGCGCGACGAAGCGCGTGCAGCGATTCCCGAAGCTGTCGAAATAGTTTGAGATCAACAGCCCCGGCTCCGTTCTCACTTCGTCCGGTTCCAGCAAATCCAGCGATCGCGAAGGATGTACGTTGAGCATGGCCAGCATGGCCGTTTCTGCAGGTAAATTGAATTCGATTTCATATCCGACGCGAATCAGCATTGAGGGAGTCCTTCACACGCGAAAAAGCCCGCCCACGCCCATAGGAGAAGCGCAAACTCTGCGCTGGACGAAGCGGCTCTCTCTGTTAGATGGCGGGATCCGGGAAAGGATTGCACCGGCACGATGAAAAGCGTGCAAGAATCGGCACACCCTGACGGCGCAAGGATCGGCACTCTGGGCCGAAGTCTGGATACCCTGCAAAAAGAAGAGGACGCAGCCATGAGCTGCGCCCTCTCAGTGTTTCATACCTGTGAAGACTACTTGTTGGTGTGCGACATGCCCGTTTTCTCTTCCAGGGCTGCCTGCGCTGCGGCCAGCCTTGCCGTCAACAACCGGAAAGGCGAGCACGAAACGTAGTTAAGCCCGATCTTGTGGCAGAACTTGACGGATTCTGGATCACCGCCATGCTCGCCGCAGATGCCGACCTTCAGTGTCGGCCGGGTGTTGCGTCCCTTGGCGACTGCGCCCTTCACCAGTTGCCCTACGCCGACCTGGTCAAGGCTGGCGAAGGGGTCCTGCTTGAAGATGCCGTTCTTCAGGTATGCGGGCAAGAAGTTGTTGATGTCGTCGCGCGAGATGCCGAAGGTGGTTTGCGTCAGATCATTGGTTCCGAAGCTGAAGAACTCGGCTTCTTCGGCAATCTGATCGGCTGTGAGCGCAGCGCGCGGCAGCTCGATCATGGTGCCCACCATGTAGTCGATCTTGGTCTTCTTTTCTTTGAAGACTTCGTCGGCAACCTGGCGAATGATCGCGGTCTGATGCCGCATCTCTTCGATCGATCCGATGAGCGGAATCATGATCTCGACATGCGGTTTGCCGCCCTTGCTCTTGACCTGAACAGCGGCCTCGAGAATGGCGCGCGCCTGCATCTCGGTAATCTCCGGGAAGGTGATCCCGAGGCGGCAGCCGCGAAGACCCAGCATGGGATTGAATTCATGCAGCTCTTCGACACGAGCCAGGAGCGAACGAAGCTCCTTGAGCTTGGGCGACTTGGGCTTGGTGATTTCAAGACGAGCGATCTGCACCAGCAAGTCTTCGCGCTTGGGCAGGAACTCGTGCAGCGGCGGATCGAGCAGGCGGATGACAACCGGCAGCCCGTCCATCGACTTGAATAGACCCGCGAAGTCAGCACGTTGCATGGGCAACAGCTTCTTCAAGGCGGCGCGACGATCCTTCTCGTTGTCGGTCAGGATCATGGCGCGCATGTGCTCGATGCGGTCTTCTGCAAAGAACATGTGCTCGGTGCGGCAAAGTCCGATGCCTTCAGCACCGAATTCACGCGCCTGCTTGGCATCGCGCGGAATGTCGGCATTGGCCCAGACCTGCAGCTTGCGCTGCGGATCGACCCAGCTCATGAACTTCACGAGATCCGGATCATCGGGCTGTGCATCAAGTGTCTTCAGCTTGCCCGAGATGACGCGGCCGGTGGTGCCGTCGAGCGAAAGCCAGTCGCCCAGCTTGAAGGTCTTACCCTTCACGCGGAGTTCCTTCTTGGCTTCGTCGACGATGCAGTCGCCTGCGCCGGCTACGCAGCATTTACCCATGCCGCGGGTGACCACCGCTGCGTGCGAAGTCATGCCGCCGCGCGAAGTCAGAATGCCGGAAGCAACTTCCATGCCGGCGATGTCCTCAGGCGTGGTTTCGCCGCGGACAAGGATGATGGATTTGAAGCTGCCGTTGGTGTGGTGCTTGACGGCTTCTTCCGCACTGAAGACGATCTGACCGACCGCCGCACCCGGCGATGCCGGCAGGCCGGTGGCGAGGACTTCGATCTTTTCGCCCTTTTCTACGAGACGCGGTACCAGGAAGTCGTAGAGCTGGTTGGGCTCGACGCGGAAGATGGCTTCTTCCTGGGTGATGAGGCCTTCGCGCACCATGTCGATGGCGACACGCACTGCCGCCAGACCCGTACGCTTGCCATTGCGGGTCTGCAGCATGTAGAGCTTGCCGTCCTGGATGGTGAACTCGAAGTCCTGCATGTCGCGATAGTGCCGTTCCATGCGACGGGTGATGTCTTTCAGCTGCTCGTAGACCTTGGGCATGCCCTTTTCGAGCTCGCTGATCGGATTCGGAGTACGCACGCCCGAGACGACGTCTTCGCCCTGCGCATTCATCAGGTATTCGCCGAAGAATACGTGCTCGCCGGTGGCGGGATTGCGGGTAAAGCCCACGCCCGTGCCCGAGTTTTCGCCCAGGTTGCCGAACACCATGGCCTGCACATTGACCGCGGTACCGAGCCAGTCGTCGATGCGGTTGATGCGGCGATAGGTCTTGGCGCGATCGTTCTGCCAGCTACGGAACACGGCATCGCGCGCGGCGGTCAGTTGCACGAGCGGATCCTGCGGGAAATCCTTGCCGGTCTCTTTCTTCACCAGCTTCTTGTACTCGGTGATGATGGTCTTTAACGCATCGGCGGTCAGATCGTAATCGAACTTCACCTTCTTGGCGGCCTTTACGCCGTCGAAGATGTGCTCGAACTTCTTCTTGGGAACGTCGAGCACGACATCGCCGAACATCTGGATCAGGCGGCGATAGGAGTCATAGGCGAAACGAGGATTGCTGGTGCGCTTGGCCAGCGCTTCGACCGCTTTGTCATTCAGGCCCAGGTTCAAAATCGTGTCCATCATGCCCGGCATCGAGAACTTTGCGCCCGAACGTACCGACACGAGCAGAGGATTTTCGCCTGCACCGAGTTTCTGGCCTTGCAGCTTTTCAAGCTGTTCGAGAGCGGTCAGCATCTCTTCATCGATCCGCCGGCTAACCTTGCCGCGCATGTATTCGCGACAGGCTTCCGTCTGGATCGTGAATCCAGGAGGTACCGGCAGACCCGCACTGGTCATCTCCGCCAGGCCGGCGCCCTTGCCACCCAGCACGTCTTTCATTTTCCCGTTGCCGTCGGCCTTTCCGTCGCCAAACGAGAAAACATATTGAGTTGGAGTTGCGGTTGAACTAGCCGAGTCGGCGAGTTGCGGATCCAGTACACCCTGCGACATGAAGTGAAGCCTCCGTGTGGAAATTGTGGCTTTTGGCGAAAAAACATCGCCTAAAAATTGCGGTTGTCCGCAAGACGAGGGAGTGGTGACGCAGCAGCCGGGTCAATCGCGGGAATTTCGGTGAGAAACCCAGGCGAGGGCAGTCACTCCAATGCTTCGACTGCGCTTTGTGGACAACGCGATCGCTATAACAGATAGCGCGCCAAGTATACACTTGCATGTGCCCTACATCACAGAGGGTGGCGTGAAGACCCTTTATTTCATGGGGTTTTCGCGATGGCCCGTCCTCTGGCTTGTCCCCTAAAATCTTGGCTTGGTTGGCGGCGAAGCAGGCGACTGCGACGCGCGCTGTTTCGATGGATGAATTTCGTTTTTGAGCTCGGCACGAAGATCGAAGGGTGCCTTCGGGTCCGATTTATCGAGAATATTGTCGATGTGCCATTGATCGCGTTCACGGACGAGCGAGATTGTCAGGGAGCGAAGACTCTGTTCCGTTGTCGCATCGGAACCGAAGAGCGCGAACGAAACAGACGCCTCGAGGTGTCCCGCCGCCTGCGGTGCAATCGCAATCTTGAGATCGTGCAATGCATCCCAATCCTGGCAGCCGCATACGGGATCGCCGTCGAGCACGCCGGACTCATCGCCTTCCGCGGTCTTGTCCGCGTGCAGTAACGCGAGGAGAGATTTGGAAAAATAATGCCGCGCTTGCGGTCCGGCGAAGTCAACTCCGGGACCGCCCTTGCCATAATTCCTGTAGACCGCGCGCAGGAAGGTTGTCGCTGATTCTTCATCCTGCGCAACCGCGGATGCGATGGGCAGAACGGCAAACAGGAGACACGCAATCGAAGTTCGCACGAAGAGGCGCACAGGAGAGGTCCACTTTCTGCGGATGGGCAGAAGCGATTGTACGTCAGAGTCTCGGCGGCCGGGCACGGTGGAGGAACGGATGATTACGAGAGCAGTAAACGAGAAAGGGCAAGGCCTGGACGCCGCGCCTGCGACTTGTGAGAGAGTCGCGCGAGGCGCAGCGCTAGGCAGCAGGTTGCGCGAAGCAGGGTTGCTGCGGGCAGGGGACCGCGTCATGCGAGATGAGGATACGGTCCAACCCAACCAGTGTGAGAATCTCTGCGACACGAACACAGGCATGAACGACAGCGAAGTCATTGCCTGCGCTGTGGGCGGCACCATAGAGCGAGATCAATGCAGCGATTCCTGCTGCGTCGATGCGCTCCACATGGGTGAGATCGAGCGTGACATTCTGTTGACGCACCACCGGTGTCAAGCGGTCGACGAGCTCATGTTCCTGCCCGCGTACCAACTCGTGTAACTCGCCCGGCGCGATGAGTAAAGTTTCCATGGTATTCATAAAACCTCCCTGGTTGATTTCAGCCATCTCCGCAACGTAGAGGGGGAGGGAGAGGCTGAAAATTGGCTTCTTACTCACCCTTCTGTAGTGCACCCCGCCTGCCAAACTCCGCTGCGCTGCATATGCTGATAAGACGGTGGATGCGAGCCATCCGCTCCTTCGGTCGTTTGATCCCGGGTGTCCGGATTTGGTCTTGGCGTCCGCTATCGAACATGCTGCAATGAGGTACGTAAGTTAGATGGGGAAGTTCCCCTTGTTTGTTCATTATTTGGCAGTGGGAGCGGGGAAACGATTACTGGACTTACGCTCGAATTCGTACGATCAGCGGCGCGCGCAGCAGGCTTCAGCGAAGCCGGCCTCGTTGCTTTGCCTTATGGCAAACAGGCCCGCGATGCCTCACGTTTCGACGCCTGGATCGACGCCGGCCACGCAGGCACCATGAACTACCTGAAGCGCACCGATGAAAGCGCGCAGCGGGTGCGGGCGCGCGTCGGCACACCGTTTCCATGGGCACGATCGGCGATGGTGTGTTTTGCAAGCTACAACTCCGCAGATCCGCGTTCGACTGCTCCGGCACCTGCGCACACGGGATGGATTGCGCGCTATGCATGGTCGAGTCGCCGCGATGCGGATGGAGCACGCAGGCCGTCGGACTATCACAAAGTTTTGTTGAAGCGCTTGCGCTCTCTCGAAGCGCAGCTACATACCTCGTTCGGTGAATTCGAAGCGCGCGCCTACGTCGACACCGGCCCGGTTGTCGAGCGATCGCTGGCCACCGCAGCGGGCCTGGGATGGACAGGCAAGAACACCTGCCTGATTCATCCCAAGCTCGGGTCGTTCGGATTTTTGGCTGTCTTGCTCACGAGCCTTGAAGTGAGTCAGGAAAGTAAAACAGCAGAAGTCCGCGATGCGTGCGGAACGTGCACGCGCTGCATCCAGGCATGCCCGACGAACGCATTGATCGAGCCCTATCGCATGGACGCAAGCAGGTGCATCGCGTATCTCACCATCGAGCACAAGGGCGCGATCGAGCCTGCGCGGATGGAGGGCATCGGCCGCCAGGTGTTTGGCTGCGATATCTGCCAGGATGTGTGTCCGTGGAACCGTAAGGCGCCGATCGGCACCGATGCTGAACTGGAGCCGCGCGCCGAGCTGGTGAATCCCGCGCTGGAAGCCCTGGCGGCACTGGACGAGCGGTCGTTCGAGCAGGCGTTCAACGGCAGCCCGGTGCGGAGGGCCGGTTACACAGCCTTCCGGCGTAACCTCGCGATCGCCGCGGCCAACACGGGCACAACTGCACTGGCTCCGCATCTGCGCACCTGGGTAAACGCGGCAGACGAGGGACTGCGCACAGCGGCGACGTGGGCCCTGGAGAAACTCAGATTGTGAATGGGTCCGACTGAGAAGTACTTCGAAACCCGGCAACCGTGGCTAAAAATCGTGCTGGAAGCCACAAAAAATGCAAAATCAAACTACGCGCATAACGTTCGCAGCGCTCAAGCCCTTGGGGCCTTGCTGGCACTCGAACTCGACTGAATCACCCTCATTGAGGGTCTTGTAACCATCTTCCTGGATCGCCGAGAAGTGAACAAAGACGTCTTCACCGCTCGAGCGCTGGATAAAGCCATACCCCTTGGCACCGTTAAACCACTTCACTACGCCCTGCTCTTTCATCTATCTGCTCCTTTTTGTGTGGCGTTTTCACCCGCTGGTTTTGCCCTTGTTCCGGTTACCCAGAGACACCGCGAGCCGCCTCGTCGCACACGCGTTCGTGCGTATCGGCAGCTCGTTGACTGACCAGATTGTGCCCGCCAAATGCAGAAACATCCAACGTAAAAGGCCTTCCAAATTTGGTGACGAACAGCGTGCCCCCCGGCGCGCCGTGCTCCTTTTATGGCAGGAAACCGATGTGGAATGCAAGGGGAAAATGGTCACTTACGCCGGCATCTTCGTAGACCTTCGTCACAGTTGGTGCGGCTCAAAAGCGTCTATTCTAAGAAAACAAGCCAGCAAAATCGCTTGAGGGGGGCCGGTCACCAAGCTCCTGATTCGGCGAGGTATACGTGTCTGACGTCTCAAATGCCGGTACGCTCAACGACGAAGAAGTAAAAACTTCGTGCGCGCTGGAGCCGGTGATTCCGGCGACCCAGTCGAAGTGGTACAGGCTGCGCAAGAGCTGTGCCTCGGTGGTTCGCTATCTGCTCGACAGCGAGGTCCACACCTACGCATTCAGCGTAGCGGCCAATGCGATCATCTCTTTCATCCCTCTTGTGGTGCTGCTCTACACCCTGTCGTTGTCGGTGTTCCACTCGCACGCGATGGCGGATGTGGTCGATGAGGTCGTGCACTACTACCTGCCATCGACCGCGCGGCAGGAGTGGATGAGCAGCAGCCTTGAAGCGGTGGCCGTCCTCTCGTCGCGGCACGGAGTGCAGGCCCTTTCGCTGGTGATGATCCTTATCTCGTGCACCGGGATCTTTCTGCCGCTCGAGGTTGCGCTGAACCAGGCGTGGGGCGTGACCAAGAGCCGCAACTATCTCGTCAACCAGCTTGTGGCGTTCGGGCTGGCCATATTGATGGTGGCGCTGGCCATGGCGAGCATCGTGTTGAGCGCCGCGCAGCGACAGGTGCTGGCCTTCGTCTTCTTTCATCACATCGACAACTTCATCTACGAGAGCATCAGCTACGCATGGCTGACGCTATGCACGGGAGTGGCGTCGATTCTGTTCTTCTTTTCGATCTACTGGCTGCTGCCGAACCGGCGCATTCCCCCGCGGCGCGTGTTGCGCACGTCGGTGATCACGGGAATCGTCTGGCTGGCCTCGAAGTACATCTTCGTGACGGTGCTGCCCTACCTCGATCTGAAGGCGCTCTACGGCCCGTTCTACGTGTCGGTAGGACTGTTGTTCTGGGCTTACATTTCAGGGCTGATCCTGTTTGCCGGAGCGCAGTTCAGCGTGACCCCTGCGGACGGGCAGAAGCACTAAGCACGCGTGGCGTTTTGAGGCAGATTTTGGCGTGTTCAGGCGCTTTTGGGCGCGTTTTGGCGATCGGAAAACGGGTGCGTTTCAGTCGTTAAATTTAGTAAATTACTTATTTTAATGGACTTGACTGTGGCGCCTGCCGGCCAAGATCACGTTGCATCGCATAGACGCCCGGGTACGTCCGTTCGTAGCGCTGGACACCTTCCCGAAGGTTGGGCCCGTACTGCGATAGCTGCCTGCGCTTGCCGGGCGAGCCAGGTCCTTTCGGCAAGAGACACATCTTCAACATAAGCTCCTTGCGGAAATAATCCGCAAACGCCCCACGGCAACTCATGCAACGCCGCCGGGGTCAGTGGCTGCTAGCGTCCATGGCCGATATGGGCTCGGCGGCGGAGCAGAAGAACCAGCTCGTAACAGATGTGTCCGCGGAAGATGTCGGTGGGCAGGTAGCGGCGCTTTTCGTGGCAGAGCGGGCAGTCGGCCACGATCCAGGCAGCGGGCATGGTCTCGACGGGAGCAGGAATGTTCTGGCCGCAGCCTTTGCAGCGGAGGGTGAAGTCGCAGGGCCGGTTGGAGGGAGGGTGAAACACCCGATCAGTATAGGCGAACAAAAGGCGAAGATTTGCACCGCCGGCCAGGCGCCTGTGGAAGCTCGCCCCGAGCCGAAAGACGAGCTAATAACGCAGGCCGAGTCGCATCGGGAAATCCTCTTCGTCGTCTTCAAGGGCCAGCTGATTCGAGTTTTCGCGCAGGATGCGTTGGTGACTTCGTGCGAACAGCAGATGGGCGGCGGCGAAGGCGAGCGCGGCGATCAGGAAATGGATCGGTTTTGCTTCGATCCACGGCTCCAGGCGCAGCGGAAGTGCTGCCACCAGGGGAAAAAACGTGAAGTATTTCAGCACGGTGAGAGCCAGGTTTGGTTGCTCGCGAGAGGATTCGCCGGTGAATGGAACCGCGGTGACGTTGAGAAAGAAAGCGTCGGTGAGAAGCAGGCACATGCCGGCTGCGAAGAGCGCCTGCGATGCGAGGGCGGGAGTGGTCCGCAGATCAGGGGGAGCGACCAGATTCAACGCGACGCCGGCGAGCAACGTGCAAAGCATGGTTGTGAGCAGGACCCACGTGCGCGTGGCGCGGGAGTGTTCAATTGCCGAGGCAAAGTCCGGGGGATTTCCGGAGATCATGCGAAAGAGCCATCGGCCCCGTTGATTGCCCGAGGAGACGAAGGCCATGCGCAATCCGGCAACGATCCAGAAAACGATGATGGCCAGCGCGGCGCGCACGCCCTCCGATGCAATGGCCGCATGTACCTGCTGGTGCCTAGACGAGAAGCGCAGGATGCTTGCGGTGACTACGGAAAGGCCGACTCCGCCGTAAAGGACGAGATAGATGCGATAGCGGGTGACGCGCGGCAGGGTTTGGCTGATGAAGTGAAAGACGGCGCGGCGGATGGGATGGCGAAGGAGAGTGGAGCGCAGGATGCGATGCGCCGGGCGGAGAAGCCGGCGCGTGGAATGAGCTCCGGGGCCTTCGATGAGTTGTCGCGTTTTGCGCAGGTAGGCAACCGGGTAGGCCAGGGCCGCGAGGACAGCGGCGCTTGCTGTAGCGAGCACGGCCCGCTGCGCCAGTGCCGCGTAGATGGGGAGGGCGGAGGGTCCTTCGAGCAGGCGCTGGTACAGGCCGAGAAACCAGAACGGGGGAAACCAGTGGGCGAACGCGCCGCCGTTCTGCAGCAGGACGGGAACAACGCCGGAGAGCACGGGGAAGAGAAGAATCATCATGACCAGCGCGGTGATGAGTGCGCCTTGCAACAGGAGGGCGATGGGGCGAAAGAAGCGTTCGCCGCCGATGGCCAGCAGAAGTCCGTTCAAGGCAAGAACGAGCAGGGCAGCGAAGAGGCCGGCCGTGCCCACGGCAAGCAGATGGCCGGCGAGAAAGGGGCCGATGTGAGCCGGGTCGGTGGCCATGGGGAGAACGAACGCGGCAAAAAAGTTGGCGTTGAAGAGCAGGCCGGCCACAAAGATTGCGATGGAGGCGACGCGTGCGGTGAAGAGACGGCGCGACGAGATCGGCAGCGGTCCAAGGACGACGAGATCGAGCAGATCGGGAAAGAACAGATCCCACTCGAACACGGTTGCAATGCCGAGAGCAATGAACGAGTAGAGAACGAAGAAGAGATGGTGATTGACCTGCAGCCAGTAGGTGGGCAGTTCGCCGCTGTGGGGCTGGCCGGGCGGCCAACCCTTGATGGGATGGTAGGCGGGCCACAAATAGATCGCGATGACGAAGGGCGGCAGGCCGGTCGCGCAGGCGATCTGGACCATGCGCGTCTTGGCGTCGCCGTCGGGCGAGGCGGTTTCGTGATTGAAGAAGCGCTCGAGAAAGTGCCGGACGAGTTGCGAGAACTGGTTTCTCCGAGGAGCACGAACAGGCCCGAGCGCAGCCTGCACGTTCATCGACAGCACCTGGTGCTCGGGACGCGCGAAGAGACGTTGGAATCCGTCAGCCATGGGCGATCTGCATGACCTCGACAATTTGCTGCGCAGTTGCGCGGGTATCCTGCTGGCGCACCAGCTGGGAGAAGACGCTCTCAAGGTTGGGAAGACGCATGATCTGCGCCAGCTGTGCAGGAGGAGCGTCGGCGAGAACCTTGCCGTTGGCGATCACGACGACACGGCTGCACACCTGCTCGACGACTTCGAGCACGTGCGAGATGTAGAGGATGGTTTTTCCCTGCGAGGCAAGCAGTTCGAGCAGGTCTTTGAAGAGGCGGGCGGAGACGACATCGAGTCCCGAGAGCGGCTCATCGAAGATCAGCAGCCGGGGATCGTGGAGAAGGGCAGCGGCGATCAGCACGCGCTGGCGCATTCCTTTGGAGTACGACGAGATGGGCGTATGCTGCCACGATTCGAGTGCGAGCAGCTTGAGCAGGGTTGTGGCCCGCATTTCGAGGAGAGCTTCGTCGAGACCGCGCAGGCGACCGACGAGCTGAAGGTACTCGAGTCCGGAGAGATAGTTGTAGAGATGCGCTTCTTCGGGCACATAACCGACCGCGGCGCGGAAAGAGATCATGTCGTCGTACACATTGCGGCCCTCGAACAGGACGTGTCCCTCGTTCGGCCGCACCATGCCGATGATCATCTTGACAGTTGTGGACTTGCCGGCGCCGTTGGGTCCGAGTAGGCCGACTACTTCGCCGGCCCCGACTTTAAAGCTCACATCCTGCACAGCGGGAATGCCGCGATAGCTTTTGAAGAGATGCTGCAGCTCAAGCATGGCAAGACCCCCAGGGTGAAAGGCAACGGTGCTCTCTGCAAGTCAACTGGAAAGCCTTCGCACGCAGCAGAAGCCTGTATTCAGCCGAGCCGGAGGACTCGACGCGCAGTTCAGCACGAAGGCCGTCGCCTGCGTGCAAGGCAATTTCCCATGTGCCGCGTGTGCATGCGGGCGACCTTGGAATGGAGCTGAGTGCGGCCAGCAGAAGAAGCGCGAAGAGGAGTTTTTCCATGGGCAGCCAAAGAAGCACGCTACCCTATGTAGCATTCGGCATATACTATTGTCAAGTAGATTGCTACATAGGTAGAATGATCGCGCCATGGCATCTGAGACCAAGCTTTCGCATACCGCCGCCTTGATCCTGCAAGCGATTCAGGCGGGATTTGTGTACGGTTTCAGCATTATGGAGATGACGGGCCTGCCCAGCGGCACGGTGTATCCGGCGATGCGTCGACTGGAACGGGATGGCATGATCCGGTCGCATTGGGAGAAGCAATCGATTGCCGATGCGGAACAGCGGCCGCCGCGGAAGTACTACAAACTGACCGCAACAGGAAACGTGACGCTGGAGGGTGCGCGCAGACGCTACCCGCTGTTGGAACGTCTACTTCCTTCAGAAGAGGTGAAGCAGTGATGACGCCTCCCGCGGTGTGGATGTGCTTGAAGATCGAGCGCGGAATTTTGTGTTGCGCATCGTTCTTGACTCCGGGAGCGGAGCGCGCGGAATGGCTTCGGGAGTGGAGAGCCGAACTGTGGCATGCGCGTGAATCAATCCGCGTGGATGGACAGATCAGCTGGGCGGGCGAGAGAGGGATGCTGCGTTTCTGCAGCGGAGCGCTCCAGGATGCGTGGGCCTTGCGGAAGCTGGAAACGAAGGAACCGCAGAGGGCATTCAGGGGATCGGCGGCACAGTGCCTGCTGCTTCTGGTGGTGGTGTGCGCGGCGAGTTATCTTCTTGCACAGCTGCTGCCCGGAGTGCGCGCGGAGAGTCACCCCTCGTTGTATCGCGTGAACCCGAACCTGATTTTGATTCAGGATGCTTTTGCGAGCGATGATTCGCTGGCGACCATCTCCGCTGAGCGGTACAAGACGTGGAAGGCACGGCATCTGCGCTTTTTTGATGGCCTCGCTTTCTATCGCATTGCGAAAGAGAGCGTGCTGGGGCGGGATGCGGCGAGAGAACGATGGAAGGTTGCGCACGGGAGCCTGAATCTTTTCTGGATGCTTGGATTGCCGACGACCTTGTCAACGATGGCGGGAGACGCAGTGGGCAAGACGCCGGGCGTGATTCTGAGCGAGGCGATCTGGCGGAAAGATTTTAACGCCGATGCCCATATCGCCGGCCGTGGGATTCGCATCGGGCATGCAGAAGCGCGGGTGATCGGGGTTGCGCCGGCGGGCGTATGGCGGCTTCCCGGCAATGTCGATGCGTGGCTGCTGGAGCCCGACGATGGGAATCGCGGCGTGGGGTATGTGATTGCGCATCTGACGCAGGCGGGAAAAGCGGAGATGAGTTCAAGCCGCATCGCGATCCTGTCGTCCAACGCGGACGAAGACTCGAATGAAGAGTTGTGCGGGGTCACGTTTGCCGATCGAACCAAGGGGCCGCTGGGCCTGTATCAATTTGCCCTTTTGCTCGCCCTTCTGGCGCTTCCGGCCATCACTTCTGTTTCACTGGGCGAGAGCCAGTTCTGTTCGTATCGTCCTTCGTGGGGCAATCGGTTGTCTCATTGGGCGTTTCTGGGCGCTAAGATCGCGCTCTTGTTGCCGGCGGTATATTTTGCATCGCTCGACCTGGCGTACTGGCACACCACCACGTACTCGATCGCGTCGCAGTATATCCAGCTGCTGTCGACCTTCGTGATGACGCTCTTCGGGCTGCGCTGGATCCTTCTCGATCAGCGCAATCGTTGCCCGGTCTGCTTGCGGCGCGTGACGCATCCGGCGCGCGTGGGTTTGGCGGGAAGAACGTTCCTGGCATGGAACGGGACGGAGTTGATGTGCGCGCGTGGGCACACGCTGCTCCATGTTCCCGCGCTGCCGACGAGCTGGTTCGCGACACAACGCTGGCTCTATCTGGATACCTCGTGGAAGTTTCTGTTTGTGGGGTCGGGCGTGAGCTGATTGTCGGCCGCTGGGGAGTGATTGAGGCGGGCCGGACGTCGTGCGCTCTCACCCTTGATGCGCAAAGATGGGCATCCTGGGAAATATGCGCCTGAGGGAACGGCCGGGGCTAAAGCCCGGCCTCTCCAGGAGCGTCGGGATGCAGCAGCCTGAAGGCCGCTGCTCCCTCCGCAACAACACCGCAAAAGGCATTGTGCGTTTCGCACCCTTGCTGCGCAAGGATGAGGCACCCGGGGATCAGTGGATCCCGATCAAGCGCATTCAGCGCACAGAACCGCAACGCATGCGGATTAGGGCAGCTTAAAGGCTTTGACGGCGATGGCATTGGGAGCGCGGCCGGCGGGCAGGATGGTGAAGAGTGAGTGCGAGAGGGTCCGCACCACGGCAACATCCCCGGAGCCGGCGTCCACGACAAACAGAAGATGGCCGGCGGTGGAGAATGCGAGGGCGGCAGGTCCGTCGCCTACGTGGACCGCGCCTGCGCGCTTGCCGTCGTCGATGGCATAGATGGCGACTTCTTGTGAGCGGCGGTTGCCGACATAGAGCAGGGAGTTGTCGGCGGAGACGATGCCGCGGACGGGATCTTCGCCCATGAGGTAGGCGCCGAGGACGTCATCGGTTCCAGTAATCACTTCGGAGATGGTGTTGCTGAGCGAGTTGGAGACGAAGATCTCGCCGCCGTCGGGCTTGAGGGCCAGGTGGACGGGCTGACGGCCAACGTCAAGCAGCGCTTCGACGCGATCGGTGGAGACTTCGTCGTGCTGGCCGGGACGAGCGGCATGCGCGAGAGCGATCGCAAGAACCTGGTGGCCGGCGGAGCAGGAGGCGAAGGCTTTGGTCGAGTCGGGAAGAATAACGATATCGTTTGCGCCGGGGCAGCCTTCGAAGACGGCGCGAACGCGGCGCGTGGCGGTGTCGACGAGACTGACCGAGTTGCCCTTGCGATTCGCGACAGCGAGAGTCTTGCCGTCGGGTGAGATGCGGACGTAGGCAGGTTCTTCGCCGGTTCCAAGGATGGCAACTTCGCGGCGCGCCTTGAGGTCGATGACGGAGACGTTGTTCGATGCCGCATTGGCAACGTAGGCGTAGGCGTCGTCGGGATCGAGGGCGATGGCGACCGGCTGCTTGTGCACCGGGATGGTGGCGGCGACGGAATTGTTCTCCGTATTGAGAACGGAGATGGAGCCCTGTCCGTTGGGCACGCCGGAGTTGACGACGTAGACCTCGTTGCGCGTGGCGCTGGGCGTAACGGCAACGGGATTGACGCCTACCTGCACTTCGCGATCGAGGCGGACGTTGACGATGTCGTAGATGGAGACGGTACCGCTGCCGCCGTTGGTGACATAGGCATATTCCCGATAGCCGGCGGGGTATTGCGGAAAGTCGTGCGGGCGGCAGCCGGTGAGGAAAAACAGGGGAACGAGGGACCAGGGGACCAGGGGAACGAGGGAACGAACATCCGCGTGGCGAAGCCTGGCTCCCCGCCTAGCTGAGCTCGGAGGGGACACACAGGTGGGCGGCCGCGACACGGCTTGTTTAGAGGGCCTTGGCGGCATGCGTCTCGGTTGCGGCGCGGGGCAGGTTGCGATGGACGACCGGAGCGATCTGTTCGAGTTCACCGATCATCTGCACAAACTGGTTGGGGTAGATGGATTGTGCGCCGTCGGAGAGAGCCTTTTCGGGGTGGTTGTGCACCTCGACGATGATGCCGTCGGCGCCGCAGGCGATGGCAGCGCGCGCCATAGGAAGAACGCTGTCGCGTTTGCCGGTGCCGTGGCTGGGGTCGACGAGGATGGGCAGGTGGCTGAGCCGCTGCACGGCCGGCACGATGCTGAGGTCGAGCGTATTCCGCGTGTGGTCAGCGAAGGTGCGCACGCCGCGCTCGCAGAGAATGACTTCGTAATTGCCCTCGCTCATGATGTATTCGGCAGCCATCAGGAACTCGTCGAGGGTTGCGCTGAGGCCGCGCTTCAGCAGCACGGGCTTGCGCAGGCGGCCGGCATGTTTGAGCAGCGAGAAATTCTGCATGTTGCGCGCGCCGATCTGGATGACGTCGGCCCACTCGGCTACGAGCTCGAGAGTTTCGTTGTCGATGGCTTCGGTGACGATGCGAAGGCCGTAGCGCTCGCGAATTTCGGCCATGATTTTGAGAGCTTCAAGGCCCAGGCCCTGGAACGCGTAGGGCGAGGTGCGGGGCTTGTATGCGCCGCCGCGGAAAAACTGTGCGCCGCCGGCAGCAACCTGCTCAGCGATCGCGAAGGCCTGTTCGGCGCTCTCGATGGAGCACGGGCCGGCGATCATGGCGAGGTCTCTTCCGCCGATGGTGGCGCTGGTGCCTGCGAAATGGATGACGGTGTCTTCTTCTTTCACATCGCGGCTGGCGAGCTTGTAGGGTTTGGTGACGCGGATGACGTCGGCGACGCCGGAAAGATCTTCGAAGTTGCCACGGTCGATTTCGCCGGGATTGCCGGTGATGCCGATGGCAGTGCGCTGTGCGCCGGGCAGAGGATGGGCGCGGAAGCCCATGGATTCGATATGGTCGCAGACCGCCTGGATTTCTTCGGGCGTGGCCTGCGCCTTCATGACGACGAGCATGAGAGGCCTCTCAAACCATCTAGTGTACGGCAATTGCGGGTTGCAGGGGTATCCAGGGCGGGCAAGGTCAACCGAACGATGGAGGGTAAGAGACGCACGGAGCCGGAGTTAGCGGGGGCGCTGGCGGCGCTGCGCGGCATTGCGCTTCTCTGAGCGCCACTTGAGGCCGAGCCAGGCAAGATAGCCCAGCTGCAAAGTCCAGGTCACGATGTAAGCGGCGGTAACGAACTGGTGATCGAGAATCTCTGCCGGACCCATTTTTCTCCTCTTTGTTCTCGTCTCGTACGGATGTCGCCGCTGGGCTAGATGTTCGCTGCCAGCGCTTCTTCCGCTTCTTCTTCGGCATACTCCTGATGTTTGCGTTCGACGGCGAAGCGCAGGATCAGGACAAAGATGCCCCAGGCAAACCAGGCGAGCATGTTCCAGCCGAAGGCCTTCAGCATGGCGGGATCTTTCATGCCGGAGCCTTGATCTCCACCGAAGACGGGCGCGGGATGCTGCGTGCGCCACCAGCGGTTAGACATGTAGACGATGGGCACGTCGAGAGCGCCAAAGATGCCCAGCACGGCGGCCAGGGTCTGCATTTGCGGACCGGCAGCAAAGCGGCGGAGAAGCAAATAGCTGACGTAGATGAGCCAGAGAACGAGGGTGGTGGTGAGGCGCGCATCCCATGTCCACCAGATGCCCCAGGCGCGGCGGCCCCAGATAGGACCGGTGAGCAGAACGACGGTGCAGAAGATGACGCCGACCTCAGCGCCGGCAAGGGCCCATGCGTCGGCGATCTGCGCGCGCGAATGGCTGCTGCGCCGGAAAGTGAGATAGCCGATGGAGCCGAGCAGACTGACGGCGAAAAAGACAAAGGCAACCGACGCCGATGGCACGTGGTAGTAAATGATGCGAAACACGTAGCCTTGCAGCGCATCGTCGGGGGCGACGTACATCGCTTGATAGAAGCCCCAGATCATCAGCGCGAGGGTGACGATGGCGTAGAGGCCGATGGCAAGTTTCTTCATTGCGGGGAACCCTTGTTTTGACTGCTCTCAGTGTACGCTGCGGGAAAACCGGTGGTCTCCGTAGCCGGACGAGGGAGTTTGCCGGTTCCACCGCATACCTGGCACTCTTCAAATAAGGGCGTTTCGCCGTCCCAGTCTATGGGGTGGACATTGATCCCACGCCACTCTCGAATCTTTCGAATATTGAAAACGGTGCCCACCAGGCCGAAAGGTTCATTCGCAAAGGGTTTCGTCTCTGCGATTTCCTGCCACGGTCGTCCGCGACGTTCCATTCAGCTCCTATGCGCCTCTCTTGCGCAGCTTCATCTGCTTCATGAATTGCAGTAGAGATCGAAAATAACGGTCCTGTTATTCCGCATTAAAGATGACATCGAAGAGCAGCAGACTCACCGTCGTGAAGATGATGTCGTAGCCGACCAGCAGCTTGATCCATAACGACGGATCGCTGTCGCCGGTGAGGATACTTCCCGTAGCCACGACCATGGCCAGCAATGCGGGCAGAAAGATAGGAAACAGGATCAGCGGAAGCAGCAGTTCGCGGTTGCGGCTGCGGATGGCCAGCGCGGCGAAGAAGGTTCCATTGGCGACCAGGGCCCAGGTGCCGAGGGGAAGAACGAGCGCCAGCTGCCAGGCATTTCCCTGGATGTTGAGGTTGTACATCACCAAAAAGACGGGGGCGAGAGCGATTTGCACGATGGTGACGAAGAGAAAGTTGGCGATCACCTTGGCGAGAAACAGTTCGGCGCCGGGCGCGGGAGCCATACGCTGCGCGTCGAGGACCTGGTGCCGGATTTCGCGGGCCCATGCCTGGTTGAGCGCGCTGACCGAGGCGAACATGGTGGCGACACACAGGACGCCGCCGGAGATTTCGCGAGCGAATGCGCCGCGCGGGTCAAAGGAGATGGAGAAGAGCGCGACCACCAGCAGCGCGAAGAAGAGCATCGAGTTGATGGCGTCTTTTGAGCGCCACTCAATGCGCAGGTCCTTGATGAGGTGAGTCCAGAGGCCAGAGGTCACTTCTGCACCCCCGACGCGACAGACTTGGTCAGGTCGGCGGTCTGCACTTCGACGTCGAGTGCCTGGGCGGCGCGCAGGTAGTCTTCCGGGCTGAGAATCAGCTGGGTGCCGCGTGTGCCGGCCGAGATGCTGATCTTGTCGAACAGAACAGCGGTTTCGTCGATGTACGCCGGAAAGAGTTTCCGCGACCCAAAGATGGTGACGCCGCCGCGAATGTAGCCGGTGAGCGGCTGTACGTCTTTGAGTGAGACCATCTCCGCTTTGCGCAGGCCCGCTGCGCGCGCCAGCTTCTTGAAGTCCAGCTCGGCGTCGCCGGGAATCACTGCAAATCTGTAAATATTCGGGCCGCCCGTGGTCAGCAGCGTTTTGAAGACCTGTGCTGGAGGCATCCCGATCTTTTTGGCGACGGTGATCGCCGATAGATCCTCGGGATCGACTTCATACTCCCGCAGCTCAAACGGGATGTTGAGCGATTCGAGAAAGCGTGCGCCATTGGTCTTCATGGGCGCGGCTCCGGTGTTGCAGATGCACGGCGAAGACTCGGCGACCCCGGAGAGAACTCGGCGACGCGGCCGGCCTTAAGGCGCAACACATAATCTGCGATGGGAGCGGCGAGGTCGCGCTGATGCGTGGTGATGACGATGGTGCGGTTGCCCTGGCGAAAGCCGGAGAGCAGCTCGACCATCTGCTGTGCGCTCTCGATGTCCATGTTCGAGAAGGGTTCGTCGAGCAAAAGCAATTCAGGAATGGGCAGCAGGACGCGGGCCAGGGACGTGCGCTGACGCATGCCTTGCGAGTACTGACCCAGCGTGCGGCGTAGATCGGGATCGAGCCCAACCTGGCGCAAGGCTTCTTCGGGCGACAGGCATTTCTGGTCCGGATAGAGGCTGGCGAAGTAGTGGAGATTTTCCTGCGCCGTGAGCTCGTCGTAGAGCATGGGCGCGTGGCTCATATAGCCGATGCGGGCGCGCGCATCGTGGGGATCGAGATCGCCGAAGACTTTAACCGTGCCATGGGTGGGTTGCAACAGGCCGGCCAGGATGCGCAGCAAGGTCGATTTGCCCGCGCCGTTTTCTCCGATCAGAACGTAGCAGCGGCCCGGTTCCATATCGACCGAGACCTGGCGGAGGGCTGCAAAGGCGCCGAAGAGTTTGGAGACATGTTCGACGCGGGCACAGAGGGTCGATCGGGCGGCCTCTGGGGCGAGGGGCGTCATGCGGTCAGTTCGCGGTAGCAGGACTGGAGGAACTTGTGGCAGGGGTAACAGCGGCACGCGGATTTGCGGGTGCGGCGCTGGCCGGTTGCTGTCCGGGCTGGGCCGGAGCGTACTTGCTGGCGCACTTGGCCTGGAGCTGCGAGGCGTGGAAGACTCCATCGCGGCCGAAGGTGCCCGCCGCCAGAGCCTGCGCATCATCCTTAAATGTATCGGGAGGCGGTTCGGAGCCGTTGTAGTTCACCAGCAGCGAGCGGCCGGTTGCGGCCTTGGGCGAATGGCTTTCAAATTCGTTCAAAACAAAGGTGACATGGGGACCGCTCTGTTCGATCGAACCCGGCTTGACGAAACCTTCGACACGGAGGTTGTTCTTGTAAGCCCGGTCGCCCATTCCGTGCAGTTCGGCGATGGTGACGTAGTAGCTCTTGGAGGAGCCATAGCCGGAGTAGGCGAGCCAGCCGATGGTGCCGACGATGATGGCGATCGCGATGCCGATGCGGACGGAATTGGAGGACTTCTTCATGCCAGTTCTAACGATACGGTGCGCCGGGGGCGGGGTCAATGAGCACCGGCAACTTGTGTGATCTGGATCACCTTCGGAGGGGTCTCCAAACGGTTCAGTTGGGCGGGTTTGCGCTTGGGAACAGCAAGCTAATCCGCACGCGGGACGCGGTGATTGATACCAGCCGTGGTACCGCCGGTGACGTCAATGGTCACGCCGGTGATGCTTCTGGCGCCATCCGAGGCCAGAAAGACCGCGGTTTGGGCGATGTCGTCCATCAAGGGCAATCGTTTGAGCATGGTGTCGTTTTCCATCCCGCGCAGCAGGGGCGCCATCTCCGCTGGATGTTGTTCGAAGGCCTGTTTGAAGACGTGCGAATCGGGGGAGCCACCAGAACGAAGGTTCACGACGCGCACCCCGTGGGCGCCCAGCTCGGCGGCGAGGTTACGACTGAAGCTTTCGATGGCTGCGCAGGCGGGCGCAAAGCCGGCGGTGAAGGGATAGCCGATTCCGCCGGGTGTCGCGGTCAAGGAAAGGATGACGCCTGAGCGCTGCCTGCTCATCACGTCGCCGGCAGCGGTAGCGGTGAGGAAGTGGCTTTGCATCGCGAGGGTGATGGGCCGGATGAAGTTGTCGAGGTTCATGCCGACCAGGGGCATGTTCTGAATCACCTGGTAGTCGATTAAGCAGAACGACAGGTCGAGGGTGCCTTGTTCGCGAACGATCTTGTGGACGAAGGCGTCGACGTTCTCTTTTTTGGTAGCGTCGACCGCGGCTGCATCGGCCTGTCCACCGGCTGCACGGATCTCGTCAGCGACCTTCTGCACCGAGGCAAGGTTTCTTCCGGCCAGAAAGACGTGCGCGCCGGCGCGGGCCATCGCTTGGGCGATCGTGCTTCCGAGCGAACCGCCTCCACCGTAGATCGCGGCCTTTTTGTGGGCGAGAAGTCCTGTGCTCATGGAATCACGTTGTCTAGGGTACGGAGTTGAGCGCCTGTGCGGCGCGATCGAGGGCCTGGGTAAGGGCGACGAGTTGCTGGCTGGCCCGGGGCTGATCTTTGGCGTCGATGGCTTCGTTGACGCCGGGAATGACCACTGCGGAGTAGCCGGTGTATTCGCCGGGCGCGTAGATGGTGTGTTTGTACCAGGGACGATTGGGCAGACCCTGGGGCGAGAGCAGCGCGGTTTCAGCCTGGCGCAGGGAGCGATTGAGGGCTGCGAAGTCGCCCGATGCGGCGGCTTGCGCGGAGTGGGCTTTGCCCGCCGCGGCGGTGAGACGGCCGGCAGCGGCGAGGGCGGGCGCGAAGTCGAGAGAAGTAAGGCCATCGTCGCCTGCCTTGCGCTTGGCGGTCTCGATGTACGAGGTGATCTCGCGGGCGTAGGCCGGGTAGTCGTAGGGCAGCACGTCGGCATCGGCCATGCGGATGGCCTCAAGACCGAAGACGCGCGCCATCTCCTGCAAGTAGACGAAGGTTGGATCGGCGTTCATGACGTACCACGCGTAGTCGTCGAAGGTGGAGTGGTAGACGCCGTAGTCGCCGGCTGAGCCGACATCGGTCGAAGGCACGCCGGCATGTTGCAGAAAGGGTGTGAAGTCGGACCCTGAGCCAAGGTCGGCGACACGCACCTCTTCGCCCGGCTGCAGCGGAGCGTTGGAGGCGCGATGCTCGTTGCTCTTGTCGTGGTTGAGCCGCCACTGCTGGTAGACGGTGCCGCTGACCGGACTGGGTACGGACTTGGCAATGTCGCGCACGAATTGTTTGAGCGAGGGAACGGCGGAGGCGTTGAAGTTGGGTCCGGCAACACCGACGTCGGTGTTGAAGTAAGCGACTGCATGATCGAGCGCCTGCCCCTGTTGCTCAACCCACTCGGTGGAGCCGATGAGGCCTTCTTCTTCGGCGTCCCAACTGCAGAAAACGAGGGTGCGCTTGGGATGCCAGCCGCCTTTAAGCAGGGCCCCGATGCCATGAACAGCTTCGAGCATGGCGGCGGTACCGCTGTTGGGGTCGACCGCTCCATAGACCCATGCGTCGCGGTGATTGCCGTTGATGACCCACTCGTCGGGATACTCCGAGCCTTTGATCTTGCCGATGACGTCCCAGATGGTGCGTCGCTGGTAGTCCTGCTGCGAGACGAGATGAGCTTTCACGCCGCTGGCTCCGAGGTGGTAGCGGAAGGGAAGCGCGCCTTGCCAGCCCTGGGGTACGCTGGGCCCTTTGAGTGCCGCGAGGATGGGCGCGGCATCGTGATAGCTGATGGGCATGGAGACGATGTGCGGCTGGTTGCCCTCGGGATTGACGCGCGACGAGTCGGGCAGATTGGGAGTGGAGGCGACGCCGGGTGTCTCGGGATCGCCGGGATACTTGAACAGAAACTGGACCGAGCCGCGTTGCACGCCGGTATCGGGCCGCCACGGGCCGATGGGGTACGCATCACCTTTGAAGTAGCCGTCGTCTTGCGGGTCAGAGTAGATGAGAACGCCTGCGGCGCCGCGCTGTTCTGCGAGATAGACTTTGACGCCGCGGAAGTTGGAGCCGTAGCGCGCGATGACAATTTTGCCGTGCAGGTCGATGTGTTGGGCGGCGAGCGCGTCGAAGTCTTCGAGGCGGCCGTAGTTGGCGTAGACCACTTCGCCGGTGACGTCGCCCGATCCAGAGGAACCGTTGAAGGGCATCACGACGCGGGGATTGTCCTGGCCCGGATCGTTGCTGACGTGTTCGCGCGAGGGCCCGGTCGCGAGAGATTTGCCGGCGTCATCGAAGGCTTCGAAGCGCACGACCTTGGGCTGATTCAACAGCACGCGATAGGGAACGATCTCGGTTTCGAGGCCCGCGGCGCGAAATTTTTCGGCGACGTATTCGGCGGTCTTGTGGTCTTCAGGAGTGGAGGCCAGATGGGGCTCGGCGGTGAGTGTTTTCAGCTCTTCGCCCGCGAGCTTGGCGTTGGGCACATCAAGGAACTTGGCCTCGGAGGCAGCTTCTGCCGTGAAGTCGGTGTAGCCGAAGACGGTGCCTGCGGCAGCTTGTGCGACGGAGCGGGGAGAAGGGCGCGCGGGCAGCAGCGCGAGTGCCAAAACCAAGGCAGGAAGCTTTCGGATGAGCATGAGCGAAGGACCTGCGTTACCGCGGGAATCGAAGTCGAATGGGTACGACTCCGTCGTGATTCACATCAGCTTACACTAGAGTCTCGAATCGGTCGGTGGGGAGGGTTTTTTCTGGGCGCGGAGCTTAGGTCGAGCGATGAAACCGGCGCCGCGCAGCAGGAGACTGCCCTTGGACCGCTGGAAGTCGTGCCCGAGCCGCAACTGCCGCAGGCGGTGCGCGCTCTGCGCAATCCCAATTTCCGCCTCTTCTGGAGCGGCAACTTTCTCTCGAACATTGGCACGTGGATGCAGAACGTGGCGCAGGGCTGGCTGGTTCTGCTGCTGACGAACTCGGCGTTCTGGCTGGGCGTGGTGGGTTTTGCGGGATCGATTCCCTTTCTCGTGTTCACGCTTTTTGGCGGCGTGATTGCCGATCGCGTCGACAAGCGGCGGCTGCTGATTGTCACACAGACAGTGATGATGATTCTCGCCTTCATGCTGGCGGCGCTGGCGTGGTTCAAGGTGATCACGGTGTGGGAAATTGCGGCAATCGCTTTCATGAACGGCGTGGCGATGTCGATGAATGCGCCCAGCTACCAGGCCCTGGTGCCGAGGCTGGTGAAGCGCGAAGACCTGACCAACGCCATCGCGCTGAACTCGGCGCAGTTCAACATGTCGCGCATCGTGGGCCCGTCGCTGGGCGGATACGCGATGATCGTGCTCGGCGTCGCAGGCAACTTCTTTCTGAACGGCGTGAGCTTTCTGGCGGTGCTGTGGGCGCTGACGCGCATCGAGTATCCGAAAGAGCAGCCGTCAAAGCACGAGAGCATGTGGGCCAGTTTGCGCGGCGGGTTTACTTATCTGCGCAGCGAGCCGGAGATGCTGGTGCTGGTGTGGATGGTCGTGGTGGTGAGCTTTCTGGGGATTCCGTTTCTCACCTTCATTCCCTATTTTGCGAAGGTGCAATTGAACGCGGGGGCGAGCGGACTGGGATGGCTGCTGGCCGGGTCGGGCGCCGGCGCGGTGCTGGGTGCGATGACCGTCGCCTTCATGGGCATGCTGCGCCATCGCGGAAGACTGGTGACGATTTGCGGTGTCTTGTTTTATTGCGCGATCATCGGCATCTGTTCTTCGCGCAGTTTCGTGCTGTCGGAGTGCCTGGCATTTATGGAAGGCTTCAACGGCATCCTGATGATCTCGTGCTTCAACGTGACGATTCAACATCTGTCGTCGGACGAGATGCGCGGCCGGGTAATGAGCATCTACGCGACAGGATTTTTAGGATTGCCTCCGCTGGGTGCGCTGCTGGCCGGTGAGTTGTCGCGTTATATCGCGACCGGTCACGTGCTGGCCATGATGGCGGGGCTTGCCGGGGTGATCTTTGTAGGTTTCTTCGCGTTCTCGCGGCCGTTGAGAGAACTGGACTGAGATGCGGTGCTCGCCCACCCTTGTCGCGATGAAGACGGCGGTCAAGGATGGGCTTTGAAAGGAAGATCAGGCGACGGGCTCAGCGCAGTGGGCACAGCGCCTGGCGGCCGCGGGAATATCGCTGAGGCACTCAGGGCAGGCCTTGGTTGCCGGCGGCGTCGGCGGTATGGGTTTGTGAAAGCGTGCCAGCAGCGCGTTGACCGGCAACACGAACGCGAAGTAGACCACCGACGCGATGAGCACGAACGAAATGACATGGTCGATGAAGTTGCCGAGCTTTACCTGGCCCTTGCCGACGTGCAGGATGAGGTAGCTGAAGTCGGGCTGGCCGATAGTGGCCGCGATCAGCGGATTGATGATGTCGCTGACCAATGAAGTGACGATGGCTCCAAACGCGGCGCCGATGATGACTGCGACGGCGAGATCAACAACGTTTCCGCGAAGAATAAAATCACGAAAGCCTTTGAACATGTGTTCCTCCTACGACGAGTGATGTGCTTCTAGGCCCTGCGCAGTGCAGTCTGACTGCGGGGCCCCCCGCCCTGCGTACAGCCATGCTACATGGGCGATGCGAGACTGCAAGTCAAATCAAATCGGACTCACTGTTGGAAGGCGCTGCGCGGTTGGGCGAAGCCCGCAGCAACAATGTTCACGGGTAAGCGACCAGGAAAACCAGCAGCGCAAGAATCATGAGGTCGGTGTAGAGCAGCAGCATGACTCCGGCGTGATAGAGACTCCATTTGCGCTGCAGGCAGCGCGCGACTTCAGCCATGCCCCACGCCGCCGCCAGGAGGCAGACGATTTGCCAGTGGGAGCCATGCAGGCTATTGAGGTGCGGAAAGCCGGCGAGCAAGAGGCTGGCGAGGAATGATCCAAGGGAAAGGATCACTCCGCGCGGAAGGGATTTTTGACGCAGGTGAAAGATGGCGAAGGGAAGCCGCACGCCTCCTTACTGTAGACCTTGAAGCCTAGCGGGCGACCAGCTCCATCTCACGCAGTGATTCAGTGAAGGGGGCGCGCAGCACACCGCGTTCGGTAATGATGGCGGTGGTGTAGCGAGCCGGCGTGACGTCGAAAGCCGGATTGCAGATGCCGACTCCATGCGGTGTGAGCTGCTTGCCGCCGTGATGCGTGACTTCGACCGGGTTGCGTTCTTCAATGGGGATGGCATCGCCGGTGGCCGTGGCCGTGTCGATGGTGGACCAGGGAGCTGCGCAATAGAACGGAATGCCATGTTCTTTGGCGAGGATGGCGACGTTGTAGGTGCCGATTTTGTTGGCGAAGTCGCCATTGGCGGCGATGCGGTCTGCCCCGACTACCACAGCCTTGATTTTGCCCGCGCGCATGAGACTGGCGGCCATGTTGTCGCAGATAACCGTGGTGGGGATGCCGTCGGCCATGAGTTCCCACGCAGTGAGGCGAGCGCCCTGCAGAAAGGGCCTTGTCTCGTCGGCGTAGACGTGAATCTTTTTGCCCTGCTCGACTGCGGAACGAATCACGCCGAGGGCCGTGCCATAGCCGCAGGTGGCCAGAGCGCCCGCATTGCAATGCGTCAGGACGCCGCCTTCGTCAGGAAGCAGCGCGCCCCCGAAGGCGCCCATGGCTTTGCAGGCGGCAATGTCTTCGTCGTACATCGCATGAGCTTCGGCCAGCAGTTTTTCTTGGATCTGGACGAGAGACGTTCCGGCTTTGCGTTCTCCGGCGAAGAGGCGCTTCATGCGGTCGATGGCCCAGAAGAGATTGACCGCCGTGGGGCGGGTGCCGGCAAGCCGCTCGCAAATCTTTTCGAACTCCGGGGTAAAGTCTTCGGCAGTCCGAGCCGTGGTTTGCTGCGCGCCGAGGGCGACGCCGTAGGCAGCCGAAACGCCGATGGCGGGCGCACCGCGGACGACCATGGTGAAGATGACGTCGGCTACCTGCTCGTAGCTGGTGGCGACAACGTAACTTTCTTCGAGGGGAAGCTTGGTCTGATCGATGAAGCGAACGCCTTCCGGCGTCCAGGTAAGTGTAGGAATCATGCTTCTCCAGTGTAACGAATCGCGGCCCCTGAGGCCTGGGAGAGGGGAGCATGAAAACATTTACATAATTTGCTGGACGCAACTTGCTCCGCGTCCGTAAAGTGTACTTCGTATTCCCGCATGGTTTGCGTTCGATTGTGTTGATGGACAGCGGGGAATTGTGCAAGGAGAGACCTTGAGACTCACTTCAGTCGATTGGCTGATCATGCTGCTCTATTTCGTGTTTGTGCTGGGCATCGGGTTCGCCCTGAAGCGCTACATGAAAACGAGCAAGGATTTCTTTCAAGCGGGGCGTGCTCTGCCGGCCTGGATCTGCGGCCTGGCGTTTATCAGCGCGAACCTGGGTGCGCAGGAAGTCATCGGCATGGGCGCATCGGGCGCCAAGTATGGCCTTGAGACGGCGCATTTCTATGGAATCGGCGCGATTCCGGCGATGTTGTTTGTCGGCATCTTCATGATGCCCTTCTACTACGGATCGAAAGCCAGGTCGGTGCCGGAGTTTCTGCGTCTGCGCTTCGACGAGAAGACGCGGGCCCTGAATGCCTGCTCGTTTGCCGTGATGACCGTCTTCAGCTCGGGCATCTCGATGTACGCGATGGCGCGGCTGATCCAGGCGCTGCATGTCTTCGATGGATTGTTTGCCCAAATGGGCTGGCCGCAGGGCGGCATCTTTACCTTCTCGATTGTGCTGTCGGCGGTGATCGTGCTGCTCTACATCTTCCTCGGCGGCCTTACCAGCGCGATTTACAACGAGGTGCTGCAGTTCTTTCTGATCATCGCCGGGTTCTTGCCCCTGGTCTTGCTGGGACTGAAGAACATCGGAGGCTGGGGCGGCCTGAAAGCTTCACTCCCCGTGGCCTACATGCATGAGTGGCGGGGCGTGATGCACGCCAACACCAACCCCATGGGCATCGAGATCATCGGCATCGGCATGGGATTGGGATTTGTGCTTGGCTCCGGATACTGGTGCACGGATTTTCTGGTGATTCAAACCGCCATGGCTTCAAAGAACATGGAGTCCGCGCGGCGTGTGCCGTTGATTGCGGCCATCCCCAAAATGTTCTTCCCGTTCCTGGTGATTCTGCCGGGACTGCTGGCAATCGCATTGCCCACACCGCACACCGTAACGACGGTGACGCGAGGCGCGGGCGGCGCGATCATTCACAACATTCAGGTGGTGGCGCCCGAAGCCGAACAGGGTCGAGGACTGGTTCCCGCAAAGATTAACCCCGTGACAGGACAGGCGATGCTGGATGCGAGCGGAAAGCCGCTGCTCGATTACGACATGGCCACGCCGAACATGCTGCTGCACTATTTCCCCACGGGCATTCTGGGTCTTGGCCTGACCGCGCTGCTGGCCAGCTTTATGAGCGGTATGGCGGGCAACGTGACCGCATTTAATACCGTGTTCACCTACGATCTCTACCAGTCGTACATTCACAAGGGCGGCAGCGATCGGCACTACATGACCGTGGGCCGATGGGCGACCGTGGGCGGCATTCTGCTGTCGATTGCGACGGCCTACGCCGCCATCAATTTCAACAACATCATGGATACGCTGCAGCTGGTGTTTTCATTTGTGAACGCGCCTCTGTTCGCGACATTCCTGCTGGGCATGTTCTGGAAGCGGGCCACGGGGCACGGCGCATTTGCGGGCTTGATTTGTGGCACCGCTGCGGCGATGCTGCATCACGGCCTGACGCTTCCCATCGAGGCCCATACCGGCATTCACGGTGGATGGCTTACAGTGGTGCACCACTATCCCAGCGACATGGCGCAGAATTTCTGGGGAGCGATCTTCGCGTTCAGCACCAACTTCATCATCACCGTCATCGTGAGCTTGTTCACCAAGGCGCATCCTGAGTCGGAACTGGTTGGCCTGGTGCATTCGCTTACCCCCAAGCCGCCGCGCGCACACGATCGGTGGTGGAAGAGTCCCGAGGCCCTGGCGGTTGCCATTCTGCTTTGCGCCGTCGCGTTGAATATTTTCTTTGCCTGAGTTGTTTGAAAAGGTAGATAGCCGGGTACGACCTGAAGAGCAGTGCATCGTACGGGGCATTGTTGAGGAGAAGCAATGAGTCTTGATTTGCGTATTCCGATGGGACTGATGTTCACGTTCACAGGCCTCATCCTGACCGTGTTCGGGCTGCGGACCAATGGCGACGTGGAGCTCTACGCAAAGAGCCTGGGGATCAATGCAAATCTCTGGTGGGGACTGGTGCTGCTGGTGTTTGGCGCGACCATGTTTCTGCTGGGCCGACGGTCCCAGATGCGCCTGGCAAAAGAACCGCCGCCGGCTCTGGAAGACGGCGAAGTGCGTCGCGGACACTGAGGACAGTGAGCACTGAACAGGAATCAGGGGACAGGAAGCAGAGAAATTACCATCCGCAACTGAAGGCGTTGTGACTTCATCCGACGTCTCTCACCAATTCTTCATGGCTTCGCCGGTACACTGAGGGTGAACTATGAAGCGCAAAACCATCGAGCACTACGAGATTGTGCGCAAGCTGGGCGCAGGCGGCAGCGGGGTTGTGTATCTGGCGACCGATACGCTGCTGCAGCGGCCCGTTGTGCTCAAGATTCTGCGCGCGGGCTTGCTGTCGGCGCAGCAGATGCGCTCGACCATGCTGCGCGAGGCGCGGATGGCCTCGGCGATCGAGCACCCCAATGTTTGCGGCATTTACGAAGTGGGTGAGATCGGCGACGAAGGCTACATCGTGATGCAGTTTGTGCCGGGGCAATCGCTCGACCAGCTGATTGCGAAGGGTCCGGCGACCCCGCAGCTGCTCTTGTCGGTGGGCATTCAGATTGCCGATGGATTGCAGGCGGCGCATGCGCTGGGCATCTTTCATCGCGACCTGAAACCGCAGAACGTGATGCTGACCGAAGGCGGGCTGGTAAAGATTCTCGACTTCGGCCTGGCGCGGCGCTTGCTGCCTGAAGATGCCAGCTTCGATCCCAGCAAACCGGGGCTGGCCAAGGATGCGTCGATGGCTGCGACGTATACCGCGCGCGGCGGCACGATTCGCTACATGGCGCCGGAACAGTTTGTGACAGGCCAATCGAGTGTGCAGTCGGATGTGTGGGCGCTGGGCGTGATTTTGTATGAACTAGCCAGCGGCCGGCATCCTTTTGCACGGCCGGATGCGGAAGACTTTCAGGCGATTCGCGCCATTCAATTTTCTGATCCGCCGGAACTGAGCACGATCGATGCGACGCTACCGCTTGAAGTGCGCAGCGTGATTGCGACTTGCCTGGAGAAGAATCCTGCGGAACGGTACAACACGGCCGCCGACGTGCGCGAAGCGCTGAAGACGATCATGAAGGCGCTGCAGATTGAGACGGGGATTGTTCCCGGCGATGCGGCGGCGAACCTGCCCACCACGGGCGCTGAAGCAGAGAAGCGCGCCACAGGAATCCTGTCGATGCTAGCGGAGCGATTTCGCGAGTCGGCGCAGGAACGCGCGGCGCAGAATTCGCTGGTGGTGCTGCCCTTCACCAATCTTGGTGCGACCGAAGTTGCTCCGCTCTACGGCTATGCGCTGGCCGATGCGATCGCGGCACGGCTGGCGCGGATTCCGTCGCTGATTGTGCGGCCGTCGAGCACGCTGATGTCGTTGCCGATTGCGCAGATGGATCCGTTGTCGGTGGGGCAAAAGCTGCTGGTGTCGTTTGTACTGGCGGGCAGCTTTGTGCGGTCCGACCTGGGATTTGATCTGAACTGGCAGCTACTCGATGTGGCCGTGCAGAGCGTGCGTTCGGGAGGAGCGATCCAGGTGGCTTCGCTCGATCTGATCGCCGTGCAGTCAGAAATTTCGAACGAGGTATTTGCGGCGCTCCATGGATTGAGCGGAGGAAGATTCGAATCGGCCGCGGCGGATGCCGGCACGCGCTCATCGGCGCGCGATGGGTCTCTGCCGGGCCAGGTGAGCGAGGAGTATTTGCAGGCGCGCGCGCAGCTGAGCTCGTTCATGGTGCGGACGGGAGCATTGGCCGATCTTGAACGCGCGCATACGCTGTTCACCAGTGTGACCACGAAAGATCCTGAGTTTGCCGCGGGCTGGAGCGGCCTGGGCATTGCCGAGCTGCAGTATGTGCGCCACGGATTCGGCGGACAGATCCACGTGATGCATGCGCGAAGGGCGTTTGATGAGGCGCTGCGGATCGATCCCACAGCGACCGAGCCGAATCTCTACCGCATTTACATGCTGCTCTCACGCGGCGAGAAAGAGTCGGCGCGCCATGGGATCGCCAACCTGCTGACCTCGGCGACCAATGACTGGAACGTGCACATGGTGGCGGGCCTGGCGCTGCGCGGCGACGGCATGTATCTTGAGGCGCTGCAGCAGTTCAGCCGCGCGCTGAAGTTGAACCCGGCCAACGCGGCGATTCTCTACAACCATCGCGCGCGTGTGTATCACTATCAGAACCAGATCGAGCTGGCAGGCGACGAGCTTGAAAAAGGCCTGGCGCTTGAGCCGCGGCATCCACTGCTGCGCACCTCGGAGGCTTATCAGGAATGGCGCAAGGGCAACCTGCCCAAGGCCATTGAGATTCTGGAGCACGTGATTCGCGATGACGAGCGAATGCGCATCGCGGTGCCGACGTTGGCCTTGTGCTATGTGCAGGCGGGCGATCGTGCACGCGCCGCTGCGCTGCTGAAAGATGACACGCTGGCGGCGGCAGAGGCGGACAGCGAGATGGCGTATCGTCTGGCAACCTACTTTGCGGTGGAGGGCGATTCGAGCGAGGCGCTGCACTGGCTGCGGCGCGCGATCTACCTGGGCAACGAAAATTATCCATGGTTCCAGAAGAACCCGGCGTGGAACAATCTGCGGACAAACGCGGATTTCGAGCGCATTCTTGAGGACCTGAAACGCAGCTATCGCAGAAACATGAAGACGTGGAAGCGGTTGCTGGAGCAGGTTCCGCCCGAAGCGGAATAGAAGCGGGATTGTGCGGGCAAGTAGACTACGGCCATGCTTCTTGAACCGGCGTGCGCAGCGGATTATCCGTCGATTATCGATTTGATCAATATTGCGTTTCGCGGCAAGGGCGAGACCGCGAGCTGGAATATCGAGGCGGGGATTATCGAAGGGCAGCGCATGAATGAATCGCTGCTGCGCGAAGATCTCGCAACGAACCCACAGGCCCATTTGCTAATTCATCGCGACGCCGAGGACGGAAGTGTGCAGGGCACGGTGTGGCTCGATCCGAAAGAAGACGGCGCATGGTACCTGGGATTGCTCACCGTGCGGCCCGCTCTGCAGAATCGGCAACAGGGGCGAGCGTTGCTGACGGCGGCTGAAGAGTTCGCGCGAGAGCGTGGCGCGCGACGGATGCGCATGACGGTGCTGCATGTGCGCGACACGTTGCTGGCCTGGTATGAGCGGCGCGGCTACACGCGGACGGGGGAGACGAAGGCATTTCCGTATGACGACACGCGGTTTGGAACGCCGCTGCGCGACGATTTGTATTTCGTGGTGCTGGAGAAGACGCTGGAGTAAGGAAGTGGGAGCGAAGCTCGGATGAGCTCGCCCCCGAGGATAGCTACTTCAGACTGACCGTCGCCTTCAGCGGCAGATCCGCTGACGAGCCGCCCACCATGATCGTGTAGTCGCCGGGAACAAGCGTCCAGCCATCTTTGTCTTCGTCGAAGATCGAGAGATATTTCGGATCGATGTCGACGGAGACGGTCTGCTTCTGTTTCGCGTCGATCTTGACCTTCGCAAATCCAACCAGGCGCTTGAAGGGCTCACCTGCCGCATCGGGAAGCATGGCGTAGACCTCGGCGATTTCAGAGCCTTCGCGCGCACCGGTATTGGCAACCGTAAACGTGGCCTTCACCATGTCGCCGGGAGTCACTTTCAATCCTGAATAGCTGTAGGTGGTGTAGGAGAGGCCGAAACCGAAGGGGAACAGCACCGGCTTCTTCTCCGCTTCGTACCACTTGTAGCCAACCTTCAGGCCCTCGTCGTAGGTGACCTGGAAGGGCGGAAGGCCCTTGGCCCATGTTTCGCGCGAGACCGCGCCGGAGAAGTGCGACGACTCTGGCGGCGGCATGGTGACGGTGGGATGCGGCAGGTCAGCTTCGCTCTTGGGAAACGTGTTGGGCAGTTTGCCGCTGGGGTTCACGCTGCCGAACAGCACATTGCCCAGGGCATCGGCGCCATCGCTGCCCCCGAACCACGCTTCGAGAATCGCGGCGGGCGCATTGACCCACGGCATCGTGACCGGGTTGCCGGTTTCGAGCACCACGATGGTATGTGGGTTGGCCGCAGCAACAGCGGCGATGACCGCATCCTGATCATGGGGCAGGGTAAGGCTCTTCAGATCCATGCCTTCGCTGGCCCACATGTAAGCGAACACGACGGCCACATCCGCGCCTTTGGCCGCGGCTGCGGCTGCGGCTGGATCGGTGCCGGGATCATATTTGACTGTGGCACGCGGAGCGCGGGCCTGGATGGCTTTCAGCGGCGACGTGGGGAACCAGATCTCCTCTTGCCAACGCGTGGCGCCCTTACCTGGCGGCAGGATCGCGTTGCCGCCGATGGGGTCGACCTGTGCCGAGCCGCCGCCCGAGATCATGCCCACGTCGGAGTGCGAGCCGATGACCGCGATGGTGTGCAGTCGCGCAGGATTGAGCGGTAGAACGGCGTGCTCGTTCTTCAACAGCACGATGCCGCTTTCTTCGATCTTGCGCGCAGTTTCGAATCCAGCAAAGGGATCGATCACGCTGCGCTGGCGCGGGTAGTCGACGACGCCCGCGGCGAACATGGAGCGCAGGATGCGGTGCACATGATCGTCGAGTTCGGCGGTGGAGATGGTTCCGGCGTCGAGGGCTGCCTTGAACTTGTCGCTGAAGAAAAAGCTGCCGGGCTCTTCGTTGTCGAGGCCGGCGGCCGAAGCCTTCTCGGTGCTATGGGTTCCGCCCCAGTCAGAGACAACGAAGCCGGGGAACTTCCAGTCCTTCTTCAGCACGTCGGTGAGCAGGTATTTGTTTTCGCAGGCAAAGTCGCCATTGACGCGGTTGTATGAGCACATCACGGCGGCGGGTTGGCCCTTGGCTACGCCGATTTCGAAGGCAAGCAGGTCGCTCTCGCGTGCCGCGCGTTTGCTGATGGTGATGTTCACCGAGTTGCGGCCGCTCTCCTGGTCATTCAGCGCGTAGTGCTTGATGTCGCCGATGACGTGCGCGGATTGCGTGCCCTGAATGAGCTTGGCGACGAGGGTTCCGGCGAGGACAGGATCTTCGCCGAGATACTCAAAGGTGCGGCCGTTGCGGGGTTCGCGCGTCAGGTTGACGCCGCCGCCCAGCGACATGTTGAAGCCCTGCGCGCGCAGTTCGCGTCCGATCAGTGCGCCATATTCGAAAGCGGCATCGGGATCCCAGCTTGCAGCAGCGGCAACGTTGGCAGGTAGCGCAGTGGAGTAGCGGCCATTGACGCCGCTGGAGCGCACGCCGTACGCTGCGTCGCTCATGTCGATGCCGGGAATGCCGAGACGGGGAACGCCGACTGCGTACCCGACGCCGCGATTCGAGGGCGCGTTTTCAGGAGTGACCGGGTCATCGGTGGGCATGCCGACGCCATGCAGCAGGGCGACCTTTTCGTCGACGGTCATTTCTTTCAGCACCAGGTCCGCACGTTCATCGGGAGAGAGACTGGTGTTCATCCAGGGCCCGGTCGGAGGAGGAGTCGGCCTGGGCCGCTGGGCGCTGACGGGGCCGGCAAGGCAAGCCGCCGAGACAATCACAGGAATCATCCACTGAAAGCGGAAACGGGACTGCATAGAAGAACCTCGCTCAAACGTTTTAGCAAACAAGACATCCTACCAGCAGGCGAGTACAAGCGGGCAAGGCCAGAAATCTTAAGATTTCTTGGATGGAGGGCCGCATTTCCCACCGTGGCGCGATGAGACCGCGCGAGGATAGGGCACCCAGGTTCATGCGCGGCTCAGCGTTCCTCAATGATGGCCAGGTCCCAGGGACCGAGGCTGATCTGCTGCCCTTTGGATCGGGCTGTACCCCGCAGCAGGCCGGTGCCATCCCCATAGCTGTAGTTGAACTTCATCTCGTCGGCCGAGTAATTGAAGTAGTAGTGAATGCGTTTGCCTTCGCGGTTCACGCCATGCTGTACGTGGACCTGGTGCGGCAGTTGCTGGTCCGATCCGGTGAGGCCGAGCTGGTCGAGCGTACGCTTCAAGATCGCCGTCTGCATCGGATCGGAGACGTAGGTCCCTTCGTAGAGCAGCGTGCCCGAGCCATATTGATTCTCGGTAATCGCCGGCCATTTGCCGAAGAAAGGATGGTCGTAAAAGGCCAGCGGCTTGGCGTGTTCGGGCATCAGGAACTCCGCCCACGACTGCACCTTGTTAGCGTCGCCCACGTGGAATGGATCGTCTTTGAGGGCCAGGGGATGTTCGAGGTTCGAGAACTCCTGGTAGCTGATGCCGGCTGCTTCGCGCAGCGGGCCGGGGGCGCGCACCCAGCGTACGGCGGAATTTTCGTTGGCGAATCCACTCTTGAAGGTCATCACGACGTGGCCGCCGTTCTTCACGTAGTCAGAGATGCGTTGCAGCAGCGCGTCGTCCGAGATATAAAGTGCGGGAACGATCAGCAGCTTGTACTGCGAGAAGTCGGTCGTCTCGGGAAAGACGAAGTCGGCGCCGAGGTTGAGGTCGTAGAGCGCGTGGTGCATCTGCTGGACGAGTGAGACGTAGCCATCGGGCTCCCCGGTCCAGCTGCGCGCCGGAACCCCGCCGCCATACGGCATGAAACTGATCGCGTTGGCGGAGTCGCGGCTCCACAGGATCGCGACATCGTTGTGGACCTTGAGGCCCACGAGTTTCGGACCGATCTTCTCCAGCTCGTGCGCCGTCTTGCTCATCTCGGCGTACTCGCGATTGGGCTCGAGATCGTGCGAGAGAATGCCCTTCCAGTACGTCTCCTGGTTGGCGGCGATCGAGGCCCAGTGCCAGTACTCGACCATGTTGGCGCCGTTGGCGAGATAGGTGTAGACATCTTCGCGGAGCTGGCCGTCATACGGCGGAAACTGGCTCTGCGACGTCCAGCCGATGGTCTGCGCGTTGGTTTCGGTCACAAGGAAGTTGGTGTGCTTGAGCGAGCGGCTGAAGTCGCTCTGCAAAGCCTGGAACGAGCCGTCGTAGTGATCCTGCGTTTCGTGATAGATGTTGTCGGCAACGATGTCGAGCGAGTCCGCGACAGCTTCTTCGTTCACGTCGCGTTTCATCATGCCGCCGTAGTCGGTGGTGACAAATTGCCGGGAGCCTGCGCACGCGCGGACCAGCGTGGCCTGCCAGTGCAGGAAGTCGGTCACGCGCATCTGGCTCCAACGTGACCACTCCAGCTTGTAGCCGGTTGAAATGGTGCCGTCACGCTTGGGCAGGTCTTCCCACGTGTGCAGATTTTCTCCCCAGTAGTTGAGGAACCATGCCTTGCTCAGCGCTTCAGGGGTGGCAAACTTTTTTTCAAGATAATGCTGGAAGCCAATGAAGACGTCGGGATTGGCGGCTTCGTAGCTCGAGGTTTCGTTGTCGAGTTGCCAGCCGATCACCGTGGGGTTGTCTTTGTAGTGGGCAACGATGTGGCGGATCAGGCGCTCGGCATAGAAGCGATACGCGGGCGAATCGGTGTCCATGTTCTGGCGCAGGCCGTAGGTGCTGGCGATCGGCTTGCCGCCGAACATGCCGGGCGGAATGCGATCGGCAAAAATTTCAGGATGCTGATGGGCCATCCATGCGGGGATGGCATAGGTAGGCGTGCCGAGAATGACCTTGATGCCTGCCTTGCCCATGGCGTCGACGATGTGGTCCATCCAGGCATAGTCGAACGTGCCGTCTTCCGGCTCCCACAGGCTCCAGGTCGATTCGCCCATGCGCACGACGTTCAGGCCCGCGGCCTTCATCAGCGCGACATCTTTGTCGAGCCGGATGTTTTGAGCATCGGGCGTGTCCTGTGGCATGTACTCGTTGTAGTAGGCAACGCCGTAGAGCACGGTCGGGAAGGTCAGGTCTGGATCGCGGTTTGCCGCTTGCGCGCCTGCGAGGGAGACCAGCGTGAGGAATACGAGAACAAAAGAACAAAAGCGTATGGAGCGAACGTGCATGGTCCCACCTTTTTTCGGATCGAAGCCTGATTCATCCAAAACGGAAGGACCATGAGAACACTTCTACTGGAAGGTGATCAAGACAACTTCAGGATGAGTGCCCACGCGCATCGGTGGGCCCCAGGTTCCGGCGCCGCTTGAAGTAATGACCTGCAGGTTGCCGAAGAGCTGGTGGCCGTAGGTAAATTTTCCGAAAGCGCGGCGGGTGAACCACGAGAACGGGAAAACCTGGCCGCCGTGGGTGTGTCCGCTGAGTTGCAGGCTCACCCCGGCCTGTTCCACGATGGGCAGTCGTGTGGGCACGTGCTGCAGCAAAATGCTGGCGGCGCCTTCAGAGAGCCGTTCGCCCATGAGGAAGTGGCGCAGGCGCATGGGGTAATTCGAGACTTCGTAGGGGATGCCGAGGATCTGCAGGCCATCGACGTCCATCCGCTCGCTGTCGAGGACGTGGAACCCGTGACTTTTAAGGGCTTCGGCGTAGTGGGTAGAACCGCCGAACTCCTCGTGGTTGCCGGAGACGAAGAAGACGCCGAGGGGCGGCGCGAGGTCGAAGAGAGGGGCGGCAATCTTTTCCGGCTCGGCCTTGGTGCCGTCGTAGAGGTCGCCGGGGATGAAGATGATGTCGGGATTGAGACGCCGTGCAAGAGAGGCGAGACGCCGCGCGAAGCGCACGCCGTTGACGTTGCCCAGGTGGATATCGCTGATGAGCAGCGCGGTTCTTCCGCGCCACGATGGGGGCAGGTTGTCCAGCGTGATGGGAACTCGGCGCACGCGAATGAAGCGGGCATTCAAAAGGCCGTAGATGACAACCCCGATGGCTGAAAACAGAAGGACGAGGGCGATCTGGTGGCGGGCGTGGAGCCGGGCCGCATCGGGAAGAGTGAAGCGCAGGACCAGGTCAAGGAGCCAGGCGCTGCACGCGGCCACGAAAAAGAAGTTGAGCAGTCCGAGCCAGAGGGCGGCAATTTGATAGATAAAGGCGACCAGCCAGCTGGTGAAGCGGAAACCGAGCAACGCCGCAGTGATAAAGAGCATGGAGAGGCACGTCAGACCAACCTTCAGTCCCAGAAGCGCATTGGGGCCGATGGGTCCCCAGAACGCAGTGAAGGTGACGTAGAGGAACCAGTGGGCGAGACAAAGAATCGACTGGACGATCACAATGCCCAGAATCGGCCACGCTTTCAAACCAAGTCTCCTCTCCTTCAATTCTGGCATGCGCGGGTCGGTCGGCCCGGCGTGGATAAACCGTGAAACAATTCGGATATGGCGGCCGCAAAGGGCGACAAGCTCGGTCTCTATCTTTCGATTCCGTTTTGCCGCTCGAAGTGCACCTATTGCAACTTCGCGTCGGGGGTGTATCCGGCGAGCGAGCATGGGCGGTATGTCGACCGTCTGACCGAGGATTTGAGGCAGGCAGGCGCCTGGGCCGGCGGCATGGGCGTAGGACTGCCGCGGGCGGTGGATTCTGTCTACCTGGGCGGCGGTACGCCGAGCGTACTGGAACCGGAACTGATCGGGCGTCTGTTTGCCACCTTGCGGGCGGAGTTTGGCGTCGAGAAGGATGCCGAAATCACCGTCGAGTGCGCGCCAGGACAGCTGAGCGACGGCACCCTTGAAGCCCTGGCCCTGGCAGGCGTGAACCGCGTGAGCCTGGGCGTGCAGTCCTTCATCGATCGCGAAGCGCAGGTGAGCGGACGGCTGCACAAGCGGGCGATGGTGCTCGACGATCTGCGCCGGCTGCGTGTTGCGGGCATTACCAACCTCAATCTCGATCTGATTGCCGGGCTGGCAGGACAAACCCTGGCTTCTTGGGACGAGTCGCTGGCGGTGTTGATCGAAACGGGCGTGCCGCATGCCAGCGTCTACATGCTCGAAGTGGACGAAGACTCGCGCCTGGGCCGCGAGATGCTGGGCGGCGGAGCACGCTACTACGCAGAGCTGGTGCCGACAGACGAAGTCATCGCCCAGATGTACGAGACGGCGATCGCGAAGCTGGAGAAAGCCGGATTGAAGCAGTACGAGATTTCGAACTTTGCGCGCCGCGGTTTCGAGTCCAAGCACAATTTGCGCTACTGGGAACGACGTCCGTACCTGGGGGTCGGTCTCGATGCATCGTCAGCCCTGTATGCGCAAGAGGAGCGAGCGCGCTACCTGCTGCGGGCCAAGACGACCGACGAACTGAAGGAATATCTCGAGGGCACAGGCAGTATCGAGACCGGGTGGCTCTCGGAACCCCAACAGCAGGAAGAGGCATGGTTCCTGGGGTTGCGGCTGAATCGAGGCGTCAAGATTGCCGCGTTGCGCAAGGAATTCGGCGCACCTGCCTTGGAGAGCGCGCTGCGGGCGACCGGGCAACTGGTGGAGTCGGGACTTGTGCAGTCCGATGGGCGAACCGTGCGTTTAACAGCACGCGGACGCCTGTTGTCGAACGAGGTGTTTCAGGAATTTCTGACGGCGGCGAGCGAAGAAGAAGAGACTCGGCGGGGCGTGCTGGCAGCCCAGGACGAATAACTCCTCAGGCGAGGAATTCGACGGGATCGCACGTTGCGTCGATGCCATGCACGAAGACCTGAATGGATTCCGGGCCCTGCTGCTGGGCGGCCTGCAAGGCCTGTTCGGCCTCGCGCAAAACGACAACTGGGGAGCGGCCTTCACTCGAGGCGATGCCGAAGCATGCGGTGAGACGCACGGCTTGGCGCGGCAGAGGGAAGGGATCTGCAAAGACTTCGGCGCAGATCCGTTCTGCCAGCAGGGTCGCGTTGTGCGCACTGCATCCCGGCAGGATAATCAAGAATTCGCAGTCGTTGTTGCGGCCGAGGATGTCGTAGCTGCGCAGAAGCCGGGAGAGTCGTTCGGCGACGGCGCGGAGCAGGATGTCGGAGACGGGTGGCGCGCGATGCGACCGGTCGTGATCGGGGTCGTCGACTGCCAGAAGCAGGAGCGCGAGAGATTGCCCGAGGCGCTGCACGCGGTCGGTTTCGCGGAAGAGCTCAGTCAGCAGGGCGGAGCGGTTGCACACGCCCGTGACGGGATCCAAGGGAGATGACATCCGGGAACCTCACACACCGGATGCATCGGCACAATCTTGAAAATCTTGAGGCTGGGAAATCTTGAG
>DATAVC010000042.1:0-23742 GCA_036267935.1 Occallatibacter sp. | reverse complement strand
CGCGCAAGAAGGCGTTCCAGGTCGTGCCGTCCGCGGACCGTATCCCGATCCATGCGTCCGATGCGCGCTCCGGGAAAGATCTCGCTCAGCTTCTCTTCGCCTTGCTGTGAGCCAGCGCCAAGGTAGTAGAGGTGTTCACTGCCGCATTTGGGGCAGTGGGTTGGAACGGTTCGCCGGTAGCCGCAGTAGTGACACTCCAGCCGCTGCCCCGCGCGCGCCATCCCGGATTCGTCCATCGATGGCTTGTGATGGGTCAGGGCAATCGCGCAGTTCTGGCATTCAAGCTTCTCTCCGCAGGCACGACACATCACTGCAAACGAATAGCCGCGCCTGTTGAGGAGGATGAGGGCTTGCTCGCCGCGTTCGAGCGCCGCACGTGTTTCTTCTACGAGCGTCCGTGCAAATAACTGTTCGTGCCCGGTTTCCTGGAACTCGCGCCGCATATCAACCAGCTCAACCTGCGGCAAGGGCCGATTCTTCACACGCTCGGCCATCGCGATCCTTGTGTATTTGCCTTGGACCGCGTTCTGCCAGCTCTCGAGCGAGGGTGTAGCCGAACCCATCACGACGGCTGCGCCAAGCAGTTTGGCGCGCATTACGGCGACATCGCGTGCGTGATAGCGAGGCGTCTCTTCCTGCTTGTAGCTTTGGTCGTGCTCCTCATCCACGCAGATCAATCCCAGTTTGGGCACAGGCGCAAAAATCGCTGAACGCGTACCGACTACGATCGGCGCCTCACCTCTGTGAATGCGCCGCCACTGCTCGCCGCGCTCTTCTGGGGTCAACGCGGAGTGGAGAAGAGCCACACGACTGCCGAACGCCGCATCGAGCAAGCCGACAGTTTGCGGCGTGAGGCCAATCTCCGGAACCAGAAGAATCGATGCGAGTCCCTGGTCGAGAGCCCTCTGCATCGCGGCAAGGTAGACCGCGGTTTTTCCAGAGCCGGTGACGCCATGCAGCAGAAAAGCCTGAAAGGTGCCGAGCGCAGCCGCGATCGTGGCAAGCGCTTCGGTCTGGGACTCGTTCAACCGGACTACTTCCTTGGCCTCGATGCCTCCCAGGCGAAACGCCATGCGGCGCTCATCGATCCGCACCAGGCCATGTCGCACCAGCGTCTGCAAGGTCGAAGGCGGCAGCTTCTTCTGTCGCAGTTCGGCAAGCGGCAACTCGCCCCCGCAGGCAGCCAGCTCAGCCAGAATCGCTTGCTGCTTCTCTGTCAAACGCGGCAGGCGCGATTCAGGAACCAGAACCGCAAAGCGCTCGGTCCTGCGCGCATCGCGTTCGCTTGCCGCCGTTTCGCGCGCAATCCATTTTTTGCGCACCATCGAGGCCAGCGCGGGAAGCGACGCGTCGGTGGATGTCCGCAAAGTGGAGACTCTGGTCCGTTCTCCAGCCGAGAGACGATGCAAGACTCGTTCTTCGATACTGCGCGGGTCCTGCACGAATCTCTCTTCGCTTTCCTTGGGAAACGACGCCTCGGCTTCTTCTTGATTGCCGTTCAAATCGCGACTGGAAGGGCGCGCCTGCGGATGGCTCTCGACCATCCGAGCCAGCATGTCGCGCCCGAGATCAGTGATGCGGTAGTACACCGTCCGGCGAACCTCGGCCGTAAGCGGCAGCATGCCACGCAGCACTTCTCCCAACGGTGCCAGGTAGTATTGCGCGATCCATTCGGCAAGTTCAAGCAGATGTTCTTCGAGCAAAGGCTCGTCGTCGAGAACGGCCTCGATAGGCCGGGCTTCGAAATCAACCGGAGCAACGTCGCTCACGGCCGTCACGATTCCGACCAGTTTCTCTTTCCTGAATGGAACGATCACCCGGGCGCCGCGCTGTGCCTGCTGGTCTTCGCGCATGGCATACGTGAAGGTACGATCGAGCGGCACGGGCAAGGCAACTTCGCAGAAGGCAGGCATGAGGGCATCCCCAGTTTACCGGCCAGAGGTCGCGGCGATGGTCCGCCGCCATGCTGTCGAAAAGAAGCGAAAGAGTGCGGGTGGTCCGGTATGATTTCATCCACCATGAATAGGTCTTGCAGAATGCTTGTCCTGGCCGCGATCGGCCTGCCTATTGTGCCGGCTGTCGCGCAAGCCCCGGCAAGTTCTGATCCGCTGCACGCGTGGATGCAAGGCAGCGATCCAGCAGCATTGGAAACGTGGGTCGACCAACGCCTCGACGAAGAGAAGGCCGACGTCGACAAGATTGCCGCTGTTGCAGGCGAGCACACGGTGGTCAATACGCTACGCCTCTACGACGATGCCGTGAATCAGTTGGCGATCGCCGGCAACAATGCTTATTTGTTGTACTCACTGGCCGACGCGGCGACACTGCGCGACAAGGCACAGGCACTGACGAGCAAGATCTCTTCCGCGGGAACTGACCTCGGCCTGAACCAGAAGGTCTACGCGGCTTTGGCTGCGATTCCCTCGCCGAGCGACCCGGCGACCCGGCACTATCTCGAACGGACGCTGCTGGAATATCGGCTTGCGGGCGTTGACAAGGATGAAGCGACGCGCAAGCAGGTTCGCGTTCTGCAGGACAAGATCACCGCCCTGGCGTTGACCTTCGGGCGCAACGTAGCCGATGGCACACTCAAGGTGACGGCAACGCGAGCGGAATTGGAGGGGCTCCCCGCAGACTTTATCGCGCGCCACAAGCCCGCCGAGGATGGAACCTACACGCTCACCACGGACGAGCCGGACGTGAAGCCGGTATTGAATTTTGCCTCCAATTCAGATTTGCGTCGCCGGATGTACGTCACCTACAACTCGCGCGCATTTCCCAAGAACACACAAGTGTTGCGCGATCTTCTCTCGACGCGGCAGGAACTGGCCAATCTACTCGGCTACAAAAACTTTGCTGATCTCAACACTGCCGATACCATGATTGGCTCGGCAGCGAATATCGAGCACTTGATCAATGATGTAGACAAGGTGTCGCGCACGGTTGCGGCCCGCGAGTATGCATCGCTGTTGGCGTTCGCTCGACAAAAGCAGCCCGGAATCGAGACACTCAGCCAATCGGATCAAGGGTACTGGCACGAGCAATACCGGCGCGCCAAGTACGACTTCGATGCTCAATCGGTTCGTCCGTACTTTCCTTACGCGCAGGTTCAGGCCGGAATCCTGACCACAGCCGCGCGCCTTTTTCATGTCACATTCAAGCCGGTAAAGGACGCCACAGTCTGGGATCGGTCCGTCGATACTTTTGATGTCTTCGACGCGGCGCCGGGCAGCGAAGGAAAGCAGTTTGGCCGTATCTACCTCGACATGCATCCGCGCGAAGGCAAAGACAAGTGGTTCTCGGCGGGACCCGTGGTTCCTGGCATCGCAGGCCGGCAAATGCCCGAAGGGATGTTGATCTGTAATTTTTCGGGCGGCACGGCGGGTGATCCGGGATTGATGGAATACGACGAGGTGGTGACGTTCTTTCACGAGTTCGGCCACCTGATGCACCACATCCTCGGAAGCCAGGGGCAATGGTCGGGCGCCGGCGGTTTCAATGTCGAGTCCGACTTTGTCGAAGCTCCCTCGCAAATGCTGGAAGAGATGTTTCACGACACTGCCATCTTGCAGTCGTTCGGCAAACACTATCAGACGGGAGAGACCCTGCCTGCGAGCCTGATTGCGAAGATGAATGCCGCCAGCGCCTACGGTCGCGCCAGCAGCCTGCAGTGGTTTCTCCAGTTCTCAACCTACGCGCTCGAACTGCACAATCGACCGCCGCAGAGCATCGATTTCGATGGGCTTTGGACCGCAGATACCAAGCGCTTCAGTCCCTTCACGCCGGTGGACGGCATTCACTATTCCGCGTCGTTCATTCACCTGGAAGGGTATGCGTCGAATCTCTACACCTACCTGCTCGACAAGGTCATCGCCATCGATTTCTTCAGCCAGTTCGACAAACGGAACTTGCTCGACGGACCGACAGCTATGCGTTACCGGCACGCCGTGCTGGATCCCGGAGCGAGCAAACCTGCCGCCGAACTGGTTCACGATTTCCTCGGCCGGCCGCAGGGCATCGACGCTCTCAGGAACTGGATGAACGAAGAATTTCAGTGAGGCTCGCGCACTCTGCGGCAAGCTACAACGAGGGCTATTGCAAGGCTAGTCTTTCCAAGTACAATTCATTGCTGATGACAGTCAAAGCAGCAAAAGCCGCCGCCTCTCTTAACGCGCCCGAGAAGAAGACCAACGCGATCACCCTGTGCATCGACATCGGCGGATCAGGACTGAAGGCCATGCTTATGGATGGCTCAGCCAAACCGGTTAGCGAGCGCCAGAGGGTTGACACCCCGGCGGTGCCTACGCCGGCGCTTGTCCTGGCTGGGCTCGAAGTGTTGCGCAAGGAGCTACCCGCGTTTGACCGTGTGTCGGTCGGGTTTCCGGGCGTGATCAAGCGTGGTACCACCTACACGGCGGCCAATCTTCATCCGGGATGGGTCGGGTTCCCGTTGCAGCTTGAACTCGAAAAGCGGTGGAAGAAGCCCGTGCGTGTCGCCAACGATGCAGCCGTGCAGGGCTACGGAGCCATTACAGGCGACGGTGTAGAGCTGGCGTTGACCCTCGGCACCGGTCTCGGCTCTTCCCTTTTCACGAATGGGCGCCTGTGCCCCGGACTTGAGCTCGCGCATCATCCATGGCGAAAGGGCAAATCGTACGAGGACTTCCTCGGCCGCCGCGGACTGGACAAATACGGCAAGAAGCATTGGAACAAGCTTTTGCAGGAAGCCATCGACCAGGTGGAGAAGCTTTTCAACTGGGACCACCTCTACATTGGAGGCGGCAACACGAAAAAAATCGACTTCCAGCCCGGCAAAAACGTGAAAATCGTCTCCAATGAGGCCGGCCTTCTGGGCGGTGTTGCGCTCTGGCGGGAGTGGTCGTAGACCAAGCGACTAACACGCCCTCAAGCCCAATGCCATCTGTCGTACCGGTACTTTTGTTATCCTCCGAGTGCCCCGAATCACTTCCATTCCGGCCACTTACCCCTCAGATTAGAAATCAAGCCGCATTTCAGCTGAGAACCGCTCCGACACCTGAACCGGTCGGTGTCTGCTCCTCGGCTGTACCGGCTCTACGCAACAAGCCAGCAACGGCTTTGCGAAGAGGAATCATGATTTCTGGTCCCAGTGGCACTACATACGCTATAGATTTTGTACGTAAAATGCAGGGCAAGTCGCAGGCAGCATTGATCGAAGCCAGCGACCATGAGCAGTACGTCGTCAAGTGGATGCACGGTCCGCGATCGACAGTCAGCGTGCGACTCGAGGCACTGCGCAACTCGATTTACCAGTACCTCGGTCTGCCGGTTTCCACCTGGACCACGATCGACATTCCCGATCAACTGATTGATGCGCATCCCGAGATGTGGATCAGCTCGCCTAAAGGGATGGTGCGGCCCGACGCCGGTATTCACTTCGCTTCGCGCTTTGTGGCCTCGCCGAGCGGCGCGTTCTACGAGTTTCTGCCCTCGCGCATGTTTTCGCGTGTGACCAACCGCTCCGATTTCTGGGGAGCTTACGCTGCCGACGTTTGGACGGAACGCTTCGAGATTCGCCAGGCTGTCTTCGTGCCTGACGAATCGCCCTCCAACCTGAGGGCAGTCTTTATCGACCACGGCAGCTCATTCGCTTTGCTGGGGTCAAAAGAAGTTGCGCGACTGACGTCGTGCCTTTACACGGACCGCCTGATCTATCCCGAATCGGAGATGGTGACCAGCCTGCACGACTGGATCGAGCACATTCGCAAGAATGGGCACGCGGCGGTGGCTCATGCGCACGATAGCCTGCCACAGGAATGGGTGACCGCATCGGTCGTCGAGAAGGAGTCTCGCTTGATGGAGCGCATTCAGGATCTGCGCGACATCATCTTCCCATCGATCTCGCGCTTCTCTTCGGCTGCGAGCCGGAAGACAGGACGCTCGTGCAATCTGAGGGTTCTGCTTCGCGTCGGAAAGATCCTCTAGCGCCCTTCTAAGCCCTGTCGCGCCTCGTCGAAGAAGGGCGCACACTCTTCCTACTCTTCAAGTCCTTCGACGGGCGGCAGCTCGTCTGTTTCGCGGGCGATCCAGACATAAAGGGTCGGCAACAGGAACACGCCGATGACCAGGTTGGCCAGCAGCCCACCGACGATGACGATGGCAAAAGGCCGCTGCGAATCTGATCCGATCGCATGCGAAAGAGCCGCCGGCAGAAGTCCCAGTGTGGCCACCAGCATGGTCATCATGATGGGCCGCAGTCGCAGTACCGCACCTTCCACGGCGGCTTCGACAATGTGCTGCGGCGATGTTTCTTCCATGCCTCGACGTCGTGCGCGCACCTGGTTGATGAACTCGATCATGATCACGCCTGTCTGCACCGATACGCCGAACAGAGCCAGAAAACCCACTGCGGACGAAACCGAAAAGTTGGTATGGGTGACAAACAGCGCGAGCGGGCCGCCGATCGAGGCCATGATCACGCTCACCAGGATCAGGAGCGCCCATTTGGCCGACCGGAACATCGTGTAGAGAATCAGAAAGATCGCAAGCACGGTGATGGGAACAATGAGGGCCATCCGCTTGTTGGCGCGCTTCTGGCTCTCATATTCGCCCGCCCATTCCAGGTGATAGGCAGGCGGCAGCTGAACGTTGTGTTCGACGCGGCTGATCGCTTCTTCCACAGTCGAACCCAGGTCGCGCCCTTTCACGGAATACTTGATGGCGATGTACCGCTGGCCATTTTCGCGATTGATCTGCTCTGCCCCGTCGTCGGTCGTCATCGTCGTCAATTGTCCCAGCGAAACGCGCTCGCCCGACGGCGAAAGCAGCCGGATATTCTCGATGGCCTCGCGTGTGTCGCGAAACGGCTGCTGATAGCGCAGGGTCACGTCAAAGCGCGCTTCTCCCTGCTGCACCTGGGTGATGGCGTTCGCGCCTACCGCTGTCTGGACTGCATCCTGCACATCGTTGACGCTGATGCCGTAGCGGTTGGCGGCTTTGCGATTGATTCGGAGATTCAGATTGGGCTGGCCGACAATGCGAAAGATGCCGAGATCGCCTACGCCGGGCACCGTTGCCATCTGCGACTGGATTTGTTCGGCCGTGTGCTCGAGGGTGCGCAGGTCGTCCCCGTAGAGCTTGACCGCCAGCTCCCCTTTCACTCCCGAGACCGCTTCTTCCATGTTGTCCGAAATCGGCTGCGAGTAGTTCCAGATCACACCCGGAAACTTCGACAGCTGCTGATCCATTGCCGCAATCAGTTTCTCTTTGTCCTGATGAAAGAGCGGGCGCCAGTCTTCTTTGCGCTTGAGATCAACGAAGTACTCGGTATTGAAAAATCCTGTGGTGTCCGTACCATCATCCGGCCGTCCTGTCTGGCTCACCACTTGCTTTACCTCAGGAAAGGAGGCCATCACGAGGCGCGCCTTATTGGAGAAATCGATGCTGGCCGTAGGTCCTTCGCTCGGCGGAAGGGTGCCGCGGACCCAGATGGAGCCTTCATCGAGATGCGGCAGGAACTCCGATCCAATCGGTCCGCCAACCGTCAGATATACGGCGATCAAGAAGAGCGCGGTTGCAATGGATAACGTGATCCGCCGATGGACGATGGCCGCGCGCACCGCGATTTGATACTGTACCGTCAGCCATACCATCAAGGGGTTCTGCCACTCCTTGGCCCCGTTGCGAAACAAGATGCTCGCCCCAACCGGAGCGGCGACAATCGCAAACGCCAGCGCGCCGATCAGCGCAAAGGTCACGGTCCACGCCATCGGCTTGAACAGCCGTCCCTCCACGGCTTGCAGAGTGAAGATGGGCAAATAAGACGCAATGATGATGGCGCGAGCGAAGAACACAGGCCGCAGCACCTCGTGCGCTGCTTCACGGATCTTTTGTGCCGGAGTGCGCGTCTGGTCGGGCTTGGAGAGATGCCGCACCATGTTTTCGATCATCACGACCGAGCCGTCCACGAGCATGCCGAAGTCGAGCGCGCCCAGCGAGAGAAGATTCGCGGGAATGTGGCTGATGCTGAGGCAAATCGATGCAAACATCAGGGCGAAGGGGATCGTGAGCGTGACGATGATTGCGCCACGGATGTTGCCAAGGAAGAGAAAGAGAATGACCGTGACAAGAATCATGCCCTCGGTCAGGTTGTGCTCGACGGTCTCGACCGTGTATTTCACCAGATCGGATCGGTCAAGGAAGGGGACAATCTTGACGCCCTTGGGCAGGAGCCCGTGGTTGAGTTTCTCTACCTCCGCGTGAATACCGTTTAGAACAGGATCGGAGTCGTCTCCCTTTTGCAGGAGGACGATGCCCTCCACGGTATCGGGATTGTCGACGATCACTCCATCGGAGCGGTGCGTGGCGCGGCCAATCTGCCCGAGGCGGATCTTCGCTCCCTGCTCGACTGTGCCAATATCTTTGACGGTGACCGCTGCGCCGTTCTGGGTCTTGACCGCGGTGTCTTGAATATCCTGCACGCTGTGATACAGGCCAAGAGACTGCACGTTAATCTGCTGCGCCCCTTGCTCAATGAAACTACCGCCGCCATTCGTATTGTTGTTGCCGACCTGCTGTTCTACCTGACCAACACTGAGCCCATACGAGACCAGTTTGTCGGGATCGATTTTGATCTGATATTCCTTGGTCGGTCCTCCGAAGCTGGACACATCCACGACGCCGTTCACGCTCTTGAACGACTTCTCGATGAACCAGTCCTCGAGCGACTTCTTCTCCATCACGTCGTAGTTCGGATTCGTGCTCTCGACGGTGTACCAGAAGATCTGTCCTACCGGGCTCCAGTCCGTGCCCATTTGCGGTGTGAGACCCGCCGGCAGGTTGACCTGACCAAGCCGTTCGAGCACATGGGCACGGTTGACGTCACTCGTTGTGCCGTCTTCGAAGATCAGCATCAGGCTCGACAGGCCGGCCAAAGTCGTGGAACGCAGATGCTCAAGCCGAGGGATCCCGGCCACCTGGATTTCAACGGGAACAGTGACTTGTCGCTCGATCTCTTCCGCCGAGCGTCCCGGCCATTGCGTGATGATCTGAACGTAGTTATTCGCGACGTCGGGATAGGCTTCGATGGGCAAGGCGCGAAAACTGATCACGCCCCAGACCGACAGCACGACGACGGCACCGAGGATCAACCACCTATTTTTGAGTGCAAAATCTACCAGCGCACGAATCACGAATTGTTCCCCGGCTAATCAACGCCGGCATACGATCCGGCGTGTTCTCCTCCCAAATCCCAGGGCAGGTTGATTCCTGCCGGCCAGGTCAGGGGGCTTTGATCCAGCTTTCCAGTGGATGCGGACTACAAAAGATCCTGTGCTGCTTCGAGCACGCTCTCTGGCCTGCCCAGATCGCGCCAGCGATATTCGTCCGCGCGGAACCCAACAATTCTCTCCCCCTGCGCGGAAAGGCGTAGATACGCATCGATGATCGAAAACGCGCCCGTCTGCTTCATCTCAGAAAAAATCCGCGGTGAAATCACGTGAATCCCCGCAAACGCCGCGGGTTCCCATCCTTCCGCCGGTGCCGCCGCCGTGCCGCGTGCGCGCAGTTGCTGCTGTTGATCGAACAGCAATGGCCGGGAAGTCTTCCGGTCCTGAATCGCCATCGTTGCCAATGCGTCTCGCTCCGTATGAAACCGGGCCATCCGCCCCAAATCGATTGTGCTGATGACATCGACGTTATGCAGCAGAAAAGGTTGAGGGGAACCCTCAAAGAACCATGCTGCTTTCTTCAGTCCGCCGCCGGTATCCAGCAGTTCGTCTTCGTGCGAAATCTCAATCCCCATGCCGAAGTTGTCGTGCGCCTTCAGATAGTGCGGAATCATCTCTGCGAAGGCATGGGTATTGACGATCACTTCACGCACGCCGAACGCGCACAGCCGCTCCAGCGTAATCTCCAGCAGGGTTCGTCCCGCGACCTCTACCAGGGCCTTGGGCCGGTCGTTGGTGAGGGGGCGCAGGCGTGTGCCCAGACCGGCCGCCAGGACCATGGCTCTCATCGGCCCATCTTCTCCAACTCCACATGCCGTAACACGACGTGGATGCCGGGCTTCGCGCGCAGATGCTTGGTGAGTTGTTCGGCAAGGTACACGGAGCGATGCTGCCCGCCCGTACAACCGAACGACACCATGAGACTCGAAAATCCGCGCTTCTGGTAGGCGCTCACGCTCTCCTCCACGAGAGACTCTGCGCCCTGCAGAAATTGTCCGACGCTCTCCTGCTGTTCAAGGTAGCCGGCCACGGCAGAATCCTTTCCAGTCATGGTCCGGAAGCGCTCTTCCCTGCCCGGGTTCGGCAGACTGCGCGCATCGAATACGAATCCGCCGCCATTACCTGACTCGTCCTTCGGCGCTTCGCGATGAAACGAGAAACTGAACACGCGCACCGTCAGGCCGCTCACCGGCGCCGCCAGCCCTTGCAACTTCTCCGACTTGGTCAGGCTTCCCAATGCTTCGAGCAACGCAGGCAGCGCCAGGGGCAACCTCACGTTTTGTGCAAGCCACTCCAGGTTCTTCAACGCATAGGGCACGCTCTGCAGAAAATGCGCTTTGCGCTCATAGAAGCCGCGGAACCCATACGCGCCCAGCGCCTGCAAGATCCGCACATAGACATAGGCGTAGTAGTGCTCCATGAACGCATCGCGTTGGACTTCGGCGAATTGGTTCAGGCACTCGAGGTAATAGTCCAGAAGCTCTTGCCGCAGTGCTGGAGGCAGGTCAGCTTTGCCGTCAAAAAGGAGCGACGCAATGTCGTACTGCAAGGCGCCCCGTCGTCCCCCTTGATAGTCGAGAAAATGCGGCCGGCCATCGGACCACATCACATTGCGGCTTTGAAAATCGCGGTAGAGAAAATATTCGTGGGGCGCGGCCAGCAGAAACTTTGTCAGCCTGCCAAAGTCGGCCTCCAGCGCCTGTTCGTTGAAGGGGACACCTGCCAGGCGCAGAAAATAGTACTTGAAATAGTTGAGGTCCCAGGCAATCGATTGCCGATCGAAGCTGGCTCGCGGATAGCAGACTTTATAATTCAGATCTTTGCCCGCTTCTACCTGGAATCGCGGCAGAATGGCGACGGTTTTTCGATAGGCGTCCACCACCTCGGGAGCGATCGCATCCCCTTGGCGGTTCGCACTGAGGAACTCAAACAGGGTGGTGTCGCCAAAATCTTCTTCAAGGTATGCGCCTCGACCAAGATCCTCTTCATAGATCGCAGGAACGGGCAATCCCTTGCGGCGAAAGTGGCGCGAGAACTCGAGAAACGCGACATTCTCTTCGCGCACCGGATACACGATCCCGATGGCGTGCTTGCCTCCCCCGGTGAGGCGCACGATTGCGCGCCCTGACCCACCCAGTTCTCCCTGGAGCGGCTTGACCTCTTCTGCCTGCGTTTTGAAATGCCGCTCGAAAAGTTCCTTTAGAACATCCATGCCTGTCGTTCAAACTCTCCTGAATCTGCCTTCATCATATCGACCCGGACGGTCCTCTTGGTCGATACAAACTGCCTGGGGCATCTTGCAATGCTACAGTTGCAGGCGAGATTCCCTTGCGAGATTTCCTTGGAGGAGCGATGCCCGTCTCAGCGCCGTACGAACTGGCCGAAACCAGGCATGGCACGATGCTCGTGAATCGCAATGACTACTTCATGGGCCAATCGCTCCTGGTGTATGGGGAGTGCTCGGAACTTGAATTGATGTTCCTTCTCACCCTGGCCAAGAATCCCGGCCTCGTCGTCGAAGTGGGCGCGAACATGGGAATCCATACGATTCCGCTCGCGGCCACGCTGGCGCGGCAAGGCCGCATGCTCTACACCTTCGAGCCCCAGCCCATCATCTTTCAGCAGCTGTGCGCCAATCTCGCCTTGAATGCCCTGGCCAACGTACGCGCCTATCCCTATGCCTGCGGCAGCGAAAACACGGCGCTCATGTTCGAAATTCCCGACTACACCAAGCCGGGCAACTTCGGCGCAACGGAACTGAGGCCACTGCAACCGGCTTCGACAAGGCAGGAAACAGTGCAGTGCGTCCGCCTCGACGATCTGCTGGCCGATGCTCAAATTGGTTTGCTCAAGATTGACGCGGAAGGCGCCGAGCTCGACGTACTCAAAGGAAGTGAGCGTCTGCTGGCTCGTTGCCACCCCTTCCTCTACGTCGAAAATGATCGACTCGACAAGTCCCCTGCGCTCATCCAGTGGCTCTTCGATCACGACTATCGGCTGTGGTGGCACATTCCGCCGATCTTCAATCCCAACAACTATAGAGGCGTCACCGAGAACCGCTACGGCGCAGCCCTGTCGTTCAATATGCTGGGTCTGCACAAGTCAAGTGCCGGAAATATCGCCGGCATGATCGAGGTTCTCGATGCACACGAGCACCCGGTTCAGATTGAAACTCCGCCTCAATAGCCGAAGCCGATCATGGTTGACTCGTCGGGCTGCACCAACTGGTTCAGCGCCAGGGAATTTCGTGCGTTTCGGGCAGAAGCATCATGCCGACAAGAAGACACAGCGCAATGCCCACCATAAGAAGCGTGAAACTGCCTGCCGCATAGTACAAACCCTTGACCGTTCTAGGTTGAAGCCGAAGAACGCCGATCTTCATCGATCCCTCCGTCAGGGGTGCAAGGTTTCTGCGATCAGAGACGAAAGTGCCTGAAAGACCAATCGCAGAGCTCCTGAAACCCGCATAGGACTCTTCAGTTTTTTGGGGGGGTGACTTCAGACTTTAGCGAATCAACCGCAACACGTCAATCCGAAATGTTGCTCCGGAACGCGCAAAGAATGCGGAAAATTGAGGGAACTGAGGGTTTTGACGGGTTTCGGAGCGGCTCCAAGCCTGCCCGGCACCGCTAGCCATCCCGCGGAGGTGCCCTCAGAGAGTCTTACTGACCCGAGAGGCCACATCGATGAGCCGGCTTCGGATCTATGCTCCGGCCTGGCGCATTCTCCACACGGCACACGCTACGAGCCCCACACCCGATCCGATCGCAATCACGCTGACTGGCGCGCCGAAAAGGGCGAGATCGAGGTTGCCGAAGGTCCGGCAGGCGAGTAGCCCGCCCAGCAAAGCGAGAGAACACCCGACCATGGCATTTCCTGCCCAAACCATCTGAGTGACACGATCTCTCAATACGGCTGCGTTCGTCACGAAGTCTCCCAGCGCACCTGAGGCCTAAGGTTCCGTCTGAAGGTGCTCATTGACCAGATCGTATGCCCAATCGAATCGCAATACCCTCCCGGGCAAGTTGTAACCTCCGTTGCCCAAATGGGACTTTCGGCCTGCCTGAAAAGGAACATGAAGCTGGTTACCAGGAGGACGATTCAAGGTGACTGTCCAATCCTGAAACACCTATACCAGGCTCGATGTTCCAATTTTGGACAAATTCAAGGATTGCCACCCCAGGCAACGAATTCCCTGGTCCCGGCCCCTTTTACCGCCCAAGTCTGTTTGGGCCCGAAACTTCTGGGGGTTCATTTAAGCATCTAACAGACGGGATCAGAGCATCGGCGTCGGGGAACGATCCGATGCAGGCACCCATCAGGGGCGCGGGCATCTCGCAAGGGGCTCCGCCAGCGGATGGCCTGAACCGCGAAACCGTCCAGCCGACTTTCGCCACATTTCAAAGATTTGTTGCCGCGGGATGCGAAGTGAAGGCAGATGGTTGCTTGCCCGCTTGCATGGTGATGTAAATCACCATGCGGCTCTCTGCTCGAAAGAGGCAGAAGCTTTACCAGATGCAACGGTTACGTTACACTGCGGACACTCTGAATGCACAGGAGATCCGATGCAGCCTCTCCATCGTCTGCTCGTGGTTGAAAACGAGCCCAAGGATCTGAAGCTTGCGGCCGATTCAGCACGCTCGATCGGAATCTCTGAAGTGGAGGCGCGCACCTCTTTCCATGCGGCCAAAGTTTATCTGGATAAGGGTCTGAGCGGCGAACTCCCGCTTCCGGATGGCATCGTTCTCGATCTCGATCTGGGGCACGACAGCGGCTATGAGTTGTTGCGGTATTGGCACAGCACACCCCGGCTCGCCCAGATTCCTTTGATCGTTTGGTCGATTCTGGGAGAAGAGCAACGTGCGATGTGCAAACTATTCAAGGTGAATACCTTCGTCGGAAAGTGGGAAGGAACTGTGGCCTTCTGTGAAGCCTTAAGCAACTTAGCGCAGGCTGGTTCTTGAACCGATACGGAACTCCCGCAGACCGATAGGTCCGCGAGGCATCATCCGATTCGACCGACCGTTTTTATTCCCGGGCCGAGTACAGCAGAACAGGAGCCTGAAAGCAGGCTCGCAGGAGATCGCAATGAATCAGTTGGCAGAAATTATCTCCAACAACGAGGACCGAATCCGATCTGAATGGGTCCGCAACATGTCCAAGGCTATTCAGCGCTCGGATCTGATGGGCAAAGCGGAACTCGATGAACAGTGCCGCACTTTGCTCAAAGCCATTGTCAATGGCGTAAAGGCGGCCGGTCCGGCGGAGATTTCAGGAGCGGCATGGAAAGAGGCACGCGAGCTGTTGCAGGATGTTTCGGCCTCTCGTGTGCGCCAGGGCTTTTCGCCTGTCGAAGTCGCTACCTTTGTGTTGTCGCTCAAGCAGCCGCTCTTTTCTTTGATCCGGGAAACTCTGGCAGCCAATCAAAATGAGGTTTTCGACACGGTTTGGGCGGCTACTGAACTCCTCGATCGCCTGGCCCTGGTGACCACGGAAGCATACATGACGGCCCGGGAAGAATTCATTCTGCGCCAGCAGCAGGAGATTCTCGAGCTCTCCACTCCGGTGGTCAAGCTGTGGGACGGGATTCTCGCCCTGCCGATCATCGGCACCCTGGACAGTGCGCGCACGCAGGTGGTGATGGAGAACCTGCTGCAAACGGTGGTTGCCACCAATTCCAAGTTCGCGATCATCGACATCACCGGTGTACCCACAGTCGATACGCTCGTAGCCCAGCATCTGCTGAAAACCATCACCGCGGCCCGTCTCATGGGCGCAGAGTGCATCATCAGCGGCGTACGGCCGCAGATTGCACAAACGATCGTCCACCTGGGAATCAATCTTGAGGATGTTGTGACCAAAGCCAAGCTGGCCGATGCATTCGCCTTGGCGCTTCAACGCAGCGGCCGCACCGTCACGCGCATCTCTTCGGCACCTGTGAGCCCCATCGCCGGCCTGTTTTCGAAGCGGGAGGAGTAAATGGAACGCATTCCAGTCCTTCGCATGGGATCACTTCTCCTGATCACGATTCAGGTGGACATGCACGACAAACTCGCGATGCAACTGCAGGACGACGTGACCCAGCGGATTTCGGAATGGGGATCGACCGGCGTGCTGATCGATATCTCGTCTCTTGAAATTGTCGACTCGTTTATTGGCCGCATGCTGGCCAATATCGCCGCCATGTCGAGAGTGCTGGGCGCTGAAACGGTGGTCGTGGGCATGCAGCCGGCAGTCGCCATCACACTGGTCGAGTTGGGAATGTCGCTTCCCGGAGTGAGAACAGCATTGAGCGTGGAGGCGGGGATGGAGCTGCTCTATGGGGCGGCACCTGCGTTCAACTCAGGGTTGGGTGATGAACGTTCAGAAGCGTGAGCAAGTGCCCCTCAAGACCTCGAACGACGTCGTCCTTGCTCGACAGAAGGTCAGGCAGTGGGCAGTTGAATTACGTTTCGGTCTCGTCGACCAGACCAAGCTGGTGACGGCCGCCAGCGAACTCGCGCGCAATGCCTTCGATCACGGCCAAGGCGGTGAAATGACCTTGGAGGTCATCGGCGAAGGCGCCAAGTCTGGACTGCGCCTCGTCTTTGAGGACAACGGTCCCGGCATTCCCGACATCGATCTGGCGCTCAAAGACGGATTCACGTCCGGATCGGGCATGGGGCTGGGATTAGGAGGCAGTAAACGCCTCGTCCACGAATTCAGCATCGAATCAGAAGTGGGCAAGGGGACACGCGTGACGATAGTTCGATGGAGATAGCTTTCGCGGAATGTGTTCCGGTCACGGATGCCAGCTCGGTTGGAGAAGTTCGACGCACGGCATTGTCGGCGGCCCATCGGTTAGGGTTTGACGAAACCCGATCGGGCGAACTCGCGCTTTTAGCGACGGAAGCTTCGCGCAACGTTCTCATCCACGGCGGCGGTGGGCAGGTGGTGCTCGCCGGAATGAATCAGGCCAGCGGTCCAGTGGCGCGCATTTTGGCTCTTGATCACGGTCAGGGAATTGCCAATCTGGCCCAGGCCATGACCGATGGCTACTCCACGGGCGGAACGATGGGCGGTGGCCTGGGAGCGATGAAGCGCATCGCCACGACGCTCGAGATTTTTTCGGGCAAAACGGGCACCGTTGTGATGCTTGAGTTAGGGCAGGTTTCTGCGACCGCAAAGCTGCAAATCGCCGGGATCGCAGTTCCCTATCCGGGAGAAAAACTTTGCGGCGATGAGTGGGGCTACCATTACGGCAACGACCGCACCGTCGTAGCCCTGGTGGATGGTTTGGGTCACGGCTGGGGTGCTGCCGAAGCCGCGAAAGAAGCGATTGCGGTCTTCCACGAGCGCGCTGAATCAGAGCCGGGGGAGATCCTGGGATATATTGACGACGCGCTGCGCAAGACACGGGGCGCGGTGGCAGCAGTCGCGGAGATTCGGCCGAACGAACGCGTGTTCGTTTTCGCGGGCGTAGGGAATATCTCGGGTTCCATCTTCAGCGGAGGCGGATCGAAGAGTTTCGTTTCGCACAACGGCACACTCGGACTACGCGTATCGAAGATGCAGGAGTTCCGGTCAGACTGGCCGCCGGATGGAGTTCTCGTCCTACATTCAGATGGGGTACAGTCAAAATGGGATCTATCTTCGTATCCCGGACTCATTGCGCGCCATCCTGCAGTCATCGGCGGCGTTCTCCTGCGAGATTTCCGGCGGCAGCGCGATGACTCAAGCGTGGTTGTGGTGAAGGCGATCTAATGTCTCAGCCCATCATTCAACTGGCTCTGATGAACGAACGCGACGTGGTCCAGGCCCGTCAGCGTGCACGCGAGATCGCGGCTGAGATGGGCCTCGACAATCAAGACCAAATCCGCCTTGCTACCGCCACCTCCGAAATGGCGCGTAACGCCTTTCGCTATGCGCGCAACGGCAAAATTACATTTTCGTTGGAACTGGAACCTCCGCAGCGCGTTGAAGTGACGGTGGAAGACTCCGGGCCGGGCATCCCTCATCTGGAACAGATCTTCAGCGGCCGCTATCGATCTGAAACTGGCCTCGGGATGGGCATTCTCGGGACCAAGCGGTTGATGGATGAATTTTCAATCTCTGCCACACCCTCGGGCACAACCGTGCGCATGGCCAAACGCCTTCCGTCTCATCATGGGATCTGGACACCGCGCATGGCGCGCGACCTGAATCTCAAAATGATGGACCGTATTCCAGAAAGTCCATACGAGGAGATCGGAAAGCAGAATCAGGAACTGCTTAAAACTCTGCAGGAGTTGCGCACCCGCCAGGAAGAACTAGAACTGCTGAATCGCGAACTCGAAGACACGAACCGTGGGGTTGTAGCTCTGTATGCGGAACTGGATGAGCGCGCCGACTACCTGCGCCGAGCTTCTGAGCTGAAGACCAAATTCCTGTCGAATGTGTCCCACGAATTTCGGACCCCACTCAACTCGATCGTTTCTCTGTCTCGGATGCTGCTCGATCATCTCGATGGCGATCTGACCACGGAGCAGTCCAAGCAAATCCGGTACATCGAATCGTCGGCACGCGATCTGCAAGAGATGGTGAATGATCTGCTGGATCTGGCCAAGGTGGAGGCCGGCAAGATTCGTATCCGGTCCAAACGCTTTGAGGTCCACGAGCTCTTCAGTGCTCTGAAGGGCATGTTGAAGCCCTTGCTTGCCGACAACAATTCCGTGGACCTGATCTTTGACGACTGCAGCGGCATCGAGCCGCTTCACACGGATGAGGGCAAGGTATCGCAGATCTTGCGCAACCTGATTTCGAATGCTTTGAAATTTACTCCCAAGGGACAGGTTCGTGTCTCGGCGCGCATGGAGGGCCCGAAAGAAGTTCTCTTCTCGGTGGCCGACACGGGCATCGGAATCGCCGCCGAACATTTCGAAACCATCTTCCGCGAGTTCAGCCAGGTGGAGAACCCTCTGCAGGATCGGTACCGCGGGACCGGTCTAGGCCTTCCCCTCTGCCGCAATCTTGCCCTGCTGCTGGGCGGCGAAATCTGGCTTGAGAGCGAACTTGGCAAAGGAACTACGTTCTCCTGCAAGATTCCAGCGGTCTACGTCGGCGAATCTGTCGAACGCGAAGACTCCGGCGCGCTGCCTGCGCCTGAGTTCCACCGCGCCCCGGTCCTGATCCTCGAAGACAATCGCGAGACTGCTCATGTTTTGGAGATGTTCTTGCGCAACTCCGAGTTCCAGCCCATCCTGGCCTCGACCGTGGCCCAAGCCGAAGTCTGGACTGCCCGGCACTCCCCGGCTGCCATCGTGGCCGATATCTACCTCGGCGATGAGTTGTCGTGGGGGTTTATTGCGCGCATGCGCGAGAAGCTTCCGCAGCTTCCCGTGATCGTGACGAGCGCCTTCGACGAGGCTCACTCTGCTCTGGGCCGCGGCGGAAGTATATTCCTGCTCAAGCCCGTGAATCGCGAGGTATTCCTCAGAGAGCTTCGTCGGCTGACTGTGCAGACTGGGACGAAACGCCTGCTCCTGGTCGACGACAACGAAGTGTCGCGTTACATTCTGCGAGACCTGCTCAACCAGCCCTGGCTCGACGTTCATGAAGCGGCCAACGGCAGCGAAGCGATGGCGTCTCTGAGCGAGGGCCTTCCCGACGGGTTGATCCTCGATTTGCTGATGCCTGATATCAGCGGATTCGAAATTCTTCGACGATTACGCGCGAGCCCGGCAACCGAAAGCCTGCCCGTGCTTATCTATACATCCAAGGTGCTTAGTGAACCGGAGCGCGCCGAGTTGGATTCTTTCGGCGTGAGGATCGTCCGCAAGGAAGACGTGACAACCCGGCTTTCGGTACAGCCATTCCTCGACTGGGTGAAATCTGTTGGACTTGCTCCTGAAAACGTCACGTGAGGCGAGCGTGTCGATCAAATCCCGACCACGCATCCTGATCGTCGACGACCGAGAAGAGAACCGTTACGTTCTCTGCCGATCGCTGGAGAAGGCAGGCTTCGACTGCGAGGCCGTCTCAAGCGCCATCAAAGCCTTCGAAATCGCGCAGACACTTCCCGATCTCATCATTCTTGATGTCCATCTGCCCGACATGTCGGGCTATGAAGTCTGCCAGAGAATCAAGCTGGACCCACGCACCGCCTCCATTTCAATCCTGCAGATCTCTGCCTCCTTCGTTTCAAGCGAAGACCGCGTAAGAGCCCTTGAAGGTGGCGCGGATAGCTATCTGACCCACCCGATTGACAGGCTGGTGTTGGTTGCTACAGTTCGCTCGCTGCTGCGCTTGCGTGAGGCTGAATTGATCGCCCGCCGCTCGGCCGAGCATTGGCAAGCCACCTTCGATTCCCTCACCGAAGGGCTCGCTCTTATCGACGCCGAGAATCGGCTGCTGCGCTGGAACAATTCCTTCGCGGAGATTCTGGGCGAAGGAACCGCATTGCACGTGGGCGATGACGCGGAAGCACTCTTTCAGAGCCTCGCGGTGTCGGGTACACCCTTCTCGTTAAACGGCCACCAGCGCCAGAGTGGCGAATTCTCAATCGGGCGTAAGACGGTGCAACTGTCGGTAAGCCGCATTGCGAGGCACGAAGCCGAGGGAGAAAGCGTTCTGATTCTGGCGGACGTGACCGATCGCAAGCTCGCGGAGTATGCTTTGCGGACTGCTGAAAAACTTGCCGCAACCGGCAAACTCGCGAACGCCATCGCGCATGAGATCAACAATCCTCTCGAAGCGCTGACCAACTTGATCTACCTGATGGGCAGGTCTACGTCGGTCGACGAAGTGCAGCCTCTGCTATCGCGTGCCGAAACCGAGCTGGCACGCATCACGCGCATCACCCGACAATCGCTCGCCTTTCATCGCGATACCCAGGTACCGGTTGTCATCGATCTCGGCGATCTGCTCGCGGATATCGTAGAGCTCTTCCAGCGCGTTGCGACGATTCATCGCGTGCAGCTTCTCTACGATCGCGGCCCGGCACCCACGATCTGTGCGCACCCCGGTCAGTTGAGCCAGGTCTTTGGAAATCTCATCCGCAATGCGATCGAAGCATCGCCCCACGAATCTCCCGTGATTGTTCGGCTCCGAACCATGCAGCGAGATCACAGGCTGGGAGCCAGCATCACCATCCTCGATCGAGGACGCGGCATTCCCAAGGACATTCGCGAAAACATCTTCGATCCGTTTTTCACGACAAAGGACCTGAAGGGATCCGGCCTGGGTCTCTGGGTTTCAAGGTCTCTCATCCTCAGGCAGGAAGGCACCATTCGTTTTCGCACTTCAGAACGCGCCGACAAAAGCGGGACCTTGTTTGAAGTGTTTCTACCGGCTCGCAAGCTGAAAGACCATGCCGAGCCCAGCTAGGAATTGCTTCCAGGCGGCGACGGGTTTCGAAGCGGCAAGCAGATCAGCTTCGTCTGTCTGCGGCTGGGATAATTCCGCATCAAGCGCTTCGTCTGAAAAACTTTTACCGAACGAGTCGCTGGCCTACACAACTCCTCCCATCAGCGGATCACTGAAACTGGACTTCCCCGTTTCCACACGCCCTGCATAACGTGCCTCTGCCTCTGAACCATCGATCTTCACCGTAAAGTCGTACCAGCCGTGGCTTCGCTTCAGATGCAAAACTGTCGAAGCGTCTTTGCCAGGCTTGATCTCCCGCGTTACGGTCTTGGATTTGTAGGAATTATCTTGAATCGAGATCCTGATGGACTCAGCCCCCTTGTTGTGCAGTTGCACCTGTGCGTTGCCCGTCGGTTCGATCCCGTGGCGCTCGTACATCGTCCGCACCGCAATGGAAGGCGCCGCCGAATGTCCTGAGAAAGAGCGGTAGAAACCGTTCGGGCCATAGACCTCGATGGCATAGCCAGCGTCCGCAAACAGAGACAGCGGAATCTGCCGCGTGAGCGTATCACCCGGTTTCACCGCACAGGTAGCGGCCAGCATCCCTGGTCCGGCAGCACTTCCTTCTTTCAGGTTGCGCAGATGCACGTTGAAGGGCGCACCCGATGACCTCGATCCATGGATTTGATTCGCCGCGGAGAGGACCAGCTCATACTTCGTGCCATCCTCACTCAGGTTTAAATCGGCATACAGCTCATAGGGGAGCGCGCATGCCGGCCGAATGCCTTGTTCCTGGTGGACGGCAAAGTCGGCTCGCATCGCACCGCTGTTCATCTGCTCGATCTGCGCCGCTGTCAGCTTTCTGTAGTTCGATGGGATCTCTTTGAGCCGCGCCTTCTCAATGCTCGCAACGAATTTGTCGCGGTCGAGAAAATCCAGCGCCGCTACGTTCGGATCATACGGACGAAAAACGGAGGCGAGATCGCCAGAAATGGCGCGACGCCACGCGCTGATGTTCTGCTCGCGGACTGTCTTGTCAAACTTGCTCGCGACAAATTCCTCTAGAAACATCAGCGTAGAGGTGTGGTCGAAGAGCTGAGAGTTGACCCATCCGCCCCGGCTCCAGGGAGAAGCAACGACCATCGGCACGCGAAATCCCATCCCGATTGGCCCCGTCCGCGCCTCCGCCTCGGCGACTCCCAGACGCAGTTCGTCTTCCTTATAGGTATATTCAAGCCCGGTATCGACGCCAACGGACGCGCCACCTGTCTCTGGGCGCTTGGGATCGGCGGCGACAAAAGAAGGTGCATGATCAAAATAGCCGTCGTTCTCGTCGTAGGTGAGAATGAAGATCGTCTTCTTCCAAACGTCGGGATTCTTGGTCAGGATATCCATCACTTCGGAGACGTACCAAGCGCCGTACCAGGGCGCGGTCGGATGATCAGAGAATCGTTCGGGAGCAGTCAGCCAGGAGATCGTGGGCAGCTTGCCTTCGTTCACATCCTTCCGGAACTGATGAAGGACGTCGCCCTTCGGCACCGTCATGGTGTGCGACTTTCCCTCGTCCTCGAACGGCAGCGTCTCAAGCTTGTGGTAGTCCGCGTCGCCGGTGTTCGTTACGAATGCGGCATGGTGCAGCGCCTTCTCCTGCTCTGTCAGCTGCTGATAGCGCGTCTCGCCGCAGTTGGCGAGCGACGCCTTCGCGGCTTCGATTCTCTTCTGTGCAGCATCAAGCTTCTTGCGCAACTTTGCGGCTGCGACCGCATCGTTCGGCGCTGAAATTTCCGCTTCGAGTCTTGCCGCCTCGGCAGACAGCTCAGAGATCGCCTGCTGTACGGCTCGAGGAAACCCGGGATAAGCCTCGACGTTGTAGGCCGCGAAACATTCGAGCACATTGTCGCCGAAGTTCGATAGCCACGCGTCCTCTTCGCCCGAAAGCTCTGAACGCGTCAGCTCATTCTGATACGACTTCCAGCTGATTCCCGCTTCCTGGAGCCGTTCGGGAAAGGTCTTCCACGTCATTCCCCCGTCGTCGATCTCTTCGTTGCGGATATGGACCTTCGCATCCGCTTGTTGCTCGTCACGAATCGTTCCGCTCCAGAAGTAGCTGCGATTCGGCGACGTACTCGTCATCACCGAGCAATAGTGCTGATCGCACACTGTGAATGCATCGGCCATGGCGTAATAGAAGGGCAGATCGTCGCGCGTATAGTGGCCCATGGTTAGAGGCAGCTCAGCATAATTCTGGTCGCCGGAGCGCTTGGCCTCGAGCCAGCCGTCATGGCGGCCTTCGTTCCATGCATCGACCTGGCTGTTGCGTGAATGGGGCAGCGAGCCCATCCAGGTGATGCGCGTGTCGCGGATATCAAGTCTCCATGGGCCATAGGAATTGCCCGCGGCATCGGTCTGCACGAAGACGGAGTTGCCGTTTGCGAGCCGCATGGCCCGCGGGTCATTGAAGCCGCGCACACCCCGCAGAGTGCCAAAGGTATGGTCGAACGAGCGGTTCTCCTGCATCAGGATCACGATATGCTCGGCGTCAAGAAAGGTAGAGCCCGGCGCAGGCTCGATCGCGTAGGCTCGCTGGATCGATTCGGGGAGGAAGCCGGAAACGCCAGCCGCTCCGGAGGCCATTGCTGCCAGCTTGAGAAAAGTGCGTCGCGTGTGCATATAGGGCTTTCTCTCACAGTCACGTTGGAATCGCGTAAATAAGCCTTCTGCCCGACCTCGTTCGGCTCGCGCTCTGCGAACACCGCCGTCCGCCTTTGCACGAATCGGCCGGGAAGACCACCCACGGTTGTGCAGCTCCGGCAAGAGTCCATTTTTGCAGATCAGCACGCAGCGAGGCGCTCAAACCCCGGTGTCAACTGCGGTCGGCTGGACTTTGAGTAGCTCGCAGTCTTCCGCACAACTGGAACGAGATCCCAACAGGATGGTATACGTATTCACGGTCGAGAACTTCGACAAAACGAGCCTCCAAAAGCCGAGAAGATTCCGGCTCTTTCAGGCTCCGACAGATTCGGCAGGGCAGACGGGATGGGCATGAAAGCAAGAATCGAGATGGCGGGCATTTTGGCGCTGGCGTTTACGATGACGGGCGCAGCGTTGACCATGGCACAACAAGCGACGCATCCCCAGGGTGCTCCGCCCAGGTCGCAAGGCCCCTGCGATATCTACGCCGCCGCAGGTGACCCGTGTGTAGCCGCTCACAGCA
>DATAVC010000041.1:0-62622 GCA_036267935.1 Occallatibacter sp. | reverse complement strand
GATTGAAAGCCCCAGCGCTTTCCCCTGATCGCCGAACCAGTTGCCCCACCCCTGCACGCTGATGCCGTAGTCGCGGCTCACGTTGTGCATGTACATATCCAGCGGCAACTCTGCCAGGGTCAACACCACCAGCAGCAACGCGAAAAACAGCAGCCCCTGGATCCACCGCTTGCTCGCCACTCGCATCGCCCACGCTTCCATCCCCGCCGCGAGCCGTAACGACAACAGCAGCCACAGCACCAGGAACCCCCAAAACGCATCGACAAAATACTCGATGTTCCGGATCCGGTTCAGCGCCACAGCCTTCACCAACTTGTCCGGCGAAAGATGGTAGGCATCCTGTTGCGATGGTGCCGTCTTCTCGGGCGCAGCCGGGGCCGGGGCTGCCTGCAATCCAAATGCTGCGCACGCCCCCATCCCCAGCAGAAACCCCAGTACCGCCAGGCGCATTCTTCTCATCCGGGAAATCCTCCTCACCTTTTCATCTGCGACAATCAAGGTCGTACCCGCTTTTACCTGATCGCTGCCGATCTATGCCACAAAAAAGTTTGCTCTCGCGCGGCTTTTCCGTCCTCGGCCTTGGACTGTTCGCTCTGGGCGTCACCTGCTGGCCCGCCCCTGCCGGTGCGCAGCAGCCGGCTCCTGCGCTCTTAGACACCATGACGTCCGAGCTACAGCGAGCCTTCTCCTCTCTGGGGAAGAACGCCGGCATTGCCAGCGACAAACAGCTTCCGCCCTACTTCCTCAGCTACTCCGTCACCGACGTGCACACCACCAGCATCCGTGCGCAATACGGCGCCCTGGTCGGCAGCGCAGACAATCATGTGCGCATGGCCGATATCCAGGTCCGCCTGGGCGATCCCAAGCTCGACAACACCCACGGCGACCATCGCGCCACCGCCGTCAGCAGCCTCGAACTCCCCCTGGTCGACGATCGCCCGGCTATCGCCCGCTCGCTCTGGATTGCCACCAACGCAAACTACGGCAACGCGCTCGACAACTACCTCCGGGTGAAGACTGAGGCCCAGGTCCGCGCCAAAGAAGAAGATTCCTCGCCCGACTTCTCCGCCGAGCCACCGCAAGTCTCCCTCGCCAAACCCGCTCCGCCCATCTCCATTGACCGTCCCGCATGGGAGCAGCGTGTGCGCGCCCTTTCCCGTGTCTTCCGCGACTACCCCAACGTCTATCGCAACATCGTCGTGCTCACCGTCGAAAATCAGACCGATTACTTCGCCTCCTCCGAAGGCTCGCGCGTGATCACGCCTCACCTGCAGGCCCGCCTCGTCATCCTGGCCGTCACCCGCGCCGACGACGGCATGGACCTGTTCCGCGATCAGACCTTCGAAGCCGAAACCGTCGACGGCCTTCCCGCGCAAGCCGAGCTTGAATCTGCCGTGCGCACCCTCGGCAAGAGTCTTGAAGCGCTGCGCAATGCTCACGTCACCGAGCCCTTCGATGGACCCGCCATCCTCTCCGGTCGAGCCTCCGCAGTCTTCTTCCACGAGGTCCTCGGCCATCGCCTCGAAGGCCAACGCCAGCGCGGCGACGACGAAGGACAAACCTTCACCAAGGAACTCGGCAAAGACATCCTCCCCAGCTTCCTCTCCGTCGCCGACGATCCCACCCGCGCCACCTTTAACAAGACATGGCTCTCGGGCAGCTACACCTACGACGACGAAGGACAAAAAGCGCAGCGCGTCGACCTCATCCAGGGCGGCATCCTCAAAACCTTCCTCATGTCGCGCCTCCCCATCGCCAGCTTCGCCGAATCCAATGGCCACGGCCGCGCACAAACCGGCCGCATGCCCACCGGGCGCCAGGGCAACCTCATCGTCAGCTCAACAAAAACGGTCTCCGACGCCGGTCTTCGCCAACAGCTCATCGATGAAGCCAAGAAGCAGGGCAAGCCGTATGGTCTCTATTTCGAAGACATCTCGTCGGGTTTTGCGGTAACCCAACGCAGCTCGCCCCAGGCCTTCCAGGTCATTCCCCTCGTCGTCTACCGCATCTATGTCGACGGCCGGCCAGACGAATTGGTCCGCGGCGTCGCCATCGTCGGCACCCCGCTTGCTGCCATGAAACGCATCGTCATCACCGGCGACCATCCCGAAGTTTTCAATGGCGAATGTGGCGCCGAGTCCGGCACCGTCCCCGTCAGCGCAATCGCCCCCGCCATACTCCTCAACGAAATCGAAACCCAGCGCCAGCCGCAGGGCATCGACCGCCCCCCGATCTTGCCCATCCCCTCCGCTGCGAAGGAGGCCCAATGACCTCACGTTGTGTGTGTCCTCCTGAGAACCCGCGCGCCTCGGGCTCCGTGGCGCGCCGTGGTGCGCTAGGGGGTAAGCGGGGCGAAGGTTCTGCTTCCCGCGATCTCCCCACAGCCGCAGATCAGGCTGCCCCATCCTTGGCTCGTCTTCTGCGACAAGGGTGGGTAGGCGGAGTGCCCTATCCAAGGTCTGCTTGGGTGGGAAAGCACAATCCCAAATCAGCCCGGTTCGTCTTTTCAATTCATCACACGTGGCGATTCACACTCCTCGTACTCATGCTCTGCCCTCCCCTCCTCGCCCAATCTCGTCCCGACGCCGGGGTCCCCACGGACAGGTCCACGTCCGTGGGGCGTCCCGCCGCGGACAGAGATAAAATCCTCGTCGCCATGCTCACTGAGCTCGACCGCAGCGTTGCCCAGCTCCAGCTCCCCGGCTTCCAGAAACCCTTCTTCCTCCAGTACCGCGTCGAAGACATCGACGACTTCGAGACGCGCGCAACCTACGGCGCTACCCAGGGAGCAACCCGCAACCGTGGCCGCGTCGCACGCGTCACCGTCCTCATCGGCGACTACAAGACTGATAGTTCCGGCGGCCGGGGCGACGGCGCTGTCGAAATTGGCGCCACCGACGACGACCCCATCGCCCTCCGCTCCGCACTCTGGTCCGCCACCGATCAGGCCTACAAAAACGCGCTCGCCGCTTTTGCCCAGAAAGAGGCCGCGCTCAAGCAGGTCGAAACGCCGCCGCAGGCCGACGACTTCAGCCACGAAAAACCACTTGTCTCGCTCGCCGACGCTGGCTCTCTCAAGGTCGACGAAAGCGCATGGCAGAATCGCGTCGCGCACGACAGCGGCCTTTACCGCACAGACGCGTCCGTCCAACCCCTCCAGCACGACATCCAGTTCTCCAACGCCGCTTTCCATGCCCGCGTCACCACCACGCGCCTGGTCAATAGCGAAGGCACCATCGTCCGCAAAACAACTGCCAGCTATCAGGAAAGCTACGGCGTCGGCGCCCAGGCCGACGACGGCATGCGCCTCGAACGGTCCTATGCCACCAGCGGCGTCTCTCTCGCCGACCTCGACTCGGCCGCTGCCTTTGCCGCCCATGTCGTCCATCTCATCTCTTCCCTCGGCGAATTGCGCAGCGCTCCGCTCGTCGAAGAGGAGTATCACGGCCCCGTCCTGCTCAGTGCCGATGCCGGGGCCGACACGCTCCGCCATCTGCTCAGCGGTGGACTCATCGCCACCCGCCCGCGCCTCGGCACAGAAGCCCGCACCAACGGACCCTTCGCCTCCAGCTTTCATGCCCGCGTTCTCCCCGACTTCCTCGATGCCGTCGATGACCCCAGCCTGAAAACCGCCAACGGCAAACACCTGGTCGGCGCCTACGACATCGACGACGAAGGCGTCCCCGCGCGCTCCATCGACCTCGTCGCCAACGGCCGGCTTGAAAATTACCTCATCGGCCGCCAGCCCGTGCGCGATTTCCCGCAGTCCAACGGCCACGCCCGCGCGGCGCTCTCCGGCCCCTCGCGGCCCACAATCGGCGTCCTCAAAATCACGGCCAAAGAAGGCCTCAGCAACGACGATCTCAATAAGAAGCTCCTCGACATGGCCAAAGATCGCGGGCTCAGCAGCGTCTACTACGTCGACACCCTCGGCGGCCCGCTCGTGCCGCGCATGCTCTACCGCGTCAACGCCGATGGCACCCGTCAACTCGTCCGCGGAGCACGTCTTTCAGATTTGGATCAGCGCGCTCTGCGTTCAAGCATCGAGGCCGTCGGCAAAGATCTCTGGATCAGCAACTCCGTCGGCGAAGTTCCCGACACCGTCCTCGCACCCGCGCTCCTGCTCGACGACATCACCATCCGCCGCGCCAACGAAAAAAACGACAAACTCCCCTTCTACCCCGCCCCGGACTGAGTCGCGCTTCACTTTGTCATCCTGAGCGATGGCGCCGCAGCGCCGAGCCGAAGGGTTTGTTCTTCGTGTCGCTTCAATCCGCACCATGCCAGGATGCCCCATCCTGGCCGCAGCAAGGGTGGGAAAGCCCGAACATCTCCCACCCTCGCCCAGCCTTCCCTAAGATGAAAGAAGTGTCATCCTGAGCGAAGGCGCCGCAGCGACGAGTCGAAGGATCTGCGGTTGCTGTTGCCAACTCCAAGAGCCATCGATGCGCACTCATCCTGTCAACCCGATCCTCCTGATCGATGTCCTCTACGACACGGAGGACGAACGCCAGGCCATCGAACCGCGTCTCCGCGCGCTCGAAACGGACCCCGCGAGCCACGTCGCCGTGCAGCGCTCCCAACAACAGATCACCCTCGCCGCTGAAGATGAACTGCAACTCGAAGCCGCATGCGAGCGCATGCAACAAACGACACCGATCCGATTTGGCCAAATGCGCATCGCCTTCCGCGAAACGATTCGCAAGACCGCCGAGGCAGAGGGCAAATACATTCGCCAGTCCGGCGGCTCCGGCAACTACGGTCACTGCCGGCTGCGCATCGAGCCCAATGAGTCCGTCCACGAAAGGATGGACGGCCGAATTCCGAGCAACTACATCGAGTCCGTCAACCAGGGCATCCAAAGCGCGATGGAACACGGCATCCTTGCCGGCTTTCCAATGATCGACGTCAAAGTGACTCTCTTCGACGGCAGCTACCACGAGACCGACTCGAACGAAATGGTGTTCAAATTTGCCGGATCGATAGCGTTCAAAGAGGCGGCCCGCAAAGCTGCGCACGTCGTGCTCGAACCGGTGATGGCCCTCGCAATCGAAGTCCCCGAAGCCTTGTCCGCATCCGTCCTAGCCGACATCCATACGCGCCGCGGGCGCATCGAAAAAATCTACCGTACGGACGGCTGGTGTGACATCGAAGCGCTCGCTCCCCTCGCAGAGCTTCTCCGCTCTAGTCCCAACGGCCGCCCCCGATATCCCATGCACTTCGCCGGCTACCAGAAAATTTCCCACCCCGGCGGCAGCGACGCCGATCCTGCAATTCCAGCCCTCCATCCGCGACGTCCCAACACCGGGGGTGTCTTCGCAACACGCCCCAACCCCGAAGACTAGCCCACGGCTCCCTGCACCGAACAAACCCTTCCACCGCCCGACAGATCCGTCATAGATCGTCAATCTCGTTTGAAACTTTCTCCGCGCCGCCCCCATCTCTACACATGTCGCTCTCGCTCGTCTCGGGTGGACACAATCTGTGCGGCAAAAGGAGCACCCATGTCCGTCGATTCCAACATCCCCCTGGCATCCGTCCATCACGTCGAGGCAGACGGCATCAACGTCTTCTATCGCGAAGCCGGCCCGCGCGACGCGCCCGTGGTTCTTCTGTTGCACGGTTTCCCCACTTCGTCGTTTCAATTTCGCGAATTGATTCCCCGCCTCGCCGATCGTTATCGCGTCCTCGCGCCCGACCTTCCCGGCTTCGGCTTCACTGAAGTCCCCGCAGCACGCGCCTACAAATACACCTTCGACGCATTGGCCAGCACCATCCTCGCGTTCGCCAACGCCCTCCAGCTCGCGCGCTATGCCCTCTACGTCTTCGACTACGGCGCACCTACTGGATTTCGTCTCGCCATCGCCCACCCCGAGCGCGTCGCTGCCATCGTTTCGCAGAACGGCAACGCCTACGAAGAAGGTCTTGGCGATGCATGGGCTCCAATTCAACGCTATTGGCGCCAGCCAACCCAGCAGAATCGCGACGCCATCCGCCAGGTCCTCAATGCCGAAGGCATGCGCCGCGAATACCACTCCGGCATTCCCTCAAAATATGAGCTGGCTCCAGAGGGATACACGCTCGATGCCGCTCTCCTCGCCCGTCCCGGCAATGTCGACATTCAGCTCGACCTGTTCCTCGACTACGCCAACAACGTCAAGCTCTATCCAAATTTTCAGGAGTATTTTCGAACGTCGAAACCGCCGCTCTTGGCCATCTGGGGCAAACACGATCCCTACTTCATCCCCGCGGGCGCGGAAGCGTTCAAGCGCGACATCCCCGCCGCCGAAGTCCAATTCCTCGACACGGGACACTTCGCCCTCGAAACCCACATCGACACAATCGCCGCCGCGATGCGAGCCTTTTTCTCCAGGATTTCGTTCTGACTTCTGCGGCTGCCAAGTCCTAAAGCGGGCTTCCGCATGATTCCGCGAGCCCGCTCACTGCTTCTTCAGCACCGCCGTGCCCCGTTCGTCCATCACGATCGCGCCTTCCAGCTTGCGATAGTCGGCGCCCCGCGTCGCGGGAATCTCGACTGCCCTCACGACATACTCGCGCTCATAGTGCAGCATGTTGCCCTTGGCCGTCGCCGACGCGTGATAGCTGGCGAAATCCATATCGACATTCACCGGCTCGGGCAGCTCGTCCACCGCATACCCCGCCGGCAGCGTCACGTCGAAGCTGTCACGCCAGCGGCCGGGATGGCCTATCTCGATCGGATATGTGCGCGGCTTGCCTTCCATCACATCCGGCGCCGCATGCGCATGGCTACCCAGGATCCGTGGCCTCAGCAAGAGAAGCGAACCGGAAGGATGCGCATACATTGCCGCATCAACATGCAGATCGAGTTTCAACGGCTGGTCCAGATCGGGAGTTCCCTTGAACGCATAGTCCTTGAAAACAACGCCGGGCAGATCGGCCGCTAGCCGCTTCTCCAAAGCCTCGCGCACCTCCTTGGCATCGCTGTCCTTTAGAAACCACCTCTCGTCCGTCGCATCGTCTCCAACAAACGTCTCGTGCAGATCGCCCGCCAGCCCGCCGTCCACACGCAAGTCGAAAGCGCCTTCACGCACGAGCCCCGCTGACTCCGGCTTGAGCACCGGCATCTCCAGCACCTGGCTTCCGTCGCCATCCGAAAGATTGCCCCACGCTCCCTGCAGTTCCTGCCGAATCAACCCAACCGGCGTCTCCTCGTCCGTGGGATCGAAGATCAGCAGATCCTTCCCACTCGACGTCTTCGCCCGCGCCATCAATCGCGCGTCCGATGCGCCCTCCGGCAATTCAATCGCCGTAATCATGTGGTTCCCCACCAACGAAGGCGCATTCGGATCAATCACGCCGCGCCGGCTGTCCACATGCAGGTAAACAGCCCGAATGCCAATCGACTGCAGCATCGAAATCAACAGCGTCGTCTTGTCTTTGCAATCCCCATAACGGTTACGGAAAATCTCCTCCGCAGAGTGCGCCTGCCAGCCGCCAATCCCCTTCGCCACGATGAAATAGCGAATGTTCTTTTGGATGTATTCCGTAATCCGGCTCAGCTTGGTGTACACATCGGGCGCGTCGGCCGTCAATTCCTTCGCCTTTGCGGCAATCTCCGGCGTCGCATCAGTGCGATGCTCTTCCAGCTTGGCCTGCCACAACCCCAGGGCACGCCACTGGTTGTCCGATCCCTTCACCGCTGAGTCGCCCCATTTCACCGACATGCGCGCCGCCAAGGCCCGCCAAGCCGGAGTTGCGTGCACATTCTCCAGATCCAGCGCGGGAACATCTTTCAGCTCCCAGCGCAGATGATTGCCCGCCAATTCCTCCGGCTTCACTGCGGCAAAATGCGCCCAGGAATCCGCATAGTGCCCGCCCGGCGGCAACGCCAGCTCAAGCGCTTCAAACACCACCGGGATCGACAACTGAATCGACCATTCCTCTTCGCTCATGTACGGACGAAGCTGTTCCTCCGTCTCGCACACAACAACCGATCCCGGATCGCTGCCCGGTGGATTCACCGTCCGAATGCGCTCCGTGAATTGCAGAACCGGTGCCTCATAGGCCCCATGATCTTCAAAGTCGCTCTCCATCGCCTGCATCGGACGGCCATCGGCCGCAAACGTCCACGACCGGAAGTAATTCAGCTTTTCATCCACGTCGTAGTCGATCGAGCAATGGGAGTAAGGCCTTCCCTGCGGCTTCAAAATGCGAATCGCCTCCCGCTCCCGCTCCACCGCATGATTCTGCTCGTCCACCGTGATCAGGTACTCGTCAAAGAGAATCACCGCCGGCGCATCCTTCGCAGACTCAGGCGTCGACGTCTTGGCCGCATCCACCGCCCACTGCGGAGCAGGCTGCGACTTGTCGCGTGCAAACGCCGCAACCGCCACCACCCCGAACCCGAGAACAACAACCAGCGCGCCCGCTCTTCTCATGGATTAATTGCCTTTCACGGCGACACTGGCAGTCGTAAACACCAACTGCTGCTGATCGGCAGCGGCAATCTTCTGATAAAAGCTGCGCAGGTCCCCATACTCTTCCGGCTTCAACACTGCGAAGGCACGCACCATTTCATCCGCGATCGTCACTCGATTCTGCTCGACGCTGCTCTTCGTCAGATACACTGCCTTGCCTTCCCAGGGAATCTTCGTATCCTGCGGCTTTCCCTCCACCTGCAGCGTCGCGGGAATCTCGTAGGTAATCTCGTCCGATACCTTTTCCCCAAAACGCATATCGACCGGCGTCAAGCGCTTGGCTTCCTCCACGAACGGCTCCCGCTGGCGCGTTTGAAAAAAGAACCCGGGAATCAGCAGACGCTTCGCCGTTGCCGTTCCAAGCTCACCGGCAACCTTGCACACAGCCATCAAGTTCGTGTTCGAATCTTCCATGCCGATGAAATGATCGAGGTGGCCCTCCACCCCTTCCGGCAAAATCCCCTGCAACCAGCGATCGAAGCTTTTCTTCACCTCATCGTCATCGTTGCGCAGCCCCATCTGGCGCCAGCGAAGCGCCTCCTGGCCCGTCATGGCGAAGTGCAGAGAGCCGCTCACGGCACCCTGCGCGTCCAACTTCAGATAGCCCATCCGGCTCAGCGAATTGCTGGCGTAAGCCACGTTCGGCGTGGACTGGATGGCGCGCCCTTCGGCGCTCTGTCGTATGCCTACCGCTCCGGCATGTCTCCAATCCAGCGTCTGAAACGGGCACATCTTCTCTCCCGGATCGAGAAAGATCTCTTTCCCACCCGTGCTCAGAATCACGACGTCATCATCCAGCTGCTCGAAGTTCAAATAGCCTGGTGAAAAAACCCCGTTGTCGCGGTTGACCACCTTCATGTCGTAAGCCGTCAGTCCCGCGACGCGCAACATGGCAAGATAGAGAAGCGCAATGTCCTGGCTCGATCCGCTCTTCTGGTTCCACGTGTCCCCGGCCCGCTTCGCCTCGCGCAAGCCGAGTTGCTTCAGCTCCGCGTGCTCGCGCTTGCGCGAGAAGTCGGTGTTATCAAGAGCTTGTACCGCCTTGTAAAGCTTGCGCGCTTTGTCCAGATCGGCATCGCCGGGTGCAACAATGCCCGCCACGGCCTCGCGAATCTCTTTCGTTGGCTCGGCAAAATGATCCACTTCCTTCGACCAGCGCTTTGCCTCCGAAACCCAGAAATCCGTCATGTCCACCGAGCTCTTGTAATAAAACAGCACGTTGTACAGCACGCTCCTCAGCGGCGGCATCCACTCCTCGCGCGGAATGGCCGGCACGTCCGAGATATCGACCGTGAACCGACCCACGGGATCGATCACAACGTGCACATCCGGCGGAAGAATGTTTGTCCAGATCAACGCGTTCACCGCGTTCCCTTTGGAATCCACCAGGATCTGATTCGTCCCACCCTGCAAGCCCTTCAAGAATGCTTTGAACGGCGTAAACGCGTAGTGCGCCTTGTGCACGAAATACTCGCGCTGTATCTCCCACAACGGCGAAGAGTAATGGTTGTCGTCGTAGCGTTCCTGATACTCGTACTCGAAGATGCTGCCGACTTCGACGCTGGGTAAGGTAAACACCTTGCGGCCAAACTGCTTGTCCGTCGTCTTCGAACTCAGCAGATCCTCAGGCTTGCCCTCCAGCGGAATCACAGTTCCATCCGGATGAATCGTTCTTCCATGAATATCGGTGACCTTGATGTTCCCCCGCTCGTAGGGAATCTCCACCGTCGCCAGATCTTTCCCTTTCTCCTGCAGAACCTTCACGCGCGCATAGAAGCGATGGAAGTGCAGTGGATCGTCGGTGGCTTCCTGAATATTGAGAAACACCGCCGCGGCTCCCGGTGCCTTCGGGTCCTCGGTCATCTGCAACTCTTCTTTGGTGGGTTCCTGAAATTGAGCTTTCAGCAGGGTGGGAGTACATAAGCAAAACAAAGACAACGCGGGAAAAAGCTGGGCCCGAAGCCGCATGGAAGCATCTTTCCCCGAAACCGGTGGAATTGGAGGGAGTGGATTTCGGAAACGACGATTCTACGCGCCTCCAGGTCGGCCTGAAATGCCACGACCGGGTGATTCATTCCTTCATCAATAAATGCGGAGAGCAAGAAGTGCGAAAGCGAGGAGTTCGAACCTAATGGCGAGTAGCTGCCTCGCCTGTCGCGCGTCCCTAAGTCCCTCGGTCCCTCGTTCCCTGTCCCGTGGGTGCCCCATCCTTCACGCGTCTCCCGCGTGAAGGGTGGGAAAGCTAGAAGCTAGCGGCTAGGAACTGCTTTTCCCTAATCCAGCCGCGTCAGATACGCATCGCCTTCCGTCGGACGCACCCGCCGAAGAATCCTCTCCGCCTCGCCGCGATCGTCGCCACGCGGCCGGATCCGTACCCAGTAACTCGCATCGCCGGGAAACTCGATCACATTCGCATCGGGATACGCGCGCAGCAAGGCCGACTTCATCTTCTTCGCCTTCGACTCGCTCTTGTACGCGCCAATCTGCACACACCACCGGCCGCCTGCATCCATCGGCTTCGGCGTTTCATACACATCGATCCGCACCGGCGCGGTTCCCATGCGATACATCCCAATCGATTTCGCCGACGCAATCGTCAGGTCGATGATTTTGTTCGGAACAAACGGTCCACGATCGCTGATCCGCATCACCGATGCCTGCCGCGTCGTCAGGTTCGTCACCACAATCAACGACCCCATCGGCAGAGTCCGGTGCGCCGCCGTCAACGCATCGTCCCGAAATACCTCGCCGTTTGCCGCCTTGCGCCCCTTAGCCGCGGTGTACCAAGTCGCCCCGCCCGTCTCCGTAAAGATGGGCCGATGCTCGACAACAAACTGCCGGTCCTCTTCGCTGACCCCGCCCTCGGGCAACTCCGTCACAGGAATCCGCGCCCTGGGGGCCGACTCCGAAGTTGCTCCCACCGGTTGCGCAACCGTCGGAGCAGTCGCCGGCGTCTTCACCGTTTTCTGCTTGTGCCCGCAACCCGCAAGCAGCAGCGCCATCATCAGCGCGACTCCCGCGTTGCGGTACCGCTGGACCATCCCATTCATCCTGTGCGCGGCCCTCGCGGCTGATCCATGCGGTCGGCAAGATTCTTTAACGTGTCCGACACCTTGCGCATCGCCGTAATCGACTCGGCGCGCACCTGCGGAATCACCGCGTCATTGACATACGCCACCGCATGCCGCAGTTCCATCTCAATCAGTTCCATCGCTTCTTCGAGCCGATGGCCAACGCCGCCCAATCCCGGATCAGGTCCCGGTGGCGGAGGAGGAGGATAAGAACTCATTACAGTCCCTCTCTTTCAAGTCTCCGTATCGCGCCCGCCAGCCGTCAATTCCACCCGCCCGCCATGTGCCGCGATCGTTAACAAGGTATGACCCAAGATACGAATCCCTTCCTTTCCCGGTTCCAAGTGACCTTCTCTGCAAAAGATGCGTCTCACTGAGTTGACAGATATTTCTGTGCCCCGGTCGGGGAATTTTCGAGGAGAATCGATCAGGACCAAAACAAGCACCTGACAGGCCCTGTCCCTCCCATGGCCACTTCTTGTGGGCGTTTTTCCGTCATCGTTCTATGAGGAGATGCAAAACCTGCGCAGCGAGGATCGGCACTTGGGAAAACGAACCCACCAGAAAGCAGCGAGGCGCCGTTTCCCTTACGGTTCTCCCTTGCCCTGCGTGGCTGTGCTCGTCGCCATCACCTTGGGCTTCGCTCCCGTGCGCTCATCCGCGCAAACCGCACCGACATCAGCTCCACTCCCCGATGCGCCCGGCGCCCATCGCTTTTCCGCTCGGGTCGCGCTCCCCCTCGCCGGCCCCTGCCAGGTACGAAACATAGGTGGAAATATCGCGGCCATCGGCACGGCCGAAGCGCTCTATCACGCCGGCTTCGGAGATGCGGACGCTCACCTTACCAACCTGCCCTTCCGCATGTCGGTCCCCTGTCCCCTCTACATCCCCATCGTCAACTGGTATGCGCGCTTCATCAATGGACCTCAGGTCAAGGCGCTCACGCCCAAAGAAAAAGCGTGGCTCGCGGTCCGCAACGTCGGCGATCCCTTCAATGCCGTCACCATCCTCGGCACCTCGGGCATCAGCATCGCTTCTGACTCCCACTCCCCCTACGGACCCGGCTTCCCCGGCTTCGGCAAAAGCGTCGGTGTCGCCTACACCCAGGACATGACAGGCGAATTCTTCGGCACCTTCCTCATCCCCTCCATCGTCCATCAGGACCCGCACTACCACCGCATGCCCAACGCCTCCATCGCCCGGCGCATCTTCCACTGCGCCTCCCAGGTCTTCTGGACCCAGGGCGACAGTGGCCGCGGCATGATCAACTACGCCGACCTGGTCGGCTTCGCCGTTGACGACGAAATCGGAAACCTCTACATCCCCGGCCGCGCCACCAACCTTCCGTCCAGCGCAGCCCGCTACGGCATCGGCCTGGCATTGACCCCCACCGACAACCTCATCACCGAGTTCGTCCCCGACCTGGCCAGCCACATACACCTGCGCGTCATCTTCATCCAGCGCATCATCAACCAGGTCGCCAAAACCGACAACCCCGGCGTTCCATAGCGCTCACCGTAAACTAAAGGATCCAAAACAACATCCTGGGCGACGTGCCCCCCGTTCGCCCAGCCCTCTTCCCCATTCACACCCCCTTTTCCCCATTCGCTGCACTTCCTTTGGATTGACCGCCTTACCCCATTACCCTAGTGATGCCTTTTAAGGTTCCGATCTGGGGATCGACCAAAGCCGGAACAATGCAACTCCAAGCCCAAGTTAAATTTCAGAGGAGATCGCGCTTCATGTCCAAAGCCGTTAAATATGCCGAAAAAGCCGCCGTCTACGGCGCAAAAGCTGCATGGGTTGTCTTCGAGCGCCTGAATCGCATCAGCCCCAACGCCTCCTTCATACCCAAATGGAGCGAGAAGCCACTCCTCAAGAGCTATCAGAAAGAAAAGCCGCCTCTCGGCTGGCCGCGCTCCACCGACTCCCTCTGCCCCAAGTGCGTCCCCGAAATCCGTCAGCAGATCCTCGACGGCAAATTGCCCCATGAAGTCCTGCTCAACGAAAAAGTGGGCGAAATCAAGGCCCAGATCATCGAGCGCGACGGCAAAATCCTCATGGTCAAAGACTGCCCCAAGCACGGCCATTTCGAAGACGTCATGTCCATCGACCCCGCCTTCTTCAAGCACCTTGAAGAGTCCTTCCCCGGCCGCGATATCCGCGCCCACGGCGATGGCGACAAGAATCTGCACCACCACGGCACCTCCACCGTCACCCACGGCCGCGGCTCGGTTCTCACCATCGACCTCACCAACCGCTGCAACATGATGTGCGATCCCTGCTTCATGGACGCTAACCAGGTCGGCTTCGTCCACGAACTTACCTGGGAAGAAATCAAGACCATGCTCGACAACGCCATCACCGTGAAGCCCCGCCGGCAGATGAGCGTTCAGTTCTCCGGTGGCGAGCCCACCCTCTCGCCCTACTTCCTCGACGCCGTCGCTTACTCGCGCAAGGTTGGATACAACTCCGTACAGGCTGCCTCCAACGGCATCGAGTTCGCCAAGTCCAAAGAACTTTGCCGCGCCGCAGCTGAAGCCGGCCTCCGTTACGTTTACTTGCAATTTGACGGCATCGGCAATGCCGCCAACTCGCACCGCAAAGTCGGCAACCTGTTCGACGTCAAGCTGCAGGCCATTAACAACCTGCACGAAGCGGGCGTCGAAATCGTTCCCGTCACCACCATCATCAATGGCATTAACAACGAGCAGGTCGGCCGCATCATCGAGTTCGCACTCGACAATCCGAAAAAGATCAGCTTCCTCTCCTTCCAGCCCGTCTCGTTCACCGGCCGCGATGAAGACATTACTGAAGACCGCCGTGTCGCCCAGCGCTACACCCTCTCGCACATGGCCCACGACGTCAAAAATCAGGTTGGCCTCGGCGTTCCCGAGCGCGACTGGTTCCCCATCTCCTTCATGAGCACCTTCTCTGATTGGGCCGACCTCGTGCACGGACCCTCCGCCGAGTGGGGCCAGCTCTCCTGCGGATGTCACCCCAACTGCGGCATCGGCATGGCCCTCATGATCGATAAGGAAACCAAGGAAGCCGCCCCCGTCACCGCGTTCCTCCATATGGACCAGGTCGCCAAGGATCTCGCCAAGGTCAACGATGCCGCCCGCGGCAAGTGGCTCTCGGTCATCGGATTCGGCCTCGCCCTCCTGCGCAACTACGATCCGTTCCAGGCGCCCACTCACTTCAAGATCAGCGACATGCTCAAGAAGATGGACAAGACCTTCAACGCCACCGGCAAAAACTACGGCAGCGTCAAGGGCGATCGCACCATGGACGACATCCAGAAGCGCCGTCAGGATCGCTGGAACTTCCTCTTCATCGCCGGCATGTGGTTCCAGGATCTGTTCAACTACGACTTCCGCCGGACCGAGCAATGCATCATCCCCTACGCCACCCAGGAAGGTGAAATCTCCTTCTGCGCCTACAACACCGGCGTGGGCTGGAGAAACATCATCGAAAAGATGCACATGACCGCTACCCTCACCAAGTGGTACGAGGAACATGGCCGTCACGAGATCTTCGCCGGCGGCAAAAAGGTCGGCATGGGCTTCGTAGGCCACGAGCTCAAGCTCAACATGGAGCATGTGAATTCTGAAGCCAACCACACCCTCGACAACTTGGGCATCGCCAAGAACGCACGCGAAGAAAAAATTCGCGCCCGCGATCTGAAAAAAGAAGCCGAAGATGCCAAGATGGCCAAGCTCTATCGCGAACACGTCCTGGGCGAGAAGCCGATCGAAGGCCTCGTAAGCCTCGACTCTATCCGCCCCGCCTCCAACAACGCGGCTTCGCCTGTCAATCGCAACCGGCAGCCCGAGTCCGACCTCGTTTCCGGGGACTGAACGTCCAGCCGTACTTTGGGTGCCCCACCCTTCGCGCTTTCTTTGTTCGAAGCGTAGGAAACTCCGAACCACATCAACAAAGGCCGCCCACTCAGGCGGCCTTTCTCTTTCTGCAATCTCTCCGTCCGCTCAGACCTTGGGTGCCCCATCCTTCGCGCGTCTTTCCGGAACTTCCTATCCCGACTGCGTCGAAAAGAAAGACGAGTGTAGCCCGCCGTCCCTGCCCCCTAGTCCCTTGGTCCCTTTGGTTCCTTGGTCCTTTCACCCCGGCCCGACAAACACTTCGGGATTGCTCACGGCAGCATGTTCGCGCGTCAGCGCCACCGCCATCAGCAGTCCCGCGGCCACAATCAGCACGCTGCCCGCGATCATCCACACCGTGGGCACCTCGCGCCAGATCAGCCACGTCACCAGCGCGCCCGTCACCAGCTGCGTGTAATGGCACTGCGACACGTGCACCGGCGACGTGCTCTGCAGCGCCACAAAAAAGCACATGCTGCCGAACGCGCAAAATAGCCCCATCGCTGCCAGCGTCACGCCCAACTTCAGGTTCACCGGCTCCGCGTGACCCAGCATCAGCAGCGCACCAGCCGAGGCCTGCACGATGCCTGAAAAAAAGGTCAGGCTCTCCGGCGTCTCCGTCCTCATCAGCACGCGCGACCACACCATGTTCGCCGAGAAGCACAACACGCACACCATGCACGCCGCATAGCCAATCCAGTCGCCTTGCCGCGCCGCGCCAAATGGATTCACCGCGATCAGCACGCCCGCAAATCCGCCCAACACGGCAACAATCTTGCGCCAGCCCAGCCGCTCGCGCAAAAACACCGTCGCCAGCAGCGCCGTCACCATCGGCGCCATAAACACCAGGATGTAGAAGAGGGTCAGCGGCAGGTGGCGCAGCGCCACCACTACGCAGAGGTTGTTGGCCAGGTCCAGTAGCGACCGGACCAGTTGCCGCGAAGGGCTCTTCGGCAGCAGCCCGCGCGGCTTGCCCTGCAGAAATCCGCGTGCCACCAGCGCGATGGCCAGCGCCACTCCCTGGCACGCCACAATCTCATACGCCGGAAGCGCCGAGTTGCCGGCCAGCTTCATGCTCGTATCGGCCAACACCCAGAACGTGAATCCGGCCAATGCCAGCCAAATCGCGCCGAAATGCGACACTCTGGATTCCATCAATCGCAACGGCTACTGCGCGCGCAGCTCATGTATTCAGCTTACTTTGCCTGAGTCGCCCCCCTGCAGCGCCGGCACCGCCCTGGGAGATCTACCAGCTCATGCGGATTGGACTGCCGGATGCGACGCGCCAGGCTTGCGAATCCACTGCACAATCGAGAACCCGCTCGCCACAGCACACAGGGTGATGAACACCGCCATCGTCCACTCAAACGGTGCCGACTGCGACACGCGCAGCACTTCTTTTCCAAAACGCATCGCCAGCATCGCAAGCAAAGTAAACCGCGCGAGACGCGCAAAGAAATTGACCACCAGGATGCGCCAAATGGGATAGCCAAGCGCAGCAGTTCCCGCAATCACCGTCGTGAATGGAAACGGCGGAGGCGCCAAACCGCCAATAGCGATTGCGAGGCCTGCATGACGACCAACGCGCTTCTGTACACGATCAAAAGTCCGTTTGCCGGCGAAACGCATGAATCCTTCTTTGCCCAGCCTGCGCGCCACCAGGGCAAGCATGAGAGCCCCGATCGTCGATCCGACCGCCGCCATCAATACGTACCAGACCGCCTCTTGCCTGCGGCCCGCAACCAGACCCACAACCACCAGGTCGTTGCCGAACGGCAAGATCAGAAACGAAGAATCGAGCGCGCCCATCAACAGCGGCCCGAAAACACCGAGCTGGAAAATGAAATGCAAGAGCGGTCGTATCAGTCTCAATGGAGCCGCTGACCTCGCAGTCGTTGAAGGAGCCTGCACTGAATAAGATTCAGATTTCGCGCTCTCAGCCGTCTCCCGCGCTCCAATCGGCGCAAAATCGCGCCAAGCTCTGCAAATCAAGGACTTGCCGAAGATTGGGCCACGAAAGACCGGCTAAGAAATCATCCGGCTCCTTTGGATCTGTTGCGTTGCAGCGAGGCTTTGGCTACCAGCGATAGACCACCAGGTTGTCGAGATACACCGTCGTCGAACCGCTCGTGCCAAGACCATCGACCTGAAAGTTGGTGAGCAGGGCTGATTGCCATCCGAGCGCAAAAGCGGAAGGTACCGTGACGTTCAGGCTTTGCTCTGCGCGATCGAGCCACACCGACCCGTAGGTGACGTTCCCCTGCGCATCGCGCGAATAGCTGATCTGGACGTGATGCCAGGCGTTGGTCGACCAGTTGCGCGGATTGCAGGCAGCGGTCGAGTGCAGCCACACGTCGGTTGGATTCTGCGGCGTACCTTGATTTTCCGTGTAGTCCCAGGTTCCAGAGTAGCCATCGCACTGCACGCCGAAGATCACCGTCTGTCCATTCGCCATCACCTGGTTCGTGTCCATCTCCAGGTTGGCCACATCGTTCGACGGCGCGGCGATATAGATCCAGCCGTCATACAGAAAGTGCGTCGCCAGTTCATCAGCGCCGAACGCAGTCGAAAACCGCTCGCTGCCGCCATTCGCATAGCTGGTTCTGAACTGGCGCGCTGTGCCACTTAATGCTGGAGCGTTGACTAAGCCAGTCGAGCCGCTCGCCGAACCAGTGCCCGCGGAATCCGACGTGCCGGTCCAGGTTTGAAGAGCCTGGATTCCCGCAACATCGGTCGCATTTGTCGGAGCATCGGCACCGCTCGAGAGGAGAGTGCACGCAAAGCAGAGGTGAATCGGCGCCTTGACCGGCGTGCTGAACGAGCCAAAGCCCGAGGGCAACCGAAACGAGGCGACAGGACGACTCGAAGAAGTCGTCGATGTGGACGTTTGTGCTGACCGCAACTTGCTGGTAGCAGATGAATTCGCCAAAAGGTTTGTTGTCGCACACGACAATAGGGCGAGAACGAATGAAAAAGAAGCCCGCAAGGCACCCTCTCTTCATCCGAGCGCGCGTCGGCTTGCTAGGTCCGGTCGCTTCTCTTGCTCAGCTACTTCGCACAGAGTCTGCCTGATTGGCAGACTTGCGCTGACCCACGCGATTCGCAATCTCAGGATTTGATGTCCTGAGATTAGATGAACATGAGATCACAAACAATAACACGAACGTGTATCGACTTATCTTATTCATTTTAAATTACTTGAATAGACTCATGCTCTGATTTTAGTGCACAGTTTGATTACTCGTACGCAAAATAAATGGTGACTATAGGGCAACCCACGAGAAGTGGCACGTTACTCATACCGACACCGTGAGAGTAACGAACAGGTCATCTAGATAAAGGCCAGGCACCAATCGGGCTCGGCTAGAGAACGAGCACACAAGCTCGCTCCCCATCCGCCTTCGCAAGGCAGGTTTATGATTGAGGCGACTCAGGAGCTACCCAATGAATGACCCTCAACTGCCTTTGGCCCGTCGCCAAGGTCGCCGCGAATTTCTGAAGACTGGTGGCGCAATCACCGCCGCTCTGCTGGCACCCTCCGCCGCTCTGGCCTCTATTCCGAACAAGGAATTGCCTGGGCTGCCGGTGAACCCGCGCACGCCGAACGCGATGCCGACGCGCAATCTGGGCAAGACCGGGTATAAGGTTGGCATCTTCTCGCTGGGTGGACAGGCTTCGCTCGAGAAAGCCAATAACTTCGACATTGCTGTGCCGATCGTCGAACGCGCACTCGACCTCGGCGTGAACTATATCGATACGTCCTCCATCTACGGCGGACCCGATCGCTGGAGCGAGCAATACGTGGGCAAGGTAATGGCCCATCGCCGCAATGAGGCATTTCTCGCGACCAAGACCAAGGAGCGCACGCGCGAAGGCTCCCTGCGGATGATTGAGAAGTCGCTGCAGCTTCTCCAGACGGACCATGTTGATCTCTGGCAACTGCACGACGTCGGCACAATGACCGACGTGAACCAGATCTTTGCCAAGGGTGGCGCCATGGAAGCGCTGCTCGAGATGCAGGAACAAAAGGTCGTCCGTCATCTCGGCGTCACCGGCCACTATCGTCCCGACGCTCTGATCGAGGCGATCAATCGCCACCCGTTCGACGCCATCCTGATGGCAATGAACGCTGCCGATCCACATCACTACAGCTTCAATGACGATCTGCTGCCGCTGGCCGTCGAGAGACAGATGGGTATCATCGGAATGAAGATTCCTGGCCGTGGCCGCATCCTTTCCACCTGGACGCCACCGCCGATCGATCAGCAAAAGCACTCGTGGGAAGGCCTGACCATTCAGACCTCGTCGCCCGGCACATTGAAGATGCGCGAGGCGATGTACTACACGCTCTCGCGTCCGGTCAGCACGGTGATCATCGGCTGCGACACAATCGCCCAGCTCGAGGAGAATGTGCAGCTCGCGCGGGAGTTCACGCCGCTGAATGAAAAGCAGCAGACGGAGCTGGTAGCGCGCGCCGAACCCTGTGCGAAGCCGTCTCTGTTTTTCCGCTTCTACGACCGGCCTTAGACACCTCTATCTGAGGTGGCCTCTTGCCTTTCGACAACGAATCGAATTGCGACAAGAGGTTGATCAAAAGAAAAGCCGGAGCCATAGCTACGGCTTTTCTTTTGGAGTCGCAGCTTAGCCGGCAACATCGAGATACAGTCGATAGTGTTCGTTTTCGATCGCCGTAAACGGGCGCATCGTAACCAGTCCGGCTACTGTCTTCGCCTGCCAATCCGTCGATCCGCTCGAGACCTGGCTCACTGCCAGCAGATCTTTCTTCGACACGCTCGCAGGAATTGTTCCTGTGGCAAACAGTGCCATCGGGCCATGTACGACTGCCGTCAAGTTTGGATGCTGTGCGTCGACGGGCTCAAGCACTGTTGGCATGTCGAACTCGATCTCGATGCGATCGCCGTTTTTCCAGGTTCGCTCAATCTTTGCGAACTTGCCCGGATCCGGTGCTGCTGACACACGCTTGCCATTCACAGCGATCGACGTCTTCGGACCCGCCCACGCCGGAATCCGCAGATAAACCGGAAATGCGCTTGCCGCACCAACGTTGATTTCAATCTGCGTCGCCGGCGTATGCGGATACTGCGTCGTCTGCGTCAGGGTCACGCGATCAGGTCCGCGCATCCATGTCACGCGCGACGGCACGTAAAGATTCACATGGATAGCATTCTCAGCCTGAAAGTACGCACTGATTCCGTAGTCGGCTGCGACCTGGGAGAACGTTCCCGTGCAGCAATGCCACTTGTACGGGTGATAGACCTTGGAGCCGTCGTTGTTGTAGTCCGAGTAGTAGAAGCCGTGTCCGTCGTCGGCGATCGGTTTCGCCCCGAGAATGCAGTTGTACAGGATGCGCTCCATGCTGTCGCCGTAGCGGCTGTCGCCGGTCGCGCGCAGCAGATAGCGCGTGATCTTGAAATGAGCGTAAGAACCGCACGGTGTCTCGAAGCTGGAATGCGTTTTGGTCAGGCTTTCTCCAAGATCGCCGCTTCCCGGCTTGCGAAATTCCTCGTTCGGACCCCATCCGCCGGTCGCGAAGCTTTGCGCACGCACAAAGTCGAAGCCGTTCTTCGCTGCGTACAGATGCTTCTCGCTGCCGAGCACGAAATAGGCCTGCATCGCGCTGCTCATCGCGTTGACATGGCTGTAGGCGTGTTTGCCAGGCAACACATTCTCGCCATTGGCCAGCGGATTCCAGTACCAGTCGTCGGCGAGGAACCGGATTGCCAGGTCGCGATAACGGCTTCCCGCACCGCACTGCCATGCCAGAAACGCATTCTCCGGCAAGGTGTACGGCTCATCCCAACAGAACGACTCATCGCGATGCGGCAGCGCATACTGCTCGGCACGCGATAATCCACGCGCAGGCAAACGACCCATCACTGAATCGAGTGCCGCATCGAGAGCCTTGAACGACTGTGGCGCCGCGGCAAATTCGTGCGCATCGATCATCCCAATTGAAATCTTGTCGTAGGTGTACGCAGGAAACCGGTGATCGTCCCAGAAACGCGTCGTGATCGCGGGAGCGAAGTTCTTCACCAGTCGGTGCACCTTCTCCTGCGTAGCCTTATCCCCTGTGGCGGCATAGTAGCGCGACAGCCCGGAGACATATTGGCCGAAACTGTGTCCCGGCGCGAATCCGTTGTTGGGCCGCGCGTCGATATCACTCAAAGGCGCCCAGCTGTACCATCCGCCCATGTCTTCGCCGGGTGCAGGCAATCCTGCGCGCTGGCGAAATGGCTTCAACAAAGCATCTTCATCGAGTGCTCGATAGAAAGCGTGGTTGCGATCGAATTGATTCCGGAGCGGTCCCTCCAGCAGAGACACATCGGCATACCCGAATTGCCCTAACTTGGGAGTGATCGCTGGTTGCTCAGAGGAGTTCGCAGCCGCCCGGCGTATCGGCGTGCATGCAGCAAAAGTAGCGGCAGCACTTGTTTTCAGGAATTTTCTGCGTGACGACTTCATATTTGGTAGCGAACGAATGAATCCGTTCCCTCGATTCGGACCTATTCAATCACAGGCGCGCGTCACTGGGAAGACGGCCCTGCTTAATCACAGATGATTGATCAGCGATGCAATGCAGGCAGCCCCAAAGCCATTGTCGATATTGACGACCGATACGTTGGGAGCGCACGTGTTCAACATTCCCAGCAGAGCGGCAACTCCTCCGAACGAAGCGCCGTAGCCAACGCTGGTCGGGACCGCGATCACCGGCGCCTGCACCAAGCCAGCCACGACCGTCGGCAGCGCACCTTCCATGCCCGCGCAGACGATGAGAACGCGTGCTGTCTGCAATGACTGCTTTTGTGCCAGCAAGCGATGAATTCCGGCGACGCCCACATCGGCGATCAGCTCGACAGTATTGCCCATCAGGCGCGCGGTTACCGCAGCCTCTTCGGCCACAGGAAGATCGCTCGTACCCGCGCAGACTACCGCGACCGTTCCCACGCCCGGCTTCACCGGGGCCTGGTCAAGCGTGATTGCCCGCGCCGACTCGTGATAGATCGCTGCAGGCTCAATGGCGATGACAGCTTCAAAGGCTTGCTTTGATGCGCGCGTGGCCAACACATTGCCGCCCGCCTTCGCCATGCGGTCGAAGATTGCGGCAACCTGAGCGGTTGTCTTTCCCGCGGAAAAAATCACTTCGGGCATGCCGGTGCGCAATGCCCGATGATGATCAACTTTCGCGAATCCAAGATCCTCAAAGGGGAGGTCCTTCAGGCGCTCCAATGCGTCGTCGACTGTGGCGCGGCCTGCACTTACCTCTTTCAAAAGAGTCTCGATCTGCAACCGGTTCATGCGCGTGTCTCCTTCTTCGCATGGCCTGTGGTGAAGGCTCGCATCGCCGCTTGCATCACTTGCTTCAGCGGCACGGAGTGTTTGCGGGCCAAGGCGCGGCAATCTTCATATTCGGCGGCGGCGTTCGCCACTTCGCCCGAAGGCCAGCGCGCAATCTTGATCTGCACCGGACCCCATGGGGTCTGCACTTCAGTAAACTCGCGAGCGAGCGAAGCCTTTTGTTCGAGTCTCCAATGCAACCCGATCGTCGTGGTCTCGCGGAGAATCAGGTCGCGCATCGTCGGCACGAGGTCAGGCCGGCAGAGCACGGTGAGCTGCACGCCCGCTCTCCCTTTTTTCATCTGGACGCTGACCCGGTACACGTCCCACGCTCCTGCTTCGAGCAGCAGTTCGCTGACATAGGCGATCAGCTGCGGACTCGAATCGTCGATGACTGTCTCGAGAATCGCCATCGATTCGGTTGCCGTCTCCTGTGCCGTCTCTTCGCCGACCAGAATGCGCACCAGGTTCGGCTGCCCCGGCGTATCGCGGCCTCCAGCGCCATAACCCGACGCCGTGACGCGCATGGCGGGCAGAGTGCCGTACTGCGCATCGAGCATACGCAGAATCGCAGCGCCCGTCGGCGTCACGCGTTCCATCGGCGGACCCGCCGCATAAATCGGTGCATCGCCGAGCAATGCCAGCGTCGCCGGAGCAGGCACAGGCAGAGTGCCATGCGCGCACTGCACAGTTCCGCTACCCACATTCAGGGGAGACGCCATCCAACGGTCCACGCGAAGCCAAGCACACCCAGCCGCGGCACAGACAATGTCGACGATGGTGTCGATCGCGCCCACTTCATGAAAATGCACTGAGTCGATAGGAATCTGGTGGATGGCTGCCTCAGCCTCGCCCAAAAGCTGAAAGGCTCGACTCGCTCGCTCTTTTACCGCATCGGCGAGAGGCGCGTTGCGAATGATTTCGAGAATTGTCGAAAGAGAACGGTGTTGCTCATGGGTATGCGCATGTTCGTGGGAATGGGCATGCGTGTGCTCGCCGATGACTTCGTGATCATGGCTATGCGCATGCTCGCCGTCGTGACTGTGGGGATGAGAGTGCGTATCGGCGTGGCTGTGCGACTCGCGCTGATCATGAGTATGAGCCTGCAACTGTTCGTGTGCCGCATCCGCTGTATGAGCATGAACTGACCCTGCGGCTTCAGCAGTAAGGACGTCGATCTTGGTCCCGGCGATGCCACCACGGCTGACTTTGCGCACTTCGAGGCGCGCGCCGACGTTGAGAGCAGTAGCCGTCTCAGCTAACTTTTCAAAAGGGACGCCGGCATCGACAAGGGCGCCCAGTAGCATGTCGCCACTGATGCCAGAGAAGCACTCCAGATATCCGATTCGCATGAGTCTTGAGTTACGCGCCGCGCCGCGAAAGGATCTCGGCGGGAAGAACGACGTTCATCGATCCAGAGCGAAAGCCCGCGGTATCGAGCGTGACATATTGAAAGCCGGCCTTGCGCAGCTCCCCGGTGATTGCGTCGAGCATTTCCATCGCGAGGGCGCGTGGCAGCTCTGTCCGTGCGATCTCGACGCGCGCTAATTCGCCATGATGCCGAACGCGAAACTCACGAAAGCCTAACTTCCGCAGGCTCTCTTCGCCGCGTTCCACTTGCTCCAGCACCTCGCGCGTCACGGGGCGCCCATATTCGACACGGGAACTCAGACAAGGTGCAGCGGGCCGGTCCCACAAGGTGTAGCCGGCGGCTTTCGCGAGCGTACGAATCTCCTGTTTGGTGAGTTCGGCGTCAGCCAGCGGCGCCAGCACTTCGTGATCCTTTGCGGCGCGCTGTCCGGGGCGGAAGTCGCGCGTGTCGTCGGCGTTCATGCCATAGGCAATGTGGGCGAAACCCAGCTCGGCGCTCAGCGCCTTCATGCCTTCGAACAATTCTGTCTTGCAGTGGAAGCAGCGGTTGGCGTCGTTGCGCTGGTATTCAGGCTTATCCAATTCGCTGGTCTCGATCACCCGCAACGGCATCGAGAGTGACGCGGCAAAGGATCGCGCCTGCTCCATGTCGCGCCGCGCCAAGCTCGGCGAATCGGCCAGTACAGCTAACATCTTGTCGCCTAGGACCCGATGCGCGGTGGCTGCCAGGAAAGCTGAGTCGACACCGCCTGAGTACGCGACCATGACGCTGCCCAAAGAACGCAGGCGATCTTCGAGTGCCCGCAGCTTCAACTCTGCCTGCTCGAGCTCTGGTGCCAACGTCGCCATGGGGCCGATTATACGCCGCAGTTGCAGTCCTTTGCAGACCCTGCAGCCAACGACGTCGGCTGTATCGCCAATGCCCATTGAACGCAGGTGAACTCGCTCAGCGCAGTCCAGGTGCGACAGCAGGACGATCGGATGCGGTATACTCCGTCGCAGTCAGCTCTATTAAAGGATGATTCAATGAACGTGCAAGCAATTGGCAAGTTCGCGGCTGTCGCATCGATCGCAGCCGCACTTTTGGTCTCTCCCATGCGCCTGGCGGCGCAAGCTGGCGACACCGTTCTAAAGCCGGCAGACGCGCAGAAGCTTTTGCCCGCGGCGGTCTACTACAAGGCGCAATCGGCGCCGACGCAGCTACGCAACTCCGGCGGCGTCAAGTTCGCTGACGGATTCTATGTGCTTGCCTCGCTGGTCGACACCAGCGGCTACTCCAGCGATGTAGCGTCAAAGTACCAGGCCTATTTCATTACTGAGATTCCACTCAAGGTCGGTGGCCAGAACCTGCCGGCTGGAGTCTATGGAGTGGGCTTCATTCCCGGCGACAAGTTTGTGGTCACCGATGTCGGCGCGCACGATGTGCTGACGGTGAGTTCTTCGTCCGATCAGCAGATGAAGAGGCCGGTCCCATTGCAGGTGACGACGGATGCCTCGGGCGGGTTTCGGCTCTACGAGGGACGGAAGTACGTCGGCTTCAGACGATAGACACCGACGAGTATGACGCCTTTGGAGATAGCTTCTCAACAATCGGCGCGACTCAGTTTCTACATGCGCGGCGGCCCGATCACGCGCTTCGAATTCATTCTGTTCTCGGTGGGCGCCGGGGCTGTCATGCTCGTGGGCCTCTGCTGGCAGCTCTTAGACAACTGGAAAAAGCGCACTCTCGGCAAGAACTGGCCGACGGCCTCGGCCATCATTGACGTAGTAAGCGTCGCTTTTATCGAGGATGATACTCCGGGCATGAAACCTATCCAGACCTTTCCTGCTATAGGGCCACGCTCACGTATGCCTACAACAATCCCGAGCAGCAGATGGGCGATTACAGTCGTGATTTTGCCAACGAGGATGACGCCAAAACGTGGGCGAATTCCTACAAACGCGAAGTCGTTAAGGTCCACGTAGACCCGCGCGACCCCGCGCGATCTGTCCTACGAGAAGAAGACCTTTAGGGGCTCCGTCCATCGGCTTCAAGCACTAATAAATGTTAAGAAAAAAGGCGGACCCTCATGGGTCCGCCTTTGGTGTTCAGCTAGTCTTAGCTGTCCTACGCGTTGACGCCGACCGGTACGGCCTTTGCCGCTGTTGTTACCGGCGTTGCCGGATTCAGCCGCTCGCGCACCAGCTCGTGGCCGCGCGTGAACAAATCTTCCCGCGTGATCTTGCCGGCTTCAACATCGGCCAGCACTGCCTTCTGCGCCAGGTATTCCTTGTTGACGATGCCGGCCTTGGACTGCAGCATGCGCCACGCCTTGCGCCGTTCGACGCAGAACATGACCAACTGCCGCGAGATCGTCCGGTATTCCACTTTGTCGTTGTCTTCAAACTTGATATAGACGCCAAAGTCCGGAATATAAGCGCGGTGCGAGGGATCGAGATAGCGCCGATAAACAACATCCTGCTGCGTGATACGGACCAGCATATTGTCGAGCGAAATCAGCTTCTCGGCCTGCTCCGGCTTGATCTTCTTCAAGTGGTTACGGAAGCGGGCTTCTGTCGTGCACCAGTGCGCCACGGTGTAGCGCATGGTCTCGCCTGTCGACTTGAGTTTGGTCTCGTACCAGTCGAGATCAGGCGCGGGGTTACCCTTCACATCGAGCGCTTCCTGGTAGCTCTCGCCCTTGCGCGGATCGAAGACAAACTCCGGCGCGCCGCGCGAATCACGTACGCGCTGTGCCTGGTGCAGAGCCATGTCATCGGGAACGCCGTGCTCTGGCTGGCAGGTGGTAAATGCCTGCAGGAACATGGTGCCGCGATACTCGAGGCCATCAAGAATCGCCCGGTAGAGCTTGGGCGCGTTGGCCATCGAGACTTGCGCGACGAACGGAGAACCGTGTCCAGCGAGGAAGGTCTCAGCGACCGTCTTCTTCTCAGTATTTTTGCCTTGCGTGGCAACGCCGAAAACGTTCATATCGTTGCCGCCCAGCATCGGGGTCGAGTCGGAGTTCTGGCCGCCGGTGTTGGAGTAGACCTGCGTATCGAGCATCAACGCCTTCACGTTGGGCCGGTTCTGCAGGATCACCTTCGACATGTTCTGGTAGCCGATGTCGCCCATGCCGCCGTCGCCGCCGACCACCCAGACTTTGGGCAGTTCAACGATTTCCTTGTCGGTCATCAGCGCGTCGGTAAAGTGCGTGAACTCGTAGTATTCACGGTCGCCGATCACGTTCTCATCCCGACCGAGAATGATGTCAGTGACGCGTTCAGGCAGGACCGAGCGCCGCGCATGGTCGACGATGAAGCTCTCGCCCATCAGCCAGCCGATCGTGATGCCGTCCTGGAACAGCGAATTCATCCACGGATAGGGATGGGGATTATTCGGCGCGGTCGAGCCGTAGACCGTGTTGCAGCCTGTGTGCGCGGCCATTGCCATTACGCTCATGCCGTTGGCTAGGCGTCCGTCGACCGGTTGCAGGCTCTTGTGGTTGAATGCATCGGTCAGCAGCACCGCGGCAATGGCTTCTACCATCTGCGCATCGGTGATGGGGCCGTTCTTTTCCTCGTAGGCCTTGATGCGCGCCACGGTGTCCTTGTCATCCTCGCCGCCCAAGCCGAGGATCAGGTGCGCCACAGCCTGCTTCATCAGCTTGTATTCGGCTTCATTGCGCTGCTTCAGTGCTTCAAAGCGACCTACACCGTGCTTTTCCAGCTGGCCAGCTTTAGCCACCAGGCGATCGCTCTTGGCGTGGAACACCGGCCGCATGTAGGCCTCGGTCACCGCTGCGATCGAACGCAGAACGCTCTTTTCGCCGCAGCCTGCGCAGGCGCCATCGCCAGAAACAAGTGCGTCGTAGTTGGTGCGGACCATCAGCATATTGCGCAACGTCGCTGTCTTCGAGTCGGCGGGATTCGCGGCGCTGAACAGGCCAAGGTACTTCTGCGATGTATCCGGCAGCAGGTTCAGGAAGGCGGTGCCCGTCTCATGCTCGGCGTTCACTTCTTCGGTTTCCTGCACCATCCTGAGAGCCTGGTGATCGCCGCAGGCTGTGACGCAAGCAGCACAACCCTTGCAGAGGTCCGAGACGAAGATCGAGAAGACACCGCCGGTTCCCGGAGCTTTGCGCTCGGGCGACGAGAAGATGGCGTTCGTCTTCTGGTACGCCATTGGCACCTTGTCGATGATGTTGTAGAACTCACTCTTCGCGGTTGCCGAGAAGCCATTTACTGACTCCGTCACTTCGCGAAGGATGGTTTGGATCGGCGTGCCGCTCTTGATCTCGGCCAGCATGCGCGCGCGTGCCTGCTTCTCGATCTCCGGCACCTTGGCCAGCATCTTGGCGCGCTCGCCCTGGTCGCTCACATAGCGCGAGACAGCCATGGTCAGTACCGTGCTTAGATCCTGCGATGTGTTTGGCAGAGCCGTATCAGGGCAAACCGAGATGCACTCCATGCACTGTGTGCAGTTTTCGGCAATGTAGAGGGGAGTCTCGCGGCGCGCGACATACTTCGATGCCGTATCGCCGGTGGCAGCCGCAATCACGCCCATGGCAGACAAGGGCGTGGCGGGCTGGTCGTATCCGAAATGCGAGCGGAACTCCGCGTCGAACGCCTTGATCGTGCTCACCGGCGTACGCGGTCCTTGTCCTGCGGGAGTCGGCGTGGTGCGGCATCCGCCGACAGTGCAAGCGGCCGACTCTGTAATTACACCCACGGTCTCGAGGATGGGGAGCAGAGCCACGCCGCGGAGAGAAGAGCGATCGGCTGCGTTCAGTTCGCCAATCTTGATCTCTTTCACCCGCTCGAAGCCCTGGATCATGACTTCCATGTTCGACTGGACAACCGCGTCGCCCATCTTGCCGAACTTCTTCACATACTGCTTGTGCACCACTTCGCGGAACTGCTCCTGCGTGATCCCGAACTCCTGCAGTAGCGTGCTCACGGCGAAGAACGCGCCCAGAAAGGCATTGCCCTGCATACGCAGTTGCAGATCGCCGCGATCGGTGGCCTTGCGGGCAATCTCAAACCCGGGCAGGGTAAATACGCGAATATTCTTTTCGATAATCTGTTTGCGCGCCCACGATGGCAGGTTTTCCCATGCGCGCTCGCCCTCGGCATCGGACTCCCATACCAGGCTGCCACCCTCTTGAATGCCGTCGAGCGGATTGGTATGCGTAAAGGCCTTAGGATCGCAGCAAAGAACGGTCGTCACATGGCGCAGATCGCAGTTGACGCGGATTCGGTCTTTCGCCGCCACCATGAAGTAGCTTGTCGGAGCGCCTTTCTTCTCAGAACCGTACTTCGGATTCGCTGAAACGTGAATCACTTCCTTGGGATTGCCTTTGTCGTCGACCACGTGATCGCGCTCGAAGAGCAGATCGTTCAAGTCGCCCAGAATCGCGCCGAGGTTCTTGCCCGTAGTGATCGCGCCCCATCCACCGATGGAGTGGAAGCGGACGGCCACTGCGCCTTCGGGCAGCAGCGACGGTGACTCGTCCCCGACGACGGCATACGGATGGTCGATGCCGAGCACGATGAAGTTCGCTCCATCCGCAGCGGTCTTGCCGTCTTTGCGCGCGCGGCCAGCGGTCGCGAACTCATAGGCGCCGATGACGTGTTCAGGGCGGAAATCGCGCGAACCAAGTCCGTAAGTGCCGGAATAGATATGCGGCACTTCGTCCATGGCCAAGGCCGGCAAGCCCTCCGCCACCGGACGTCCCGCGTACCGGATCGCTTTCGACAAGGCAGTGCGAATGTCGCGGCCGAGCGGATTGTCGCCCGAGAGCGCCTCGTCGGTGCGCTCCAGAATGATGACGTTCTTCTTGCCCTTCAGCGCTTCGACGATCGCTGCCTCAGGGAACGGACGAATCACGTTGACGTGAATCGACCCCACCGTAATGCCGCGGGTCGCGCGCAAGTAGTCGACGGCAGCTTCGATATTCTCCGCAGCCGATCCAAGAGAGACAAAAACAGTGTCGGTATCGTCGGTCTTGTACTTGCTGATGAGCCCGTAACGGCGACCGGTCAACTCCGCGAACTTCTCGTACGAATCTTCAAGGAACTTCAGAATCGGCTCGGCGAAATTGTTTCTGCGCGCCACAATGCCGTTCATGTAGTGTTCCTGGTTCTGCACCGGTCCCAGCAGAATCGGGTTCGTCAGATCCATCATCTTGGGCACACGGCGGCGCGTGGGTCCAAAGAGCACGCGCTGTGCTTCGGTTGGACAGTCGATGATGTCGTCGGGCGCGCCAAGGAATTCACGAATCAGTTCCGACTCATGCTTGTAGAACGTGCGCTCCAGGTGGCTCGTCAAAAAGCCGTCCATGATGTTCATGCCCGGCGTCAGACTGAGCTCGGTCACGCGGCGCAGAATCAGCGCCTGGTCGGCGGCTTGTTGCGCATCCTTGCCGAAGACCATGATCCAGCCCGTATCGAGTGCGCCATAGATGTCGTCGTGGCCGCAATGAACATTGAGTGCATGCTTGGTCAGGGCGCGGGCACCGACCTCGAGCACCATCGTGGATCCCTTGCCCGGGGCATGATAGTACTGCTCTACGCCGTAGACCACGCCTTGGCCGGAGGTAAAGTTCACCACGCGCTTGCCGCAGACAGAGTGCGCAATGGCGCCGCCCTGGGCCGCATGTTCGCCTTCGGTCTCAATGGCGATGGTGCTGCCGCCGAACACATTCAGATGCCCCTCGGCATAGGCCTGTTGAAAGAGCTCGCCGCCTTCGGTGGAAGGCGTGATGGGATAAAACACGCCAGCGTCGGCGATGCGTGTCTCCGTGTGATACGAGACCAGCTGATTGCCGTTCGCGGTGACGCGGATTCCGGGATAACGAACTCCATCTGCCATGATTCCCCCAACTTTCCCTGTCTCTAAGTCTTGTTTTCTCGCCCGACGCAGAAAGCTGCCTTCGAGCCACACTGCACTTGCACCGGGCACACCAGCCGGACCCCGTTTGCTTCCGCCTACGGCACACGGTCGATGCTCCCCGTTCGATCTGTTCTGTGTTTACCCTGACTCACGCCCGCGAGAGCGCGGTCGCACTCAAACGATTTTCTGGCCCGTTCGAGCGGCTGCCTCTTTGCGAATCAATCCCTGCAAGTCTAATTGCCAGACCGGATAACGGGGAAGAATCCCGGCCATCCTCAGTATTGCGCTTTTCGAGAACAATATGGAGACGCGATACCGTATTGTGATAAACCGCCGCCGTCCGACCATAAGCCTAGTCCTGTCAGTCCGCACCCCGCTCTATACTTGGTCCGACTCTCTGACTCGCCAATGCCCAACGATTCCGACACGAACCCGCAAACCGAAGGGAAAACGCAGTTTGCCGTCTATCCCAGCCTGGTTGGACGCGCCGTCCTTGTGACAGGCGGAGCAACCGGAATTGGGGAGTCGATGGTCACCCAGTTTGCCCGGCAAGGCGCCCGGGTCGCATTCATCGACATCCAGCAAGAGCCTGCACAGAAATTGGTGAAGAGCCTCAGCGCCGAAGGCTGTCCTATCCCTTTTTTCGTCCGCTGCGACCTGACCGACATCTCCGTTCTGCAAAAGGCGATTGAAGAGATCCTCTCCGAGTTCGGCGGCCTTGATGTTCTCGTGAACAACGCGGCCAACGACCAGCGCCATTCGATTGACGAGGTCACACCCGAATTTTGGGACCGCTCGATGGCGGTCAATCTACGTCCGCAGTTCTTTGCGATCCAGGCCGTGCTGCCGGCAATGCGCGTCGCCCAGCGCGGCTCCATCATTAATATGTCGTCGATTTCATGGATGATTCCGTCGACCGGCGTTCCCCTGTATGTGGCTGCAAAGGCTGCCATCGTGGGCCTTACGCGTACGATGGCGCACGAACTAGGGCCGTTCAACATTCGCGTGAATGCGGTACTCCCTGGAGCGATCGCCACCGAAAAGCAAAAACGGCTGGTCTACACCCCGGAATACAAGGCGGAGATCCTGGCGAGCCAGGCACTCAAGCGCGACATCGAGCCGGACGACGTCGCCCGACTTGTGCTTTTCCTCGCCGCAGACGATTCGAGCGCCATCACGAATCAGAGCTACGTCGTAGACGGTGGCTGGGTCTAGGCTTCAACCTGCCCTGGCCAGCAGCTTCACGCCTTTCGCCCGCCGCAAATCCCATATTCCTGCATCCGATGGCTTAAGATTCTCCGGGGAGCAAATCATCATGATTTTTGCCAGCAAACCTCTGCGCCGTTACCCAATTTCGGGAACCGCGATTGCCGCTCTTGTCGCCGTCATCGGAGCCCTGCTCCTCAATCTTGACGGCCGCGCGCAAACCTCCGTCGAGGCTGCCCGCGTTGCAGCCGAAGTTGCAAAGACTGCCGGCGCGTTGCCGGCCGAGTCGCGCGCCGTCATCGAGAGGCTTACCATGCTGGGCAATCTGCCCGATGGTGCCTGGAAGATGCACTCCGGGGATCTGGCTCACGGCGAGGCCGTGAAGGTAGACGAGAGCTCGTGGCAGACGATTGCGCCGCTCAGTGACGCTCCCAACGATGCGGTCTGGTTCCGGCAAACCTACACAATCCCCGAAACGCTCAGCGGCTACGACTTGACCGGCGCACGGATCTGGTTTCAGTTTCATGCCGAGGCCAACGGCCCCATGCCCGAGATTCTCTACTTCAATGGCCGGCGCGTCGCACTGGGCGACGATCTGGAGCCAGTCGTTCTCTTCGATGATGCGAGGCCCGGAGACAAAGTCACGGTCGCGGTGAAGCTTCTGCACACCGTCGACAAGAAGAACTTCCGCGGCGCGACATTGCGCATCGACTTTCCCGAGAGCCGGCCCAATCCAGAAGACCTGCGGCTGGAGTTTCTCTCGGCTGCGGTGCTGGTTCCATCCCTCGCTCCCAACGACGCCAGCCAGATGGCGACGCTCAATGAGGCGATCGGGGCCGTCGACCTGACCGCGCTGGACGCGGCTTCGGTTCCCGAGCATCGCGCGGATGCGCAGACCAAGTTTGATACCAGCCTGCGTGCGGCACACCAGAAGCTGGAGGCATTGAAGCCCCTGCTGCAAACAGCGACCTTCCATCTGACCGGCAACTCGCACATCGATGCCGCGTGGCTCTGGCCGTGGACAGAAACCGTCGACGTGGTAAAGCGCACTTTCGGTACGGCTCTGCAGCTGATGTACGAGTATCCGCAATACACCTACACGCAATCGGCCGCAGCTTACAACGAGTGGATCGCGCAGAAATATCCCGACATGAACGCCGAGATTGCGCAGCGCATTAAGGAAGGGCGCTGGGAGGTTGTGGGCGGGATGTGGGTCGAGCCCGATCTGAACATGCCGGACGGCGAGTCTCTGGTACGCCAGTTGCTCGTTGGCAAACGATGGTTCCAGAAAGCGTATGGCGTGGATGTCCGCATCGGATGGAACCCCGATTCCTTCGGTTACACATGGCAGCTTCCGCAGATTTACAAGAAGTCGGGCGTTGATTACTTCGTGACGCAGAAGATGACCTGGAACGATACGAACCAGCTGCCGTTCAAGCTGTTTTGGTGGGAATCGCCTGACGGATCCAAGGTGCTTGCCTACTTCCCGCACGATTATGCCAATAACAATCTGAATCCCGTTCGACTCTCTCAAGACCTTGCGACCGCGCGCTCGCGCGCTCCCGGCATGACGGAGATGATGGATCTCTACGGCGTTGGCGATCACGGCGGCGGTCCGACGCGCGCAGTTCTCGACGAAGGTTTCCACTGGGCCGATCAGTCGACCGAAGGCGGTCACGTGACGCCCAAGTATGACTTCGGTATCGCGCAGCCCTTCTTCTCGTCGATTGAGAAACAGGTTGCGCCGGACAGTCCGGAGTGGAACTACCAATCCATTGCCAAGGGATACAAGGCGCCCGCTGCTGTTGAAGGCAAAGTCGCGATTCCCACGTGGAAGAGCGAACTCTACTTCGAGTATCACCGTGGCGTAATGACCACGCAGGCCAACCATAAGCGCAATATGCGCGAGTCGTCGATCGAAACACTGAACGCCGAAAAGTGGGCATCGCTCGCATGGCTGGATGGCAAGAGCTATCCCGCGACAGAGCTGACCGAGGACTGGAAGAAAGTGCTGTTCAACCAGTTCCACGATCTGGCCGCTGGTTCGGGCATCGGGGTGATCTACCAAGATGCACAGAAGGACTACGACGTGGTGCGCTGGTCGACGAACGAGATCTCGTCGGACGCTCTGCAAACCGTTGCCGAACGCGTGAACACCGACGGAAATGGTATTCCGGTGCTGGTCTTCAATCCGCTTGGCTGGGATCGTTCTGGCGAGATCAGCGTTCATGTAGACGGCGGCAAGCCGATCACCAGCGCGGAAGGAGCACAGATCATCGAGGCGAAGACCGATCCACAGACGGGCGCATCGGATGTGAAACTGCATGTTCTCCACGTGCCCGCGCTGGGCTATAAAGTCGTCCGCCTAGGCACCGGCAACGCGAACAAGACCGGCGAGAGCGACGTGGCGGGCAAGGATGCAGGCGCTTCGATTTCGCTTGAGAGCGACGCAGTCCGCGTCACGGTCGATAAGCAAACGGGCTGCATCACGAGCCTGTATGACAAGAAGGCCGGCTTCGAGTCACTCGGTAAAGGTGCATGCGGCAATCAGTTGCAGTTCTTCAAAGACACGCCGAAGGAGTACGACGCTTGGAACATCGATCCAGGAACTTTGGACGTTGCTCCCGCGACGATCGATCGCGCCGATGCGGTGGAGCTGGTGAAAACTGCCGAACCGGGCATCCGCGTGACGCGGCATTGGCAGAGTTCGAAGTTTGTGCAAACCTTCACCATCGCCGCGGATGGCGGCTCGGTCGACATCGACAACGACATCGACTGGCACGAGGCACACGTCCTATTGAAGGCCTCGTTCCCTGTCTCGGCGACGAGTCCGTTTGCGACGTATGACATTCCGTACGGCACAATTGACCGCCCGACGACGCGCAATAACTCGTGGGAGAAAGCTCAGTTCGAGGTTCCGGCGCAATACTGGGCCGATCTTGGTGATGGGAAGCATGGCCTGAGTGTCCTCAATGAATCCAAGTTCGGCTACGACGCAGTCGGCAACCAGCTTCGGCTGACGCTGCTTCGGTCACCCAAGTGGCCCGACCCGGATGCCGACATGGGGCATCACCACTTCCACTACGCGCTTTATCCGCACACCGGCACGTGGAAGGATGCGATGACCGTGCGTCACGGCTTTGAGTACAACTACCCGCTGACGGCCATCGTTACCACGGCGCATCCCGGTTCACTGCCCGCGGAGCATTCCTTTGCTTCGGCGAATCCGGAGAACGTTGTGCTGACTGCGGTGAAGAAGGCTGAAGATGCCAAGGGCTTGATCTTCCGCGCCTATGAGTGGGCGGGCAAGGACTCGACAGTTGAGTTCCATGTGCCGCCGGGAGCCACAGGAGCTACGGTCACCAACATGATGGAGAAGCCCGAGGGCGATCCGTTGCCCGTGTCAGGCGATGTGGTCAAAGCGCCGATCCACCCGTACGAAATTCTGACCGTACGCGTGGATTATCCCAAGAGCGGGCCGAAGGACTAAGTCGGCCTTCGATCTACCGGGGGGGGAGGGGGTATTCCTCCCCGCGGTTTCCGTACGCAAATCCCCTCTCCCTCGTCGGCCTGGCAGGCAACCACTACAAGTGACTCTAGAGAAAGGCTTAGCCGAAGCTGCCTCTCCGGACGCGGCTTAAGGGGTTCCCCGCTTGCGCACGCGGGCGGGATAAGCTTCTGCCTCTATTCGATGGTGACAGAATCGGCGCATTGATCTGCACGACTTGAAGAAAAAGCCGATCGACTGCGTTACGACCAGAGGCAGTGTGAAGACCAGGACTGAAGGGGGCGTCGGAGCCGAAGGTCGCCTGAGCGCTATTCGGCTTGGGCAGCGGGGGTGCCGGAGAAGTCGAAGTTGGAGAAGTGGCGGTTCTCGCCATTGATCTCGGCCCGGAGCTCGTGCCAGAGCTCATTGGGAATCTTGAGAAAGACTTCAACGACATTGGGGTCGAACTGCGTGCCTGAACAGCGCAGGACCTCCTGGCGTGCTTCGTCGAAGCTGCGGGCTTTGCGGTAAGGGCGGTCGCTGGTGATGGCATCCATGGCATCGGCCACGGCGAAGATGCGCGCGCCGATGGGGATCTCGTTGCCGCGCAGGCGGCTCGGATAACCGTTGCCATCGAAATGTTCCTGATGCGTGTAGACGATTGCCGCCGCTTCGCTGAGGAACGGAATCTTGCGCAGGATGTGATAGCCGCGCGTGCAATGGTCACGCATCACCAACTCTTCTTCGCTGGTGAGCTTGCCGGGCTTGCGAAGGATTTCGTCGGGGATGGCCATCTTGCCGATGTCGTGAAGGAAAGCGCCTCGCGCGATGATCTTGATGTCGACGGGCGAGATGCCCATGGCCCGCGCCAGCGCGATGGTGTAAGCGGTAACGCGCTTGGAATGGCCCTCGGTTTCGGAGTCTTTGAGATCGAGCGCATCGCCCAGGGCCTCGAGCGTCACGTCATAGGAATGTTCCAGGTCTTCCATTGCCTGGCGCAGCATCTCGGTGCGGGCGCGCACCACTTGTTCGAGGTTTTGCTGGTAATTCTGGCTTTCTTGAAGGGCCTGCCGGTGATCGAGGGCGCGCTGGACTGTGGCCACGAGATGTTCGCGCTCGAATGGTTTGAGGAGGTAGTCGTAGGCACCGCGACGCATGGAGTCGATGGCAACGCTGATGTCGTGAATCGCACTGACCATGACGACGGGGAGTTGAGGCTGATCGACGTGAATGCGTTCGAGGAGGGCGATGCCGTTGCCGTCCTGCATGACAATGTCGGTCAGCACTAGATCGAAGGGCCCCTGACCGAGCATCTCGATGGCCTGCGAACCGCTGACCGCCTGCAGAACTTCGTAGCCTTGCCGTTGCAGGGTGGCCCCGATCATGGAACGGACAGGCGCTTCGTCATCCACGACCAAGATACGTGCCGCCCTGCGAGCGCGGGCGCCAGCTCGATCGTTCGGATTAGCGTGCGCATGCATCGCGAGGGTGCCTTCACTCGGACTAGTCGATACCGAACCCATTGCATCTCTCCGTATCCAGCCGCTCCCGGTTCCGGACTGGAGGGACAGTATCCCTGAAAACTGCCATGTCGGGTGAGCTTCGGAAGGGGGCCGCATGGGGCTAGACCATCCGAACTCGAACACAGATTACGGAGTACCACCACGAAGAACTGGAGTCGATTCCATGGGGCGGACGTGGCCGGCCGTACACTGCCTGCCGTGCCTGCCGCTCCTTCTAATTCATGACGTATGACGAAATTACGCCACCGGCTAGCCGTGCGCAAGTCCTTCCGCGCATAGTATCAAAGTATTCAATCGATTAAATCAGGGGTCTTGCGAAAAGACACATCCACAAAAGTCGTATGGACGCAGGATCGGCTTTGCGTCCGATGGCGATCGGTTGGGTCGTGTTTCGCAGTTATTCCGGCGCTTTTTGTCTTGATCGGCGCGCCTCGGCCCAGCCTTCTTTGGTGACCTGGCGAGAACGGCCGACGGCGAGCGCACCGGCCGGCACGTTCCTGGTGATGCATGATCCCGCACCGATGTAGGATCCGTCTTCGATGGTGACGGGGGCGACGATCGTGGAATCACTGCCAATGAAGGCACCGGCGCCGATTTTCGTAGGGTGTTTGTGCAGGCCGTCATAGTTGCAGGTGATGACGCCGGCGCCTATGTTGGTTTTGGCCCCGATCTCGGAGTCGCCCAGATACGCGAGATGGCCTGCCTTGACCCCCGCGTGCAGCTTGGATTTTTTGATTTCGACGAAGTTGCCGATGTGGACTCCCTCCCCGATGTCGCAGCCGGGGCGCATGCGGGCGAAGGGTCCGATATCAGCGCCATCGGCGATGGAGCTGTCGGCCAGGACGCAACTTTGGCGGATGATGACGCGAGCGCCCACGGAGCAGTTTTCGAGCACTGAGTAGGAGCGGATGGTGGTGTCAGCACCGACGCGGGTTTTGCCCAGCAACTGCACGAAGGGTTCCACGATGGCGTCCGCAGCCACTTCGACGTCAGTGTCGATCACGCAGGTTTCGGGACGATAGATGGTGACGCCGCCGGCCATGAGGCGATGCGCGGTTGCCAAACGGATGGTGGCGTCGAGCGCGACGAGCTCGGCGATGGTGTTGGCTCCGAGGACTTCTGCCGCGTGCTCGGCCTGCAGGGCGACCACGCGCTCGCCCTGCCCGCGGAAGACACCTGCCATGTCGGTCAGAGAGAGCTCGCCGTGCGGATTGTCGGTCTTGAGCTTGCCAAGGTGAGCCTGAAGAGCGGCGGTCTTAAAGGCATAGATGCCGGTGTTGATCTCGGAAAGCGATTCCTGGTCGGGCTCAAGAGCGAGTTGTTCGACGATTGCCTCGACTTCGGCGCTCTGGGGACTGCGGCGCACGATGCGTCCGCACCCATGGGGATTTGGCACGTTCGCGGTGAGGATGGTCATCGCGGCGCCTTCTTTTTGATGAAAGCGCCCTAACTGCTCGATGGTCTCGGAGCGAATCAGTGCGACGTCGCCGGACAAGACGAGAACATTTTCGTAGTTTTCCAGGGCAGGCAAGGCGCACTGGAGAGCGTGGCCTGTTCCACGTTGCTCAGTTTGTTCGAGGAACTGCGTTCCGGTGCCGGAGACGGTAGTGCGAACATTTTCGGCCTCGTGTCCAACGATGGTGAAGATATGCTGCGGCTCTACGACGCGACTGGCAGCGGTAAGGACATGGCTCAGTAAGGACCGGCCGCCCACCTGGTGGAGCACCTTGGGACGACGAGATTTGAGCCGCGTGCCTTTGCCGGCGGCCATGATGACGACCGCCAGCTTCGCGCCGAGGTTAGTTTCGCCGCCGGGCTTGTTGCTCACTGCTTGTTCTCCGGGCGCGCGGGTTGCTGCGGCTGCGGGATGGTGATGTCGATCGGATGGGCGGTGCCCATGCCGAGTTCATCCAATGGAGGCTTGATCTCGGGCCCGTTGCCGACGACGAGTACCGCGAGCTTGTCGGGATGGAGGTACTTTTTGGCCACGGAATTGACGTCAGCCAGGCTCACTTTCTCGAGCGCGGCCTTGTAGGTTTCGAGGTAGCTCGCCGGGTAGCCGTAGAATTCCAGGCGCACGCTCTCGGCCAGCACTTTTTCGCGCGTGTCGTAGCGGAAGAGGAAGGAGTTGAGGATTTCGTCCTTAGACCGCTTGAGCTCGGTGTCGGTCGCGGGCCTTTCCGTGAGGCCGGCAATCTCGGCCAGTGCGGCCTTTGTGGCATCGACGGTTGAAACGCTCTTGGTAAGAACCATGACACGGAAGGTGCCGGGATGGTCATAATCAAAACTCAATCCCCCGCCGACTGCGTAGGCGAGGCCGAGCTCGGTACGTACTTTTTGGAAGAGCCGGCTGCCGAAGCCCCCACCGAGGATATCGTTCAGCACGGCCAGAGCGGGCACATCCGGGTTGTGCCGGTCGGTGCCTAGGCCCATGATCTCGATGTTCGACTGATTCACGTCCTCTTTGTTAATGAAGTAGAGGCTATGGCTGGGTTCGTGGAAAACTTCATGATGGGCTGGGAGAGGTTTGACCGGCGGCAGAGGCTCGAAGGTGGCACGGAGCTTTGCCTCCATCACGGCGGGATCGAAGTCGCCGCTAATGGCGACAATCAGCTTGCCCTTGAGCGAACGGTCGTGCCAGGCGTTGAGATCGGCAAGGGTGACCGCGCCGATAGTGGCGAGTTCGGGCTGGTGTGTGTAGGGGCTGTTGGAGCCGTACACCAGCTTGGCGGCTTCGCGATTGGCAATCTCGCTCTCGTCATCATTGCGGCGCACGATGCCGGTTGCATCCTGCTGTTGCGCCAGCTGCAGCTTCTCCTGATTAAACCTGGGATGAAAGAGCAGATCCATTGCCAGGCCATAGACCTGGTCGGCATCGCCCTTCAACGAATCCCATGAGACGGCGGTGGAGTCGATGTCGCCGGCGGTCTCGATGTGGGCAGCCTTGGCTTCAAGCAGATCGTCCATGGCATCGCCGTCCATCTTTTCAGTGCCGCTGGTGCGCCATGCCTGGCCATAGAGGTCGATGAGTCCTGCCTTGGCAACGTCTTCGTCGCGCGAGCCGCCGGGAATCAGCACGGAGCCGCCAACGAAGGGCAGTTCATGGTCTTCTTGCAGGAAGAGGACGATGCCATTCTTCAACTCGATGCGCTTCGGAGATTGCGGTTTGAATCCATGCAGCGCGGGAATCGGAATCTTCTCCCACGGCTTGCTTTCTTGCGCATGCACGAGTGGTGCAGCCACGCAAGCAGCGAAAAGAACTGCGGCAAAGGTACGACTGAGTGTCAACTGGTTCATTGGGCGCCTCCCGTCTTGGCATTGCCCGCGGGAGCGTCGGTATCGATCTCCGCTGTAGTGCGATTTGAAGCGACGAAAACCTGGTTGGCTACACGCTTGATGTCTTCTTTGCTGACCTTGTCGACGCGATCCAGCTGCAGAAACAGCTCGCGCCAGTCGCCATAGCGGGTCTGGTATTCAGCCAGAGCGTTGGCCAGGCCTTGATTGTCCGCCAGTCCCCGTAGCAGATCTGCCCGGGTGCGCGTCTTGTACATCGCGACTTCGGCGTCGGTCGGTCCGTCGCTTTTCAGCTTCTCGATCTCTTTGTGGATGGCGTCGCGCATCTCTGCCGGGGAATGGCCGGGGATCGGAATGGCTCCGAAGACGAAAAGGCCCGGATACTTCGCCCCGGGATAGGGGCTGAAGCCGACAGCCTCGGCGGCGATTTGCTGATCGCGCACCAGGCTGCGATAGAGCCGCGAGACACGTCCATTCGACATGATGTCCTCGATCGCGTCGTACACGGCATCGTCGGGATTCTTGAAGCTGGGCCGGTGGTAGCCCTCGAGGTAGATGGGTTGGGTTTGCTCATGAATGACCACCGACTTCTCTGCAAACTGTTTCGGTTCGACGGTGGTCATGTCCTCGGGCTTCGGTCCGGCAGGCACCTTGCCAAAGTATTTCTCCAGCATGGGCAATACTTCGGCGGCCTTGACGTCACCCACGACGGAGACGACGATGTTCGATCCCACGTAGTACTTCTTGTGGAATTCCATGGCCTCGGTCGCGGTGATCTGGCTTACTTCGCTTGGCCATCCGATGCCGCTGCGTCCGTAGTTGTGGGCGACATAGGCGGTGGCCAGAAATTGTTCGAAGAGGCGACCGATGGGGTTTGAATCGGTGCGCATGCGGCGCTCTTCCATCACGACATCGCGCTCTTTATAGAATTCGCGCGGAACCACATCGGCGAGACGGCCGCTCTCGAGCCATGCCCAAAGTTCCAGCCGATTCTCGGGCATCGACCAGAAGTATTGGGTCTGATCGAGGCTGGTTTCGGCGTTAAGGCCGGTGGCGCCGTTGCTTTCGGCCACCTCAGTGAACTGGTTGGGGATGACGTATTTGTGCGCTTCGCTCTGTGCTTCGACGAAGGCCTTGTGCAGTTCTCCCAGTCTTTTGGGATCGCGTCCTACGGGCTTGAGGTATTCGGCTTCGTAGGCATTGTTGGCCGCTTCTACCTTTTCGAGCGCAACCTTTTCTGCAGCGTAGTCGGTGGTGCCGATCTCGCTGGTGCCCTTGAACGCCAGGTGTTCGAACATGTGGGCGAGCCCGCTGTCACCCGTGGGATCGTTGACGTCGCCGGCGTCGATAAACGTCGTGTAGCTGAACACGGGTGCATCGGGACGCTCGCAAATGATAAGCGTCAGGCCGTTCGGCAGCACCTTGGTCGTGATCTTCTGCTCAAAGCTCTTCAGGTCTTGACCCGACGCCCGGTACATGGCTGCCCCGGACACGATCAGCACCAAGAGCGCCCGCCCAAACCGGGCAATAGTTCTGCTTTGCATCCCCGCTCCTTCAGGACCCTTTCATGGTCCCGCTCTCTTCCAAGCTATTGTCCCAAACCGGGCGCGTCAAACCGCAGTAGGCGTCTCGAACCGGCGCCGCGCTATTTGCGTATATGGTGAGTACGGGTGAGGTTGTGATGCGGCGCTGGGTTTCTCGTCTGGTTCTTCTCGTGATTGCTCTCTTTGTGCTTGCGTTTGGAGCTTTCTGGACGCTGGAGATCTTCCCCCTGCGCGATTCGCATCCGGCGCTGAAGCTGGCCAAGGGTGTTCTCGTGGTGCAGCACGCGCGGATCTACCCCTCGCCTACCGATGCGCCCATTGACGATGGGACAGTGGTCATCCGCGACGGGCTGATTGCCGAGGTCGGGACGCAGATCGCGGTTCCGGCAGGGGCGACCGTGCTGCCCTGCGAACACTGCGTAGTCACTGCTGGATTCTGGAACGCGCATGTGCACTTTACCGAGCCCAAGTGGAGCCTGGCGCAGTGGAAGGCGAACGACCTGCTGAATGCCCAAATGGCCGACATGCTGTTGAGCCATGGTTTTACTACTGTGGTGGACCTCGGTTCCAATCCAGCGGATACGTTCGCGATGCGGCGCCGCATTGAACGCACGCAACTGCGGGGCCCCTACATCTACTCTTCGGGGCCGCCCCTCTATCCACCCCATGGGATTCCGTTCTATGTGAAGGAGACAATGCCGCCGTGGATGCTGGCGATGATGGCGCAGCCGGGCACACCGGACGCCGCGCGGCGCGTGGTGCGGCGGAATCTGCGCATGGGCGCCGACCTGACCAAGCTTTTCACTGGGTCGTGGGTGCAGCGGGGAACCGTTTTGCCGATGCCGGTAGACGTGGCGAAAGCCGCGGTAGAAGAAAGCCATCTGAATGGGAAGCTGGTGTTTGCGCATCCATCGGACCTGGCGGGTGTGCGGGTTGCGATTGAAAGCGGGGTGGATGTGCTGGCACACGCAGCGGACGATACGCGCGGAGTTGACCAGGCTCTGTTGTCGGAGGCTGTGCACAAGAACATGGCCATGATTCCCACGCTGAAGATGTTTACGACCACGGTGACCAATGACCCGCACTACATGGATCCCATTTGCAATGAAGTGCGGCAGTTTCACTTGCTCGGCGGTCAACTGATTTTTGGCACGGATGTGGGCTACATGGGCGACTACTCTACCGACATGGAATTTGTGGAACTAGGGAAGAGCGGGCTGGACTGGAAGGACATTCTGGCAATGCTCACAACGAATCCTTCGGCGCGAATGGGCGTTTCGAATGCAAAAGGGACCTTGACTACGGGCAAGCTGGCAGACCTGACCGTGTTGTCTGCCGACCCGGCCACGGACCTGACCAACTTTGCGCGTGTGGAGATGGTGATTCGTTCAGGCCGCGTGATCTGGCAGCGGCAGTAGACTCTGATTTGCCTACCGGAGCCGTGCCGGGGGCTTCGAGTTCGATGCCCTATACTGGGGACTGCGCCTTGGGCATTCCAGCCGCTCGGAACCCGCATGGGCAGAGGTTTTTCTTGGTTTTGGAGAGCACGATTCACGCGTCGAACCGCCCTCGTATTCGTTCTACGACTGTCATCTGTGTGCGCCGCAACGGCCAGGTGGTGATGGCCGCCGACGGGCAGGTTACGCTCGGCGACCATGTTCTGAAACATTCGGCGCGCAAGATCCGCCGCCTTTATCAGGACAAGATTCTGGCAGGATTTGCGGGATCGACGGCGGATGCGTTTTCGCTGTTCGCGCGCTTCGAATCGAAACTCGAGCAATATGCCGGCAACCTGAATCGCGCAGCGGTGGAACTAGCCAAGGACTGGCGCACCGACAAGATGCTGCGCAACCTCGAGGCCCTGCTGGTGGTAGCGGATACGAACCAGACATTTCTGATCTCAGGATCGGGCGACGTGATCGACCCGGATGAGCCGATCGCAGCGATCGGTTCCGGGGGAAGCTATGCGACCGCTGCGGCGCGGGCGCTGATGGAAAATACCGACCTGGGCGCGCGCGAGGTTGCCGAGAAGGCGATGAAGATTGCCGGCGACATCTGCATCTATACCAATGACCATGTGACGTTTGAGGAACTAAAGAGCTAGTGATCGGTGGCCGCCACGGCGCTCGATGGGACGAAGAAGTATGGCTATTTATTTACCTGCATCCGCCGAAGAGCAAGATCTCGCACTGGACGAGCTGACTCCGCGCGAAATTGTTGCCGAGCTGGACAAGCATGTCGTGGGCCAGCGTGCTGCCAAGCGCGCGGTTGCCATTGCGTTGCGCAATCGCCAGCGGCGTCAGAAGCTGCCACCTGATCTTGCTGACGACATCATGCCCAAGAACATCATCATGATTGGGCCAACGGGCGTGGGTAAGACCGAGATTGCGCGCCGTCTCGCGAAGCTGACCAATTCGCCGTTCCTTAAAGTTGAGGCTTCGAAGTTTACCGAGGTCGGCTACGTGGGACGCGATGTCGAATCGATGATTCGCGATCTTGTGGAGATTGCCATCGACATGGTGCGCGAAGAGCGCCTGGAAGAAGTGGAAGATCGTGCGGAGATGAACGCTGAAGAGCGTCTTCTGGACCTGCTGCTTCCCCCGGTTCCGGCCACGCCGCCGCCTGTAGGCGGACCGCCGATCTTGCCCGGCAATGACGGCAACAATCGGTCCCGAGAAAAGCTGAGACAGCAGTTCCGCGAGGGCAAACTCGACGACCGCATGGTTGAGCTGGACGTGCGGGAGCGCGGCACGCCGCAGTTCGGCATCATCTCGAACCAGAATCTCGAAGACATGGAGATGAACCTGAAAGATATGCTGCCCAATATTTTCGGCGGCGGCACAAAGAAGCGCAAAATGCGCGTAGCGGACGCCTTCGATTACCTCGTACAGGAAGAGGAAGGCCGCCTGATCGATATGGACCAGGTGAATCGCGTTGCCGTGGAGCGGGTTGAGTCGAGCGGCATCATTTTTCTGGACGAGATCGACAAGATCGCCGGCCGCGAAGGGGGTCATGGGCCCGATGTTTCGCGTGAGGGCGTACAGCGCGACATTCTACCTATCGTGGAAGGGACGACCGTGAACACGCGCTATGGGATGGTCCGCACCGACCACATCCTGTTCATTGCTGCGGGCGCCTTTCATGTGTCGAAGCCCAGCGATCTGATTCCGGAACTGCAGGGCCGCTTCCCGTTGCGTGTCGAACTGAAGTCGCTTACGGTTGAGGACTTTCTGCGCATTCTGACCGAACCGAAGTCGTCGCTCACCAAGCAGTACACGGCGCTGCTGGAAACCGAGGGTGTGAGGCTGGAATTCGCGCCGGAGGCTCTGCGCGAGATGGCCGAGTTTGCCTTCAAGGTGAACGAAGCAACCGAGAACATCGGTGCACGGCGTCTGCACACCATCATGGAGCGGGTGCTGGAGGATGTCAGCTTCCTGGCCCCCGATGTGGCTCGCCGCACGACAGAAGGCGACCAGTCTACAGGGCTTTCGGATGTGATCAAGAGTGAGGCGAGCACGCCTTTGCCCTATATGGAGCGCATGACCGCTTCGGGTCCGGAGAAGGTTTTCACGATCACGTCGGACTATGTAAAGCAGATGGTTGCGACGATCGTGAAGGATCAGGACCTGAGCCGCTACATCTTGTAATCGCGGGTGGCACTCCATTCCTGCCTTGCGCATACGACCTCTCTCTGCTAATTTCTCCTCGTACCTCGGCAGTCCGCGCTTGAACGAGCATGAGCGGGCTCTACCTGCACTCTCCCGCTTCTGAGGGAATGTGGATGGAGGCGTATCGGAGCACCTGGGAGAGGTGTGCCTGCGCTGACCAGACCTGCAGCCACCTGTCCTCGATTCCATGCATCCCAACTCAAGAATCAGGAGAGAGTGATGAATCGTTCAGCGCAGCACCATGGTATTAACTACATCGAGTTCACGACTACTGACGTTCAGAAGAGCCAGAGCTTCTATGAGAAGGTCTTCGGCTGGAACTTTCAGAGCTTTGGCCCCGACTACATCAGCTTCGATAAGAGCAGTGCGGGGATTGACGGCGGTTTTCGCCGCGGCGATCCAGGGCAGAGTGCAGCGGCTCCATTTGCACCCCTGATCGTTCTTTATTCGCAGGATCTGAAGAAGACTGAAGCGGCGGTGCTGCAGGCGGGGGGAGACATCGTGGTCGCCACGTTCGATTTTCCGGGCGGGCGGCGTTTCCACTTCAGTGACGGCGCGGGCAATGTGCTGGCTGTCTGGTCGGAGTAACCCGTCGACGAGCCAGCCATTGCAGTGTGGCGATGACTAGTTGACCATCGGCGGCAGGGCTTTGCGCTTGTTCAAGTCTTCACGAACCAGTGCGAGGCCCAGGATGCAGCGCTCGAACGAGTCCGCGAGTCGCCCGAAGAGGGGCGCTTCCTGCTCATACTCAAACAGGTTGAACTGGCTGACGATGAAGTAGCTCTCTTTGCCGGCGCGAATCAATTCGGGAAGGCTGGCGTGTGTCCCGCGACGCCGGCGACCCGAGGCCATCGCTTCGGGGTACATGCCGCCGACGAACAACGCAAAGTCGCCAATGTACTTGCGCAGCGCGCGTTCCGCGTCGAACGAGCTGGCGGTGCCGAGCACTGGATCGCTGGCAAGAAGCATGGCTTGCAGCTCCTCGATGGGGCGGCCCATGGCGTCGCGCATCTTGTAGAGCTTGTCTGATTGCGAGAATTCGCAGAGAAGATGGGCTACGTAGCCCATCATGTCAGGATCGTGCAATCCCAACTTGCCTTCGTAGCTGTTGCGAACGGCCTGTTGAAAGAACGGTTCGAGCGGGTGTGCCTGCGACTCCATAACGCCTCCTGTTGCATCCACCAATCGAAGTCGAACGTGTCCTGCGTATCAACAGACTCTCTTGAGAATCCGTTGCACACTTATCGGCACTTAGCGCGGATTGCAAGAAGATATTTCGATGGTTCGCGCGCGGCCGGGCCTTTGTTGGGACATTGGCCGGTCTCATCGCGTGCAGCCGGGGAAGCCAGCCACTGCCTATTTACATTGCTTTGACAAAGAGATTAAACGAATTGTTGTGATGACCCGGTAAAGAAGACAAGATTTTTGGCACTGGGGTGCCTCGATTGCGAAGGGCTTCCCAATGGTCATACAACTTTTGGGGAAGAGGCTGTTGTGGGTCATGGTCAGAGTTGAATCGCTCCGGGGGAGCGGCGGTCGTTCAATTCGTCGCGTACGAGCGCGAGTCCGAGAACGCAACGATCGAAGTGGCCCGCGAGCCGGGCGAAAACCGGCGCATCTTTTTCGTACTCGAAGAGATCGAACTGACTCACGATGGAATAGCTTTCGCGGCCGATTCGAATGAACTCGTCGACGGCAGCACGATCCGCCTGGTAGTGTGGCGCTGACTCCATTACATCGAGCTGCATGCCTGCCACGAACATCGCGTAGTCGCCGATGTACCTGCGAACGGAGCGCTCCTCATCGAACGATGCGGCGGTTCCATACACGGGGTCTGCGGCATGCAGCATCTCGGCCATCGTCTCCACTCGATGGCCGTTTGCGTCTTTGAGACGGAAGAGGGGGCCGGGGGGTGAGAACTCACAAAGCACATGGGCGACGTAGTCGATGATTTCGTTGTCATTCAATCCGATTTTTTCGACAAAGTTCGTCCGCACCGCTTCTTGGAAGAAGGACTCGAGGGGATGGGTTTCGGTTGGCACATGCACCTCCGTCGGCCGCGCACACAATAGGTTGGCGGGGGCGGCTCCGCGCACATATGCAGTCCGAAGCGGAACACCTGATTCCCGCCTAGAGCTTTCGGGGTGCATCTTTGCAATGTTGGCCATTGCGCCGATCCGAAGGCCCAAATTCACCCTGTGTAGCACCGAGTTTATCGGGATTGTCGCGAATCCCAATGCCGCAAATCACACCGGTTAGTTACTGATGAATTGCCTCTGTGCAGAAAATGAAAGAGCAGCCCGGTTTGGGCTGCTCTTTTGTCCTGCGCTCAAGATTGAGATTTATGCGACTGCGGGTGCGCGCGATTCCAGGGCCGCCAAGCGCTTCGCGAGCAGGCCCTCGAGCTTTTCGAGCGCGGCCGAGAAACCTTCGATGCCTTCTTTCAGCTTGTCGTGGGCCATGCGATCTTCGGCGTGCATCTTGTCGAAGGTAGCCTTGTCGATAGTGATCTTTTCAATCTGCTCCGTCCTAGCCTTCTCTGGATCGAGTTTGCGGGGCAAGTCGTCTTGCGTCGACTCGAGTTCGCCCAGCAGTTGCGGAGAGATGGTTAGCAGATCGCATCCTGCCAGTTCGCGGATCTCGCCTATGTTGCGGAAACTGGCGCCCATCACGACCGTCTTGTAGCCAAATTTCTTGAGGTAGTTATAGATGCGGGTGACCGACTGCACGCCAGGGTCGTCCTTGCCCTGAAAGTCCTTGCCGGTGTCTTTCTTGTACCAATCAAGGATGCGACCTACGAAAGGCGAGATGAGGGTCACTCCGGCTTCGGCGCACGCGATGGCCTGGTGTATGCCGAAGAGCAGGGTCAGGTTGCAATGGATGCCTTCGCGCTCGAGCACCTCGGCGGCGCGAATCCCTTCCCAGGTGGAAGCGATCTTGATGAGCACATGTTCCCGCTTGACGCCGGCGGCGTCGTATTGGGCAATGATTTCGCGAGCCTGCTCGATGGTCGCGTGGGTATCAAAGGAAAGTCGCGCATCGACTTCAGTGGACACACGCCCCGGCACGATGGCGAGAATCTTTTTGCCGAATGCGACGGCGAGGCGCTTGAAGGCGAGATTGGCAACGTCCTGATCGGTTGCGCTGTCGCCCAGTTCCTTGCGAGCCTCGACCAGGACGCCATCGACGATCGGCTGATAAGCCGGCATCTGTGCGGCAGTCGTAATCAACGAAGGGTTGGTCGTGGCATCGGTCGGCTTAAACTTTTCCATCGCCTCGATATCGCCGGTGTCGGCTACAACCGTGGTGACCTTACGCAACTGCTCGAGCAAACTGTGCGGCATGATTCCTCCTCGGGGAAGGCACTGCGTGCGACAGACCGCGCGCTGCGCGCTTGGTTTACAGTCTATCGCTGTTTTTTGGATTCACTGGCGCGTGGGAGGTTGCATTTCACCGAAGAATCAAACGCGCGCGACGGCAAACGTATTCGACAGGACGCCCAAGCCATCGATGGCAACATCGACCCGATCACCCGGTTGCAAGGGGCCTACACCGGCCGGAGTGCCGGTCAGGACCAGGTCGCCGGGCTCAAGCGTAATGGCTGCTGTGACATACACGAGAAGCTCTGCAATAGGGAAGATGAAGTCGAGGGTAGAACCGTGCTGGCGCAGTTCCCCGTTGACGCGCGTTTCGAGATTCACACCTGCCGCTGGATCGATGTCGCTGCTGACCATCGGGCCGACAGGGCAAAACGTGTCGAACCCCTTGGCTCGGGTCCACTGCCCATCCTTCTTTTGCAAATCACGCGCGGTTACATCGTTGGCCAGGGTGTAACCCCGGACATACTCGCGCCAGCTTGACGCAGCGGTAAGCCTGGTAGCGCGCTTGCCGATGACCAGCGCCAGCTCGCCTTCGAAATCCACGCGCTCGGACTGCGGCGGTATTTGCACGACGCCTTCTGGAGCAAGCAACGAAGATGGCGGCTTGAAAAAGAGGAGCGGCTCAGCAGGCACTTCGTTGCCCAGTTCCTTGGCGTGGTCGCGGTAATTGCGTCCCACGCAAACGATCTTGGAAGGAGTGACCGGCGGAAGCAACGTTGCTTGGTTCAGTGGCAACGGTTCGAAGTCGAACGCAGCAGGCTCGGCGACAAGTGCGTGCTGGGCCTCGGCCTTGGCGCGGGCAAGACGGAAGGCCGTGTCCTCTTCGGGGACCGGCGCCAGATCGACGATCCACCATTCGCCTCCGCGCTGCTCAACGACCCCGTAGAAGGGCTCCTTCTCAAAGATAAAACGGCAATACTTCATTGGACCTCCTCGGCGCGGCTCAATCGTTGGGGGCGGATTCCTCTGCTTCTATGGACCGAGCGCTTTCGTGTCCACCTTGATCGACGGCGGCGACTGCGTAGCGATATTGATGGCCCGGTTGCACCTGTGCGTCATGAAATGCAGGGCCAACCACAGGCTCGGGAGGTGAGATGCGTTGCCATGCGCCGTCGCCCTCGCGCCGGTAGACGATATACCCGGCAATGTCGGCTTCGGCATCAGGCTCCCAGCTCAAGTCGATCGCGGCCGAGTTGCCATTTTCGGCCCGAGTCGGCACGGCGACCAGTCCGATGGGCACGGTGGGAGGAAAGACGTCCCGGGCTTCGACTTGTACGGGAGCGGAGAGTTCGCCCGATAGCTCCATCTTTTTGCCGTCGATTGTCACCCGCGCCACGCGTTGGGCGCGATATTCATAGGTTTCGCCGAAGCGGATGGTCTTATCTAGGGCCTGCCCCTGCTGCACGTTCTCAATGAGCAAGCTCTGCTCCAGCGGAGCAGAAGGTGCGGTCATCAGCGATTCTTTGGTCTTGGCAGGCGGTGGCGAGAGCAGCTTGCGGTGCAGACGAATCGCCGCAGTATCGTCACTGGAACTCCAATGAACCATCGCTCCCTGCTTGCGCATTTCGACGCTCAATCCTTCGACCGGGGCCGGGGGAGCACCGGCGAGAACGATTGCCTCATTGGACAAGCCTGCGGAGCGTCCCGCGCGATTCTTCAATTCGACGCAGTACCGGAGCTTGCGCGGTGCCCCTTGCTCGAGAGCCTGCGGCAAGGTCTCGCTCCATGTTGCGTCGGCGCCCGGTGCGAAGGGCACCGTTCCCGCCTCGATACAGCCGGAGTTGTCTTGCGTTCGGCAGACGCGTACGGAAACGTCGCTCTTCAGCATCAGCTTGTCCGTATTCTTTAAGGGCATCGTCCAGGAAAGGAACACGGTGTTGCCCGTGCGGGTCGCGCTCAGGTCGGCCACTGCTGCGGGAAGATTGAGCGATGGAGGTTCGGGCGCGCCCGGAGTTCCGCAGCCAGCCACGCCCAGCACGCATGCGCAGGCCAGCACGAAGCAGTTCCCCATGAGTCGCGATCGCATCGACTCTCAGTCTATCGAAGAGACCCGCTCAATCTGCGGCGCGGGATGCTTTGAAGCGACGCGCCTTCATGCGATTTCCGCAGAGCTTCATGTCGCACCAGCGCCGGGTGTGGTTCTTGCTGGTGTCAAGGAACAGCCAGCGGCACTCGGGGCTGGCGCAGGCACGCACCTTCTCCACATTTTCTGAAAGCAGGAGACGCGATGCCGCGCGGGTCAGCAACCACAGGGGAAATTCCGGTTTGGTTTCTGCGCTGGCCCAATCCCATTTGAGCTTGGCACCGTCGCGGACGAGCCGGGCCTGCTCGCGCGCCTCACGAAAGAGCCGTTCCAGCGTCTTCAGAGAGGCAGCGGATGAATGCACGCTGTCCAACCCGGAGTAGAGAAGGTCAGAGAGCGCCTCACGCAGTCCCCTGATCTCTTCGACCACATGGTTAGCGGCATAGGAGTTGGTGGCTCGCCGCAGAATCTTGACCTGTCTGGTAGTGAGCATGCCGTTCTGTTCAGTGAAGTCCAGCAGATCGTCGTAGCTGGTCATCAATTCGTCAGGGCCGGATTCGCGAAACCGCCAATCCAGTGTGTTGACGAGGTCGAGCGCCGGATCTCCCGCGATCAACTGAAACGTGCGTCCTTGTTGTGCTGCCTGCGCTTGCACGGATAACCCTTGATACCATCTTGACAGGTTACTGAGCCTTCCGTAAAGTGATAACTGTCTATGAGCGATTCAGTGGTTACCAATCCGGAATCGCTGTCCATGTCACGGTCATTTCGCCTGCGCGTGATCGCGGCTTTCTTCGCGATCTATTTCCTGTGGGGGACGACCTTCCTGGCCATCCGGATTGCGGTCGAGGAGCTGCCTCCATTCTTTGCCGCCGGCGTGCGGTTTCTGTTGGCGGGGCTTGCGCTCTACGCGTTCATGCGCTTCAAGGGAAGTCCCCGACCCACCGCGCAGCAATGGCGCAACTTGGCTCTGATCGCGCTGCTGATGTTTGTAGCCGAGTACGGTCCGTTGTTCTGGGCCGAGAAGTTTGTACCTTCGGGCATCGTGTCGGTGCTGGCTGCGACGATTCCGATCTTGACGCTGGTCGCGGAGATGTTGATCCTGCGGCAACAGCATTTTCGATTGAGTGTTGTGGTTTCGTCGCTGATTGGCTTTGTCGGGGTGGGCGTTTTGCTGCTGCGTGGAGATGGCCAGACCTTCGGCCTCGTTCCCTGCCTGGCGGTGCTTGCGGGGAGCGTGAGCTGGTCAGTCGCTTCGGTGCTGAGCCGGTCACTGGACATGCCGAAGACGCGGCCGCTGCAAGCCGGAGCCACCATGATGCTGGGCGGAGTCGGGCTGCTCATCGTGTCAGCAAGCTTCGGCGAGATGCATCCGTTCCCGCACATTTCGATGCGGGCCGCGGGGGCCGAACTCTATCTCATCGTCTTTGGATCGCTGCTGGCGTTTACTGCATACATCTGGTTGCTGGCGCACATGCCGGCGACGCGCGTTTCAAGCTACGCCTATGTCAACCCGATTGTCGCGGTGGCGCTGGGCCATTTCGTCGCCAACGAGCCGATCACAAATCGCACGCTAGGGGGAACGGCGCTGGTGATCCTCAGCGTGTTTTTGATCCTCCGGCCTGCCAAGCCCGCCGTTTAGAAAGTCAGGTGTCACTCCACCCGCAGCGCGCGCATGGGATCCATCTTTGCGGCACGAGAAGCCGGCAGCCACACCGCGAGCAATGCGACGGCTGCCAGCACCAGAGGCACGGCGACAAACACAGCCGGGTCCCAGCTTTTGACGCCGAAGAGGAAGCTGGCGATCAGCCTCGTCAAGCCGAAGGCCGCGCCAACGCCGAGCAGGACGCCCACGATGGCCAGGCGCATTCCCTGCCACACAACCAGCTTGCGGATGGTGCTGCGATCGGCGCCAAGGGCCATGCGAATGCCCATCTCCTGCGTGCGCTGCTCGACGGAGTAGGCCATGAGGCCGTAGATGCCGATGGCGGCCAACACGAGGGCTACCGCACCGAAGATCGAGAGCAGCAGCATGTTGAAGTTTTCGCGCGAAGTGGATCGTGCCACGATCTCATCCATAGTGCGTACGCGCGCCACCGGGAGCCCACCACTGGCAAGGCGGAGCTGCTCACCGATCTGCGTCGCAAGCAAATGCGGATCACCATGGGTGCGGACCACCCAGCGCAGAGGCACAATGCCGGCATTGAGTTTGGTCATATCGTCGAGCACCTGGGCATCAGGGACGACCATAGTGGGCCGCGGCTCCTGCGCCAGGCCCCCGTCATGGGTATCGGCCACCACACCCACGACCACGCGCGCCGGTTCTTCAAACGGCGGTCCCATTCCTTTACCGATGGAAATTTGCTGTCCGACGGGATTCTCTTTGGGGAAGAACTGTTTGGCGAAGGCTTCATTGATGAGCATGACGCCTGTGGATGAGGCGGTGTCGTGCTCGCTGAATTCGCGACCGCGCTGGACGGGAATCTTGAACAGCTTGTAGTAGTCGGGAGAAGCACTCATCCATCCGGCGCCCGTCTGCCCTTTGGCCGGATCAACAGGGCGGCCGGAGATGACGAACGGCAAGCCGAACTGCCCCTGGATCGGCAAGCAGCACGTGAAGGCGGACAGTTCGACGCCAGGAATGGCATCGAGGCGCTGCCGACCATCGCGCGAAAGCTGAGCAACACCGGCGGTCTTTTCGTAGCGCGGGCCGGTCAGCGACATCTCCATGGTGAGAACGTTGTGTGCGTCGAAGCCGGGATTGACTCCATGGAGAGCGATGAACGTGCGGATGAGCAGCGCGGCTCCGATGAGGAGCACGAGGGCAAGCGACATTTCGCTGACGACCAGCACAGAGCGTGCCTTGCCCTGGCGGAAACCGGTACCGGAGCGACTGCTGCTCTCTTTCAGTGAGGAATTCAGGTCAGTGCGTGAGGCGGCGAAAGCCGGGAGCAGGCCGAAGAGGATTCCGGTGAGGAGCGATACGCCGAGCGTGAAGCAGAGAACGCGCCAGTCCACACCGATGGCTGCTCCGTCTTCTCCGATCCGTGGCAGGCCCCCGGGACTGATGGCGAGCAAGGCGCGCACGCCGGCAAAGCCCAGCACCGAACCGAGAACACCGCCGGTCACCGCAAGCAGAACACTCTCGGTCAAGAGCTGGCGGACGATGCGGGACCGACTTGCGCCGAGTGCGGAGCGGATCGCGAACTCCCGTTTGCGGCCGGTGGCCCGCACCAGGAGCAAGTTGGCGACGTTGGCGCAGGCAATCAACAGCACCAGCCCGACGGCGCCCAGCAGAACGAAGAGCGATTTGCGCGATTCATTCACGATGGAATCGCGGAGCGGTTCAACTGCAAACTCGAAGCCGGGATTCTTGATGGCATACAGCCGGACAAATTCCTGCAAAGCCAGCTTCATCTGCGCATTGGCCTGCTGCACGGTGATGCCCGGCTTGAGCATGGCTGCGGTTTGGAAGAAGTGGCCTTGATTGGTGCTGTTGGGTTCGAACTGGAAGGGGACCCACAGCTCCGCCTCTGGATCGGTGACGAAATCTCTGCCGACGACGCCGATGATGGTGTAGGGTTCGCCGCCAAGCGGGAGAGAGCTGCCGATGACCTTAGGATTTCCGCCGAAACGGCGCTGCCAGAGGCCATAGCTGAGTACCACGACGTTGCCGCCATTGGGCCGATCTTCCTCGGGTGTGAAGGTACGGCCGAGAATCATGGGCGCGCCGAAGACGCGGAAGTAGGCTTCGCTGACGTGAATGCCATGCACCAGCTCGGGCCGATCGCCGGTGATGTTGAAGCCGGGGCCGGCGAAGTCGTAGGCCGCCACCTCTTTAAAGACGCTGGTCTGATGCTGGTACACATGGAACTTGGTAATCGAGGCAACGTTGGCTTTGCCCCCCTGACCGCTCATTTCGATGGCCACGATACGGTCCGCGTCAGGATAGGTAAGCGGCTTAAGCAGGACCGCGTTGACCACGGTGAAGATGGCGGTATTTGCGCCAATACCCAATGCGATCGCCGACACGGCCGCGATGGTGAAGCCGGGGCTCTTGAGGAACATTTGCAGTGCGTGCTTGATGTCCTTACCGAAGTCGCCCATCCAATGTGCTCCGCGTGTATCGATTACAGGTTGCCGAGTGGAGGAGACCGGATTGCTACCGGGAAGAAGCTTTCTCTCATTCAACGCATGAAGGCGCTGTTTTGCAGGTTGAATGTGACGAACGGCATCATGATGCGGTTCCTATTCATCTGGACCTGCCCCGGAACCTTGCGTGAGCAGGTGGGCTCGATGCCGTATTCTTTCCTACGTCTTTGGAAAGGGCCGACCGGACGTGCTGATCTTCGCCGCCATTCTCGCCATTTTTGTGTACGGCATGACCGCCGCCATGCTGGGAACCATCTTGCCTGATCTCTCCGAGCGTTTCAAACTGACGCCCGCACAGAACGGCACGATTGCGTTTGCACAGGCGCTGGGCCTGATGATTGCCTCGTTGGCGGTAGGTCCGCTTCTCGATACCCAAGGCGACAAGATCGGCCTCATACTTGGCCTGATTTGTATCGCCCTCGCGTTGTTTGCCCTGCCCCGGTCGCGGGGTTATGGATCGATTGTCGCGCTGCTCTTCCTGCTGGGAGTCGGCGGCGGGATCGTGGTCACGGGCGCCAATGCACTGTCGAGCGCGGCCAGTCCCGAGCATCGCGCCACGGCACTCAACCTGGTCAATCTCTTTTTCGGGCTGGGTGGACTGGCGACGCCGTTTCTTTCAGCCAATCTATTCAAGAAGAACTCATTCCGTGTGTGCACGGCCATTGCCGTGGTCACCCTGGCCACATTGGCGGTCCAAATCATGACCCCCATGCCCGCGCCTGCGGGCGGAGGGACGTTCTTGCTCGCGGACGTAGGCCCGCTGCTTGGCCACCCTCAACTGCTGCTCCTGGGATTATTCCTGTTCCTCTATATCGGCTGCGAGGTCGGCGTTTGGAACTGGCTGCCGCGCCATTTGATTGCGCAAGGAATTCCGGAAGCGCGCGCGCTGAATATTCTGTCGTTCGGATTTGCGCTGGGTCTGCTGGTAGGCCGCGTGGCTGTGTCACCCATCCTGATCCAGGTGCCGGCGATCGTGGTGACATTCGCAGCCTCAGTCGGCATGGCCGCCACGACTTTTCTGATGCTGCGCACCAATAAACCGGGACGGGCGATGGTGCTCGTCTTTCTCGCCGGACTTTGCATGGCGCCGGTCTTTCCCACGACTCTGGCGATAGTCGCGACAGCGTTTCCGAGCATGACAGGAACTGCCATCGGATTTGCGATCACCTGCGGTTGGGCTGGTCTCGCCGTCAGCTCGAGGATTATCGGAGCCATCGCCGGCGGCGATCCCACTCGCCTACGGCGAGCTTTGCTCGTCATTCCCGCCTCGGCGGTGCTCATGATCGGTCTGGATCTCGTGATCCGGGCAGTCGCCCACTAGGACACGAAGTAGAGGCCGCAAAAAAAAGACCACTTGCAGGGTTGATCCGCTTGGCCCAAGAGTAAGCGGATGCCTGATAAGTGGTCGAAACGCGGAAGGAATCTGCTCGTCAGATCGCATGATCGAAGCCGTCTGACAGCGTTATCGACAACCTTAGGCTCCGGGCAAACAATGGTTGTCAGGCAATTGTCTGCATGTTGTAAATTTCGCGGCGCTTGCCGTAGACCCCTTTTCCTGAGGCTTTAGACGCCCCCAAGGTCGGAAATTTCCGCCCCCTTCCCGGTTCGTCACATTGTGCCCGGATACCTATTTACAGAATAGGTATCTATAGCTACTCTTCGGGCATGGCTAAGGATTCCGAACGCCGCGATCTATTCCCAGGCGCCCTCGAACTCATGATTTTGCAGTCACTTCGGTGGCGGCCGATGCACGGCTATGCCCTCGCGAAGCACATCAAGCAAGTCTCAGACGATCTGCTCAAGATTGAGGAAGGCTCCTTGTACCCGGCGCTGCAGCGTCTGCTGCGCGAAGGTCTGCTGGAGTCGGAGGCAGGCGTTTCCGCCAAGGGGCGTCCGACGCGGATCTACCGGGTGACCGAGGCTGGACTGCACCACCTGGAGCAGCAGGTATCGAGTTTCGAAAAGATGTTTGCCGGCATCACGCGTGTTCTCGCCGTTGCCAAATCCTGATTGGAGCCGACCATGTCCCGACTCGCACCCCTGTTTGGCCGCCGTCGTCGCTACGACGATCTTTCCGTTTCAATTCAGGAGCACATTGCCGAGCGGGCCGACGAGCTCGTGGCCGAAGGCATGCCACGGATACAAGCAGAACAGGCTGCTCGCCGGGAGTTCGGGAACGTGGGGCTGATTGAGCAGCGGAGCCGCGAGGCGTGGCAGTGGCCGACGGCCGAGAGCATTCTGGCCGATGTGCGGTTTGCGCTGCGGCAGCTGATGCGGTCGCGGGGGTTTACGGCAACGGCAGTGATCACTCTGGCGCTGGGGATCGCGGTCAATGCCACGATGTTCAGTATGGTCAGCGGCTTTTTGATGCCGAAGCTCCCCGGCCCCGATCCGCAACATATTGTGGTTCCTTCTTCGATCAATCCTGATGCGCAGTTTCAACCCGACGTCTATCCGGTCTCGGTGCCGAATTACCTTGCATGGAGCGACGACAAGCGCGTGTTCGCGGAGATGGCCGCGTCCGACGGTCGGTCAGGCAGTCTGTCGCAACCAGGTCAGCAGCCCGAAGCCATCGTGTACTCCGCAGTCACGCCGAACTACTTCACGATCTTCAGAGTTGCGCCGGAACTGGGCCGTGCGTTGCTCGCAGGCGAAGATCAGCCGGGACATGACCATGTCGTGATTCTCAGCCACGGACTGTGGGCGCGGCGATTCGGGTCAGATCGGTCGATCATCGGCCGCTCGGTGCGCCTGAACCGCGAAGACTACGTGGTTGCCGGGGTGATGCCGGAAACCTTTCGGATGATGGCCTACACGCCGCAACTGTGGGTTCCGATGACGCTGACCGAGGCGGACGGCGCGGCAGGCACGCGCAAGAACCGCTACCTTACACTGTTTTCGCGCCTTGCACCCGGGGTCACGCTCGAACAGGCGCGGGCGCAACTAAAAATTCTCGCCGAGCAAGACCAGAAGGACTATCCGGAGGCGGAGAAGAGATGGGGGGCGTCGGCACGGACCCTGGGCGACTTTCTGATCTACAGCTTCGGCATCAAGAAGGCGCTTGCGGTGATGATGACCGTGGTCGGGTTCGTGCTGTTGATCGCATGCGCCAACGTTGCTGGATTGATGTTGACGCGCGCGGTGGGCCGCCAGAAAGAGCTCGCCATCCGCATGTCGCTCGGAGCGTCGCGGGGGCGCGTGATGCGGCAGCTTCTAACGGAGGGCATTGTCATTGCGCTGCTGGGCGGCGTGGTTGGCCTTTTCATTTCGTACTTCGGTATTCAGGGTCTTCGGGCTGGGTTGAACTTCAATGATGCGGTCGCCGCTGTACCGGTCAGCCTCGATCGGAATGTCCTGTTGTTTGCGATGGCTATCTCGCTGGTGTCGGCGGTTCTGTCGAGCGTCGCGCCGGCACTGAAGTCGTCGCGCACCGACATTAACACCGACCTGAAAAGCGAGACACGCGGCGCGACATCGGGGCGATCGCACAATCGCATGCGCGTGTTTCTTGTCGGAGGCGAGATTGCCCTGGCGTTGTTTCTGCTGATCGGGAGCTGCATTCTCATCCGGGGCGTTTATCAGCTCGATCATCAGCAACTTGGATTCAACCACGATCATCTGCTCACCGCCGCCGTCCAGTTGGACGAGGCGCGCTACGCCGACGCGACGAAGCAAGCGCAATTTGTGCAAGAAGCGATAGGGCGGCTGCAGCAGATTCCCGGCGTGCAGAGTGTAGCGGTGGCTTCGGATCTGCCCGCGTCGGGCCCGGGCAGCGTTCCTATTCACATCAAAGGGCAAGTAGAGTCGAACGCCAGCGAGGTCCACACGGCTCTCGATGTGGTGGTGAGTCCGGAGTACTTCGACCTGACGAGAATCCCTTTGCTGCAAGGGCGCACCTTCACAGGCCGCGACGATGGCTCAGTTCCGGGGGTGGTGATTGTGAACCAGGAGTTCATGCGCAAGTATTTTCCAGGGCAGAATCCGGTCGGGAAGCAGATCCAGCTCGACGTCACCGGGGTTGCGCCTGCATGGTATGAGATTGTCGGCGTCGTTGCCGACGTGAAGAGCTATTCCGAAGATCCGCGCACCGAGCCGGAAGTGTACGAAGCCTGGGCGCAGCGGCCGTGTGCCTCCTTTTCGTTCTTGGTGCGTTCGAATGTAGAGCCGAACAGCCTGATTCCTGCTCTGCGGCGCGCCTTTGCTGAGCTCGATGCGGAACTGCCGCTGCTGCGCGTGATGAATATGGATCAAGTCATCGACAAGCAACGGAGTGGTAACCCGCTGTTTACGAAACTTCTCGCAGCTTTCGCCGGGCTGGCCCTGATTCTCTCTGCCATTGGGATCTACGGGCTGATCGCCTACTCCGTGGGACAGCGCACGCAGGAGATTGGCATCAGGATGGCTCTGGGTGCCAAGACGCGTGACATCTCACGCATGATCCTGCGCGAGAGCTTCAAGGTCACGGCGATTGGGTCATCGATTGGGTTGGTGCTGGCGCTGCCACTGCCAACAGTTTTTGACTCGATGTTTCAAGGGCTCCCATTTCGTGCACCCGGCGTCTATCCGCTGGTCCTGGTGGTGATGCTGGCGGTCGCGTTCGGGGCTACCTATGTCCCTGCGCGGCGCGCGACGCACATCGACCCAACCAGGGCCCTGCGAAGCGAATAGGTTCTACTTGCCGCAGGAACGGCTCCCGCGGCTGCAATGTTGGTGAACAAGCTATCTTCCCCGGAGTCTCCAATGCAATGGATTTCTCGACTTTTCTCCCGTCGTCGCTATGACGATCTTTCCGTTTCGATTCAGGAGCACATTGCCGAGCGGGCCGACGAGCTCGTGGCCGAAGGTATGCCACGGATACAAGCCGAGCAGGCTGCGCGCCGCGAATTCGGCAATGTCGGGCTGATGGAGCAGCGCGGGCGGGAGGTGTGGCAATGGCGGGCACTTGAATCGCTGCTCACCGATCTGAAGCTGATCCTTCGCCGGTTACGCAAATCGCCCGGCTTCACGGTGACGGTGTTGCTGACTCTGGCGATTGGGATCGGGGCCAACACGGCCGTCTTCAGCGTGGTCAACTCTGTGCTGCTGAAGCCTCTACCCTATCCCGATTCCGATCGCCTGGTCGCGGTCTGGCTCAACACCAGCGGCGCCGTGGGCCCCGGAAGCTTCTCCAATGGCCTGCCCCTCTCGTCTTCGATGTATTTCACGTTTGCCGATCACAATCGCACCTTCCAGTCCGTCGGCGTCTGGACGATGCGCAATGCCAACATCACCGGGCTCGCCCAGCCGGAAGAGGTACACACGGCAGCGATCAGCGGCGGTGTTCTCGAAACTTTGGCTGTCCCCGCCGCAGCGGGCCGGTGGTTCTCGCCAGCCGATCAGGATCCCCACGGCAGCAAAACGGTGATGCTGAGCTACGGTTACTGGCAGCGGCGGTTCGGCGGCGACCCATCTGTGATTGGCCGCAACCTCCAGGTCGATGCTGAGACGCGCGAGATTGTCGGCGTTATGCCACGCGGCTTTCAAATCGTCGATGGCGATTTCGATATTCTCGTTCCGCTGGCATTCGATCGCGCCCATCAAATCCTCGCCGGTTTCAGCTACAACGGCATCGCCCGTTTAAGGCCTGGAGTTTCTCTGGCCCAAGCCGACGCGGATGTTGCACGCCTCATTCCTCTCTGGATGGACTCATGGACCAACGGGCCGGGTTCCAATCCGCACTACTACGCGGTCTGGAGGATCGTTCCGGCCCTGCGTTCACTCAAAGAGCAGGTCATTGGCAACATCAGCCAGGTGCTTTGGGTTGTCATGGCGACGATCGGCCTCGTCATGCTCATTGCCTGCATCAATATTGCCAACCTGCTTCTGGTGCGCGCAGAAAGCCGGCAGCAGGAACTGTCGATCCGCGCCGCGCTTGGCGCGGGCCGGGCGCGCATTGCGCGTGAACTTCTTCTCGAAAGCGTCGTGCTCGGAATGTTGGGCGGGATATTTGCAGTCGGAGTCGCCTATGAAGGCCTGCGCCTGCTCGTCTCTGTCGGTCCGGTGAATCTGCCCCGCATCGCGGAGATTGCACTCGACGCGCGGTCTCTTGGGTTCACATTTCTTCTCGCCTGCTTCTCGGGTTTGCTCTTCGGGGCGATTCCGGCTCTGAAATACGCGGGCGCGCGTATCCGTACAGTCTTCTCCGGCGCCGCGCGCGGGGCCAGCGCGGGCCGCGATCGCCAGCGTGCGCGCAAGACCCTGGTGGTCGCGCAGGTCGCCATGGCCCTCGTGCTCCTGGTCAGCGCGCTGCTCATGATTCGTACCTTTGCAGCGTTGCACAATGTCGAACCGGGATTCACCGATCCAGCCCATATCGAAACGCTACGCATCGCCATTCCCCCCGCACTGGTGCCCGATCCGGTCGCCGTTACCCATATCCAGAACAACATTGCCGATAAAATCACCGCGATTCCAGGAGTGACTGCCGTCGGCTTCGCCGCTGATATACCCATGGGGGGGAATGACCCGGGTTGGGACGGAGTCTTCGTCGAGGGCAAGAGTTATGAGGGGGGAGAAGAACCGCCGATGCGCCTTTACAACTTCGTCGCCCCCGGCTACTTCAATGCGATGGGCACGCACCTCGTCGCGGGCCGCGAGTTCACATGGAGCGACCTCTACAATCTGCAGCCAAAGGCGATGGTCTCGGAGAATTTTGCGCGCGAATCATGGGGCTCCGCCTCAGCCTCCGTCGGCAAGCACCTCCGCGAATTCAGAGATCAGCCGTGGGTGGAGGTGATCGGCGTCGTCGAGGATGTGCGCCAGCACGGCGTCGACGAGAAAGCCCCCATGATCGTCTATTGGCCCGGATTGCGGATTGACCCGTACACCCGCGTCCGCACCATCGACGGCCCAAACTTCGTCACCTTCGCCATCCGTACGAATCGCGCCGGGACAGCAGGCCTGCTGAGCGAACTCCAGCAAGCCGTGTGGTCGGTCAACTCCAACCTGCCTCTCGCCTCGGTCGGCACAATGCAGGAGGTTTACGCGAAGTCCCTGGCGCGCACGTCGTTCACGCTGGTGATGCTGGCGATCGCGGGATCGATGGCGCTCACGCTGGGCATCCTTGGGATCTACGGCGTCATCTCGTACACGGTCTCGCAACGCACACGCGAGATCGGCATCCGCCTTGCTCTGGGTGCACGAAAAGGCGACCTCAAGTGGATGTTCGTTCGATCCGCGCTCACGCTGACCGGTCTTGGCGTGGTGGTAGGGCTTTGCGCTGCCGCGGCCGTCACGCAATCAATGAAGGCCCTGCTGTTCGGCATCAGCCCGCTCGATCCGCTGACATATATCG
>DATAVC010000040.1:0-161504 GCA_036267935.1 Occallatibacter sp. | reverse complement strand
TGCTGCGTCGCCGCGATCAGGAACACGTGATCCTCTTGGAAGAGAACGTTCGTATCGCCGGTCAGGGCTACGCGGTTATCGACCCATTGCACCTGCAGGCCACTCCAGTTCACGGTGCCAGCCCAGCCGGTGAAGCACGAGGTCATGTCGCCGGTATCTACTTCGACCTGGACGCTGGCATAGGTGCCGGGATCGGTGTTGAGGGCGGTTTGCACGTTGCTGCGCAGGACGCCATCGGCAAAGTAGATCGGAATCGACGTGTAGATGTTGTACGTTCCATTCGCGCCGCTTCCGAGAGACGAGCCGAGCTGATCCCCGATAAATTTGCCGTTGTGCTGCATGGCCGCATAGCGGAGCAGCGAACGAGGCGTGATGTCCACAATCTTGCCGCCCGGGTAGCGCGACTGCGCTGCAGGGTTCGCATAGACGATGACGCGCTTGACAAGGTTGATCGGGCCGCCCTCGCCGTACAGGGTGCCAGCAGCACCTACGCCGGAGAGAATGACCTGCCCCACGAGGACGACTTTGCCCTCAAGGATTTTGCCGCCCAAGGGCAGCGTGAAAATCAATTTTGAATCTTGGATAAACGGAGTAGTCAGCCGGTTTTTCTTATCGCAAAAAGCCAAAGAGCACCATCCCTATCGCCGGGGCCGCCGCGCGATTTCGTCTGAGTGCGAGGGGATGGACTCGCAGGAATGAAAGGGAGCTGGGAGAGGGGCAGACCGGCTGAGTTACTGCCCTACGACGTTGCCGATGGCCGCGACGTTGTTCGCGGTGTAGATCGCAAAATAGGCGACAGCCAAGACGATCAGCAGATGGTAGATTTTCATTGCTTCTCCTTTTCCCCACTCAGGGCAAGGCGCGATGTATCGCTCCCCAGTGAATCCATCGCGCCCCGAGTCAGCTACGCGACTGAAAAAAGGTTGCCTTGAAACTGGCAAAGATAAGCGGAGTGAATTCGAACTAATTTTTAGGGAGGGGGCACGTCATATCACAATGTGGGACACGCTCTTAGAGTCGCCGGGGGCCGCCCTCGACGGGTGCGTCAATCTCCCCCGCGCGCCAGTGGAGGAAGTAGGTTTTCTGCAGCGTGACGAGCTTACCCGCATTCACTTTGCCGATGCGTGCCTTGAAGTAATCGACGTAGCGATCCTCCGTCGTTCGAAAGATGCGCATCGAGCCGCACTGCGAGCGGAAACGAATCGAGAGACTGGCCGGGTCACGTGCCGTGCACAGCATGGAGACGCGATAGTGACGCCCATAGTGGGCAAGGTTGTAAAGCTCCATCGGCATGCCCTTCACACCGTGCTCCGCCCCGCAAAACGTATCGATTTCGTCGATACAAAGAATCATCCAGCCAAAGGCGCGCACCATCAGGCAGACGGCCGCGCAATGCACATCGGGGTATTCGTCCTGAGGCACGTAGCAGACCCGCACGCGACGGCCGCGATTCTTGCGGAGATACGCCTGCAGCCTTTCGGGGTTGGAGAAGGGGACAAACCCCTTCGCACGGAGCAGATGCTCATGAGTGCCTATCGTGTCGAAGAAAATCACTTGCCCGGTGCATTGTTCGACCAGGCGAATCATCTCCGTTGTTTTGCCCATGCCACGTTCGCCCGCGAGGAAGCCGAGGCCGCGCAGCTCCCCGTCCTGATACTCCCCGTCGATAAAGCCGCGCTCCACTATGCCGTCCTCCGCCGTTGATCCTGCCAGCTAGCGCGAACAGACCGCGCGATTTTCTTTCGCCACCATTGCGGCCGCTTCCGCGTCACTCTTACCCGCGTCCAAGGGATGCCGCCCGTTGCGCTCTCCGCCTCATTCAGCGATGGAGACAAGCTCTTGATGAAATGCAACTCCATCTGCATGCACTCTTCGCGCCCGGCCCCGGTCCACAGTATCGAGAGCCGGGGAACATCGCCCGCCTTGAGACGCTCATGCAGGCCGCACGTGCCCCGCCCATTGCGCGCGTCGCGGATGTGCTCAAGTAATCGAACGTGGACGCACCGCGAGGTACGCCCCACGTAGGATTCTCCATCCGCGAAGGTGAGCGAATAGACGTGCACTACCGGGCGACCCTTGCGACCAGTTCGACCGGTGCATCCTTCGCGGCCGGCGCGGGCCGAGGGATCGCGCCATCGGAGATAACCGGGGCGGTATTGAGTGAAGGGATCGGGACCGCCGTGCTGATGGCATCGACGCGCGACACAAGATAGGTGAATGTGCCGGAGCCGGGGTTTGTCCACGTGAGCGTAGTGAGATGAGCAGAGCCCGTCGCCGGAGTCGTGTACGGTCCCGCGATGTTCGAGGGCGCGCTGGTCCCTTTTTGGCCGTTGACGGTTTGAAGCGATTGCGCGATGTAGCAAGTCACTTGCCCACTTGCCAGCGCAGTATCAGCGTAGGTTGTGCCCGTCGCCGGGGACGACGCATTGAGCGCCACGTAGGTGCCAACCGTCGCGGACGTTGGGCACGTAAAGATGTTCTGCGTTGGAGCCTGCCCTCCCGCCCCCGCACATCCGACCGCGAGGAGAGAGAGCAAAGCGAGAGTTGAATAAAGAGCCTTCATTGTGGAGCCCTGCTTTCAGCCGATGTTTTCGGCGGTTAGAACAGTGAAGGGCGTCAAGCCCGTTTCGCGGCACACGAAGAGCACGTATTCGTTTGTGTTGTTCTCCGTCGCCGGGGCGTACTTGGCGATGGCCGCCGCTATGGTCATACCGAGATAGTGCGCAGCGAGCAGCGCACGAAGCGCAGCCCAGCCCAGTTCCGCAGTCGGGAACACGGCGTAACGCGATGGATTCCTAGTCATCGGATCGGACGCGGCGGGCATCGCACCGTGTGCATTCGCAAACTGTCCTGCGCAAATATCGCCGGGGTTGTTGCAGCGCGTCGGGATATTATTCGGGTTCGCGCCGAAGCCCTCCATCTTTGCGATTGCCTGAATCAGCGTTATCTCCATCTAGGCTGCTCTCCCTTCGGTGTAGATCACCCCGTTTTGTACCGGGGGTTGCGGCACGGCCGGTGCCGGGGGTTGCGGTTGTGGCTTCGGATTTTCAATGATCCGTTTCGCCCTGCGACGTTCACGCGAGATACGAATTTGAACGATCACCTTGGGCACCAGCACGAGGCCGCATGCCGTCAAGAAAGCCATCGCTCCCGGCGTCGATTCGCACCAGCGTGCGATCACATCGGGGAGGAGTTGCTGCAGCTTCGTCCAAAGCGAATTCAAGAGCAGCGTCGTCGGCTTGCCCAGCATCCGCGATTGCCGCTCTGTCAGTTCCCAGTGTTCGGAGTCGAAGCGATCCGCGAGGAATGCGAAAAACTCTTCCAGCGTGTCCTTCACGTCCTGCTCTTCGAAGGCGACCATCCCCGCCAGAGCGAGCAGTGGCTCCGCGCCGCTCTCCGTCGAAACGGGCGCGCTCCCCGGTGCCCCCTCGATTACGGGCATCTGAGAGAGAATTTGCTCCGCCTCCGCGCTGAGAGATGAGCCGGGCTTGGGCTCATCCAACATCGGAATTGAGGAGCTTTGCGAGTCGGGCAAAGAATCCTCCGCCGCTTCCAGTTCCAGCGGGGGCGGGAGGGGCTTTTGACTTGCCACCTTTGGGGCCGCCTGCGCCTGCGCCCTTTTGAACTTTCCCGTTTTTTTGTACGTCCGGGTTGGTTTCCCCGTCCGATTGCTCACTGCCTTTTTTGGGTCTGCCAAAGCTCACCAGCTTTCTGCAGCCGTCGCACTTGCCGACGATCTGCCGCCGTTTGTTAGTCCACGTGCGCGGCACATCGCCGCTACACTTCGGGCACTTTTCCATGGGTCACGCCCTCCGGCCGAAGTACGAGCCGACAATTGCGCAGAAAAATCCAAAAAGGATCAGGTAGAAAACCACGTTGCGGTCCGACAGATCAAAAGGAAAAGTCATGCTCTCCTCCACTTGTTTCTGAGTGCCCCGGCGACTAAGCCGGGGCACGGGGAGCGAGTTGCGGGTTGATGGTTAGTACGAATCTGAAGGGGGCAAATCACTGTCGGTGATTCGCGTCCCATCGGTAGCCCAGCCGGGTGCAAAATCTTCACTTCTCAAAATTTCGAACTCTTTCATAGCTCGCCCTTCGCGTTGCACTGATTTATCTTCCCCCGTGCACGTAATCGACACGTACCGGCCGATGAAATCCGTCCGAATCATCGAATCGAGCTTCACGGTGCCGAAGAAAAAAACGGGCGCGCTTGTTTCTTCATCGAGCACTGTGTAGCGCACTGCGGGCTTGGGCACGCGCGTATCGTTATCCCGAATTTGAACCCGCTCGATTGAAGTCAAAATTCCGACTAGGGTCACCCCGTGCGAGAAATCAAATTTGACGGGTTCTTTGACTTCCACCCAATTAACCGAGCGCGATCCAGTCACAAAAGCATTACTGCGCGAAAAACTTGATCCCGTTGATGTCATAGCCTGTAGCCTCTCCCTCCGGCTCTAGAGCACGGATTGTTGGTCGGGGAACGGTGCCCCCGATATGTCGGTTAAATACCTCGCTCCTAATGCGCCATCGGCCATCAGCTTCGAGATACACGTCCTTGCGATAAAACACGCCCATGCGCTCCCAGTGATTAAGCCCACACGCGCATTTCATTTCGCCCCAATCGTCCATATGCTCAGGGTCGAAAACCGTATCGAATTTCGCGCCATACCAGGTCCCAAACGTCTGAATCAGACGCGCGCCCTTCACGGCATCCATGAATTCTTCAATTGCGTCGGGAGAGTCGGAAAATTGCGCGCCCTTGGTGATGTACTTCAGAACTTCGGCGGCCGCTTTGTCGCGGTCATCGACGGGGCGGATGTGCACCATACGTCGATTGCGCCTGTTCCACTCCGTACGCGCCTCAAATTCAGCGTCAGAGAGGCCGGCCGCCCGCTTATAGGACTTTGTGAAGTAGTCCCACTCCCTCACTTTGTTTGCGAGCGTGCCTCGGTACCATTGCTCAAATTGATATACGTCGCCAGCATGTCGCATCTGGCCAGAATCCATTCGGCAAGGCTTAGACCAATCGCCCGTCCATAACCTAAGCCAATCAAACTCCAGCTCAAGTTTGAGTTTCGTGAAAGCGTAGAGTCGATTACCGGCGAGAGTGCGTCGCTCGCTTTTAGAAGGCAGAGGGCAGTCAGCGTCAGCAAGTATATGCACGTGCAAATGCCACGTCTTTTCGCGGCGATTGTAAGTCGTCTCAAGTGAGTACACCCCTCCCTTAAACCAGCGCTTGTGTTCGGCTATGAATTTGCGGACTCGCTGCCTGATCAGGGTGAAGTCATGCTTCCGAAGAGTCTTCGTATTCGGGATTGTGAGGGTAACGAAAATCGGATGGGTCAGCCGGTCAAACATCGTTTTAATGTTCGCCTGAGCCTTATGGCTGCGATGGTGAGCGCAGAGGGGACATAGACGGTGATTGCAGCCGATCGGGACCGCTATGGGCTTCGAGCGGTCCCCACAGCAAGCGGGCCGGTAGCCAATCCACTCTCGCTGGCAGCGCTCGAGCTGGAAATAGACCTTCTCCCACTTCACCCACTGCGCGTTCGCGCCAGCAGGCTTGTTCTTTTTGACCCACTCCTCGACACGCTTCCACTGTTCGGTCCCTGATTCGTCTGGGAGGTACGCTTTTTGCGCGTCGTAGTCTGCCAACCATTTCGCGAGGACCGCATCATACGTCCCAACAGCCTCGCGCTTGTGTTTCTCGAAAATCTCTCGAACTGAGGACTTTAGCTGTCGATGGATGCTTAGCTTCTGCCGGTATATATCGTCTTCTGAGATTTGCAGGGCAGACCATTCGACCGCAGTTGTTGCTAGTTGATTCTCGGTATCAAGTGAATTGGCCCGCGCGCTCCGCGCGGGGCACGTGCCCCCCGCCTCCGAAGCCGCGAGCGCTTGGCGCGCTCGCCTGCGGCGGGTCCCCAGACGAAGGGGGCGAGAGGGGGCGAAGCACTCCCGCCATACGATGCCCGTCGCCGGGGCAGAATTGCCTGCCACGCGGCGAGCTTGAAGGCTGCCTGTCATCGGGCCTCACTTGCGCGCGTGATGCCTGCGAGCCTTTTTGAGGCAACATCGGCCGTGATTGCCTCAGGCAACGTCGACCTGGACGACGTTGCCTCGCGACGCAATGTCGATCGACGTTGCCTCTGTAACGCACTCTTGCGCGATCGCTGGCAGTCGAGCATCCCGCACGTCTGCGTTTTCTTGCCGAATGGCTGCGCGCGATGTGGAAGAAACGGCCGGCCGCATTCGCTGCATTCGAATCGTGCTCTCATGCCATCACCTTCCCGCACTCCTTCGTGAGGAACGGGCAGATCCACGCGCCCTCTTTGGAGAGCGCGATGACACGCTTCAGTGTGTTTGTTTTTTCGGCGGAGGAATGGCAGCCCGTGCAAAGCCGAACCTTCGCTCCGGACGCAATGCCGCTAATCTCGCGGTCGTAGCAGACGATGCAGACCGGCCCGACTGGGAGCCGCACATTCGCGGGCTTGCCGCATTTGACGCAGGCAGGGTGGCTCCTCATGCCGACGCCTGTTCCGCTTCGAATTGCGTTGCGATGTAGGTTGCGGACTCGCGACAGAGGCCATTGATGCGGTTGTTTTCATCGAGCGAGGAGAGCCAAAAGCGATGGTTGTACTTATCGCCGAGAATGAATCGACGGCCGTCCGACTTTTGAACGATGACCTGCCCCGGCCGGAATTTGCGCTCGACTTCGGCGATGGCCTCCAGCGAAGACATGCGAGGCGTGAGAGGGAACATGGGCGCACTAGGCTGCGGCATGGTGCGCCCCCTGGTCGATCCCGGCCGCGACCAGCAGCCCGACGAGCTGCAGGATGGTTTGAGAAACCGTGCAATCGCATTCCTCGACGGATGGCGCGGGGGCGAAATCTGCCCAGTGCTCAATTTCGTGAATCAGCTCGATAGCTTCGCGCAGGTCGTAATGATCCTGCTCATCTAGGCGGGTCGCTTCTTCGTACTTGAATCGATGGGCAAGAGACTGCAGCGAGAGCCGCACCCTTGAACACTCCCTCTCTGCCCGCGAACGGGATGGCGCGCGCATGGCCCGGTCGTAGACGCGGCCAGACAGCGTGATGAGGAGATCTGCAGCCTGCGCATACAACGGCATCGTATACAGCGGCGTCGGGTGCCCGTCCGCGTACCAGTTCCGCGCCGCGCGCAATCTATACGCGGGGCCTTCACCTTGCACCCAGAGGGCGCGAATGCGCACGGGCAACGTCGCCCAGTGTGTAGAGCAGATGCCGAGATGCTGCTCGCCCTCATAGAGCGAGCAGCCATCGACACAGCAGGGTAGGGAAGTCATGCGAGCCTCCGTCTCTTCTCCGAGCGAAGGGGAATCACTCGGTTAGTGCTGGCAAATTTCGTGTAGATGGTTTCGCGGATTTGACGCCAAGAGAAAAAGGCGCGCGGGGCGGTGCCCGCGATCTGGCACCATCCCTCATAGCGCGAGTAGAGCCGCTGCTCCGTGAGGCCGCGCGCAATGCCCATCGCTTCGTCAGAATCGACGGGCAGCACGTCGAGCGCATGCCTCAGGAGCCACGTGCCCAGCCAAAGACGGAGCGTCTTCATATCTGCCCCTGCCCAACGGTCTGCGCGTCCTGTTCGCGATAATGCTTCTGAAGAACCTTCGTCGCCTTGCCCAGCACTTCGAGCAAATCGCGCTTGCCCCAAAAAGTGACGGCGGCCGAATCGTCATCACCTGCGCGATGGATAAACGGGCCGGAAACATTCGAGCCCTTAAATGGGCCGTCTGTGATTGTGGCGGGGAGTTGCAGGTAGATGCGCAGACCGGTGAACGTCCCTTCGGCCGTCCGCTTCTCGACAATCTCGATTCGATCTGTCATCTCTTCGGCGTAAACATTGACTCGCATAACTCGCTCCTCTGAGTCGCGCGGCCTCCCATCCCTGAGAAACCGCGCTTCTCGCCCCTCAGGCAGTTGTCTGGACCGCGCTGAGCTTGTAGCAGGCCCTAGCCTCCGCGCGACGGCGGAGCCTGCGTTGATGTGAATTACCTCCGGGGTCACGCGGGGAGTGCGTGCGGCGCGTGCGTCGCGCAGCTTTCCGAAGGTAGAGGCCGTGTAGAAAATCGGTTTCGATTTCAGGGGAGAGAAGTGCGAGCGCATCGGACCGGAGCTTGCGGCCCATGCGCTTCTGCATGCGGCGACGGATGGCGGGATGGAGTTCTCCGACCATGCGCGCCTCCGGCTGAGGCGGAGCGGGAACAGGCTTGCGCCGCGAAAAACGCGCTCTCACGATGGAATCGAATTCGGCCGCGAGGCCGGACACGGCCGCCCAAGCGCCTTTGACAAATTGCTTCATGCGGCCCTCCGCGAGTTGCGTTCTTTGTCGAGTTGAGAAGCGAGGCCACGCATGCGATGCAGGGTGTCCGGCCGATTCCTACGCAGCTTGCGGAGCGCGGAGGCGAAGATGTGTTGCGCGGCCGCGCGTGAGATGCCAAGCTCTTCGGCGATCTGGTCGAAGGCCATCGCTCCGCCGCGCTGAGGGATTCCACGGTTTTCTTTCATGCGATGTCCGCCTGATGACGGCGCGCATTTTCGCGCGTGTCTGCCAGCATGTGAGCGAGCTTTTGACGGGAGAGGGCGGAGAGGATGCGGCGCGACGTGAGAGCCGAATTTTCGGCCATCAGTTGCCGTACCAGCACGGGGCGCGGCAAGGCCAGCAGAGCGACTTCGCCGGGCAGCTTAGGGGGGACGGGGGAGAGGGAGGGCAGAACGACATGAATCCCGGGCTCATCCTCTGCATAGAGGGCGGTCAGCAAGAGCCGCTTGCCGCCCAGATAGTAGAGGTACGTCGAGTCGTTGCGCTGCTGAGAATTGGAGAGGCGTCGCCAGTCCGCGCCCGACATGAAATGGCAATAGGCAGCGGCCGCGCGGAGCCATTGCGCGGCCGTGCGCCCGTCTTCTACTTCGGACACGGGGTTCCCGGGGGGGGATTTTAATTTAGATTTGCGAGCGTTGGACCTACTGTAGATAACGCAGAGAGCCATCGGAAAACCTTCCGGTGACTGTTACCACTTCCGAGTCAGCTACGTCTGATAACAGATATTCTGTATACTCAAGTTGAGCGATCTTCTCTGGAGTTGAACTAGCGTTGATTCAAACACTTACGAGAAGGCTTCCCTGCGGAGTGTGCGCGCCTACATCTTGTAGCGGCTGCCCAGGTCCTCATCGTTGAGGCCTTCGAGCCAGCTCCGCAGTTGCTCAGCGGTTGGACCTTCGGGTGGCCCTGAAGTGTTCAACTTCGCCGATTGCATCACTTGTTCGGATACGTAGATTGGACAGTCCGCACGCAACGCCAAGGCGATGGCGTCGGATGGGCGCGCATCGACCGTAATCGATTCGTTCTCCTGGCGCATCCATAAAATCGCGAAGAATGTATCGTCCCGAAGTTCTGTGATGACAACCTTTTCCAGTGTTCCATTCAAGTGCTGGATGAGGCTTCTGGTGAGGTCATGTGTCATGGGGCGCTGCGCTGACATCTTCTCGATCTCGATGGCAATGGCGTTGGCCTCGAAGATGCCCACCCAGATGGGCATGACCGTATCCGAGGAGACGTCTTTCAGGACGACGATCGGCATGTTTGTTGCCGGGTCCATCATTAATCCGCGAATCCGAACCTCAACGTCCATCGACTCCCCCTTAGGGCCCCTCTGGTTAGACGGCCTCTCCCACGAGGCTATTCGGAAAAGCTGCTGTGATTTTCACTTGCGCATAGCTGCCTGGGGCCGGCGCGATCTGCTGCGCGGATGTGAAGTTGACTGGCTTGTTCTGCGTGCTGCGGCCGCCGATCTGCCCGCGCGCTGAGTGCGGATTCTCAACGATCACTTCCATAACCTGCCCTATGTGCTTGGCGTAGTTGACTCTCTGAATATCGCGCTGGCGATCCAAGACGACTTGGAGCCGCTTTGCCTTCTCCTCATCTGGAATCGAGTCGATCATGGTCAACGCCGGCGTGTTTGGGCGCGGCGAATACTTGAATCCGAAGACGCAATCGTATTGCACTTCCTGAAGCAGATCCATGGTCTCGATGAAGTCGGCTGGGGTTTCGCCTGGGAAGCCGACGATGATGTCGGTTGAGAGCGCAATGGGCCGCTTTGCCGCTTTGATCCAGCTGATGCGTTCGAGGTACCACTCGCGGGTATATTCGCGCGCCATCATTTTCAATACCCGCGATGAACCGGACTGGATGGGCAGATGGACGTGATCGCAGAGCGAAGGAACGGCGTCGATGGCCTCGACAATGTCACGGGTAAAATCGCGGGGATGGCTGGTTGTGAAACGGACGCGCCGGATGCCGGGGATCTGGCCGACGCTGGCCAGCAACTCAGCGAAGCTCGACTTCCCTTCCGGGTCGCGGTAGCTGTTGACATTCTGACCGAGCAATTGAATCTCGGTGTAGCCCTGGTCGGCGAGGCGCCGCGCTTCGGCGAGGACAGATGTCGACGTGCGGCTGCGCTCTTTGCCGCGGGTGTAGGGCACCACGCAATACGAGCAGAACTTGTCGCATCCCTCGATGATGGTGATGTAGCCGCGGTAGGGATTCTGACGGGCCGTGAATTCGGTTTCGAAGGTCTCTTCGGTCTGCCGGTCGTCGAGACCGGTGATGCGCGACTCCCCTGCTTCGAGGCGCATCAGCATTTCTGGAAGCTTGCGATACGAGGCTGAGCCGGAAACCAACGACACGTACGGGGCGCGCTCGAAAATCTTCTCGCCTTCCTGTTGTGCGACGCAGCCCAGGACGCCGAAGCGCTTTCCGGACTTGTAGAGCTTCTTGTAGTCGTTGAGCCGGTTGAAGACCTTTTGTTCGGCTTTGTCGCGGATCGAGCAGGTGTTGTAGAGGATCAACCCGGCGTCTTGCTCAGACTCGACCTGGCGATAGCCCTGCTGCTGCAGCGTACCGATGACCTTCTCTGAATCGTGAGCGTTCATCTGGCAACCGAAGGTCTCCAGGTAAAAGGTTTTTTCGGTCGTCGTCACAATCCTGAGTATAGAGCATGGCTGAATCATCTCGGCCGGGCCGACCGCGACGTCCATTTGCGGACATGCCGGGACGAAACCGAACAGCCCCCTGCGCGCCTTGGGCTTTCTTGTTTGCAGAATCAACGAGTTATCGCGGGGCCCGTTGGCTCCCCGCGTGCTTATACGACAGTGGAGCGTTTGTGTCGAGCCGCTGGTCTGGCCGCGTTGAAGCCGCTCCGGGAGGACAGATGAGAACCCTGCTTCAGGATCTGCGCTACTCTTTCCGCCAGCTTTCAAAGTTGCCCGGATTCACCCTGACCGCAGTCGTCTCGCTGGCGCTCGGCATTGGGGCGACCACCGCCGTTTTCAGCGTGGTCTACGCCATCCTGATGGACCCTTATCCCTATGCCTCCCCCGACCGCATGGTTCACATGCGGCTGCTGACCCCCACCGGCGGCAATCGGGGCTTCGGGGTCACGGGCTCGCAATGGCAGCAGCTTCGCAAGTCTCCTGTGGTGGAAGACACCTTTCTTGAAGACGACTGGAGCCTGACCGTCACCGGAAGCGATGTGCCCGAAGACGTACAGGCCGTGTATTTCACGTCGAACGGGTTCAACTTTTTCGGCGTTCCGCCGGTTCTGGGACGAAGCCTGCAGCCTTCTGATGCGATCGACGGCCAGGATCCGCAGCCGGTCGCCGTGCTGGGGTACAAGTTCTGGCAGCGCCACTTCCGCGGCGATCCCAGCATCGTCGGCAAGACCGTCCAGATGGTCCGCAAGAACTACACCATTGTGGGTGTGGCTGCGGCGCGGTTTGCCTGGGGAGATGGCGATGTTTACCTGCCGCTGAAAGTGACGCAGGAGCAGACAAGGAGCTATTACGCAGGAATCCGCCTGAAACCCGGCGTGACGCATGCGCAGGCCGATGCCGCCTTGCAGCCCCTGATCAATGCTTTCGCGCATGAGACGCCAGCGAATTTTCCTCACGACACTCTGCGCCTTCATGTCGTGGGCCTCAACGAAGACTTCGTGAAGCAACTCGGCGGAACGCTGTACCTTCTGTTCGGCGCAGTTGCTCTGCTGCTGCTGATCGGATGCGGCAATGTTTCCATCCTTCTTCTGGCGCGTGCGACGAGCCGCCAGCACGAGTTTGCTCTGCGTTCGGCGATCGGAGCGAGCCGCATGCGCATTGTGCGTCAGCTGCTGACTGAAGCCCTGATGCTTTCGCTCACCGGCGCCGCCATCGGCCTGGTGCTGGCCTACAAATCACTCGATGTGATTGTTGCCAACTTGCCCGAATACTCGTTTCCGCACGAAGCGGCCATCCAGATCAATGTATCCGTGCTGCTGTTCTGCATAGGCTGTTCCGTTGCGACGGGGATTTTGTTTGGCCTCTGGCCGGCGCTGCAGCTTTCTCGGCCGCAAGTGAGCCAGATAATGCAGGCAAACACGCGCAAGACGACGAGCGACGTGAAGGGGCGCCGCGTTCACAATATATTGATCGGGGCACAGATCGCGCTCACGCTGCTGATGATTGCCGGCGCAGGCGCTGCCATCGAGGGCTTTCTGCATGTCGCGCACCGGCCGCTGGGCTATGACCCGCACAACGTGATGTCGGTTGGCATTCCTATTCATGACGGGACCTACAAGACCTGGCAAGAGCGCGCGCCCTACTTCGAGAAGCTTTATTCGGCGGTCGCGTCGGTGCCGGGGGTGACCATGACCGCCGTCTCGAGCAACGCAACGCCGCCCTCCAACGGATTTCAAACCAAGTTCGTGATTGTCGGCAAGCCATCGGGCGAAGAGCAGTCGCTGCGCGTCAACCTGGTGAGTCCCACCTATTTTCCAATTCTCAAGATTCCTGTCGTCCAGGGACGCATCTGGAATGACGCGGAGAATCATCGGGGAGCATCAATGGTGGTCATCAACCAGACGCTCGCGCGGCGCTACTTCCCGCATGGCGACGCGGTGGGCCATACGATTCGACTTCCCGAGTTGAAGGAGCAGCCGCCCTTCCTTCTGCTGGCACCGGGGAACGAGAACGGCGTGCTGATCGTCGGCGTTGTCGCGGATAAGCTCAACGATGGCATGACCAAGCCGGTACTGCCCGAAGCTTTCGTTCCATACACGCTTGCGATGTCGATGTATACGCAACTGCTGGTGCGCTCGGATGTTCCGCCGCTCACACTGCTGCACGCCATCCAGGTACAGGTCAACGCGGTGGATCACGATCAGCAGACCACCGGTGACGTGCGCGATCTGGAGCACTGGATTACGCGGACGCCGGAGTGGGCGCGAGGGCAGCTCGTCGCGTGGCTCTTTGGGGCTTTCGCCGCGCTTGCACTGCTGCTGGCGGCGGTGGGCCTCTACAGCGTGGTCTCGTATACCGTCGTACAGCGGACGAATGAATTTGGCATCCGTATCGCGTTGGGTGCGCAACGAAGCCACGTGCTCAGCATTGTGTTCCGGTCGATGGTGCTCAGCGTGGGATCAGGTATCGTGACGGGCCTGTTGCTCACTGTGGCTCTGAATAAAGTTCTGGCAAGCTGGGCCACGGAGAGCTCGCGCGATCCCCTGCTTCTGCTTGCTGCGGCATGTGCTCTTGGCATGACAGCGGCCGTGGCATGCATGATGCCGGCACGGCGTGCCGCGGCCCTCGATCCAATGAGAGCCATCCGCTACGAATAGGCGGGATGACGGCGTAGCTGTTGATTAAGAACCGTCCAGTAAGGGCCCGCAAGCTATGCGGGCCCTTACTGCGATACCCTGGCACGGATCCTTCAGCGCAGGCCGGTGTGCAGATAGGCCAGCAGTGCAGACATCTGCTCCTCGGTAAAGCGCCCTGCAAACGAAGGCATCATTCCCTTGCCGCCGAGGATCACTTTACGAATTTCCGCGTCGGTGGCCGGAGATCCGCTGGGCATCCTGGACGTCGCGAACAATCGATGGAGGTCGGGCGGAACCTTCTTGAGCGCGAGATCATTGTCCTCGTGGCAATGTGCGCAGCGCACGGAGTAGAGATGCTTCCCTTCTTCCTCCTGCGGCGTTAGCGACGGAACTCGATGACATCCTGCCACTCCGCACACGAGGCCGACCGCGCTTGCAAGGAGCAATACGATGCCGCCGAAGATCGAACTTGATCGGTCTTCACATCTGCCCATGGGCCGCGATCCCCTTCTGTAAAATATCTTCGAGTCTTGGCCATCCGTAGGCTACTTCTTCCAAATTGGCACCGCCGATCTCGATTTGTTTGCTCGCAATCTGTTTTCCACCCAAATACTGATAGAAGCGGGTGGCGGGATTCTCTTTCAAAACCCACAACGCCATTCCCGCATACCGCGCCTCGTGCAGCGATGCTACGAGCGTTTGGAATAAGGCACGCCCAGCCCCCTGGCTCTGATTTTCGCGCAAAAGATAGAGAGCGTAGATCTCCGCATCGTACGAATTGAGCGCTTCTCTCAACTTTCCGCCGCACGCAAAACCAAAGATGCCCGCGTCTTCTTCTGCGATGAACATCAGTGCGTCTTCAGCTGCGAGCACGTTCCGCCACATCTCGGCGCGGTCGTCGATCTTGAGCGAGGCCAGAAATGTGTCTGGAACAATTCCTGCGTAGGTGCTTCTCCAGCTATCGACGTGTACGCGGGCAATCGCGGGCGCATCGGCTGCATCCGCACGTCGAATCCGGAATTCCATGAGCATGAATCTACCACGGACCACAACTCTTTCCAGGGGGCCTTCGATATGCTGGGAGCATGGCGCTTCCTACTCTTGCCCAGATTGAAGCTGCACAAGCTGTTGTTTATCGCGCGATGCCGCCCACGCCGCAATACTCCTGGCCGTTGCTTAATCAGCGGCTCGGCACAGAAGCCTGGGTCAAACATGAGAATCACAGCCCGGTGGGCGCGTTCAAACTACGCGGCGCACTCGTCTACATGGACTGGCTGAAGCAGGCCGAGCCGGACCTCAGAGGGGTGGTGGCTGCGACGCGCGGAAATCATGGTCAAGGCGTAGGGATGGCGGCCCGCCTGCTCGGCCTCAAAGCGGCCATCATTGTGCCTAAGAACAATAGCGCCGAGAAGAACCTCGCGATGAAGGCGCAGGGTGTCGAGCTGATCGAATTTGGCTATGACTTTCAGGAAGCGCTTGTGTATGCGCGCGCACTTGCCTCGGACCGCGAATGGACGATGGTCGACTCGTTTCACGAACGCCTGGTAATGGGGACGGCGACGTACGCGCTGGAGTTTTTCAAAGCCGCACCACCGCTGGATGTGATCTATGTGCCGATTGGTCTTGGCTCTTCGATCAGCGGAGTCGCGGCGGCCCGCAACGCACTTGGGCTGCAGACCGAGATTGTTGGCGCGGTCTCGGCGGAATCCCCCTCGTATGCGCTCAGCTTTGCCGCGCGCCGCATTGTCGAGGCGCCCGCAACGACATTGATCGCGGATGGTCTTGCGTGCCGCACGCCGCATACGAGAGCAATGGGCTACATCTGGAGCAACGTCTCCCGCATCATCGAAGTTTCCGATACGGAGATTAGCGAGGCGATGCGGGTGTATTACCAGGACACACACAACGTTTCCGAAGGAGCTGCAGCCGCGCCGCTGGCTGCCGCCCTGCGCGAAGCTTCGCTGCAGCAGGGTCGCCGCATTGGCCTGGTCCTGACTGGCTCCAATGTGGATATGCCTGTGTTTGCCAAGGTGCTTGCCGGGAGCTTCGGCCGATGACGAAGGCGAACCGCGAGAACCTGACTCCGCTGGCGCATAGCGCGCAGAATCGATGCTTTGGTTGTGGCCCCTTGAACCCTGGCGGTCTGAAGTTGGAATTCTTCCTCACACCGGATGGTTCCGTTGTATGTCCTACAGCCGTCTCGGATCTTTTTGAAGGACACCCGGGCTATCTGCACGGAGGCATCATCGCCACCCTCCTCGACGAATCGATGAGCAAAGCGGTGCGTGCGCGAGGCCTGCTTGCGATGACCAGGCATCTGGAGATCGATTACCGCCGGCCAGTGCCCTCAGGCGCAGAGATCCGGATCGAAGCGAAGGTGACGCGCAGCGAAGGGCGCAAGCATTGGGCCGAAGCCCACATCTACGACGCCGAGCAGAAGGCTCTCGCCCAGGGCAAAGGGCTGTTTGTCGAAGTCAGGCGCTCTGAAGGAGCTTAACGATCCGAGCCAGGCGATTCCTGCAGTCCCTCAAGCCAGGTGATGATCGTGCTTTCGAGATAGATGCGGTGATCGGACCAGCTATGGTCTGTTGCCTGGTGGATCGAAGTCACGCGCGTGTTTCCTTTGGCACGAACCGCAGCCACCAGGGCGTCGGTACCAGGTGCGAGTCCATCGTTGGCGGAAAGAACCAGCAGTGGAAGCGTTGTCAGTCCGTCCACCATGGTATTGAAAGTGAACTCCTTTCCATGGCTGGCCACTTCATCTGCCATGCTTTCCGCTGTGACGCCCTGCAAAGTCTCCATGTCGTCGGCCATCAGTGAGACGAGCTTTTCACGCGGCATGCTGCCTATGCTTCCCATGTCGGCCGCGCTGACGAGAATTGCGCCCATCAGTTGATGATCGTGCGCCGCGGTATGGGCCGTCACCCCACCTCCCATGCTGTGGCCGGCAATCGCAATCCGCTTGGGATCGACGTTGAGCTTGGCGGCGTTTGCAGGATCGCGCAGATAGGTTAGAACAGCGTCGGCGTCTTCGAGATTCTGCGCGAAGCGAAAAGAGCCCGGGCTACCCCACGAGCCGCGATAGTTAAAGGTAACGGCATTCCATCCGGCGCGCCGCACGGCCTGGGCGAGATCAAGATTCTTCTCGTTGCCGGGGAGGCCGTGGCAAATGACCAGGGTCGGATGAAGGCCGGCTCCCGACGGAGCATACAGCAGGCCGTTGATTCCAACGCCGTGCGTGGGGATATGCAGAACCGTCATGCTGGCGGGGTGCGCAGAATCAGGCGCCGGATCGGTGTAGATCGCTTTGGGCACGGATTGGGCCGAGGATGCGACAACCAGGAAAACATTCAATAGGACGGCGTGCGCAAGACGCATGAGGGTTCTCCGCGTGTGGGGATGAGGACGATTGTAATTTGGATAGTAACAGTGCACGGAACCTTTTGAATGTCGTCCCGTCGGCGCACGTCTCCCAGGAAATGACTGCGGCGTGAAGTGAGTGTACGTGGCGATTCGTTGCGCGCTCCGAAGACCGTACAAATGCGCACATGCCTCGACGCCGCTTTCGAGCACGAGGCATGCACGGAGGGGATGGTACTTCGGATTAGTGGATCATGTTGATGGTTTCCTGCGTGACGGTGTCGAACGTGGTGACGGTCTTTGAGTTGGCCTCAAAGGCGCGCTGCGCAATGATCAGGTTGGAGAACTCCTGGGAGATGTTGACATTCGATTCCTCGAGAGCTCCGTCCTGCAATGTTCCCAGTCCCCCGCTGCCCGACGTCCCAATGGATGCAGTGCCGCTGGCGAGTGTGGTGGCGCAATCGCCATTCCCCAGCATCTCCAGGCCCTGGACGTTGACGACGTTTGCTAGAGCGAGCTGACCGACATTCTGCTTCTGGCCGTTGGAATAGGTGGCGGTCACGGTTCCATCGGAGCCAATCGTGAAGCTCTGATATTGGCCGGCCGCAAAACCATTCTGGTTCGTGGCAGAGACTGCCGACTTTGCGTCGACCTGCGTCAGTGTCGGTGTATTGCCCGAGCCGAGAAGATTCCATCCGATATGCAGGTCGCTGGCCCCGTCGGCCAGGCCGGTGAACTGCAGAGGAAGGGATGAAATATCGCCGGGGGCCGTTCCTACAGGCGTTGCGACTCCAAGCGCAGGGGTCACGGATTGCAGGTTGCCGCCGGCGTCGAACGTCAGCGTTCCGGTCACAGGGACAGAAGCTCCCGAGGTGAAATCCGCAGCAGGCAAGGCCGCGGAGTATGTCCACGAGTTCACGCCGGCTTGTGCGTAGGTCACCGTCATCACGTGCGAAGTGCCGAGGGAGTCATAGACCGTGACCTGTCCTGGGAACGAAGCGCTCCCCGCCGCGGAATCCAGGTTGACATTCATACTGAGTGTCGATGTGGGCTGGGGCTGCTGCACTTGTCCCACTGGAATCTGAATGGCGGCTAACGGTGCGTTGGTGTTCACGACCCCATTCACGGCGGGATAGCCCAAGACGTTGAGACCATTCGTCGTCACCAGGTCGCCATTCGATGTCAGGGCAAAGTTTCCTGCACGCGTGTATTCGTTGGCACCGTTGCCGCCGTTGACGACAAAGAAACCATTGCCATCGAGTGCGACATCGGTCGCTGTGCCCGTTGAAGCGATCGAGCCCTGCGAGAAATCGGTTTCATTGGTTGCGACCTTCACGCCGGCGCCCAGCTGGATTGGGTTCCCTGCACCGGTCGATCCAAGCTGCTGATAGAACAGATCGGCAAAATTGGTTGTCTGGGCCTTGAAGGCCGTGGTGTTCATGTTCGATAGATCATTGGCGATTGTGTTCAGAGCGCTCGAATCGGCATCAAGGCCGGTGAGCGGTATCGAGAAACTTGCCATCGATGTTCTCCCTTTAAGGTCTGCGGGTTGCGTGCCGCTCTTTCGTGCATCGGATCGTTGCCCGTGTTGGGACGTTAGTGCCGGCTCAGTGCATGGGCTACAGAGTTGGCGGCAGAACTGGTTTTTGGAATGCTGAGGTTGCCTTTGACCGAGGTTGCCGCAATACCCTGCGCCGCCGCGATCGAGGTCATGCCATGGGCCGCCGACCTGCTTACGGAAGAGCCGCTGGAGGGCGCAGGGTGTGTCGAGACCGGGCCAATCGCTGTTTGCGCAGCGGATCGGCCGGTCAACCTGGAACCATTCGTCGCTCCGGTATCGGATGTAAGAGTCTGGTTAATGTCGACGAGCTGTTCAAGACTGTTCACGTTCACAAGTTGATTGATGTACTCGTTCGGGTCGGTGGTTGCGGTCGGGTCCTGGTTCTGCATCTCCGTGACGAGGAGTGTCAGAAAATCGTTCGCCGAGATCGTCGCCGACGAACCACTGCTCGTCGTGGAAGTGTCCGCCGCACTTGCACGCGCCGTAGATGTCTCCGCTCCCTGGATCGAAAGTGCCGATGCTGCCATGTTACCCTCCTTGAATCTTCTGCCCGGTTCGTTGCTCGTCTGGAAGAACTCAGACCAACAATGAGATATAGTGGCCGCCGTGGTCGCCCAGTTCCACAAAGCGGCTGGCAACTCCGTGTGCTTCTTCTGTGAGACGAGATCCCGAGGCCGGCGCGCGATTGCCCGTTGCTTCGGCAGGCTGGCCGCGGTCCCGATGAGCGTTTTGCCCCGTCCCCTGCTCGCCTGTCTGCAGCGTCGTGGTTTCCGGCGAGGACAATGTCCACGTCGCGATGGGCGTATGCTGCTCTGACAGGAAGGTCGTAAGACCTGCCAGGTGGGGACTGAGCGCCTCACTGGCCGTCGCGGACGATGGAATGATCGCCGCATGCACCTCACCTGCATTCAATCTTGAGCGCACTCCGACCCAACCCAGAGCGGGGTCTTGAAAGCCGGCCTCTGCATGACTCGCTGTGGCGTGCGTCCACGTCGGCGCGGGCAAAGGCGCATCGCCGTCCATCGCAGTGAACAGCTCGTGTGTCGGAGGTGTCGTGGCGGTCGTCGTGCCGGACAGTGCGTCGCGCAGGGAGCCGTTGCTCGGAGTCGGTACCGCAGTGGGCGTCGCGGAACTGTGCGCCACGACTTGCATCGTTGTTGCTTCGGATCCGAAAGGCTGGCCTGCGGCCTTTCGTGGCCCGCTGTTCGCGTGCATCGAAGGAAGCGCAATCGCCGCGTGGGAGGGCCCGGCCGCTGGCTGATCGGGAGGGATGGACACCGTGCGATCCACGTGGGAAGGTTCTGCGCCAGGAACGACGGGAGACTCCGCAACATGCGGGATCGGGGACGACGCGTATGGGGTGCGCTTGGTCGGCGCCGCGATGGACGGCAAGAGTGCTCTTGCCGCTTCAGGGCTGATCGGCAAAGCGAGGGGAGGCGTCACAATGTTCTCTCGTTTGCGATCAGACTCGTGCGCTGAGGGAGTCGTCGCGATGGGTCGGGTTGGATTGGATGAAATCGTCTCTTCGGCCTGACGCTCGCCGGTGAGGACTCTCGCCGCCGCGGCAGTTGTGGTCGGCTGGACTTCGGGTATCTTCTGGTCCGCAGCAACGGCGGATGCTTTCTGGGGGACTGCCGAAGCTTCCGGGGCGGTTGTCCTCACAGCGTTGCCGGCCTGCGCAGCCTGCTGCGATTCATCGGCAGCACGCGTCGAGTGAGCGACCGCACCCGTTTCATGCGGCGGCTGCAACGGTCCTGAGGGGGCCGCGTGGGCGCGCACCGCATCCGATGTCGATCGAGACGGGGCCGCCTTCGGCGCTACTTGCAGATCAACCCAGGGGATTGCTGGTTGGACCGAAGCCTCGGTCAGCGTGCCCTGCCGCTTGGCCCTGCTCTGCGATGGCAACCCGCGATGGTCCGCATCGTGTGTCTGGCCAATGTGATTCGACAACTTCAGCGGACGAGCACTTTCCGCTTCTCCGTCGGGAACAGGGGCGACGGCCCGCTTTTGTGGGAAAGGCAATCCATGCGCAAGCAGAATGGACTGGAAGCGGGGTGTTGCCTGGGGCGCGATGACGCGTGGAGAGAGCCCAGTTTTCGGAGCTGGACCTGCAGAGTGTCCCACGGGCAGAGCGGATGAACGCTCCGATGCCGCCATGATCCCGAGTCCACCTGCGCTGGTCATGCCCTTCCATGAGCATGTGATTTGCCAATTTTTAGAGGACGAGGTTAGAGCCTCATCAGAATGGAACTAAATTCCCTGTGGCGGACCGTGGACTGTTTTGAGTGCAAACATTGGCTCAAGTACGAGGCGAAGAGAAAGATGGCCGTCGCCGGATTCGCTCACGAGAAATGGTGGGCCCGATGCCATTCGTCCAAATCCCTTTGCTCCTTGTGCTCGGCGTCCGTGGCGACGGCCTTTTCTGCGTTTTGTGCCACGGTCTGGACCTGGCGTCGTTCCATGCGGGCCTCGAGATAGTGCGTGCGCAGTGTCTCCGCTTCCCTCTCTGTAGCCGCCACATGATCCGCCAACTGCGTAGCAAGCTTGATCGCGATGTGTTCCTCTTGCAGCCCAATCCATCGATCGGAGGGCACGTCGCAGCGGACACTCGCTTCGAGCAGCCTCCTCGCCTGTGTGGCCCGGACTCCGGCATGGGACTGGGCGGCCCGAAGCTGCGCGATTTCGTGCACAACACTTGCCAGGGCTGCTTCGCTCTGCTCTTCCTGAAGCTCGCGAATGGAAAGGAGGCGGCGAAGGGAAGGTGAAATTGCCAAAGGTTTAAATCTCCTGCGCGAGATTGGCGAGTTGTTGAACGCTGTTCTCAAGGCTGCTGCGCTCGGCTGCTCCCTGGACCAGGTACGAGCGCATGATCGCGCGCGCCTTCAAAGCGCGATCCAGCTCCGGATCGGTTCCCGGTTTATAGGCACCGATGCGAACCAGGTCTTCAGAGCGCGCATGGATCGCCAGAAGCCTGCGGATGAGAGCGGCATGTTCGCGATGCATGGGCTCGGATACGGCTGGCATCAGTCGGCTGATGGACTGCAGGATATCGACCGGTGGATACCAGCCTTCCGAGCTCAGCGCGCGAGAGAGAACGACATGTCCGTCGAGAAGCGACCGCACCGCATCGACGAGCGGATCCTGAAGATCGTCACCCTCCATCAGCACGGTATAGAAGGCCGTAATCGAACCGTTCTGGAAGTTTCCTGATCGCTCAACCAATTTGGCCAACCGCGCAAAGACCGACGGCGTATACCCCTTTGCCGTCGGCGGCTCCCCGGCTGCCAACCCGATCTCGCGGGCCGCCATGGCAAACCGGGTCAATGAATCGAGGACAAGAAGCACATGTTTGCCGAGCCCTGCGAAGTACTCTGCAATCGTGGTCGCCGCCAAGGCCGCTCGCATGCGCATCAGCGGCGACTGGTCTGAAGTTGAGACCAACACGACCGACCGGGCGCGCCCCTCGTCGCCTAAAGCGTCCTCCAGAAACTCTCCGACTTCACGCCCACGCTCTCCGATCAAGCCCACGACGGTCACGTCCGCCTCGGTGTTGCGGGTCATCATGCCGATCAGCGTGCTCTTGCCGACGCCGGACCCGCCGAAGATTCCTACGCGCTGCCCCCGTCCTACGGTCAAGAGCCCATCGACGACGCGAATCCCTGTGCCCAGCGGCGAGCGAATGGGAACGCGCCGCAGCGGCGAGCGAACCACCCCATCGATGGATCGCATCTCGGCCAGATGCGGAAGGACGCTGCCATCGATTGCGCAGCCTCGTGCGTCCAGAACACGGCCGATGAGCGCGGGGCCCAGTTCGATCGCGGGATGAACTCCCAGAGCTTCGACCGCATCCCCATAACGAATACCTTCTGTCGTTTCCAGAGGCATCGTCAACACGCGTGCCCCGCGGAAGCCAATCACTTCTGCAGCGTGCGCTCGGCCGGACCGGTCCACGATGACGCAACACTCGCCCACAGCGCTCACCGGTCCGTTGGATTCGACGGTCTGGCCGATGGACTCGACCACACGTCCTCGCCATCGCCATGGCTGGCCGCGCCGCAAGCGAGCCACATACTGGTCGAGCAGGGCGCTCATCGGGGATCGCCTTCTGGAGCCGTGTTGGGCCCAGGGGTGTCGGTGCTTCCTTCTTCTCGTCCGAAACGGTCGAAGAAGCCATGTTCAATCTCGGAGAATTGCGCGCGAATCCCCAGGTCAACCGTGCCTAGATCGGTTTCGAGAGCGCAGTCTCCGCGACGCATCGCTTCATCGCCTATTACTTCAGGCTTCAAGGCAACATTGGGCAGATGGGCCATGGCGTCGATCCACAGATCCTGCTCGGCCGATGGAACCCGCAATCTTGCCTGGCTCAAACTGGACAGCTGCCCCAGGGCTACTCTTACGGCGCCGGTTAGAAGCAAGGGATCCGTCTGCGCCTCGCGACGCAGGATCCGCGCGGCGATCGCAAGGGCGAGCTTGACTACCTCGTGCTCCACCTCTTCGAGGTATTGGTCACGCGCCTTTTCAAACGCGTGTACCACGGCGGCAAGTTGCGCCTGATGCCGCTCCAAGTCTGCGCGGATTCGGCTCTCCTGTGCATCGCGCTCCGTGCGACTGCCTTCCTCGAGTCCCAGCTTTCGGCCGGCATCAAACCTGGACTGCAGCTCGTCTTGCGGCGCGTGCGGCCTTGACTCCGGCCTCACAGATTCGGCACACTCTTCCTGCTCGACTCTGCGGTCAGCCTTCGGCATCAGGCTTGCCACTCCATCCCAGGCCGGGGATGCGGGCGCGGGAATCGCTGGGTATTCGTAGACCGTTACGACCACGACGGCATCAAGACTCATCCCGACCTTTCCTTTCGAAACAGATGGGGCTCAGGCCAGCATCTCCTCGCCGCTCTCAAGTTTCAGCACAACTTTTCCTTCCGTCTCCAGGCGACGCGCGAGGTTCAGGATCTCCTGTTGTGCCTGGGCAACTTCACGGGAACGCACCGGGCCCAGAACTTCCATGTCTTCTTTCAACATTTCCATGGCCCTGGAGCTCATGGCTTTGAAGATCTGCGCGCGCAGCTCCTCGTTGGCGCCGCGCAGAGCCATGGCCAGTTGACGCTTGTCGACGCCGGACACAATTTCACGGATGGTCGCTGCCGGCACGGTCACCAGATCTTCGAAGGTGAACATCAAGTTGCGGATGTTCAAGGCGAGCTCCGGCTCCGCCTCTTCGATCGCTTCGAGAATCTTTTTTGATTCCTCCGCGTTGACGCGATTGAGCAGGTCAGCCACCGCTTTGAATCCCGAGTAGCTTTTGCGCGCAGTATCGCCCATGCTTTCCAGGCGACGATGCAGAATCTGGGCGACTTTCTGGGCCATCTCGGGGGAGAACTGACGCATCTCGGCCAGCCGCTGAATCGAGACAACCTTGTGCTCTTCGCTCAAGTTGTCCAACACCATCGATGCGCGCCGGGGATCGAGGTGCGCCAGCACCAGCGCGATGGTCTGCGGATGTTCGGCATCCAACAGCTTTCCCAATTGTTGCGGATCGGTGCGCTGCAGTTTCGCCAGGTTCCCTTGTGCTGCCTCTTGCGAGCGTCGGACGAGCATCAGCAAATCTTCCGCGCGCTCTTTCCCGAAGGTCTCCATCAGCAGGCGGCTGGCGTAGTCGATACCTCCGTGCACCATGAAGTTCTGGGTCTCGAGGAGCTGCCAGAATTCTTCGAGGACTTCGGACGACAGATCGGGCGAGATTCCGCGCAGTTCTGCGAGCTCTTCGGTGATGCGCTGGACATCCGCCTCGGGGAGGGCACGCAGAATCTCCTTGGCAAGCTCTTCGCCGATCGCGACCAGAAGAATGGCGGCTTTACGCGCGCCGTTCAGCGCGGCCGACTGCCGGCTCCTCCCTGCTCCGATCTGGCTTTCCTGGTCAGGCATAGTTTCCATTTGCGGCGTTCCGAGCGCTGTTGGGATGAGCGCGCCGGTTGTCAGCGCTCATCGGAGTGAATCCAGCTTTGCAGTAAGCGCGAACTCTGCGTTGGTTGTCGTTTGAGGTGCCCGGTTACTTGTTCGAAGATCTCCTGAGATCGCACTCTCTCCGGGTCAACCGGAGGCGGTTCCGAGGGAGCAGACAAGGGCTTGGACGCAGCCCCTTGCTGCAGCTCTCCCGGAATGCTTCGTTTGCCCGAGGATCGAGACACGGCGGTGGATTGACCGGAGAGCTTGAGGGCGGGACGCAGACCGAGGAGCACAACGACAACCAATCCAAGAAGCAGCGCGAGATATTTGATCAACACGGGCGACCTTTCGGTAGCCTCCATGAACTTCTCGGTGAAAGGGATGGGCGAAGGACTGCGATTGGCATCGAACGCCAGGTCCTGCACGGTGAGGACATCCCCGCGCGCGTTGTCGAAGCCAGTCGCGGCCTGCGCCAACAACGTGAGATTGCGCAACTGATCGGGAGACCACGCCTGCCACTGCGCGTCATTCTTGCCGGCTGCCGCACGCAGCAGGTGGTCGTTCACGACGATGGCAGCGGTCATGCGCCGCACCCGGCCAGGATTTTGCACGACGTGCCGCACCATCTTCGAAACACCATAGGTTCCCGACTCGGAACGGGAAGACTCCGGTGGAGTCGACTGACGGGGATAGACGGGAAGGGCCTGGGCGTTGGGCGCATTCGAGGCTGCGCCCGGGACTCCGGCTGCCACGGGTTGGCCGCCGCTGGACTGCTCGGTGCGCTGCATCGAGAGCGTCGCGGTTTGCGCCGGGTCGTAATTCTCGTCGGTCTGCTCTGTCGCAGCCTCATCGTAGTCGAGCGTGACCGAAGCCCGGACGTTGCCTGTACCGGTGACCGGTTCGAGCGTGGAGACCAACTTCTCCTCGAGAACCTGTTCCGCACGCAGCCGCAGAGCTTCCTGCGTCTTGGGCCCCATCGGCGTGTGGCCCGCGGCATCGACCAGGACGACGCGCTCGGGCGTCAGCCCATCCACGGCCGACGCCACCAAGTTTCGAATGGCATCCTCTTCGCCGTCTGCGAGCGAGGAACGCCGCATTTTCAACACCACGGAGGCTTTTGCCGGTCGCTCAACGTCGCGAAACAGAGATTCGTGCGGCAGGGCCAGATGGACGCGTGCCGATTCAATATCCGCCAGCGTGGCGACGGTACGTTCCAACTCTCCTTCGAGAGCGCGCTGGTAGTTCACTTGCTCGTCGAACTCCGATCCTGCCCAGTTTGGCTTATCGAACAACTCGAAGCCCAGTCTGCCGCTCTTCACGCCCTTGGCCGCAGTCGCCAGGCGGGCCTTGTCGAGGAAAGGAGCCGGTACGAGGATCGATGTTCCGTTGGCCGCGACGTCGAAGGGAATCTGCGCTTGGGTAAGGACCAGGCCTGTCTGGCGTGCGTCGTCCGGCTCAAGCCCCGCGTAGAGCGTGCGCCAATCGGTGCGCAATCCCAACCAGCAGAGGGTGCCGAGTAAAAGACCGAGCAACGCGAGACTGGCCATGGTCCAACGGCGTTGCGAAGCCTGCATCGATGCCCAGTCGATGCGCGCCCGCGTCCAGAGGGCAGAGAACCGCGCCGCCATGGGCCCGCCTTGCGAGACCGTTGCACTCGCCTTCTCGATTTCTGTGGTTCCTCCGGCCATGTCCCTGCGCCTTCTCCAGACTTAGAACTGCATACCCATCACGCTCTGATACGCCTGCACCGCCTTGTTGCGAACCGAAAGGGCCAGTTCGAACGCCATCGCTGCCTTCTGCTGTGCGATCACGGCCTGATGCACATCGACACCGCTCCCGGTCATCAAGCCGACCGCCGTAGCGTGCGCCTGCTGCTCAAGTGACTCGACCTGCGTCGTCGCGTCTTTGAGGAGGCTGCTGAAGGGCATGGACGCGCCGCCTGCTGCGTTTGCAATGGAAGAACTGCCGAAGGAGGCAGGAGGGGTGACGGTTGCGAGCGTAATTGCTGCTGTCGGATTCATCTTGGGCTCCATTCGTCCAATCAGGTTTGCGGCGACATCGCATCTCTGCGCCGGTATCCACCCTTCAGGTCCGGGCAATCTCCAGAGCAGACGTGATCATGCTCTTTTCCGCCTGCACGGCCGAACCATTCAGGCCGTACGCACGGGTTGCCCCCATCAAGTCGACCATCTCTGTGACGGGATTGATGTCCGGGTAAGCCACGTAACCATCCGGCCCTGCGTCCGGATGGCCGGGGTCGAAGCGGCGCAGGGGAGCCGAGGGATCTTCGACGACGGCGGCAATGCGCACACCTGATCCTTCGGCGCCCGGTCCCCCGAATTGCTCGGATTCTGAAACGGAGCGGAGGCTGCCTGACGCAGTGCGAAAAGAGCCGGTGAAGTCTCCCCGCGGTTGGTCCTCGGCAAAGACCACCATCTTTCTGCGGTAGGGCTCACCGGACTCGGTACGTGTGGTTTCCGCATTGGCCATGTTGGCGGCAACCACCTCCGCGCGCAACCGCTCGGCCTGCATGGCTGATCCTGAGGTGTCCATCAATCCGAAGAGATTCATCGCTGTTCTCCCTCCAGGCAATTTCTACTTTCCATCCGCATGGATCGCGTCCATGGTGCGCTGGTATTCCGCGCGCAGCAGAACGATGCCCGTCTTGAATTTCAGCTGCGCTTCCGCGAGGTTCAGGCTCTCCCGATCGACAGACACATCGTTGCCATCCGGACGCGCGATCAGACCATCGACGTGCTTGACATGAACGGCGTGTCCGTCTGCACCTCGATCGACTTCGTGAAGTGCCTCGCGCATCTCGGCTTCGAAGTCGAACCCACGCGTCTGATAGCCCGGCGTATCAAGATTGGCCATGTTCGACGCGGTGAGCTTCGCTTCCGTCGTGGCCAGGTCGAGATAGCGAACGATCTGCTGACTGAAACGGCTTTCGACTTCCATCGTGCACTCTCCCGTACTTCTTCTGTGCTCGATCAAGGGGCGCTTTGCACGTTAAGAGACCGGCACGCCGAAATCGATCTCGTCCACGGTGAGGTTCGGTGAATCTCCCGCCAGGATTGCTCCGCGCTCCAACACATGCTCCAACTCGCGCACGTTGCCGGGCCAGGCATGGGCCAGGAGTTTCTCCATCACACCCGCGTCGATCCGCTTCACGGGCATGTCCCGTCCCATCTTCTGGAGAAAATGCTCGACCAGCTCCGGCACGTCCTCGGAGTGCTCGGCGAGCGCCGGCGTCCGAATGAGAAAAACGGCGAGACGATAGTACAGATCCGCTCGAAACGCGCCGGTGACTGTGTGCTGCGCCAAGGGACGGTGCGTTGCGGCAATCACCCGCACGTCGACTTTGAGTGTCTCGTTGTCGCCCACGCGCTGCAGTTCACCGCTCTCCACGAAGCGCAGTAGTTTCGCCTGCAACCCGAGAGGCATCTCTCCGATCTCGTCGAGGAACAGCGTGCCTCCGTCCGCCGCTTCGATTCGTCCCACCCTGCCCTGCACGGCGCCGGTGAAGGCTCCGCGGGTATGGCCAAAGAGCTCGGCCTCGAGAAGGGCCTCGGGGATCGCGGCACAGTTGATCGCGACAAACGGTTTTCTGTTGCGAGTTGAGAGCCGATGCAAGGCTTCGGCGACCAACTCTTTGCCTGACCCCGTAGGACCTTCAATCAGCACCGGCGTCGAGCGAGGGGCCACCAGGCGAATGCGCCGATTCACCTCGAGCATGCACGGCGCGTTGCCGACAAATTCGGGCAACCGGTCGGCGACGTTGTGCGGGCGCGCCCGTTCGCTCGAACGCTGTGCCTGGGGGAGGGCAAACAAGGCGGCGGACTCCTGGGCGGGCGTAGGGCTGGTATCCATCAAAACAGGTGCCTCGGTCTCTGTAGTCGAACTGGTCATCGATAATCTCTCCTTCCTTGTTTCTTGTGGTTGGCACGCGACGTCACCGCTTTCGCGGCTCTGCCGGAGGGCAAAAAGCAATTCCTGTCGGTGCGGCCTGTGCGCGTTTCGATCAGAAAAAGATCCATCACTACTCAACAACGCCACTTCGGGAAAGGAGGAACGAAAGTCCTGCAAGAATTCACCACAATCGAGATCAGGCAGCCACGAGTCGACGATGACCGCTTCAGGGAGAGCGAATTGAGCCTGGCTCCACGCGTCCGCGCCACCCAGCGCCTCGCGGACGTGCCAGCGCAAGCCGCATAAGATACCGCTGAGCCTGCGTCGGAAATCGCCATCGGCGCTGGCCAGCAAGGCCGTGCGTGGTCTGATCCGGTCGACCGAAGCGGGTAAAGCGGGGCAACTGAGCATGTTGGTCTTGTTTCCTTTCCGATTTGGTTGCACATACGGTCCGCTCATGCCTGCGTCGACAGCAGCGGCGCATCCGACACGACGAACCCAGGAGGCTCGATCGCAGGGGCAGTTTCCGCAGCCACCATGTAGCCCTGGCCACGCAGTGTGCGGACGATAGAACCGGGCGGCGTGTCCCTCAGTTTGCGGCGCAGATAATTCACGTACACATCCACGATGTTGGTCGTCTGCGCCGGTTCGAGCTTCCAGATGGATTCCAGCAATTCAACGCGCGAGATGCAGTGCCCGCGATGAAGCAGCAGATACTCGAGCAGAGAGAACTCTTTGTTGGTGAGCTCGACCGGGCATCCTCCGCGTACCACGCGGCGATCGAGACGGTTCAGTTCGACGTCGGCGGTACGCAGCACAACGCGCGCTTCACGCTTGCGGCGCAGCAAGGCCCGGACACGTGCCCGCAGTTCGTGCAGACTGAACGGCTTCACCATCAGGTCATCGGCTCCCTGGTCAAGACAACGCACACGGGTGTCCACCTCCTGGCGTCCCGTCAAGACCAGAACCGGCAGATCGGTATCGACGACGCGGATTTCGTGGAGTACTTCTTCCCCATCCCGGATGGGCAGGTTCAGGTCGAGGATGGTCAGGTCGGGCATCTCTTCGTGGAACGCCTGGCATGCTGCGGCGCCATCGGACGTGACGCGCACTAGGTGCCCATCTGCTTCGAGCCCCCGCTGCAAGAACACTCCGAGAGCTTTGTCGTCTTCGGCGATCAACAATCTCATGCTGGCCTCGTCGTCGCAGCCGATCGGGTCATGGAGGACTTTCCGTGTTCCTGGGTTAAGTCCGACTCACGTGCTGCACCTTCACAGTGCATCGGAGAAGAATGGAACTCAAGCGAATGGGAGGATTTTGGAGGGCACACTTCTCAAATCAGGACAGCGTGCACGAGCATTCCCGAATCGGGATTCGATTGCAGGTTTCCGCTCGCAGAGCGTGGACTTAAGGCGCGGGTTTGCGTCTGAAGATTTTGCGATGTACCGGTTGAGGGAGCAATCAGGAATGGGATGGGAGGGGGATGTTGCTGCTTTGGGCACCGCATCGGGAATTTTCGGGACATCCCGCCCCAATTCGCTTTTTGTTCGCTATAATTCCGGCTATGGCTATTACCCGCCGGCAAAAAGAGGTTCTGGACTTCCTTGAAACCTTTGCGACGCGCAACGGATACTCCCCTTCGTTTGAAGAGATCGCGCGCGGCATGGCATTGAAGAGTCTGGCGACCGTGCACAAGCACATCTCCAACCTCGAAAAGAAGGGTCTGCTGAACCGCGTGCACAACCGGAGCCGTTCGATTGATGTTTTGCCTCCGGGGACTCGGACGCGAACCACGGACCGACTCCCCCTCGCGGGGCGCATCGCGGCCGGACTCCCGGTTGAAACTTCGGAGACCATGGACAGCATTTCGCTACACGATGTCGTGGGGAATCGCGATGTGTTCGCGCTCGAAGTGCGGGGAGACTCGATGCGGGACGAGCACATTATCAATGGCGACTATGTGTTGGTGGAGCGGACCCGGACGGCTCGTCAAGGAGAGATTGTTGTGGCGCTCGTGCATGGCGCCGAGACAACGCTGAAGCGCTTCTTTCCCGAAGGGCACATGGTTCGATTGCAGCCGGCCAACATCGAGATGGAACCGATCTATGTCCCTGCCACGCAGGTCGCGATCCAGGGACGCGTGCTTGGCGTTCTGCGAAGGTACCGCTGACGCTTTAAGAGATCAGAAAAAGAGAGAGCCCGGCCGAGGCCGGGCTCTTGTATCTTGTGCGAGCGCGTTCTACGCCAGCAGGCGCTGCACTTTCTCTTCGATCACATTCTGCGGCACGTAACCGACCACCTGGTCGGCCACTTTGCCCCCCTTAAAGAAGAGCAGCGTCGGAATGCCGCGGATGCCATAGCGCGAGGGAGTCGCATTGTTCTCGTCGACATTCATCTTCGCAACCTTCAGTTTCCCCGTAAAGGCTGTGGCCACGCTGTCCACCATGGGCGCAAGCGCCCGACACGGCCCACACCACACTGCCCAAAAGTCGACGAGTACGGGCTGCTCACTGCGCAGCACCTCCTGGTCAAAGGTTGCATCACTAACTTCCATAACTCCCAATGCCGCCATGCTCCTCCTTGCTTCGATTCCAAACTAGTTTAATCGAAAAGGTCCAGTCACTAAGATGCGCGACGGGGCGAAACGTCGCAAGCGTCGGTGCAGTCCTGGGTAGGTCATCGTCCATTGAAGAGGGTTGGAGAGGCGGAAACTCTTTGGCACAAAAGAGAAGCGCCCGGATCCCAGTAAGGATCACGGGCGCTAGAGCAGCCCTCCCCCAGAACTGCCCACGGAGCGAATGTAGGTGTTCTAGTCTCGAATGGCAAGCAAACTTAGGTAATGCGAGGAGTAATCACCAGCAGGTGATTATCAAGAAAGACAACGGCTTGTAGGTCGTGTTTTCGATTGGAATAACTAGTCTCAGGTCGGTCGGCTGGAGTGGGTTAGGCGTTTCAATAACTCGCGGTCCGCTCCGAGAGCGAAGGCGGACTAAAGGGTGCTTGCTCCCAGGAGCGCAAAGCGACATGCGAGCAATTCCGGCGCCTCTAACTCCTTGATGGCAGCGCGAATTGCCTTCGAAGCGTCCTCAATACCGGACTCCCCATCCACCACGACCAGGACTGAGGGTCCAGCGCCGCTGAGCGCGACTCCCAGGATGCCGTGATGACCGGCGAGAGGAAGCAGATAAGGGAGCATAGGGCAGATCGGCGCGCGATACGGCTGGTGGATGCGGTCGTTCATGGCCGCCCGCAGCAAGTCGCCCCGGCCCTGCGCAAAGGCCAGGCCGAGCAGGGATACGGCTTGAATATTGGCTACGGTGTCGGCACGTGAATACGTATCCGGCAGCACGGCGCGGGCGCTGCTGGTGGCGAGCGGCGCCGGAGGCAGGACAACGATTGCCCTCCATGGGCCGGGTGTATCGGCACGGGCGACGCGCACCGTTCCCTCTTCGCTGGCAGCGGCGACGAAGCCTCCCAACCAGCATGCGGCGACATTGTCTGGATGCCCCTCAAGGGCGGTCGCAGTCTGAAGGATCTGATCGGAGGACCAGCTTAGTTTGCCAAAGTGAACCGCGAGGGCAATTCCCGCGAGCCGGCCGGCAGCTGACGAACCGCAGCCCATGCCGAGGGGGATGCCGTTCACCATATGGATGGCGAGCGGTACGACCGGCCCGCCATTTTCGATCAGGAGCCGTTCGTAGACGCCAAGGATGAGATTGTTCTCAATCTGTGCGCAACGCGCTGCATCCCGGCCTGTCGCGTCAATGGAAAACTCGGCAGCTGGATGGGCTTTGATCGCGAGATAGAAGTCGAGGGCCACGGCGACCGCGTCAAAACCGGAGCCAAGGTTGGCCGATGTGGCAGGCAGGCGGAGTTGCATACCACTGGAATCGCTCCTCATCCGGCGCCCTTCATTGCGGCGAGAACAGCGGTGGGATTCGCCTCAACCGCAAACGCATTCCGGCGCAGTGGTTCCACTTCCGATTCGTGGCCAGTCATTTCCTCTTGCTTCAGCAAAGTTCCGCGATGGAAGTCGATGGTGTAGTCCGCATCTTTCAGCGTATGGCCGGTGAGAACCAGCACCACGGTTTCACCAGGACTCACTTTGCCGTCGACCCGCAATTTCTTCAAGCCGGCAAGCGTGACTGCGGAGGCGGGTTCGCAGCCCAGTCCTTCCGCACCGAGTTCGGCCTTGGCGATTGCGATTTCTGTTTCGGTTACGTCGAGGCACCAGCCGTCCGTGTCCTGAATGACTCGGACAGCCTTGCGCCACGAAGCAGGATTGCCGATGCGGATGGCTGTCGCTCGCGTGTGCGCTTCCACCGGCTCGAGCTCTTTGCCGTGATTCTGCGCAAAGCTCCGCACTAGCGGATTGGCGCCCTGGGCTTGGATGACAGAGATGCGCGGCATGCGCGAGACGAGACCGAGTTCGCGCAGTTCTCTGAAACCTTTTCCGAGCGCAGAGCTGTTGGCCAGATTGCCGCCGGGAACGATCAGGTGATCCGGCACGGCCCACTCAAGGGCCTCGGCGATTTCGAAGGCAGGAGTCTTCTGTCCTTCGAGGCGATACGGATTCACCGAGTTGAGGAGGTAGACAGGTTCGTTGCGGACGATCTCGGTGAGCACTTTCACGCAGCCGTCGAAATCGGTTTTCAGCTGGCAGGTCACGGCGCCGTAGTCCATCGCCTGCGCAAGCTTGCCCCAGGCAATCTTGCCTTCAGGAATCAGCACGAGGCTACGCAGACCGGCGCGGGCCGCATACGCAGCCATCGCAGCAGATGTATTGCCCGTGGACGCGCACGCTACCCAGGTGAAGCCGCGCTCCTTGGCAACGCTGAGCGCCGAAGTCATCCCCGTGTCTTTGAACGATCCGGTTGGATTCATGCCCTGGTGCTTGGCGAAAATTTGATCAATCCCCAAAGCGCGGGAAGTGCGGGTGAGGGGGTAGAGCGGCGTATTCCCTTCCCGCAGAGTCACCGCGTTTCCGTAGCTATCGAGGATCGGGAGCAGTTCGCGAAACCGCCAGACACCCGACTGGTCGAGAGCCTCAGACGAGCAGCGCCGCTCGCGCCAAAGCCATTTCAAGGCGCCCGGGTTCGGTCGATTGGTGCCCTGGCGCAGGGTCCAGCCGGCGTACTCCACCTCAAACAGGTCCCCACACTTGGCGCAACGAAAATCGGGCTGCACTTCAGATCCGGAGATCCGGTCTCCGCAACCGAAACAGCGTAGTTGATGCAGGTTATCGTTCATCCTTGGTGTTAGCCTACCAGCGTGAGGCGATTCTTGCTCGCCGCGACGGAGGGAACCCCGCAGTGCTTCGCCGGACTTTTTTGCTCGGGATTGGCATCCTCAGCGCGTCCTCCCTCTTGGCCCAGAATCGGTTGCGCGTAGCGGCTGCTGCCGACCTCGAACCTGTTCTTCCACCGATCCTCGAGAGCTTTCAGCGCGACACGGGGATACCCGTCGACGCAACCTACCAGGCCTCGGCTGCTCTGACGGCGCAGATCATGAATGGCGCGCCGTTCGACCTGTTTCTCTCCGCCGATCTCAGCTATCCGAAGCGTCTGATTGATGCAGGATTTGCGGATGCAGCGGGCTCGGCTGACTCCTCAACGCCGATTACCTACGCCAGGGGCACGCTTGTTCTGTGGACGCGCAAGGATGCTTCGCTGCCCGTTCCCTCGCTTGATCTGCTGCAGAGCCCAACGCTGAAACGTCTGGCCATCGCAAATCCAGAGCGGGCGCCTTATGGCCGCGCGGCAGTGGCTGCGCTGACGAGCTTGAAACTGTACGACACGTTGAAGCCCCGCATCGTGACCGCGGAGAACATCGCGCAGGCTGCTCAATTTGTCGACTCCGGCAACGCGGATGCAGGCTTGATCTCACTGACGTCGGCGCTCACTCCGCGCCTCACTTCAAGCGGCACCTACTTTGTGATCCCACGAGAGCTCTACCCTCCTCTCGAGCAGGGCGCGGTGATTGTGAGCAAGACATCGCAGCGCGCCGCAGTTCACCGTCTTCTCGACTTTCTTCTTTCGCCCGCGGTGCAGACGCAACTTGCCAAGGCCGGGCTGACGCCGGTGAAGTGAACGATGGATTGGCAAGCACTGGCTCTCACCCTTCGCCTGGCCACGCTCACGACCGCTCTTCTGCTCGTGCTCTCCGTGCCGGTAGCAGCACTTTGCGTTCTCGGGCGCAGTCGCTGGCTTGGCCTTCTTGAGGCTCTTACAACGTTGCCCCTCGTGCTGCCGCCGACTGTTCTGGGATTCTTTTTGCTCGTCCTGTTGGGCCCGCGCACAGCGTTCGGCCGCGGAATTACAGCGCTGCTCGGCCATCCGCTTGCCTTTTCGTTCTCGGGTCTGGTCGTGGGCTCCATTCTTTACAGCGCGCCTTTTGCCGTGCAACCGCTGGTTGCCGGATTTGCCGCCGTCGAGCCGGCACTTGTGGATGCGGCGCGCTTGCTCGGCGCCAGTCCTGCACGCATCGTCTTCACCTTATTTCTGCCACTCGCAAAACGATCTCTGCTGGCGGCCGGTGTTTTGACTTTTCTGCACACGGTGGGGGAGTTTGGCGTTGTGCTCATGCTGGGCGGCGACATTCCCGGCGCCACCAGGACGCTGTCGATTCTGCTCTACAACCAGGTTGAGAACTTCGACTATGCTGCGGCGAATCGCACCGTAGCGGTTCTGCTGACGCTCAGCGTCGGCGCGCTCGTCGCCATCTACGCGGGCAACCGTCCGCGCGGAGGCAGCCGTGCTTGAGTTTTCGCTCGAAGCCCGCCGCGGACACTTTCATCTCCAGTGCGACGGGCGATTTTCGTCTCGCTGGACGGTGGTGTTTGGGCCGTCAGGCGCAGGCAAGAGCACCCTTCTCCGCCTTCTCGCCGGACTCGATCGGCCCGATCGCGGACACGTGACCTTCGAGGGCGAGGCGCTGACCGATACGAAGCGACATGTGCACTGCAGACTCGGCCGTCGTGCGACCAGCCTCGTCGCGCAGCAGCCAGCCTTATTCCCGCACATGAGCGTGGCGGCAAACATAGCCTACGGGATCGCCGCGCTCAAGCCTGCGCAGCGTGCGGCCCGTGTGGACGAGATGCTGGCTCTGGTTGAGGCCTCCCCTCTGGCGCAACGGCGTCCCGGGGAGTTGTCGGGGGGGGAAGCGCAGAGAGTTGCCCTGGCCCGTGCGCTCGCGCCTCTGCCTCGACTGCTTTTGCTGGATGAACCGTTTTCTGCGCTGGACGGCGAAGCGAGCGATGCCATTGTTTCCCGCCTGCAGGTGTGGCTGAGAGCGCATCAGGTCCAGACCGTGCTGGTAACCCACGACGCCACCGATGCCTTTGCCTCGGAAGCGGAGGTTGCCATTCTGCACGAGGGACGCATCGCGACGATCGGCCCGGCTCCAACCGCGCTGGCCGCCGAGCGCCAGCGAATCCTGGACCGGCTTTCAGGGGCTTAGGATTTGAATCCCAGCAGCACCGGCTCCCTTTTGAGTCTGATTGCGAAGCGGGACGCAACGGCAGCAGTGATCTCGTCGGCCAGCGCAAGGATGTCGGCGGCTTTGGCTCCTCCGCGATTAATCAACGCCAGCGTATGACGAGAAGAGATTGCCGCGGGACCGCGCGCGTAACCTTTGCTGAAGCCTGCCTGTTCAATCAGCCATGCTGCCGGAACCTTGACCCATCCCACCTGTTGGTCTTCACGGCCTGCGGGAAAACGGGGTGGTTGCTTGCCGGCGATTGAAGCGATCTGTTCCACCAGCTCGTCGTGCACGACTGGATTCTTGAAGAAGCTTCCCGCGCTGCGGCCATCGGGGTCGCCTTCGACGAGAAGCATGCTCTTCGATCGGCGAATGCGCCGGACTGCTGCAGCGACCTGGGCGAGGCTTGGATCGGGAACGCCGGCGAACTCCCGTTGCAAGTCGGCATAGTGAAGCGTCGGAGAGCCGCCCGGCGTTAAGCGGTAGTCGACACGAGTGACGACGAAACGGCCGGGGTCTGACGAATTGAATCGGCTGCGACGATAGCCAAAGCCGCACTCGGCCGCGGAGAAGTCTACGAAACGCTCTTCGCCCAGGTCATAGGCACGCACGTGGGCAATACTGCTTGCGACTTCCTGCCCATACGCACCCACATTCTGCACGGGTGTACCGCCAACGGTTCCCGGGATTCCAGAAAGACATTCGATCCCGGCGCTGCCGGCGTTCACGGCTTGCAGCACAAACTGGTCCCATTCTTCTCCGGCACCCACGGCATAGAGGGCACCGTCGCTTTCGTTGTAGGTCGTGATCCCCTTGATCCCAATATGCAGAACGAGTCCGTCGAACCCGGAGTCGGCCACCAGCAGGTTGCTTCCCCCGCCAAGCACAAAGAGGGGCAGGCTTTTGGCCTTTGCCCAGGCGGCTGCGTCGGCAACATCGACCTCGTTGGCGGCCTCGACAAACCATCGCGCCGGCCCCCCGATGTCGAACGTCGTGAATCGCGCAAGCGGCTTGTTGTCTTCTACGTACATTCGTACTCAAGGCTACACCGGTGGTTTCAGCTAAAATGGAGGAAGGCAGTTTTCCTCCGGAGGCATTCATGTACCCAGAATTGATGGTGATTCCCATGCGCGAAGAGTTGATGCGTGCGGGAGTCAAAGAGACGCGCAGCGCCGAAGATGTCGACGCAGCATTGGCCCAGCCCGGCACCACGATGTTGGTTGTCAATTCCATCTGCGGGTGTGCGGCCGGCAAGATGCGTCCTGGAGTGCGTCTTGCATTGGCCAACTCTGCCAACAAGCCCGACCACAGTATCACCGTATTCGCCGGGCAGGATCGTGAAGCCACGGAGCGCGCACGGAGCTATTTCGATGGCAACCAGCCGACCTCTCCCGCGATCGCCATTCTTCGCGACGGCAAGCTGGTTTATCTCATGCAGCGCTTTGTGATCGAGCAAGCCACGGCACAGCAGATTGCCGGCGAGCTGGTACGCGTTTTCGACCAGTTCTGCGCGAAGACAACCGTATAGCAACTTTCTGCTGCAAGAAGAGAAGGCCTCCCGCGGGAGGCCTTCTCTTTTGATACGAACTGCTCAGTCACCCTCTGCAGCGGTGGGTAGCGCTTGCACTTTGCTGTGCTTCTGCGAGTAGCCGAAGTAGATAAACAATCCCACGATCAGCCAGATGATCATCACGGTCCAAGTCACCGATGAAAGCCGTGACATCAGGAACAGTGCCGATCCGATGCCGAGAATCGGCACCAAGGGCACGAGCGGCGTTTTGAACGGGCGGTGCAGATCGGGATGGCGTACGCGCAGGACCCAAACCCCGGCACTCACGATGGTGAAAGCCAACAGGGTGCCGATGTTTACCAACTCTGAAAGCTTGTCGATGGGTAGGAAGGCCGGCATGATCGCCGCGAACGACCCGAACACGATGGTGGTGATCCACGGTGTGCGGAATTTGGGATGGATCGCGGACGCCCATTTCGGCAGCAGCCCGTCTTTCGACATGGAATAGAACACGCGTGATTGGCCCAGCAACATGACGAGCATGACGGTCGCGAGACCGAACACGGCGCCGATCTTGACCAGGATCGATCCCCAGCCGACGCCCGTCGCATCGATTGCCAGGGCAACGGGGGCGGAAACGTTGAGCGTCTTGTAGCTCACCAGGCCGGTGAGCACAAGGGAAACCAGGATGTAGAGAACGGTACAGATCACCAGTGATCCGAGAATCCCGATGGGCATGTCGCGCTGCGGATTCTTGGCTTCCTGAGCGGCCGTCGAGACCGCATCGAAGCCGATGTACGCAAAGAAAATCGACGCTGCGGCCACAGGAATGCCGCCCCAGCCAAAGTTGCCGTGTCCATCGGGCGGAGGGACGAAGGGATGCCAGTTGGCACTTGCGATCTGGGGATGATGAAACAGGAACAGTCCACCGACGACGAGAAAGATGCCGACGATGCCGACCTTGACGATCACGATGGCCGAGTTGAAGTTGGCTGACTCCTTGATGCCGATCACCAGGATGGTCGTTACGACGAGAACAATCGCCACTGCAACAAGATTGAAGAGTCCGGTGACGTGCGGCAGGCCTGCATCGGTAATTCCCGGTGGAAGCGACATCTTGTCGATCCAAATGCCCTGGTATTTCACCAGCACGTTGCCAGTGGTGGTGGTGAGCGATGGAGGAATCACGATGCCGAGTTGCTGCATGAGGCTGTTGAAGTATCCCGCCCAACCCGATGCCACGGTGGAAGCGCCGAAAGCATATTCCAGGGTCAGATCCCAGCCGATGATCCAAGCCACCAACTCGCCTAAGGTGGCATAGCCGTAGGTGTAGGCGGAGCCGGCAATGGGGATGATCGAAGCGAACTCCGCGTAGCACAAGCCTGCAAATGCGCAGGTCAAACCTGCCATCACGAAGCTGAGAGCAACGGCCGGCCCGGCATGGAGTGCAGCGGCCTGTCCGGTCAGCGTAAAGATGCCCGCGCCAATCACGGCGCCGACGCCCAACGTGATCAGATTCAACGCGCCGAGCGAACGTTTGAGTGTATGTTCGCCCTCTTCAGAGGCCTCTTGCGAGAGCATGGACATCGGTTTGATACGAAGAAGCCTGGACATGGACGAGGACAATCCTCCTCAAGTGTTGAGTTGGGAATCTGAAGACCCTGTGTGCGCGGCATGCCGCGACCAGAAGAGATAGACCGGTATTCCGAGCAAGACGAGCACAAGGCCCGGCCATGTGTACTGGGGCTTGTATCGCAATAATACGATACAGATCCAAATCGCCATGACGATGTAGATGGCAGGCAGAATGGGATAGCCCAGCGCTTTGTAGGGCCGCGGCGTATCAGGCTGGGTGAAGCGCAACACGAATAAGCCGGCAATGGTGAGGATGTAGAAAACCAGGACCGCGAAGATGATGTAGTCCAGAAGCTGGCTATACGATCCGGAGAGGCACAGCACCGCGGTCCACGCAGCCTGCACTAACAGACCCGCGACCGGGGTGCGATAACGCGGATGCAGCTTGCCGACGGACTTGAAGAACAGCCCATCCTGGCTCATCGCATAGTAGACGCGCGCTCCAGCCAACGACATGCCGTTTGCGCACCCGAAAGTAGAGACAAGGATTGCCGCCGCCATCATGTATGCGCCCGCGGAGTGAAACATGACTTCGAGTGCCGCGGTGCCGACTCGATCTTCTGAGGCATACTGCAGGCCGCGCGCCAGGGCGGTTGTTCCATGCGGGTCGCCGTGCATCGGCAACAGGAGCAGGTACGCCAGCGAGGCAAGCAGGTAGACGGTGAGGACAAACCCCACGCCAAAAATCAAGGAGAGAGGAATATTGCGTCGCGGGTTCTTCACTTCCCCGGCGGTGAACGTGATGTTGTTCCAGGCATCTGCCGAGAACAGCGAGCCGACCTGCACCACAGCGAGGATGACCAGCGCATTGACGAGAACGACGGGACCGCCCACACCGACCTGCACGGGATGAAGCGAACTCCAATTCGCGTTTTTCCAGAACTGGCTTAGCCCCGCACCGAAGTTGGCGTCCCAGGCAGTCGCGTTGCGGCCCATGGTGAAGGCCAACACCACCAGCGCGGCCAACGAGAGCGCTTTGGCCGAAGTGAATACATTCTGGATGAGGGCGCCGAGTTTGACGCCAAAGACATTCACCACTGCCAGGAGGATCACGATCGAGACGCCGACAAGATTGGCGGTGTTCACGCCAATCTCCATGTTGCCCAGAACCATGGGCCCGATCCGCACCGCAGGCACATGGGCAATGTGCCAGAGCCAGTGCGTTGTCGACACTGTTGGAAAAAACACGCCGAGGAATTTGCCGAAGGCCACACAAACCGCGGCGATGGTTCCCGTCTGGATTACGAGAAACAGCGTCCAGCCGTACAGAAATCCCCACAGAGGCCCGAGCGATTCGCGCAGGTAGACGTATTGCCCGCCGGCTTTGGGCATCATTGCCGCCAGCTCGCCGTAGCTCAACGCTCCAATCATCGTCATCACGGCCGTCACCACCCAGGCGCCGAGCAAAAGCGCGGGCGAGTCGGTCAGGCGCGCAATATCTGCGTCGACAAGAAAAATGCCGGACCCAATCATGGAGCCGGCAACGATGGCGGTAGCACTGAACAGGCCGAGACTTTGCACCATCTTCGGTGCATCGGCCGTTGGGGCCGTCTCGCGATGGGACGTGAGATTGGAGGTCGTCACCTAGGTCTGGTTTTACCGGAAATACATCGGAATGTCTTCTGTTTTTTGATTCCCTTCCAACGCAGCCCGTCAGTTCTCAGCCGAGTTCGGCTTTCCAGCGTCGAAACTCCCCTGCCGGGTCGGCGGAACGAAAGATGGCTGCAGCGACAGCTACGATCGTTGCCCCTGCCGCGAAGATTTGCGGGGCGGTCTTCAAGGTGATGCCTCCGACTGCCACGAGGACTGCGTCCGGGCCAGCCTGGTCTCGCAGGCGTCGAACTCCGGCCGCACCGATCGGCGCTTTCGAGGTTTGCTTGGTCGTGGTGGGATAGACCGGACCGATGGAGAAGTAGTCGACCGGTTGCGCGAGAACATCGGGCACCAGATCCTCGCTGCCGCCAAACGTTCCCACGATGCGATCGATGCCGAGTTGCTGCCGCGCCTCGGATGGAGTCATGTCGCCCACGTCCACATGCACACCGTCGAAGCGCGCGGGCTCCACCCAATTGACGTGATCGTCGAGGATCAGCTTGATGGATGGTCCGGGCATTGCCGCGCGGAGAATTGCGGCGTCGGCCAGGATCTGCGCATCTGATCCCGTCTTGTTGCGATATTCGAACAGGGTCACGCCTGCTTCCGCCAACGAGTGGGCGAGCCTGTTGAGAAATTCCTCACGGCCTTGGTTTGGAATCACGGCCGCATCAAGAATTGGATAGACCTTTGGAAACTGAAACATCACCCCAACAGACTAGTGCACAGGGTTGCACCGATGGGCGTATACTGGCCCGTCTTCTCGCACCTATGCCTCTGCAATCCAGAAAATCTGGTCGATCTCGAAGCTGTTGGAAGGGAAAATGGAAACGTTATCAAGGCGCGCTCTACTGAAGTCGAGCTTGTTGGTTCCGGCCGCCGCAGCAGCCGGCGGCATCGCACCCATCGCCACGGCACTGCAAGCGACGGCAGAGACGTCGGGCCCGCTCACACCGAGCCTTGCGCAGGACGCACCGGGCGCTGGGTCTTCCTCGAACTCGTCCGCGTCGAATGGACTTCGCGAACGTCTCCTTCTTGATTTCGATTGGCGGTTTCATCTCGGGCATGCCAATGATCCAAGCAAGGATTTCAACTTCGGCAACGGAAGGTCCGGCACGTTTCAGAAGACCGGAAACTTTCTCCCCGCCGGCACCATTGCATTTGACGACAGTGATTGGCGCACCCTGAACCTGCCGCACGATTGGGCGATTGAGCTCGAGTTTCAGAAGGATCCAGCTCTCTCGAGCAAGGGATTTTATCCGCTGGGCAGGAATTATCCGGCGACAAGCGTGGGCTGGTATCGCCGTGTTTTCGATGTACCCGCGAGCGACGCGGGCAAACGCATCACGATTGAATTCGACGGTTCCTATCGCGAGACGATGGTGGTCTTCAACGGCTTCTACATCGGCAAGCATAGCGGCGGATATGACCCGTTCAGCTTCGACCTGACTGATTTTGCGACCATCGGCGGACGCAATGTTCTGCTGGTGCGGGTCGATGCCACATCGAGCGACGGGTGGTTTTACGAGGGTGCAGGCATCTATCGCCACGTCTGGCTGGTGAAGACAAATCCTGTGCACGTGAAGCAATGGGGGACTTTTGTTTCGTCGAAGGTCGAATCGGGGCATGCGACCCTCGCGATCCGCACTGAAGTGAAGAATGCCGCACACACTGCGCAGAATGCGCGTGTCGTTTCGACCATCCTCGATCCATCGGGAAAGCCCGTTGCGAAAGCGGCTACCGCAGAGAACTCGATTGCCGGAGGAGAGGAGCAGGATTACGCGCAGGAGATTGCGGTAAGCCGTCCCCTGCTCTGGTCGCTTGAAGAGAGAAATCTTTATCGGCTTCTCACCGAGGTTCGTGTAGGCGGCGAAGTGGTGGATCGGCATGAAACCCCGTTTGGCATTCGCTCGCTGCGTTTCGATCCGCAGAATGGGCTGTTCGTGAACGACAAGCCGGTGAAGCTCAAGGGCACCTGCAACCATCAGGATCATGCCGGAGTTGGTGCTGCCGTGCCCGATGCAGTGCAGTATTTCCGCGTACGCAAGTTGCAGGAGATGGGCTGCAATTCGATTCGCACATCGCACAATCCGCCAACGCCGGAGTTGCTGAACGCGTGCGATGAACTGGGCATGCTGGTCTTCGACGAGACGCGCATGATGTCGTCCAATCCCGAAGGCCTGAACCAGTTTGCCGATCTAGTGCGTCGCGATCGCAATCATCCAAGCGTCTTTATGTGGTCGATGGGAAACGAAGAAGGCCAAGCTAATACCGAAGTCGGACTTCACATCCTGACCGCGATGAAGGCCGTGGCAACCATGCACGATGGATCGCGTCCGGTATCGATTGCACCCATTCGCGCCATCGGTGAAGGAGGCCTCGTGGAGTGCGACGTGATGGGCTACAACTACATGGACCCGGAGTCCGAGGTCTACCACAACGCACATCCCGACAAACCGGTGATGGGCACCGAAACAGTGAGCGCCGTGTGTACACGCGGCGTTTACATCACCGATCCCAAGACCGGCTACGTCAGTTCGTATGATCCCTACACGACGACGGGACGCGCCTCGGCCGAGGGTTGGTGGAGCTTCGTCGATGCGAGGCCCTGGAACATGGGCGGTTTCGTGTGGACCGGCTTCGACTATCGCGGCGAGCCGTCGCCTTACGAGTGGCCCAATATCAGCTCGCAATACGGCATCATCGACACCTGTGGTTTTCCCAAAGACACGTTCTTCTACTACCAGTCGTGGTGGACTTCGAAACCGGTGCTTCATCTCTTTCCGCATTGGAACTGGCCGGGCTACGAGGGCAAAGAGATCGCCGTGTGGGTCCACTCAAACATGGATCGTGTCGAGTTGTTGCTCAACGGGCAAAGCCTGGGCGCCAAGGACATGAAGAAGGATGCACACCTGGCGTGGAACGTGACGTACGCGCCGGGCAGCCTCGAAGCCCGCGGCTACAAGAACGGCAAGATGGCGATGACCACCAAGCGCGAAACGACAGGCAGTCCTGCGAAGATGGTGATGATGGCCGATCGGAACGAGGTCTCCGCGAATGGAGAAGACGTGGCGATGTTCGCAGTCGAAGTGCGCGATGCTCAAGGAAGAATCGTGCCCATCACCGACAACGAAGTGACCTTCCGCGTGACCGGGTCTGGCAAATTGATCGGCGTCGGCAATGGCGACCCCACCGATCACGGATCGGATAAGGCCTCTTCACGCAAGGCGTTCGGCGGCCTGTGCATGGCGATCATCCAGGCAGAGAAGAAGGCCGGCGACATCACGGTTGAAGCGACCGCGCCAGGGCTTACCTCATCGAGCGTGACGATCGCTGCGAAACCTGTGGCGCTGCGGCCGCAAGTCGCTGCATGGGAGCGCGAGGTTCCTCACGGCTCCGGCATCACCGGGCTGTGGAGACCTGCTCCGGGTGCGCCTGGAGCGACAGGCCTGATGGCGATGCTGCTGGGTGAAGCGACCATCGTCTTCTCGCTGCAGCAGGAAGGATCGAAGTTGACCGGGACGGTGGAAGGCGCGAGCGTCGGCTTCTTTGGCGGCAACGACACGCCTTCTCCCATTGAAGAGGGCAAAATCGACAGCGGCAATCTCTCGTTCAAGGCAGGCAACAACACCTTCACCGGCACTGTGAAGGGAGATCAGATTGAGCTCGAGCGGGGCATGAATCTTGGCTTCCGTATGCCGACTCCGAAAGAGCCTCAAGGCCCGCAACCGGCGATCGGACCTCCGCCGGACGGATCGGATCCCTCATTCAACTTCTCGAATCGTCGGCGACCAACCGTACCCATGGTTTTGCACCGCGTCGAACGCTAGCCGTGCGCGCGGATCGAGAGAGGAGATTCTCTTCAGTCGGCTGTTAAGGACGAAAAGGATCTCCTCTGCTGCTCCGATCTCACATCTCGTCGGCAGAAGGTCCGTAGCAACCCGGCACTTTTTTGTCGAGCAGTCGCAGGTAGACACCGAGCTGCGACCGGTGATGCACCAGGTGATTGACCACCCATGTCCGCCACACCGCGTATTTGGAGTCGTCGATCCAGGTCTGGTCACCAGCCACAAATTTCCAATTGCTATCCCACCGCTCGGGAGTCATCGACGCGAGCTTCGGCTTTACGTCGGCGACCTGCTTTTCAAAGCGCGCGAGAAGATCTTTTTTGTTGGTCGGATCGCTGGGGTTCATATCTGGTTTCCATTCCAGCTTGTCGACTGTCAGGGTGTGCAGGGCCCAATCGCCGTTCGTGTCGGAGACGTGTCCGGCAAGTTTGCCTAAGGCCATCGACTTGGTGTGCGGCTTCCAGCTGAAGTCAGCGTCTTCGGGGATTGCTTCCAAAACTTTCCGCGTCGTAGCTGTTTCGCGATCGTATTCCGCGACGAGTTCTTTCTGGATATCCATTTACAACCTCCACGTTGCGGAGCAAGCATATCGGAAACCGGTCCGAAAAGGCGAAGAAAAAGCGATAATTTATGGCCGATTTTTCCACAGGCCTTACTTGGGCAACGCGAAGCCGATGTAGGCGCCACCGGTAGGAGATTTAGGGTCGCGACCTCCGCTGGAGACCGTCACTACATATTGTTTGCCTTCGATCATGTACGTCGATGGAGTGGCCATGCCAGCGAAAGGCAACTCAAACTCCCACAAGAGCTTGCCTGTCCTTGTGTCGAAAGCATGAAATTTTCGGTCGTAGACGGTCGCGCCGATGAAGAGCACTCCGCCAGCAGTCACGATGGGCCCCCCGTAGTTTTCTGAGCCTGTTGCTTTCAGGCCTTTGCTGACGAGATCGGGATACTCACCCAGGGGAGTTTTCCACAGGGCGCGCCCGGTTTTGAGGTCGATTGCGTTGAGAGTTCCCCAGGGAGTCGCGATCGCCGGGTAGCCGTCGGGATCGAGGAACTTTTTGTAGCCAGTAAAGGTGTATGCATCCTCGGCATCCTGCTCCTGCGCTGCGCCTGTGGGGCGAACGCTCAAATAGTCAAGCAGCGCTTTAAGTTCGTCGCCCATCATGCTCGGCATGGGAGGCATACGACCCTTTCCCTTGTGAATGAGATCGACGACCTGCGTTTCTGAGAGGCGACTGCCCACGCCTTTCAGCATCGGGAACGAGGGCGGGATACCTTCCTGGTGGTCGCCGTGACAGATCGCGCAATGTTCCTGATAGGCTGCCGCACCAGCGGGATCTTGGTTCGGCTTCGCGGCGGGCGACGAAGTCAACTCCTTGCTCGCGGATGTTTCGGGGGCAGTCCGGAGATAGTCGAGCAGCGCCTGCAGATGATCGCCCACCATGTCTGGGAACGACGGCATGCGCCCACTGCCCTGTCGAATCGCATCGGTGAGCTTCTGCGTTGTCATCCGCTTCTCAATGCCTACGAGGCTCGGAAACGTGGGAGGATCACCGGCGCGGTCCACACCGTGGCACATCGCGCATTGATCTTTGTAGACCTGCTCGCCGAAGCTGCCGGTCTTCTGGCGCGGGATCAAACTTCCGAGCCAGGCCATCTCGTTCTCGTTGACGAAGAGAATGTTCGACACTGGATCGATCGCCGGGCCGCCCCATTCAGCTCCGCCGTCGAAGCCGGGAAAGACAACGGTCTGCTGCCCCACGGTCATGGGATAGAACTGCCCGTTGCTGCGCAGATTGCGAAATGTCTGCACGGCCCAGGCATGAGCGTCGGGCGTTCGTGTGGTCAGCATGTCTTCGGTCAGTTTTTGACGCTGAGCAAAGGGCTCCGGCCAGTCAGGCAGGGGCTGCGTCGGGGCGGAGACTTCTCCGGGCACATTGCTGGCCGGATACGGATGCTCATGCATCGGGAAGAGCGGCTCGCCGGTGATGCGATTAAACAGGTAGAGGTAACCCTGTTTCGATGTTTGCGCGAGGGCGTCGATGGACTTGCCCTCTTTCTTGATGGTGAACAACGCGGGCGGCGAAGGAAAATCGCGATCCCAGATATCGTGATGCACGCCTTGAAAGTGCCACAGTAGTTTTCCGGTTGCCGCGTCGAGCGCGAGAAGACAATTCGCGTAGAGATCGTTGCCGACGCGATCGCCCCCGTAGAAGTCCATCACCGCGGAGCCTGTGGGAACGTAGACGATCCCGTGCTTGGCATCGAGTGTCATCCCGGCCCAATTGTTAGCTGCGCCTGCGGTTTTCCATGCGTCCTTCGGCCATGTCTCGTAGCCCGGTTCTCCGGGCAGTGGAATGGTATGGAAGATCCAGCGTTGCTGACCGGTGTGAATATCGAAAGCTCGAATGTATCCCGGAGGCGCAGGATGCGTTTCGGGATTGCGGCCCCCGACAATGATCACGTCGTTGTAGATCACTCCCGGTGAGGTGAGAACGATGGACTGGGTCTCGAAGTTGCGTCCCAAACCTTTGCGCAGATCGATGCGGCCTTGTTCACCGAAGGAAGCGATTGGCTTGCCCGTTGCGGGATCGAGACAGTACAGGAAGTTCATGATGCCTGCGAAGAGCAGTCTTTCTTTGCCGTCGGTCCAGTAGGAGAAGCCGCGTGAGGGCTGCGTTCCGTTGATGCCTGAGTCGAACTTCCACTGCAGTTGGCCGGTGGCTGCGTCGAGGGCGATGATTTTCTGCGATGGCGTGAAGCCAAAGAGCGTGCGGCCAATGATGAGGGGGTTGGTCTGGATCTGCCCCTTCTCACCGGTGTCGAAGCTCCATGCCACCCGCAAGTGATGGACATTGGCGCGATTGATTTGCTTCAGCGGGGAGTAGTGATCCCCGTCGAGGCCACCGTTGTAGGCAGGCCAGTCTCGGTCCTTCTGACCGCTGGCAGGCAGCAGCGCCAGGGAAAGGAGGCCGAGTGCAATCGCGCTAGGCAGGGTGGGAAGCAATCTGCGATCACGCATGTTTGATTTTGTTCGTGGATCTCACCCAGAGATTTTTACACGATGAAGCAGTTCGTCGGCGGGAAGTTGCGGCAGGATTGTTCTGGACCGCGTCATCGTTCCCGCGCAAATTGTTCCACGTGGAACAATTGTGGCATTTGGCACACCTGTTGGCGCGGATTTGCGGAGAATTAGGGCTGTTTGTGCGAGGATGCGCGCTTCTTCGTTCTCGTCTTTTGTATGCCGGCTTTCTCCATGAGCTGCCTGCGATTTTGAGAGTGTGCGCGCCAGAAGGCCTCGGCCGCCTTGGGTCCGATGTCGGGTGCCTTGGGCAAGCGCTCCTTCTGAAAGATGTGGGTGTAGAGGATGGGACCGAGGAGCAGAGAGACGGCAACTTCGAGATCGAGATCGCCGCGCAACTGGCCGCGCTTTTTGCCGCGTTCGAGGATCTTCAAGATGGAAGTGCGGGGCGGTTCCATGACGCGATGACGCCACGCCGCGCCGAATGCGGTGTGGACCGCCGAGTAAGCAATCATGGCAGGCATCAGGCGGGTGCGGACCTCATCGAATTCGTCGGGAGGACGGCGGGTAAGAACAATGGTCAGGTCGCGTCGGATGTCGCCCGTATCGATGTCTTCGAGTTCTCGATTGAGGCCGTGGATGAGTTCCATCACCTCCATCAGGAGAGCTTCTTTGTCGGACCAGTGATTGTAGATGGTGGCTTTACTGACGCCGGAGGCCTGGGCGATGGCATCCATGCTGGTGGCATCGATGCCGCGCTCGGCGAAGAGATCGAGCGCAGCACGGATGACCTTGTCATGCGCTTCAGGACTGCGCGGCCGGGCCACGCTTAGGCTCCATCCTTACGATGGAGAGGCGGCCATGAATTGACGCCGCCTCGCGCATGTCGCCGAGTTTTGGCATTTTGCATTGATGCCGGATTGTCATTCATAGAGTCATTGTTAAGAATCACGGTTTGCAACCTATCTTAGATTACCGCCCTTGCGATTACCGCCCTTGCGCTGGCCTGCGCGCAATGGGAAGCGACGTTCATTCAGGCCATTCTTCCAATCGCAAGCAAGACTCGTTCGATCGCCGGCAAGAGCGGGATCAGGGCGTGGCCGATTCCGCTGATCGCATTTTGAACATACGGCAGGACGAGGCCCACAAATGCCAGACCGAGCGCCATCCGCATCACGGTTTCCTCTTCGTCGCGTCCCACCGCGAGAAGGCGCTCGGCTTCGCGCGGTGACATTCGCCCGGTAGCGACCAACGTCAAAATTTCACTCCGATCAGTATGCATAGAACACCTCCCAGGATCAGAACCGTCTTTCATATCTCGATTTTTGAGAAGCGATAGGCCCCGATGATCAACAGGATGACCCCAACGATCACGAGGACTGCAAGGTCGAGCGTCGGACCGAAGGCCGGCTTGAAGGATGTTGAGCTGAGTAAAACCGATCGCATGCCATCGATTCCGTAGGACAAAGGATCAAGCGCAGTAATGAAGGTGAGAACTTTGCCCTGGTTGGTAAGGGGGAACATTGCGCCTGACAGAAAGTAGATGGGCAGAACAAGGAAGTTCATGATGAGTTGGAAGCCCTGCATGTCCTGGAGGCTCGAGCCAAAGATGACGCCAACCGCAGCGAAGAGCAGGGCGATGAGCACCATGAATCCGATCGCCACTGGAATGGCGAAAAAACCGGTTGGACGAAAGCCCGAGACGAGGCAGATGGTCAGGACGAGCAGTCCCTGAATGAGGGCGACGGTGCATCCACCCAGCGTGCGTCCGATCATGATTTGAATGCGTGGGACGGGAGCTACAAGCGTCTCTTTGAGGAAGCCGAACTGGCGATCCCACAAGAGGCCGAGACCGGAGAAGATGGACGAGAAGAGCACCGACATGCCGATGACGCCCGGTGCGATGAACTGGAAATAGCTGCCGTATCCCGCTCGTTTGAAGACCGGGTTAAGTCCAAAGCCGAGCACGAGCAGATAGAGCATGGGTTGACCGAGAGACGCAATGATTTGGGCGCGCGAACGCGTATAGCGCTTCAACTCGCGTAGCCAGAGAATGTAGATCGCACTCATCGTTTCCCTCCACTCCACATCTTGGCGAACTGCCGCATCTGGTCGGTGGAGTTCGCGCTTTCGTCGCGAATGCTGGAACCGGTGAGCTTGAGGAAAGCGTCTTCCAAGGTTTCGCTTCCGGTTTGTTCTTTAATCTCTTTGGGCGTGCCCTGGGCCACGAGTTTGCCGTGATCGATGACGCCAATGCGATGAGCGACGCGATCGGCCTCGTCCATGTAGTGCGTGGTGAGAAAGACGGTTACGCGCTCGGATTCATTCACGTGTTTCACGTGTGTCCAGAGTTGGTTGCGGCTCTGCGGATCGAGGCCGAGGGTGGGCTCATCGAGGAAAAGGATCTTGGGTGTGTGCAGAAATCCACGGGCGATCTCGAGGCGGCGCTTCATGCCCCCGGAGAACTTCTTGACCTGCTCATTGCGGCGTTCCCAGAGTTCGAAGAGCTTGAGCAATTCTTCTGAACGCTGACGGCGTACCTTGTGAGGAACGTGGTAGAGCACGCCGTGAATTTCCATGTTCTCCCATGCCGACAGGTCGCCGTCGAGGCTGGGATCCTGAAAGACGATGCCGAAGTTTTGGCGTGTCTGATTCTGATGGGTCTGCGGGTTAAGACCGTTGAGTTCGATTTCGCCACTGGTGGGCTTGAGCAGCGTGGTCAGCATCTTGATGGTGGTTGTTTTGCCTGCTCCATTGGGGCCGAGGAAGGCGAAGATTTCCCCTTCTGCGACGTCGAATGAGACGTCATTGACGGCGGTGAACGTGCCAAAGGTTTTGACGAGGTTGCGGACCTGAATCACAGGGACCTCCGATATCCAATACTGAACGGTTCAGTTCAGTTTGTCAACCGGGAGATCGTGGTGGAGGGGCCGCCGACTGTCGAAGGCGGGCCCAAGGCATCCGGCCTTTCAGGTTGGACACATAAAAAGCGAGCGCCGGGCGAGGGACTCATCATCGACAGCAACGGTTCAGGCGTGGGTCATTGCAGCGCCAGCCAATCTTGTGCGGCCGAACAGAATCGCAAGCACGGAGAGCCGGCTAAAAAGTAAATCGACGGAGCCGACTGGAGAACGCGACATCGTCTGCCTTTCAGAGGCCCACCTATTGGAAGATAATGGAACATCTATGCAATGCACGTTATTGAGTATCTTGATTGGATATTTTATCGGCTGCATGTTCGGCGTCGGCTGCGCTTTTGCCGTCTTGCATACAATCTACATCGGTGGTTACCGAAAAGCTGCTCGTGACGCAATGTTGGGTGACAAGCCGGAGCGATTTTTGAAAGCGGTCGAATTCAACAAACGCCACGAAGACAGAGGTCTGTTCGCTTTCGGATTCTTTAAGCTGAATGAATGAGGCATGCGCCCGTGGAACCCTCGGGGCGTTGCAAACTTGATGTTGCTTGGATCGTTGTCTCGTTGCCCATTCTCTTGCTTGCTCTCGCAAGCCTGCGTGTGGAATCGGGTTGCTGCATGTTACACCCGCCCTACGGGCGCATATGTGCGCCCACTCGCCCTTTGGAAAGTGTGATCAGAGTTGCGCCCATTCTGATCCCCGCACCTCAGTGCGCGCGCGAGCTCGAAGGCGGTCAGCGCTGCAGTTGATCCCTCTTTAGTCGCGTTTCGAGCTTGCCGGCTCCAGCGGAGGCTCAGGCTGGCGATCGCGAAGCTTTTCAGCGCCATTCTTCGCAGAGCTCGCTTCCCTGCCCGCGGTCTTGCGACTGCGGCGGTCGAAGGCGATCATCTTGTCGGGCTCGTAGCCAGAAGCTTCGACGAATGCGACGGCGCTGTCGATGGATTCGGCGATCAACTTGGCGGCCTGGCGATCGGGCTTGGCAGGAAGCTTGAGAAGCGCAGGCATCTGCAGCCACCACAGCAGTTCTTCGAACGGCTCTTTGACGAGGTAGTTGCGACCTTCTGCTTCGTGTACGCCGGTGAGCCAGCGGAAATCAGGATCGTGCCAGAGCGAAGAAGCGAATGGAGCGCGCGGGGTGATCGCGCCGGCTTGAGGCTGCTTGGTATGCGGAACCTGATCAGCAAGAGCTGGCTTATTTACGACCGGCGCAGCGTCGGCCTTCGGAGTTGCGGGGGCTGAAGGCAACGGCTCCTTGATGGCGCGGGTAAGGAGCAATGCTTTGACCCTGGCTGCCGCTCGCCAGGACTCTTCCGCATTGACACCCAATGCCAGGAAAGCGCGCGCGCATGTTTCACGGAGGCGCAGATGATCGAACAAGTCCAGAGCCGTGCGTGCCGGATCTTTGGGGTTGATGGCAGCGGCTAGGCAATCAATCACGCACCATGCGAAGACGGGTCCCCAGAGTGCCGATGCGGTTTCGCGAGGGCTCTGGTTGGGCAGCACGCGGCGTGCAACTGCGGGCCAGGGCTTGGCGAATGCGGACTCATGATTGGGTATGCGCATGGCGGACTGGAGACAATCGCGGAAGTTTTCGCTCATCGCAGCGGTGTCGGCGGTTCGCTGTTCGATGCCTGTCAACCTTCGCGGCGCGCTTTCGGCAGCGCGGAAGAACGCCTCGAAACGCGTCCACGCCATCTCTGTAAATTCTTTGAGTTCACGATTACTCTTGCGATCGGCTGGGACTGTGACCGGGGGCTGTTCCGCAAAATCCGCGAGCTGGTGCACGAGGTCGGGATCGAGCAGAGAACGCAATGCTGCATGCACCGGTTCCAGTTCGAGGAGTACGAGCGCATCCTCGAGATTGGGTACACCGCGCCCGTTGAGATGATCGCAGAGGCGGTCCCACGGCTGCTCCGCGCTCGGACGGAGGTCGCGCCAAGCAAGAAATACGTGGCATTGATAGGCGTGCAGTTCGAGGGTAAGACCGCGCTCGGCAAGAACATTCGCGCGCCGCAGATATTCAAGACCGGTCAGCGAGTCCCGCCAGGCAAGGATTGCGCCGTGGTCTCCGGTAACTCCCAGGCCTTCGCGCAGACGCTGCTGCCGCAGTTGGCCGGCCCCCTTGTCCGCGTAAGCTGCAGAGTAGTCGATTGTTCCCTGGGTCGTGCGGTAGCGATTGTTATAGACCACGAGGGCGCGCTCGTCGCCGCTGCGGTTGGAGTAAGCGAAGACGTTCTCGTTGACTGCTCCCGAACCCTCGAAGAAGTCGTAGAGCAGAAAATTGCTGCTTTCAGCGAAGAGCCACCGCTTCTTGAGCAATGGCGCGATTTCGCGATCGTGGCGCTCGACGAGCCAGTGGTTCGGTGTTTCGTCGTAGCGCGGGCGCTGATACTCCATGCCGTACTTCTCGGTAAATCCCTCGACCTGGCCATGGCCGAACATCGGCAGGCCGGGGAGGGTTGACATAACAACGGCGACGCCGAAGCACTTATCCCCCGTGCCGAACTGGTCAATTGCCGTTCTTTCATCGGGATTGCTCATGAAGTTGACGTAACGCTTCATGATGTCGGGGTCGAACTCGAGGGTGTTCTTGATGACGGATCGATACTTGGCGTTCTCTTCGTCGCGCATCATGTTCATGAACGCGCTGTTGTAGACGCGGTGCATGCCGAGGGTACGCACAAAGTAGCCTTCCATGAGCCAGAAGGCTTCGGCGAGGAGCAAGGTGCCGGGAACTTCAGCGGCAACTCTGTCGACGACTTCGCGCCAGAACTCCTGGGGCATGATCTGGTTGAATTGGGCATCGTCCATGGCGTATTCGGCGCGTGAAGGAATGGCGCCGCTGGAGCCGGGACCAGGAAACCAGAGCCGGTGGAAGTGGCGTTTGGCCAGCGTCATCGCGGCGTCGAAGCGGATGACGGGAAACAGCCGCGCGACGTGAAGGATGGTTTGGATGACCTGCTCGCGTACAGCGGCATTCAGATAATCGAGCTGTGCGGTGTCGTTCCAAGGAAAGCTGGTGCCGTCGTTCCCGTGATAGATGTAGCGGGTTTCTCCGGAAGATTTGTCACGACGCCGGAAGACCACCGCAGCATCGGTCTGCGTGAAGTAGTGGTCTTCAAGCTTGATTTCGACGCGGCCATCATTGGAGAGGTCTGGACCTTCGAAGGTGTAGGCCGGATACGGCGGTTGGGGACGGGCGATGAACCATTCAGGATGCTCGACGACCCAGGGCGAGTCGATGCCCATGTGATTGGGAACCATGTCGCTGGCGAGGCGAATTCCCTTGCGATAGGCGCGATCGCGGAGGTTGATGTACGCCGCTTCGCCACCGATGTCATCGGCGATGCGGTAGTCGTAGAGGGAGTAAGCGGAGGCGACTGCGTCGGAGTTTCCGCAGAGCAGCTTGATGGTTTTTGAAGCGCGGCTGCGCTCCCACACGCCGATGAGCCAGAGCGAGTTGAGGCCACGATGCGCGAGGGTTTCCAGTTCCTCGTCTGGAATCTCGTCGAGACGGCGGATGCTGCGGCCGTACTGTTTGCTGAGCTGTGCGAGCCAGACATATGTGCTCTTGGCGATCAGCACGGTGCTTGGCATCCAGGCGGTGTCGGCGCTGAATTTTTCGTATTCGTATTGCGGATCGCCGAAGACTGGAACGTCGGATTTGCTGACGATCTTGGGCCATTGTTGCTCGCCGCGTTCGCGGCGCTGGCGGGCCGCCTCTTCGGCAGCCGCGCGCGCACGGCCGGCATCGGGATTGAACTGCATCCAGATGGCGAGCTCTTCTTCGCGCAGGACCTCGCCGGCGATCATGAGGAACCGGCCAAGGCTGTCGCCGAGAAGCGGTTTCCACAAGCGGCGGATGAGGGAAAGTTGTTCGCTGAGCGAGCGTGGCGCGCCGTTGGCAGGAGCGCGCAGCAGATCGATGAGGTTGACCTGGCCCGCGCCTTCGAGCGGGATCAGAGGCCGCGTGGCGAAATACTTGGGAAGTTCCTGCGTGAGTTGCCGGTAGACGGTCTGTTCGGCAAGGGGCTTCTCTTCAAACAGCTCATCGAAGGGTTTGAAGGCTTCGTTTCGATTCGCCGTCCAGAGAAGCAGCAGTTCTTCTAACGCGACGGCGCGGTGCGACGTGCCCTCGGTTGATCCGGCGAGCCATTCTTGAGGCGTTTCGAGGCCGCGCATGACGCTACGTCCTGGAAAATGCTCGACGAAGACGAGGAGTAGCTTGTCGAATTCCTGTAGGCCGACCTGAGCCCCGAACCAGTCGAGGGCAGCGTTCATCACGTCGGGGTCGAATTGTTTGCGGTACTGAGCCATGACGAGGTGGCTTGCCTCGTCGATGAGGCCCATGGCAAAAAGCTGGCCGGAATGTACGGCACGATCGGGATACTTCTGCGCTTCGCGCACCTGGTTCATTCGCAGGGCGAAGGCCCGGCAAGCGCCCAGGTCGGCGAAAACGACGTTCCCGTTGAACGAGAAAAGGGTGTCTTCGAATTGGTACCGTTGCCGTGCGGCCCGGGAAATATGAAATTCCATCATGAAACCGTGCACTCCAGACTTTCGATGCCAGCGATGGACGAGAAGCCGTTTGACGAGTCTGTGATCCGTCAACGGTCGGAAATCGGATGATACATCCAGGGACTGTGCCGCATCCTTAATAAGCGGACAGCCAGGCCCCCTTCGTCAAGTGCCAGCAGCGGGAGAACTTACACTATTGCGCTATTTGCCACCCCGCGCGTGTGTCGTTAAACTAGGGACTGCGCAACCGTTTTACCCACGCTTAGGGCCATGACTCCTGCTTTATTGGATGATGGCTGCTGGTACGGAGAGGTGGCAGAGCCCGGTTGAATGCACCTGACTCGAAATCAGGCATAGTCGAAAGGCTATCGGGAGTTCGAATCTCCCCCTCTCCGCCATATCTATATATTGTCTCCCGAGTGGCCCCTCCCGCTGTTTTTCTGGCGGATCCTCCCATGAGCAGTCCTTTTGACGACCCAAAGTCAACTTTGGCGCCGCGCCCTGCATCCGAAGACATTGTAAGCAGCGCGGTCGGGGAGTGTCGGCAAGCTGCCTTCAGAAGATGAGCGGGAGGATTGCAATGAAAAAGCTGCTTTGCATTTTGGCGCTAACGGCATGCGCCTCGATTTCAGCGCGTGCAGCCGATGATTCGAGCAAGATCGATTCAAGGTTGAACGCAGCCAAGAACACCATCAACGAAGTGATGTCGGTTCCCGATAAGGCAGTTCCGGATGGGATTGCGCGGAAGGCTGTTTGTGTGGGCGTGGTTCCAGGCCTGGTGAAGGGGGCATTTATTCTTGGAGCCGAATACGGCCAGGGCGTGGTAACTTGCCGGACCAGCTCAGGCTGGAGCGCACCGGTCTTCATTCGGATGGCTGGCGGTTCCTTTGGATTCCAGGCGGGCGGACAGGGCACGGATCTCGTGCTGGTCGCGGTCAACGACAAGGGATTCCAAGATCTGTTGCACGATAAGTTCAAGATTGGGGGCGATGCAGCCGCAGCGGCAGGCCCGGTGGGACGCGACGCCCAGGCTTCGACTGATTTGAGCATGCACGCCGAGTTGCTGACTTGGTCGCGGAGCCGCGGTGTATTCGCCGGAATCGACCTGAACGGCGTGTCGGTGAGCCAGAATCGCGACGATACCGACGAGATTTATGGAGGCGCACACACCTTCACCCAGATTCTTCACGGATCCGTTGCGCCTCCCGCCGTGGCGGAGCCTTTCTTGCAAGCAGTGACGCGCTACTTCGGAAATGCACAGGCGGCCTCTCGCTAGGCAATCGCACGTTGCGCAGAATTCAGGCTCGATCGATCGGACGAATCCGGCGGTCGAGCCTTTTTTATATTTAGCCTCGGTTGTAGATGAAGCAATTTCGCGCGCGCCCCCGCGCGGCGAAGCCGTGGTTCACACTTCCCTGCCCAACCTCATCTGAAGAACTCGATGGGCCCAGAATTGACGATGAATGCCTTCGAGACACGGACAGAAAAGCTTGTCGTGTTCTTTTTGCTGCGCCGTCGCTGACCACTATCAATATTTCCTCTCCCAGTCGGCTAATATCCTGATGCGCACGAGAGAGGGGTTCAGGGGGCTAACACGATCCTGCGAACTTATTGCCTAATCTTGTTGCAGGGCGCTCTTTTTGGTACGTCCGACGTGGCTGAGGAATAGGCTGGAGATGGATAGTGAAGTGGCGTATGAGTGCGTCAGCTGGGCCGGAGTTCCATCGCAGGACGAATGCCGCGCCATTCTGCTCGTACATTCTCCGCATCGAGGGGTGTTCTTGAATCGACGTTCGTTCATCCTGTCAGGGATTGGTTTCTTAATTTCTTTTCTTGGTTTGTCTGCCGGTGGCATCTGGGCGTTCTTGAAGCAAGCGAAGTTCGGCGGCACTCCGGCGGACGCGCGCCTCGATCGCATCGTAAGATCGCCAAATTTTCGCGATGGGAAATTTCAAAATCAACTTGTGACGCCGATGATGACGGGAGAATCGGGGAGCCTGAATACGATGGTGAAATTCGTGTTCAACCGTAATAAGAGGCTCAGGCCCAAGGGACCCATTCCCTCTCTGCGGCGCGACCTGCGGGATCTGGCTCCGACGGAGAACGTTCTGGTTTGGTTTGGTCACTCCTCATATTTCCTGCAATTGGATGGCAAGCGAATTCTGGTGGATCCGGTTCTGAGCGGCAGAGCTTCGCCGGTGTCGTTCACGACGAAGGCGTTTGACGGCACCGATCCCTACACAGTCGCGGATCTACCCGACATCGATATTCTCTTCCTCACGCATGATCACTGGGACCATCTGGACTACGAAACGGTGACGCAGTTGCGCCCAAGAGTGAAGAGGGTGATCTGCGGACTGGGCGTTGGCGCGCATCTGGAACGGTGGGGATATGCGAGCAAGCTCATTGACGAGGGTGACTGGGGTGATAAGTTCGATCTCGGCGATGGCTTCTGGTGCACATTTTACCGGCGCGACACTTCTCAGGAAGAGGAATTCGTCGCAACGCGACGTTGTGGGTCTCGTATGCTCTGCAGACAGCGAGCGGTTCGAAGATCTACCTGGGCGGAGATAGCGGGTATGGGCCGCACTTCAAGGAGATTGGAAAGCAGTTCGGCGGATTCGATCTGGCGATTCTCGAAAATGGCCAATACGACCAGGCATGGAAGTACATCCACATGATGCCTGATGAGACGCTCCAAGCAGCTCAGGATCTTGAAGCAACACTGGTCTTCCCCGTGCATAATTCCAAGTTCTGCATTTCAAATCATGACTGGGATGCACCGCTGCGCACGATCACCTCGATCGCGGGACAGATGCGTCCAGAACTGATCACGCCTGTCCTTGGCGACGTGGTGCAGATTCGCAACCCATCCGCCGATTCATCCGAGTGGTGGACGAACGTGACGTAGAAGTGCTGCGAAGCCGCGCTGCAAAATGGGCCGACGCGAGAGCGAAAGGATACGAGGCAATATTCTGCGCACCTTTTCGCTTCTGACTATTCCTTGTCGCTGACGAGAGAGAACATCGCGCCCTGGGGATCCTGGCCATTGATGATCCAGCCGCCTCCCGGGACCTGCATCGGACCGTTCAGGACCTTTCCGCCGCCTGATTCAACGCGTTGAGCAGCTGCGCGGATTGAATCGACGTGGAAATAGAAATTCCAGCATGAGACGGGTATGTGGGGAGCTTTGGTCATCATTCCTCCATCTCCCATCTGCTTATGGTCGCCTTGATCGAAGAGACGATAGAGGCCCATCGCACCCATATCCATGTCGCTGATCTTGGTCCAACCGAAGAGCTTGCTGTAGAAGTCGAATCCGGCTTCGAGGTCGGTCGTGTAGAGTTCGTGCCATCCGATGGTGCCGGGGGCCGGAGGTGCCGGGCGTTGCGGCGAGGGCATGCTCGGGTTAGGTGTGAAGATGACGATCGCGGCGCCCTGCGGGTCGGACATGACAGCGAAGCGAAGCATTCCGGGGACGTCGGTGGCGGGTTTCCACAGTTTGCCGCCGGCCTCGACAATTTTTTCGATGTGCGCATCGACATCATCGACGGAGATATAGCCCACCCAGGCGGTGTGTCCGGGGATATTCAGCATGCCTGCGATTCCGACGTTGCCGATGTTAAAGGTCGTGTACGAGGGCCCGTCGGCACCCGGCATCTCCTGGGTGGTCCAGCCGACGACGTCGGAGTAAAACTTGCCAGCGCTTTTTGTATCGCTGGTCATGAGTTCGTACCAGCCGAATTTTCCTTTTGGGGTAAACATTGCGGGAGCTCTCCTTGTGGGCGGACCCGTCGGCGGTCGCGCGACTCATCACGTTGATATCAACTTGATCGAAGAGGTGTCAATCTGCACGAGGTTAATTGTGACGGGAGATGAACACACGAATTGCTATCTCGCTGACAATTCAGGGACGCGTGGGACGGGGGAAATGAGCAGAGGCTGCCAAGATCTAATCGACCTAGATGGAACATGAACTGGCCGTCGCTTGTCGGGCCGGAGCAAGGAAGAATACTCACCGGACCTCAGGGAATCTACGTTCGGATCGGAGTGTTCTTTGGTGCAGCCAATTCCAAATAATTGGAATGTATGGCGGGGACGACGGGGCTCGAACCCGCGACCTCTGCCGTGACAGGGCAGCGCTCTAACCAACTGAGCTACGTCCCCAGATTGCCGGGAGGCGGCAATTTGGATCTTAATGTCACAGAAATCAGCAATTTCACAGAATTCAGCGCGTTTGCGGATTGTGCAAGCTGGCTGGCTTCCCTGCCCGACCCTCCACATTTCTGCGATGGGAACAGGACCGACTTCGAGGATTAGTGTATCAGAAACAGGAGCTTGCGGCGCATGCGCAAACCTGCAGAAAACCCTTAAATTCAAAGCACTTTATGCCGATATAGATTGGGGTGATTTCCACATGCCCGAAGTTTGTCGAAACCCCAAGTTGGCACAAAAGGGCTATATCGATTCACCCCCGTTCCAACCTTAAACTGAACGTGGCGGCCGGACACCGTGGAGCAATCGTGCTGGATTGGACCAAACTACCTGATCTGGTGGCAGTCGCACTTCTGACCTGCGCCTTCGCCTCTGTGGCGCGGCGCGGCCAAAAGCCTGTTTCAAGACTGTGGCTCACCGGATGGGTGCTGATCGCAGTTCACTTTGCAGCTTTCATGTTTCTTGCTGCTCCCGGCGCCGGCGGCATCGTGGCAGCTGACCTCGGACTGGCTTCTCTTGCGGCTGCGGGTGTTCTTTTCGCCTACGCTTCGATTCCCTATCGCCATGAACGTTCAAGCCGGTGGATGCTGTCGTGTCTGCTTCTGACCAATAGTCTTTATATCTGTGCGCTCGTTGCGAGTCCGGCGCTGGACTGGGCTTTGACTCCGCTCGCTTTTCTATTCGGCGTGGGTCCATTGCTAATCACCGTCGTGGCGATGCCGAAGTTTCGCCACATCCTGCGTTGGATGCTGGTCGCTCTCAACTGCGGCCTTTCGGCTTTTCTGCTGGCGGTTCAACATAGACCCGGCAATGGCGGCGATGTCGCGCTGGATGCGGTGCTCTTCGCGGTCTACCTGAGTTGCACGCTGCACTTCTGGGCCGCCTATCGTCGCGCGAGCACCGGAGCTTTCATCACCATCGCTGGCTTTCTGACTTGGGCATCGGTGTTTGTCGTGGCGCCATGCATGGAGAGTTTCTATCCCGGCGTACACATTGAGAGCGAAGTGTGGAATCTGCCCAAATATGTCGTTGCGGTTGGCATGATTCTGCTGCTGCTTGAAGATCAGATCGCGCACAACAAATACCTCGCCTTCCACGACGAGTTGACGGGACTGCCGAATCGCCGCCTCTTTCAAGACCGGTTGAGCATTGCGCTGGAGCGTGCTCGCCGCGGGAGCGCGAAGGCTGCCCTGCTGGTGATCGACCTGGATCACTTCAAACAAGTGAACGACACTTGGGGCCATCACGCTGGAGACTTGCTGCTGCAGCACGTGAGCATGCTTTTTGTAGGGCGCGTTCGGACTTGCGACACCGTGGCCCGCACAGGCGGAGACGAATTCTCTGTCATTCTGGAAGACCTGTCGTCGGTCGAGAGCGCGTATCAAGTAGCGGAAGCCCTAGTGCACAATTTGGACGAACCCGTTGAAATCGCTGGAAAGAGCATCAGCATCGGGGCCAGCATCGGTGTTGCGGTGTATCCCGATGACGCCGTGGAACTCGAACCGCTTTGCATCGCCGCTGACATGCGGATGTATGACGAGAAGAATGTCGTGCGCAGCTTGAAGAGCCATCCTCTTGGAAAGGTTCAGCCGCAGTCGGTGCTTGTGGAAGATGTGCAGCCCGAGTTGCGGGTCGCTCCCGAGAGCTACGGCGCTTAGTCGCGCAGATTCATCTCTCTTTCAGTTGGAGTCCCCAAAGCAAAAGGCCCAGGCATGTTGCCTGGGCCTTTTGCGATTACTTCACGATCCGTTAGCTCTGACCACCGCTTCCGGGACCGCGGCCGCCGCGTCTACGCCGGCGACGACGATTGTTTGCGCCTGCTGCCGGTGGACGGCCAGCCGTGGTTCCGGCCTGGGGTGCTCCGACGACAACTGGAGCGCCTTCGGCGCGGTTGAAGTTCGGCTCGTTCTCTTCGTCGAACTCCTCGCCATCTTCTTCGTCGAAGTCGTCTCCGCCTTCAATCAGAATCGTGCTCTGGTTCGAAGGGGGTTGCTTGTCATCGAACTCGTGGCGAGGGCGTGCCGGTGGTGCAGCCGCCGGTTCGCCTTCGGGCTCGCTGCCTTCCGGCGTCGGGGACGATTGCGCAATCTTTGCACGCTGCTCCTTGATGAGCGCCTTGCGGCTGAGCTTGATGCGATTGCCTTCGAGGGCGAGGACTTTCACCATCACCTGATCGCCTTCGCGCAGTTCGTCTTTGACGTCCTTGACGCGGTGCTCAGCGATTTCGGAGATGTGAAGGAGTCCGTCGGTGCCCGGGAAGATTTCGACGAATGCTCCGAACTCCGCGAGACGAACGACCTTGCCGAGGTAGGTCTTGCCCACTTCGGGGACTGCCGTGATGTCGTTGATCATGGCAAGTGCCCTCTTGAGTCCATCCGCATCGCTCGAGGCCACATTGACGCGCCCCGTATCGTCGACGTCGATCTTGGCACCCGTCTGCTCGATGATGCCGCGAATGGTGGCGCCGCCTTTGCCGATGAGGTCGCGGATCTTGTCCGTTGGAATCATGACCGTCTCGATCCGAGGAGCATACTGCGAGCGCTCCTGGTGGGGACCGGACAGCGCTGCGTCCATCTGATCGAGGAGGAAGAGACGGCCCTGGCGAGCCTGCTCCATCGCCTGCTGAAGAATTTCGCGTGTCAGGCCGCTGATCTTGATGTCCATCTGGAGGGCCGTAATGCCTTTGCGCGTTCCGGCCACCTTGAAGTCCATGTCGCCGTAGTGATCTTCTGCGCCGGCGATATCACTGAGGATGGCGTAGTCGTCGCCTTCCTTTACCAGGCCCATCGCCACTCCAGCGACCGCCCCTTTGAGGGGGATGCCCGCGTCGAACAGCGCGAGGCTGGCGCCGCAGACGGAAGCCATCGACGACGAACCGTTCGACTCAAGAATGTCGGAGACGATACGGATGGAGTACGGCGACTCGTCGGCGGTGGGCAGCACCGCTGAAATTGCGCGCTCGGCCAAGGCTCCGTGTCCCACTTCTCGGCGACCAACGCCGGTCATACGACCTGTTTCGCCAACGCTGAACGGCGGGAAGTTGTAGTGAAGCATGAAGTTTTTCTTCTGCTCACCCTCATAGCTCTCGAGGCGCTGGCCATCATCGGCGGTTCCCAACGTGGCGGTAACGAGGGCCTGCGTCTCACCGCGCGTGAACAGCGCGGAACCATGCGTACGAGGCAGCACGCGTGTCTCGATACTGATGGGACGAATCTGATCGAAGGCGCGACGATCTGGGCGGATGCGGTCCTTGGTAACCTGGCTGCGGAAGCTGCGCTCGATCAAAAGCTCGTAGTAATGGGAGAGCTTCTTCTTTGCGTCAGGCTGGTCTGCGGGGAGTTCAGCGACCAACTCGTCCTTGATCTGCTTGATGAGTGCGTAGCTCTCGGTCTTGGCGTGCTTCTTGGTGTCTTGTGCGTCCTTGAGGCGTTCGCCGATCTTTGCTTGCAGACCTTCGAAATAGGATTCGTCGAACTCGGGAGCCTTGAACGAGCGCTTTGGCTTGCCGGCCTTGGACACCAATTCGTCGATGGCTGCAACGATCTTCTTGATTTCGCCATGCGCGAATTCGATCGCGGAGAGAATTACCTCTTCAGTTTCTTGCTTCGCACCGGCTTCGATCATCACGATGCCGTCTTTGTGGCCAACGACCATGATGTTGACGGTGGTAGAAGCGCGCTCAGAGTATGTCGGATTGATGACGAACTCGCCGTTGACGCGGCCGACGCGCACCGCAGCAACCGTCGCGCTGAAGGGAATGTCGGAAAGGGCTAGAGCGGTCGCGGCCGCATTGATGGCGATAACGTCGGGATCATTTTCCTTGTCGGCGGAGAAGACAAGCGAGATGACCTGTGTCTCATTGCGGAATCCATCAGGAAAGAGCGGGCGAATCGGGCGATCGATCTGGCGGGCAGTGAGAATTTCCTTTTCGCTGGGACGGCCTTCGCGCTTGATGAATCCACCGGGAATGCGGCCACCGGCGTAGGTGTACTCGCGGTAGTCCACTGTAAGGGGAAAGAAATCGATACCTTCGCGTGGATCAGGGGAGGCCACGGCAGTGGCCAAAACAACGGTTTCGCCCGTCGTCGCCAATACGGCTCCGGAGGCTTGCTTCGCCATGCGGCCAGTTTCAAACACCAGCCGTTTGCCGCCGGCAAGCTCGACAGCTACTTCATGCTTCGTAGACATAGAGTCCTCGTTTCGTTTTGTTCGCTTGGGAAACTTGTGAGCAGGAGAGCAGGCCAGACGAAATCCGGCCCGTGCGCAGAATGCAGAAACCCTGGACCCGCGATGGGTCTCAGGGCTTCGTTTCTGACGGAGATTCTTTTTTGCGCGGCTGCGTAGCGCGAGCCGCGTCCCGCTTGGGGGGACGACGGGGCGTCAAATGCACTTGGGCCCCACGTCCTAGATGGATCGGAGGCCGTGACCATGTTGCGGTCTGGGCGCTTCCAGTTCAAGGTTGCTTTCTGGCTACTTCCGAAGTCCGAGCTTGCCGATGACGTCACGATAGCGATCCGAGTCGTGCGTCTTCAGGTAGTCGAGCAGACGGCGTCGCTTGCTGACCAGCATCAGGAGGCCGCGACGGGAAGCGTGGTCCTTTTTGTGGGTCTTGAAGTGTTCAGTCAATTCGCCAATCCGCTCGCTCAGAATTGCGATCTGGACCTCCGGTGAACCGGTGTCCGTCTCATGGGTGCGGAAGCGTTCAATTAGGGTTGTTTTCTTTGCGGTCGCCAGCACGGCGTGTACTACTCCTCTGCGTTCTCAGTCCACTCTCAAGTGTCTAAAGTGAGACTAACATGAATAGCCCGTCAGCGCCATTCGGCGCGCGGTTCCGAATCGGGCTCAAACGCATGAACGCGTAGACTTTGCGCTATTGTGGCGGTTCGAGCCAATAATTGGCACGGGCCACAATGCGGGCACCATAGTCTTGCGTGGTGCGGACGTGGACGGTATGCAGCCCGGGACTGGGGTCGGACGGGCTGAACGTAATCAGGTAGCGATTGCGGACATGCCGGGCGGCGTCGACGACACGCTGCTCAAAACCCTTGTCGCCGGTGAAGGTGGTGTATTCCCCGCCGCTTTCCTGCGCCACTTCTTTGGCGACATTCTTTTTGAATGCCTTGATTGCCATCACCAGCGCCGAGACCATATTCATCATGCGATCGTCGCCGGAATCCTTCACGTCATGCAGAAACTCTGCGCGCGAGGGGGAGAACGAGACGCTCAGGACCAGGACGTTCGACCGGCCAATCTTCTCAATCAGCTGCACGGGCTTGGTGTGTTTGCTTCCATGATCGCGCTCTTCGCTGATCAGGAGCAAAACGCGCCGGTATTCTTTGGCCTGGGTCTCGAGGAGATCGACCGCAGAATTCACCGTATCGAGAATCGCCGCACCACCGTCGCCTGGCTGGAGGTGCTGCAGAGCATCGTTCAGGTCGTCGCTCGAGTGTGTGTAGTCGTGAATCAGGTGTGGCTTGGAGTCGAAGGCCATGAGCGCGACTTCGCTAGCCTGATCTGCGAGGAAAAGATCGAGCAGAGGGCCAAGCTTGGCTACCTTGCCAAACTCCAGAGCACTCACGCCGCCTGATTCGACTGCGATGACGAGCGCGACGGGTGTCGTATCCATTTCTTCCTGCACGCGAATCTTTTGGGCAACGCCGTTATCTTCGAGCACAAAGTCTGATTGCTGGAGGCCATAGAGGATGCCGCCGCCCTTCTTTTCGACCAGCGTGGGGACGAGTACCTCGTTGGTCGTGACGCGAAGCGTCGCCGACGATTCGGGAGCCGGCATGGGCCTTGGCGGTTCGACTGGCGGGAGCTGCTGCGCGAGGGTTTGTTGAGTTCCGATCGCTGCGATACCGAGGACGATCAGGAGACCGAGACGAAACGAGCGAACCGCGGTCCTTGACCAGGAACAGGTTTGCATAGGGGATCGGGCAAGACGGAGGTCATCCGCTTTTGCGCGCCTCCTTCTCGAGACGCGATGCCCATGCAAGAAAACTCAACAGCTCCCACCGGGAACTCCAGAAGAAGCCGAAGAAGTCTTTCGCTTGCAGAGAGGAGGCGGGCTTTCCGGAATACGTTTCCACGCGCCAGCGAAGAAAGGGACTGCGCCAGGGAGTGAGCCGATGGCCACGCGTTGCATTCCAGATAAATCGAACGGAAGCGAACAAACCGGATCCTCTTGTCCAAGTATAGAGGGGCGGCGGGTGGAGAGAAACGACGCAACGCGAGGTCGTGCAACTAAGGTGTCAAAAACAGCTAGGAAAGCTGATTGAACAGGCTGCCCGAGCCCATCTTGGCAATGACGTCTTCAAGCGCGGTTTGTTGTGACTCAGTAAGAGAGAGTTGGGTGGAAATCTGGGGAAGATCGGCCTGCATCAGGTTCGTTTGGGTTACGGTCAATTGGGTCTTCTCGTTGGTGACGGCTTCCGTCGAGGCCTGCAGGCGGGTAAGTGAGTTGTCGAGCGTGACGCGCTGCTGGGAAAGATAGTTGAGCGCAGTATTCAACGTCTGGGCGTCCTGCACCGAAGTGGCAATGGGTGCGCCGGTCGTGTAGTCGGCAATGAGGTTGTTCAGGGCCTGCAAAGCGCTGTTACTGCCCGTCGTTGGAAATACCTGGCTTCCGGGCACGTTGAGCTGGATCAGTTGCCCATTCGGCGTCTGAAGATTGTTGACGACCTGGTCGCCGTTGTAGGTGGTCGTTGCGGGGACCGTAGCGGTGGAGGTGGTGAAGGGCGGTGTCAACGTTTGCGCGCCGCCGAAGATGTATTGGCCCTGGTAGCTCGTGTTGGCGAGCGATGTCACTTCATCGCGGATTCCCGCCAATTGATTGGCAATGGACTGTTCCTGGCTTGCATTGATCGTGCCATTGTTGGCCCCGGTGGCAAGCGAGATTGCCTGGGTCAATTGCGTGACGACGCTTCCAAGGGCCGAGTCGGCAACTTGAAGCTGGCCCTGCACGATGCTGGAAGATTGGGTGAATGAATCGTCTCTCTCCATCTGATTGAGGAGAACAACGTTTTCGCCGGATGCCACTGGATCCTGGCTCAAGGAAGTCACGCGGACGCCGCTCGACAGCTCGCTGGTAAGTTGTTGCTCCTGTGACTGTGTCTGATCGAGCGCCCCAGCGAGGTTGGTGACGAAGAACGGATCCACACGCATATTGCTCCTGTCCGGCTTCTAAGCGTTCTACTTGGGTTGGCAATCTATGAAACTGCGGTCTCCACGCCAAGGTTCAGTGCCGATCCCATCATCGTATTGAGCATCGAGAACACTTGCGAGGCAGCCTGATAGCTCCGCTCGAACTGCTGCATTGCAACCGCTTCGTCGTTCAGACTGACGCCTGAAAGCGCGTTTTGTTGGGTCTGAAGCTGGGTCACCGACGCACTCTGCGCCGTGCTTTCGATTTGCGCCTCAGAGACGGCTGAACCTAGATCGCTGATGAATTGGGAGTAGCTATTGGAGGGCGTCTGTCCGTTGACAATTGCCTGTGTCGCCAAACTTGCCATGGCTACGACGTTCGAATTGTCTCCGGTCCCATTGCCGAAACTCGCGGCGGCGATCTGGCTCGGATCCGTCATCACAACGTTCATGGCGAGCGCGCTGCCCGCGATCTGCGCAGGCTGGGCAAAGATGTAGAGGGGAGACAAGCCGGTTCCCGTGATACCGGCAGCGTTCGTTCCGGTTCCCTCCACACCATTCAGATTGGTTCCCGCATTGTTCTGCGCATTTACCGCGGTCGCAATGCTGTACGACTCTTGATCAAGTGCGATCAGCGCGTTGGGGATATCCTGATCGCGCACGGTAAGGAGGCCAGCCAACTCTCCGCCGCCCTGCGTGAGTGCCGCCGTCTCGTCCGTTGCCCCGAGAAAGAGATGGGTAACCCCACCGGACGTGCCACTCGAGATCGCAAAACTCGTTCCCGAAGAAACGAGCAAAGCTCCAGACGTTGTGGTCAGCGAGAGCCCATTGTTCTCTGTCCGGACCTGGTTCACGCCGATCAGCTGCGAAAGCTGCGCAATGTCTTGCTGGCGCTGATCTTCCAGCGTCGCGGAACCTCCACTGGATGATCCTGCCTGTATCTGCTGATTCAGCTGCGCGATGGCGCTGGTGAGAGCGTTGACCTGTGTGACGACGCCCGTCGCTTCCTGGTCAAGAGATGCTTGTTGAGACACAATGCTCGCAGCAGTATTGGACATGTCACCGGCAAGAGTCGTCGCCGCAGAGAGCACCTGCTGGCGAAGGGGATCATCTGTGGGATTCGCCTCAAGAGAGGAGAACGAATTGAAGAAACTTGTTAGATCGCTCCCGATGTCGCCGGCTGTCGCCCCAGCTGATCCGGAGTCTGGCGTGAAGAGCGCTTGCAGGGTATTCAAGGCTGAAAGCCGGGCGCCGGTTCCTGATGCGAGCTGTTGCTGTTGCGCCAAACGCTGATTGAGAACGTTATCTCGGACCGAGCCAGGGCCGGTCTGAGTTACGCCGGTCCCATACGATACGCCGTTGATTTGCGCAGGAGCGCTCTCGTTCCAAGTCGGGGTCTCCCGCGTGTATCCGGTGGTATTCGCGTTAGCGACATTGTTGGCGACGATATTGAGCGCGGACTGATCAGCGTTCAACGCCGACGAAATGATATCGAATGCAGAGTTAATTGTTGCCATGGCCGCCGTTTGCCGCCTCGCGTTTAGTCTCTCGTCAAAGTTACGCTGTATTCGATTCTGTCTGCCTCGCATGGCTCAAGGCGTCGCAAGACCTGAAGATTGGCTTTTGTCCTCCCGAGAATGCGCCCCAGGAGCACAAGTGCAAGACGAACTTCGCGACGCAGAAATTCGGGCTGGAGGTCAATCGCAACGGGTAGGCCGCTTCGTGCCTGGCAATCCGAAGCCAACCCTTCTAAATGGTCCGCCTCCAACGCGACCAGCGCCCGCGATGCCTCGTGCAAGGTATCGAGAAGATGTAAAGCGGAATCTTCCCTCTGTATCTTGTTCATGGAGGCTTATTCCCTTCCTCCCTGCTGCTCAGCCCTCGGTCGACTGTTCGGCGGTCAACATGGTATCGACAACCTTGGATGCGACCGCTGACGCAGGGATCTGATAGGTTCCGGCGGCGAGCGCGGCGTGAATGGACGCGACTTTCTCTGCACGCACATCAGATTGTGATGCCACCTGCGCCGCTTGGGCACCGGCACGACTCAGTGTCGCGTGATCGCCAGTTGACTGGTTCGATTGGGACGTCGGCTGGTTTCGCACCCGCTGGGTTTGGGTTGTGTTCGCAGGGATGCCCAGGAGAGTCTTGAGGCCTTCCAGGTTATTGCGAATATCCATACATTCTCCTCCACATCTCCGTTATCGACCGTTCTTGCCTACACTGTAGTCATTCAATCGTTCTGAGTCTGTGTTTTTCTTTGACATTCTGGACATCGCTTCCCGATCGGGAACATTCCCCGGCTGGGAAAGTGTGTGGACGATCTCGCGTGCGATTCCCAATCCACCCCGCGCGCTGAGCGCACGCCCCAGAGCCTCCGCTGCAAACTCGTGCAGAACGCTACTACTCGAATCCGTGGATTCATCCTGCGATAACTCTGAGGCTTCGGTCAGCGGCTTCAAGAGCTCTTTCATCATTTGCGCTTCGAACTCGCGCGCCGCGCTCACGAGCCGCGGAGGAGGTACGTGAGAGTTGGAATCTGATCCTGACGTCATTGCGGGGACTGGTTGCATCAAAGCACCTCCACTTCCGCTTCGAGCGAGCCGGCTTCGCGCATGGCCTGGAGAATGGAGATCACGTCGCGCGCTCCGGCGCCTATGCGTTGCAGCTCCTGGACGAGATCTTCAACCGTTGCCCCTTCTTTCAGATCGATGCGATTCACGGGCTTATCCTGTGCCTGCACCGTGGTCTGCTGAACCACCTGCGTGCTTCCCGTGGAGAAAGCCGAAGGTTGCGAAACCTCGGTGACGGACGCGATATTGATTGATAGTCCTCCGTGAAGGATCGAGACCGGCTGCAGGTGAACCGTCCCGCCGATCACCACGGTCCCTGTCCGCTCATTCACGATCACGCGCGCTCGCGGAAAGACATCCACTTCGGTTTCTTCGACCTTGTCGAGGAGCGCTGCGATATCTTCATCAGGCTTTGTCTTGAGTTCGATCAGCCGGCTGTCGATCGCATGAGCCCGTGGTTCTCCCAGGACAGCGTTCATCGCAATCGCCATGTGCTCTGCGCTGTGAAAGTCCGCGTCGTTGAGAACAACGCTGACGGTGTGCAGGCTCTGCAGGTCAAAGGACACGGAACGTTCGACTAACGCGCCCCCCGGGATCCTGCCCGTGGTGGGGTGATTGAGCTGCCGGCTACTGCCTCCTGCCACCGCCATATACCCGCCCAAGACCAACGCACCTTGTGCCTGCGCGTAGATTTGGCCATCGGGTCCGTAGAGCGGTGTCATCAAGAGGATGCCGCCCTCAAGGGACCGCGCGTCCCCAGCCGACGAAACCGTAATATCGATGCGGAATCCAGGATGACTGAACGGAGGAAGAGTGGCCACGATAAACACGGCGGCCATGTTCTTCACCTGCATGTTGCTCGCGCTGTTCGATCCCGTTTGCGGCACGGTGATCCCCATGCGCTCCAGCGCGGAGACAAGAGTCTGCGCAGGGAAAACCGTTTGCGAGCTATCTCCCGTGCCCCGTAGACCAACCACCAAGCCGTAACCCACGAGCTGGTTATCGCGTATTCCTTCAATGGTGGCAACGTCTTTGACCCGCGCCCGATGAACTTGGGACTCGAGACACGGACCATTCGCAAGCAAGGCTGCGAGCAGGATGCCCTCCAGGAATTTGATCCTCCGCCCGACTTGTTTTAATGTCCGACTCTTCACGATCGAACCCCGCATAGCTTCAGGTCGGCAACCTGTGTCGACCACGCTAGAAAATCAAAATTCTTTCAAGAAGGCGTACCAATGGGTTTTGCCTGTAGGTCGAGTCATTCACAATGCCCTTGCCCGTCACTTCGAGTTCAAGATCTGTCATCGCAGTCGACTGAACCTGGTTCTGCGCGCTTACGTCTTCGGGTCGCACAAGCCCTCTGAGCTCGATGAGCTGGGTCTGCTGTGAGAATGTCAGCTGGCGAGTCGCCTGAACCACCAGCATTCCGTTCGGGAGCACGTCCACGACTTCCGCGCCAAACGTAGTCGCCAGGCTCGAATTGGTGGTGCTCTGGCCTTGGGCGGTCAACCCGGACGCTGCATTCTGCCCAACCAGGTTCTGCAGAGCATTGGAAGCTTTGAGCGCCCCAAAGAGGGACGTTAGGCTCGAGCTGGCGTTGGACGCGCGCGAATTTTTCACTTGCCCATCGGTGGAGGCCGCCAGACTCTCGCTCACGACGACCGACACCACATCGTGAATGCGCATGGCTTTCGCATCGGTCCCGAGACGAACGAGACGACCTTCAGGACTCCAAATCGAGCCCGCAGTCCGCACCTCGGATGCTTCTTGAGCTCGCACGCGGCTGACATAGGCGTGTAACGCGGTTTCGGGAGGCGTGGCGTGCGGGACGGCCGGAGATTTGGCTGCCCAGGTATGCAACGAGGGGCTGACCGCAATCGCACAACCGATGCTTGTGATCGTCCAGAGCCATGATCGAGGAATGGAATTCACGGACGCTCCCCAAGATCGGACGACAGGAGGGCGCGCCCTGGGCCGATCGCAACGGCGCGAATCAATCCGCCGTTCGCCCTGAGGCGCGCATGAAAGATCGCGCCCTCATGCGCCGACTCCAGGGCTCTACCGCTCAGACGTGCCTCTGCTACGGCGGAATGCTGCTCGATGACCAACTCGTCTCCAACGTGGATGACGGGCAAGAGGCCGGCGTTCTGACCCGCCAAAGAAGATTGGTCAGAAATGTGGTGATCGCGCGCAACGCTGTCACACTCTTTTGAAAGGTGCACCCAGGCCCACGGTCCCCCGGGAAGTGCCGTCGATCGCATCAAGAGCCAGCAGGAAGAAGTCGCGTTGCCGGCTTTGCGCGATACGAAGGTGCTGGGCTGCGCGGCCACGGTGGTTGCGGCCTCTGCTGGCACGCTGTACACCATGAGCACAACGCCCACAAGATGCAACGCAAATTTTAAACTCCTCGATCCGCGCGTCATTTTTGTCTGCTTCCCCATTTCGTCAGACGTGCCTACCGCGTCATGTTGTTCACTTGCGAATACATGTCGTCGGCTGCTTTGACCACCTTGGAGTTGGACTCGTAGGCACGCTGGGCCAACACCATCTGGACGAACTCGGTCACCACGTCAACGTTTGAATTCTCGAGATATCCCTCCTGCAAAGTTCCCAGTCCTTCGGTTCCGCCAGGGTTGCCCAAAACCGGGTCCCCGGAGCTCAAGGTCGCCTGCAAGAGATTCGATCCCTTGCTCTCCAGGCCGCCAGGATTGGGAAACGTCGCCAACTGGAGTTGTCCTAGTTGCGATGGATTCTGCTGCCCGGGGAGAGTCGCGTTCACGACCCCGTACTGAGTGATCGTCACCGCGGTTGCATTGGGTGGAATCGTGATCGTGGGAATCACCGGGTCGCCGTCGGTGGTCACGATGGTGCCCTGGTTGTTGAGGTGGAATTGTCCCGCTCGCGTATAGGCGATTGTCCCATCGGGCCGTTGCACCTGGAAGAATCCCGAGCCCTGAATCGCAAGATCGAGCGGGTTGTCGGTTTCGTTCAGCGAACCTTGCGTGTTGACCACCTCGGTTGCCGCTGACTTGGTTCCCAGGCCGATCTGCAGACCGGCCGAGACGGTGGACTGGCTCTGTGCTGCGCCCGGCGTGACCATGTTCTGATAGACCATGTCTTGAAATTGCAACCGCAACTGGCGAAAGCCGGTTGTTGACGCATTGGCTAGATTGTTGGCGATCGTGTCCAGATTCATCTGCTGAGCACTCATTCCGCTTGCCGCTGTATACAACGCTCGAATCATGTCTCCCTCGGTAGCGCCCTGCTAGACGCGCGGCAGATCTTCTGTCGCGAATTTGTTGAAGTCGGTGTGAAAGATGGTGAGCGCCTTCTGCATCATCTCTGCCTGGCGCTGCATCATGATCAGCTCGAGAGTGCCCTGGACAAGATCTTGATTCGACGCCTCGAGGGCGCCTTGATGAACGGTCGCAGTTCCGCTCTGCGGCTTCTCCCCAGCAGGAGCGACATATCGATTCGCGCCTTCCGGCACCAGCGCCGCGTTCGGAGAAAACGCGAACACGCCCACGGACGCGACCGCGCCTCCGGCGACTGAAATCGTGCCGTCGGCACCGACGGAGACCTCTCCCGGCGGCATTGCGATTGGCTGCGCTGTCGACGAGAGGACGGACTCGTCGCCCCCCGTGACAAGGACACCTTTCGCTGAACGATGAAAGCTGCCATCGCGGGTGTAGCGGACACCCTGTGCTGTCTGCACAGCGAAAAAGCCGCTGCCTTCCAGCGCCAGGTCGAGTGAATTGCCCGTTTCTTGAAGGGCACCTTGCGCTAGATTCAGCGCATCCCCACCGAGAAGACCATAGTTATTGATGGTGCGACCCAACTGCGATGCGAGAGCGTCGGGCCCGACGAGCACGGAGCGAAAGAAGTCACGCTCCGCGCGATAGCCAGGAGTTTGAGCATTGGCCAGATTCGCGGCTGTGGTGTCGAGCGCCTGGTTGCGCGCCAGCAAGCCAGTCATCGCTGCGTAGTATCCGCTATCCATTCCGCCGCCCTTTCAGCTGTCAGAAGATGCAGCTGAGAGGCCGAAAATGTGCGCGACGGATGAGAACGAGTTCAGAATCGAGGATCGGTGGACGGGAAAGAGTCTCTGGACCTCATGTTTCAGGGTCCTTGCGGTCCCATGGCGAGCCACCGAGAGTACGGAGCCCTGTGGGCCCGAGAGTCATTGCAAGCTGTCGCAGACGATCGTCACATCGAACGACACTTGATCGAAGTGATAGGTGTGATGGATCTGAAACTCGGGTGATTGCACGTGCAGGTTGTAGTCGCGCCCCGTAATGACGGCGGGAACCGAGAGACCGCAATTCGCTGCCAGGGCGGGCACCTTTCCCTTCCAGGCCCCGGCAAGCATATTGCACAGTTCTCCAATACCATCTTTGACTGTGTCGTCCACTTCATGAAACTCCATTCCCGTCATGTGGCCAGCGATCTTCATCGCAACCAGGGCGCCGCAACGGAAGACGCAAGCGCCACTCAATTGGCCACCGAAGCCTACAACTGCAGTTACGGACTCTTTCTCCTCCGGGACCTCAGAATTTCTCTCGTGCTGCGCACAGTGAATGCCGAGCATCAATCGAAACACTTCGTCCACACTGGCATCCAGATGCGATGGATCTGAAACAAGGTGCATTGACTCCCGCAGTGAAGACTTCATTGCGCGCTCTACTCCTTCGACTCCCTGACCGATCCCTTGGCCTGAGTCGTCCACACGAACTCCGTTCAATTGCATGGGCCTTCTCCTGGTCTAGACAGCGCTCAAAAGTGGAAGCACTCGCTCCTTCACCTGCTCGGAGGTGAACGGCTTGCGGATATAGCCCTTCGCACCAGCTTGAATCGCGTGCTTGACATGCTCTTCGCTTGACTCCGTAGTAATCATCACGACCGGCACGCCCGGGGCCAGATTTTGGGCTTCAATCTGACGCAGGAACTCAAGGCCATCCATCGAAGGCATGTTGATATCGGAGAGGATCAGATCGAACTGTTTCGCCCGCAGAAGGTCGAGGCCTTCGGCGCCGTTCCCCGCTTCGGAGACCAGCAGCGAGTCGAGGCCTGCTTGACGCAGAGCACGTTCGACAATCTTGCGCATCACCGAAGAATCGTCGACGATCAGGGCACGCACTTCGTTCATTCGCAAACTCCTGTGCTACCGCTCCTATCGGCACACTGAACGGTTTCATGAATCGGCGTCCTTGCACAACGGTGCCAGGCGCCGCGCCCTACGCAAGGTCGCCGATCGAGCAGATCACGTCTTCGACCGCATTGATTTGTGGGAGTGTCGTGTGCTGTTCCTGTTTCCACATGCGCATCCACAAGCAGTCGTGCACGCGGACGAGACGGGACGCGAGGGGCTGCACGCGTTCCACCGACTTGGCGAGAGCATGCGTGGCAGCCAGCGGGGAGACGGCCTCCACCAACTCTGCCGCGGGAAAAGCACCCTGCAGAATCTGCGCGTGCGCCGAGCGAAAGGCCGATTCGCGCACGATGCCAGATTCGACGCGCAGTCCCGTCATGCGCTCGACCGCAAAGGCCAGGATGGGGTCGAGGCATTCTTCGAATCCGATATAGAGTACTTTGCCCCCTGCCAGGCGCAGTGGCAAGGCACCGAAGGCATCGAGCAGCAGCCTTGGCACGCTGCCGGCGAGGATGGCTCGATCCGGCATGTCAACGCCCAGCATGGGACAACTCCACTGCAGACTGAGCGCGCGTGTCACCGTCTCTTCGTCGGTGGCATGCTGCCGCATGAGCCAATATCCGAGGCGCCCCGTGCCGGCCGCTCGTTGAGCATCCAGCGCCTCACGGAGCTGAGCACGCGAGATCCATCCTTTTTCCATCATGAGGAGCCCCAGGGGCACACGATGACGATGCATGGGACCCGCCGCAGTTTGTCCCTCCCACTCGCGGTCAACCGCAGCCTGCATGCAGGCTGCGGTGCATTCGATCGAACAGGTCCATCCGCCCTCGAAGACAGGGACGGAACGACTGCGCCAGAGACGCAACCAACTCCGCTGACACTGTGCATTCGCACAGGTTGAAAAGATGCCTGCGGCAATTCCCTCCACAAGGCCGGCATGGGGCATCTGCAGCCGACTGTCGGCGACCGTATCGGGGGTGGAGGACCCGCCTCGAGCGCGCAGCGAAGTCCGTCCTCCCGGCTTGTTTCCAATTCCTAGAACAAACATCGGATGCTCTCCAGGCGTTTGCGTGGGGCGGCCACTTCGGTCACGCGCAAGCCAAAGTTACCGTTGACGAGAACAACCTCGCCGCGCGCCACAATTCTGTCGCCTACGACCAGATCGACTGGATCAGAAACGTGTCGATCGAGCTCGACCACGTCTCCCGCTCCGAGATCGAGAATCTCTCCCAGCGGCAGTTCACGGCAGCCGAACCGCAGAGCCGCTTCGAGCTCGACATCGAGAAGAAGCTCAAGTCCCGATCGGTTCTGGGTCGGGCGCACCTCGTCTTCCGACGCATTGAGCCCAGACGGCCGCTGGGGAAGGTTCGGATCAGGTCCAGCTTCGGCGGGCCTGGACGGGTGCGTGTCGTCGCGCACTTGAAGTGTCCAGGCAGCTGTTGCCGACTTGATCTGGAATGCCTGAGAAATCGGGCCTGTCGGTTCGGCTTCCTTCCACGTGTCGACGTGGCACTTCTTGCCCTCCCGCGGCAACATATCGCCGGCCGCTGCATCGGCGATCTCGCGGAGAAGTTCTTTCCATCCCGTCCTTTGGTTTACGCCCTCACCCAGCAGCGCAGTCTGGAGCAACGCGGGGTCGAGCAGCACCTGAAAGCGGCCCTCGATGTCTCCGGCGAGCGTGCACTCAAATCCGAACCCTTCTGCGTCCAGCGCTTGCGGAATGGATTCGATCAGTTTCGGCTCGCCGGCCAACGCCTGTGAGAATAATGTGGCGGCGACTCGTATCCAGCACTCGAAGTAGCCGCTCATTCGTCCGCTCCACTGGTCGATGCAAGGCGCGCGGCGCGATGGACCCCCTGACGGATCGCGTGCGCGCTCCCGAGTTTCTGTCCACCCACGCGCCATTCGGCAACGCTGTTGGATGAAAGTTCAAACCGGACCAGGCTTCCCGGCTGGAGAGTTTCGATGGCCGAGGCGGGCAACCGCACCGACGGCAGCTGCAGTGTCGCGCCAAATCGAATCTGGCGCGCCAATTCCTCCATTCGCGCCCGCGACTCGGGAGCGTGGCGCCGACGCCGACCCCAGTCGGACGTGAGGCGACGCAGGATGGTGTTGGACACCACGGCAGGAAAGGCCAGATTGAGCAGACCCGAACTGTGGGGCATGCGAATTTCAAAACTGAGGCAGAGTGTTTTCTCGTTCACCGACATGATGCGCGCTGCCTGGGTCTGCATCTGCCGCCTCTCGAAGTTGAAACTGAGTCCCACCGGTTGCCAGGCAGCCGTCAACTCGCGGCAGATAATTTCCACGACACTCGCAAGGATCGATTCCTCGATGTCCGTAATCTCGCGCAGCGGCCCCTCTCTGCCTTCGCCGCCCAGAAGAAGATCGATCATCGGCGGAGCCAGGGCCAGGTCCAGTTGCAGGATGGAAAGCGCGCCGAGAGGCTCCAATCGGACGGAAGCAACGTAGCTGATCTCGGGGATGCGCAGCAGGAAGTCATTGAAAGCGATCTGCTCGGCCGAGACAAGATTGACCTGGAAGCGCGTGCGCAGCCAGGCGGCGAGATTATGGGTCAGATTGCGGGCAAACAGATCATTGAGCATGCTGATGGCGTGCAGCTGTTCGTTCGAGATCTGACCCGAGGTGGCGAAGTTGTAGGGCATGATGGGTGCACGGGCTTCGGCGGTTGCTTGTTCAGGAGTTTCGGTGCGCGCGGCTTGAAAAAGCGCATCGATCTCGGCCTGCTGCAGGAGCTTTTCCATTACGCCCGGCCCCTCTTGGCTGCGATGACCGCCGATGCAGCACGCGAGTTCCCCGGCGGCCATCCACGGCTTACGGCCAGATCTTTCAGTGCAACGCGCAGATGAAGGACCGCCGAAGCATGCACCTGCGAGACTCTGGATTCAACGACGCCCAGGGCCAGCCCAATCTCACGCATCGTCATCTCCTCGTAGTAGTAGAGGGTCATCACCATTCGCTCTCGTTCAGGCAGGAGAGCAATGGCGTCGGTCAGTTTTTCTTCCAGTTCGCCACGAAGGCATCGAAACAGGGGATCGTCTTCGGGGCGCCCCGGAATGTAGGCAAGCTCCTCTTCTCCGGACTCTTCATTGCGTTCGACGTGGAGCGTGCCGATTTCGAGGCCCTTCAAGTCGCCGAGCAGCTGCTGGTACTCCTCGATGCCGAGTCCCATCTCGGCGGCAATCTCGAATTCACTCGGCGTCTTCCCCATGCGGGCCGTCACAACCCGAATGGCTTCCTCGACTGCCCTTCCCTTCCGACGCAGCTCGCGCGGACTCCAGTCGAGCGTGCGCAGGCTATCGAGGATCGCTCCGCGAATCCGGAACTGGGCATAGCTTCGAAATTGCACCCGTTTGGTGGGGTCGAACTTGGCAAAAGCGTCCATCAAGCCCACTACGCCTGCTGAAACCAGATCTTCGAGCTCGACATGCTGCGGCAAGCGCTCATGAATGCGTCGCGCAAGGAACCGTACGATCGGCAGGTGCTCGAGCAACAAGCGCTCCTGCTCTCGATTCAGATCGACCGTGGATCCGTCCGGGGGCGGATACGCGGCCCCTCCGGTGCGTCGATGCACCGGTCCCTCCTGCAAAGGCACTCGCGCTTCGGTCGCCATCTTCCTCCCCCTCCTCGGGTCACAGTTCGCCGTTCGCTGCGCCCGCGTCTCACCGAACGGTCCCTACAGGCTTCAGCCGCACCTCGGGAGGAATTTCGCTGGCTGCGAGAACCGCCAGGCGCGGAAGAATCGGATCGAGCCAGCGCTTGACGTAGTAGCGTGCCGGACTTGGACAAAGAAGCACGGGCATGGCCGCAGCAGCCGATCCGGAGATGAGTAGTTTCAAAGAATCGAGAAGTCGGCGCACCAGAGGCGCACCGGAGACGGACGCCGCTTGCAGAAGGCGCTGGCTATTCTCCGGGGCTATGGTGGCAAGAATTTCTTCCTCAAGAGATGGATCGAGGAGGTAGACCGGAAGGTATCCATCCCCATCAAGCAAGGGCTGTACGAGCCTTCGGCCGAGGGCTTGTCGAGCCGCTTCCACCAACACAACGATGCTCTTGCTGGAGAAGGACGCTTCGAGTAAGGCTTCGAGAACGGTTCCCAGGTCACGGATTGAGACGCGCTCTCGTAGCAACTGCTCCAGTACTCTGCCGACCTCGCCCAGCGATAGCTGTTTGGGCACCAGCTCTTCGACAAGCTTGGGGTGGCTCTCATTGAGAGCGTCCATCAGTCGTTTTGCTTCGGCCCGGCCGAGCAGTTCACCCGCATGGCGGCGGACCAGTTCACCGAGATGGGTCGAAAGGACCGTGACCGCATCCACGACGGAGTAGCCCGCAGCGATGGCTTGTTCTTCCAGTGGCGGCGCAATCCACACCGCAGGGACACCGAAGGCCGGCTCGCGCACTTCGCGACCGGCGAGCGGCCTTCGCGCAGGATCACCCGACACCGCCAGCAACTGTGTGCCCTCGGTCTGCCAGCGGCCGATCTCCACGCCGCGCAGGGAAATAACGTACTCGCGCGGCTTGAGCCGCAGATTGTCCGAGATATGGACAGGAGGAACCAGGAAGCCCAGCTCTGCTGTCAGGTGTCGGCGCAAGGTGCGCACGCGCCCCAATAACTGTCCTCCCTGCTTTTCGTCCACCAGCGGAATCAACTGAAAGCCGATTTCAAGGGTGAGGTCCTCGAGTCGCAACAACCCAGCCATGTCCGACCCCTGCGCTCGTTCAGTTTTCTTCTTTTCGGTGATGCCAGTCTCCAGGGGAATGGCGGCGATCGGAGACGCTGCGACCCGACGCCCGGTCCAGAAAAGGACACCGGAAACGAGAAGAAACGGAAGTTTCGGCAATCCTGGAATCAGGCACATGGCGGCGGAGACCAGGCCGGCAAGGTAAAGCGTCGCGGGCCGTGCCAGTAACTGCGCGCGGATCTCGCTGCCCAGCATGCTGGCTGAATTGGCACGCGTCAGAGTGATTCCGCCGGCCACAGAAACGAGCAGAGAGGGAATCATGGTGACCAGGCCGTCACCGACCGTGAGGATGGTGTAGGTGCGCACCGCTTCGCTCAGGTCGATCCCCTGCTGCAGCGTTCCGATCAAAAGACCCGCGATGATGTTGATCGCCGTGATGAGAATTGTCGCCAGAGAATCGCGCTGGTTGAAACGCGCCGCGCCATCCATCGCGCCGTAGAATTCGGCTTCGCGTGCAACCGCCTGACGCCGCCGACGAGCTTCTGCTTCGTCGATGAGTCCGGCATTCATGTCGGCGTCGATTGCCATCTGTTTACCTGGCAGTGCATCGAGCGTGAAGCGAGCCGTCACCTCGGCGGTGCGAACCGCCCCGTGCGAGACCACCAAGAATTGAATGGCGATGAGCGCGAGAAAGAGGACGAAGCCGACGACATAGTTCCCGCCCACCACGAACTGACCGAAGGCCTCGATGACCTTGCCCGCCGCGCCTGTCCCTTCCGATCCATGGAGCAGGATGCGCCGGCTGGACGCGATGTTCAGGGCCAGACGAAAGAGCGTGAGGAGAAGCAGCAGAGTCGGAAAAACGCTCAACTCGACCGCCCGGCGAATCTGCACAGCCGACAAGAAGACAATGGAGGACGCGGCCATGGAGAGAGCCAGGAGCAGATCAAGTCCGGCCGCCGGCAGGGGCACCAGCATGACGAAGATGACACTGATGGCGGCCAATGGGACGACGTATTCGCGCAGCCGAATCAGGAAAGAACCGGCAGTCGAGACCGATGGCATCGGGATTGCAGCCGTGCTCATTTTTTGTCTCCTTGATTCGAATGGTGGCTGAACGGCGCGGGCGAAGCGTTCCCCTGCCGGGCGGCATCGCGCAGGCGTCGGTCCCGCATCTCCGCTTCCGCACGCTGCCGGTAAAGATAGGCAAGAATGGCGGCCACCGCGGCGTAGAGGTCGACTGGAATGCTTTGGCCGACCTCCACGGAACGGTAGAGGGAGCGCGCCAAGGGCGGGTTCTCCAGGATGGGAACGCCGGCCCAGCGCGCCTCGGCCTTGATCTCTTCGGCGAGTAGATTGCGGCCCTTGGCCAGCACACGGGGGGCTTCCATCGCGACGAAGTCGAAGCCGAGCGCCACCGCGTAGTGGGTTGGATTGGTGAGAACGACGGCCGCCTTCGACACATCGGCTTTAACCTTGCGCCGCCTCATCTGACGTTGCAGCGAACGAATTCTTCCGCGGATCTGCGGATTCCCTTCCGTCTCTTTGAATTCCTGACGCAGTTCCTCGCGCGTCATCTTCAGGCGACCTTCGCGGCTGCGCCATTCCACGGCATAGTCGATGGCGGCCCATGCGAAGAGCAGCCATGCAGCCGCGGCAAGCAATCCGTAGACATCCCTGCCCAGGTTCTCCACACGCGCCGTCGCGAAGGGTGGCATCGACCACTGCCGCGCGATGCGTTGCACGGCAAAGATGCCGAGAAGAGCCGCGGGGACGAGCGACTTGCCCAGGCGCGCAACCGCGCGCAGTGAAAAAAGGTTCTTCAGGTTGGTGATCGGGTTGACGCGATCGAGGCGCAGCTGAACGGCTTCGAACGATGCCGTCACTCCTCCGGTCTGCACAACTCCGATGCAGAGTGTTGCCGCCGCCACGGCGCACATGACCGCAGCGATGGGCATCAGCATCGTCATTGCGAGGCTGCGTAGGAGGCCGAAAGTTTGCTTCATCTGAACCGCTTCCCAGTACGCCGGCGAACCAAGAACAAGAAACCCTTCGAAGCCGTTGCGCCAGGCAGCGACGACTTGAGGGCCCGCGCTGCCGAGCATCATGACTCCCGCCAGAGTGCCGGCCGCACTCGAAAGCTCGCGGCTGTGGAGAACGTCGCCATCTTTACGAGCCTTCTCGCGCCGGTGCGGCGAGGCCTGTTCGGTGCGCTCACCGGGCATCGACTAGCCTCCCGCTGTCCCGGATCGGAGCAGATTCTCCGCCAGGTCCAGCAGGCGATCGAAGTGCACTTCAATGAAGCGCGGCCACAAGGCAAGCGAGCCGGCCAGAAGCGCGAAACCCGTCAGTGTTTTGAGAGGCACCGTCAACGACATGACGGGAAGTTGCGGACTCAGCCGAGCCAGAAGAGCCACCGCAACTTCGATCAGAAGGGTTGCAGCGAGGACAGGAGCAGCCAGTTGCAGGGCGGCCAGGAACACTCCGCCGGCCGCGCGCAGGAGTACGGAACTGGTCGCGGTGGTCAGGACATAACCGCCTAAAGGAACCACTTGAAAGCTGCGGACGAGCGAAGCGATGAGGACGCGATCGAGTCCTGCACCGAGGATCACGAGTGTGCCCATTAACTGGAACAACTCGCTGAGAAGAGGAGTCTGAATCGAGGAGGCCGGATCCATGAGATTGACTAGCGAGAAGCTGAACTGAATGCCCGCAATTTGCCCTGCGAACAGCAGCATCTCGTTGATCAAGGCCAGCGACAAGCCGTAGATCAAGCCCACCCCCACCTCAGCCAGCAGAGACGAAAGGCAGAGCGTGGCATTTGCCGTTTGCAACGACGCAACCACGGGCGCCAGCAGATACGCGAGCGCGAGCGCGAAGACCGCCTTACTCCGCGCAGGCAAGGCGGCCGCAGAAAAAAATGGGGCAAACACGATGATTCCGCTGATGCGAGCGAGAGCCAACGTCATCGCGCTGAGAAAGTGTCCCCACTCCGGCACCATGGCGTTTGCTCCTTCAACCCACGTAGCGGTGGAGGTCGGCGACCAGGTCGCGCGTATAGGTGACCAGGCGGCTGAGAAACCAGGGCATCCCCGCGAGGAGGATTGCCGCTACGGCCAGCAGGCGCGGCACCGTGGTCAAGGATTGCTCCTGCAAGCTGGTGAGCGTCTGCAGCAGGCTCAAGATGAAACTGAGAACGACGGCCGCGATGAGAATCGGCGCGGAAAGGATCAAGGCTTCTTTCATCAGGCCGCGCAATAGCTGGGCCACGAGATCAGGCGTCATCGAGACTCTCCTCAAAAGCTCTTCAACAGCGAATGCGCAAGCAGGTTCCAGCCATCGACCATGACGAACAGAAGGATTTTGAGAGGGGTGGAGACCACGACCGGAGGCAGCTGGAACATGCCGATCGAAGTGGTGACAGCAGCCGTGACCATGTCGACCAGCAGAAAAGGCAGAAACAAGACAGCGCCGATGGAAAAGCCCGCTTTCAGCTCCGACAAGATGTAAGCGGGAACAACGACACGCATGGGCAGATCGGTGGGCGTGTTGGGCCGTTGGATCTGTCCGGCTTCAGCAAAGACCGCCAGGTCTTTTTCGCGCGCATAGCGCAGCAAGAACTGTTTGAGAGGAACTGATCCTTGATCGATTGCTTGCCAGCCTGTGATCTGCCCGGCGCGATAGGGTTCAACGGCCTGCTGGTCCATCTGCGTCAGCACGGGCGTCATCAGAAACCACGTCATGACGAGTGACAGGCCAAGGAGCGTTGGATTGGACGGCGCGGTCTGTGTTCCAAGAGCTTGCCGCAAAAAATGGAACACGACGAGAAGCCTCACCATTGGCGTCATGCACATCAAGATGGCGGGCAGCAAAGTGATCAGAGTGAGGACGAAGAGAATGGTCCACGGCGTCGCGTCGGAGGGATGGAGGCGGGCATTGAGATCGGGCAACAACGGCGCAGTTCCAGCAACGGCATTTTTCGCAGCGGCGAGAACAACTAGCACACGTGCCCCCTGATTTCGATCGCGTTGGAACGCAGGGGTGCGGCCGGAGTCTCCGTTCCATCGAGCGAGTAGAACGAAAGCGCGGCGTCCGGCGATGTTCCCACGAGCAGCCTGCGGCCATCGGCTTCGACAAGCGCCAAAGACTGGTGCGGCGCGAGATTCACACGTTCGAGGACGACCAAACGGGATCCGACTCGCGCGCTTGGATTCAGGCGTCGCAGCAACCAACCGACAATGCCCTGCCATTGATGCGAGTTCGGTCCGATCGCGTCGCGTGACCTGCGGTCTTGCTCCCTCTCGACCTGTCTTTGTCTTTTCATCGATGGCTTACCCTAGGCCAGTCTCGTCACTCGAACGGCGAGTCGCATCTGGATGACTTCGAATTCGCACCATGCCAACTGAACATCCCGCGTCGCCAGGGGCACGTCGTCCCCATGTCCCCATTGGCTTTCGATCACCTGCCCCGGGGCGAGTGCGACCAGATTCCGCACCTTGAACTTGCGTACTGGAACCGTGACGTCGAGTTCGACCGGCAGACGCGTCACCCGCGGACTGAAGTTACTCGGGGGATCTATTTCGAGTTGCGGGGCATTGGCCCCAGTCGAGGGACCATCCTTGTGCGCAAGCCCTGAATGGGCAAGCTCCGTCGTACGGACCAGATCAGTCACCGAAGCCGGAGAAGCAGGTGCACTTGCCATGCTGGTCTTCGAGCAGTCGGCGGACCAAAATGGAGCGAGAAAGATTGGAAAGGTCTCATGCGTGCGCTCAGAGTGTCCGCATCTGCTCCAGACCTGATCTCGACGTACGCTCCATCGCTGCTACACTGGTAGCGAGCGATTCGATCAGTCTGCCGAGTCCTTTTTTCTGCTATAAGCCTTGCGTCGAGGTTAAAGAGATATGTCAGAACTCAATGAAAAAAATGGGCTTACGAATACGCACCTCCGATTGAAAATCGGCTTGGCCGAGATGCTTAAAGGTGGCGTCATCATGGACGTCATGAACGTGGAGCAGGCACGCATCGCCGAAGAAGCCGGTGCTACTTCGGTGATGGCCCTGGAGCGCGTTCCCGCGATGATTCGGGCCGAGGGCGGTGTCGCCCGCATGGCCAGTCCCAAATTGATCAAGGGGATTATTGACGCGGTTTCGATCCCGGTGATGGCGAAGGCTCGTATTGGGCATTTCGCCGAGGCGCAGATTCTGCAGGAACTTGGTGTGGATTTTATCGATGAGAGCGAAGTGTTGACGCCCGCCGATGAAGCTCACCACATCGACAAGCACGCCTTCAAGACGCCCTTTGTGTGCGGCGCGCGAAACCTGGGGGAGGCGCTGCGTCGCATTGCCGAAGGCGCTGCCATGATCCGGACTAAAGGTGAAGCGGGAACGGGCGATGTGGTGCACGCAGTCCAGCACATGCGGCAGATCGTCAAAGAAATGAAGGCGCTGACGGTTCTCTCGGAGCAGGAACTGTACGCTGCTGCCAAAGAGCACCAAGCCCCTTACGAACTGGTGCGCATGGTGGCGCGGAGCGGCAAGCTTCCGGTACCGAACTTCTCCGCTGGAGGCATCGCAACCCCGGCAGATGCCGCACTGATGATGCAGCTTGGGGCCGAGGCAATCTTCGTTGGGTCAGGCATCTTTATGAAGGAGCGGGCGACCCCTCTGGATGTAGAGAATGACCCGAAGGAGCGTGCGGAAGCGGTCTCCCGTGCCAAGGCAATTGTCGCGGCGACGACTCATTTCAACGATCCCAAGATTCTGGCCGAAGTGAGCGCCCAGGTTACGGGTACGATGAAGGGCTTGGCGGCCGCGGCCATCGAAGAATCGCAGCTTCTGCAAACCCGCGGCTGGTGAAGTCGCCGTTCAGGCAAAGCTCGCGGCTTGCTCGTTGAAGTATCCTCCGCCCCAGGCTCTCAACAAGAGTGCAAGGAGGGGGTTCGCGACATCCTACAGAGGATAGGACTGAGGAAACGGCTTGACCGCTGCACGTTTAGGTACACGTATCGGCGTCCTGGCGATTCAGGGAGACTACGCCGCACATGCAGAGGCACTTGCCGAGTCAGGCGCAACGCCGCTTGAAATCCGAAAGCCGCAGGAACTGGAGGGGCTGGATGGGCTCATTCTGCCCGGCGGCGAATCCACGACCATGTTGAAGTTTCTCGAGAAGCAGAGCTTCTTCGAAGCCCTGCAGACGTTTTGCGGGTCCAAGCCCGTCTTTGGCACCTGTGCGGGCGCCATTCTGCTTGCGCGCGAAGTTCTTCATCCTCCCCAACGGTCGCTGGGTCTGCTCGATGCCACCGTCGAACGAAATGCGTACGGCCGACAGATCGACTCCGCCATCCTTCAGGCGGAGACGAAGTTGCCCGGAGGTCCCCTGGAGATGGTTTTCATCCGTGCGCCGCGCATTGTGCAAGTCGGGAAAGAGGTCCAGGTGCTCGCCGAGCGCGATGGCTTCCCAACCCTGGTGCGCCAGGGCCGCGTGATGGCAGCCACCTTCCATCCCGAACTCTCCAAGGATCGACGGGTTCATCAAGCCTTTGTGGGAGCTGTACGGGCCGACGCTTCACGATAAGAGATTTTCCAAATTTTTCTTGCAGCCAACCGTTTTCGGCACGATGCGTCCAAACAAAAGTGAGAGTATGCTCATTTTCACAGAGGACTGTGCATGCCCGCGACCTTTACGCACTCCCCGGCGGAAACGGAACGGAAAGAACCAGGAATTGGCGGGAAACCCCCGGTTGACCGGCGTCCCACGGGCGGCGGAGGGGGCGGAGGCGACGACGACTGGAAGCATGAGCGGCGAGGACCGCGCGAGCTTCTCCACCGCATTCGATTCTTTGTGTTCTTTGGCCTAGCCGGCGACATGATGTTCTTCGCAATGCTAGTGGTGCTGTTCTTTGCACGGCAGGCCGGCACGCATATGGATCCTCGGTCTCATGAGCAGATTGGAGACTGGCATCCTATTTTGCTACCTCCTATTATTTTCCTCAATACAGCGGTGCTCGCTTTGAGCAGTTTGACGATGGAGTTTGCCCGGCATCATATCTTCCGTGAGCTGGACGTGCTGGAAGAGTGGCTGGGCATGGGGCGTCCCGCGCTGCGGCGCACGCTGCCCTGGGTGGGCGGGACCCTGGCGCTTGGCGCGCTGTTCCTGGTGGGGCAATGGACGGCATGGCGGCAACTGACGGCTCAGGGATTCACGTTCGATCGCTGGGCAACACCGGCCAGCTACTTCTTCTACATCATTACCGGATTGCATGCAGCGCACCTGCTGATCGGACTGCTCGCACTCGCCGTGTGCTTGACGGGCATCAATCTTTTCAAGCGCGTTGAACTGCGCCAAATCGCAGTGGATGCGACGGCCTGGTACTGGCACGCGATGGGCCTCGCCTGGATGCTGCTGCTGGCGGTGCTCGCCGTCGGGCAGTAAGCATTTCACTCTCTTCTGCCCGCTCTTTGCATTGTCTCGGCAAAGCTGCGACTCCCGCCCGTCCTGACAAGGAGTGACGTAAATGCATCGTCAGCGAGCCTTTGACGATGACCTGGTTGCCGCCACATGGCTCACGAGGTCAAAGACGATAGGCCGAAGCAGGTAGAGAAGAGCCACGAGGAACAGGACCTCGTTTCCCTCCGCAAACGCCCACATTCCAGACGAAGCGCTTTGAAGGTCGATGATTTGTTGGGTCGACATTCCGGTGGAGAATGCCTGGGCCCTGATGATCAATTCGCGATTGAGCACCATCATCTGATAGGCGAGCACCCAGATGATCAAGAAAGAGCACACTTCGTAGGCGCCGCGCATCGAGGCGTTCAAGCTGCGCACGAACCGCGCGTATTTATCCGTTTCCTCGGGCGCCCGGTCGTTCAGTATCGCGAGCACGGCGAACCCGAATGGCCCGAATACGGCCATCAAGAGCCATGCGTATGACCGGTTCTTGGAGCGGATGAGCAGAAGGCATGCGAGCAGCCACAACACCGCCGCAACCGCGCCCGATGACAAGAAAAGCCCGTTCTTCAGAAGATTGAGCAGGTGGTAGTTGCGCTCGTAGTTTGGATGACCTGCAGCGATTTCGGGGTTAATCAGGTTGGACAGCATACCGCCCAGACTTACGACCACAGGAATCAGCAGGAGCAGGACAAGCGACCCGACCGATTGTTTCTTGATCATTCCCACCGTGCGGGAACCTCGGTTGATTCACTCTACACCACCCTCTCGTTCAAGTAGCTGGACAGCGTATGGAGCGAATGCTCTGAAGACAAAGCCCGCCTTCACCCGTGACCGGCCCGCGACCCGTGGTTTGCTGCTCTTCTTTACGAGAGCGTCAGGATCTCGGGACGACCGCACCTTCGGCACAGCGTATGCTTTTCCCGATGAAGATTGCTCGCGTTGCTGGAATCTTTCTATCTGGTTTTGCTTCTTGCTCTCTCTTAGCCTGCATGCTGGTGTCGGCCGATGCTTTGGAGCCAGCGCCACCTTTGCATACGGAGGGCGCCCGCATCGTGGATGCTGCGGGCCATCCTGTTCGCCTCACCTCGGTGAACTGGTACGGCTTCGACGAAAAGGAATTTGTGGCGGGCGGGTTAGATCACGCGCCGCTCGCGGAGATTATCGGGCAGATCAAGCTGATCGGCGTCAATTCGGTGCGGTTGCCATGGGCGAACGAAACGTTCGAGCGCAACCCGCTCGTGCCGGCGTATGCCGTTCAAGCGAATCCGGAGTTCCGCGGAAAGCACGCGATGGAAGTCATGGATGCAGTGATTGCGGCACTGGCGCGGGCGCATTTGATGGTGGTTCTCGACAACCATGTCAGCCGCGCGGACTGGTGTTGCAGCGATACGGACGGAAACGGACTTTGGTACAACGCGGACTATCCGGAAGCCAACTGGATCGAGGACTGGGAAGGGATTACGCGGCGGTATCGCGACCAGCCATGGGTGGTGGGAGCCGACCTGCGCAACGAGCTGCGTAGTGGCGCGGCCTGGGGAGGAATGGATCCTCAACTCGATTGGCACGCCGGAGCCGAACGAGGCGGAGCTGCGGTTCTGAAAGCGAATCCTCGGCTGTTGGTGTTTGTCGAGAGCCCGCACTATTCGACGGATTTCACCGGCTTCGGCAAGCTGCCCATCAAGCTGCCCGTGGCCCACCGACTGGTGTACTCACCCCACGCTTACTTCGACGCGAGCCATGCATTCGCGAGCTTCGACGAGATGAAAGAGGCGTATCACGCGCGGGCCGGATTCCTGCTCGAGACGGGGGTTCCGCTGTGGATCGGCGAGTTTGGAGCGTGTCAGACGCTCACGTGCGGCGCCAACGCCGATTGGTTTCGCTGGTTTGCGCGACTGCTCAAAGAAGACGACCGACTGTCGTGGAGTTATTGGCCTTTGAATGGGACGCAATCGAGCGGCGAGGGACGAAAGTACGACGCGGTTGAAAGCTACGGATTGCTGACGACAGATTATCGACACGTGGCGGCGCAGGAGATCATCGAGGACCTGCGCTCTGTTGAAGGGCCGCCGAAGCAGTGAATGGCGTCTATTTTTGTCGACGCGTCAGGCTTGATTCCGAGAGCGAGCCGAGGATGATGTGGTTGGGGATGCGCTGGGCCATCGCTGTCAAGGGCTGGAAGGCTGGCAGCGGGGTCGAACGCAGGAAGGCGCAGCGCTGCATGGCCCGCGGCATCGAGAATGGGACAAAAGACTCGTGGAGCAGGATCATGCCAGGAAAAACCGTGTCCCATGCGAACATTCGCCACTATGTTGGCTCTGCGACGTGAGAATTCACCGTCTCAAAAGCATTCAAAGCACGGTTTTACGCAGTTCGCTGCCTTGACGGACCGAGGGTGAAAACCTAAGCTCGAAGCAGAGGCTTGTGTGCTGCGAGGGGTTCTGTGCGGCGCGCAACCAGCTGTCACCAAAGACTCTTCCGGACAGGATCAACATGATTCCCTACCACTGGCAATATCTCCCGTTGCTGATGCAGATCGTGGTTGCCTTTGGGCTCGCGGGGGCGATGGTCCTGGGCTCGCGTTTTATCGGGCGGCATCGGAACACCAAAGCCAAGCTGGGCGCCTATGAATGCGGCATCGACCCAGTGGGCGATGCGCGTGCCCGATTCAGCGTGCGCTTCTACATGGTGGCGATGCTCTTTATCCTGTTCGATGTGGAAGCCGTCTTCATGATGCCGTGGGCGGTCATCTACCGCCGACTGCCAGCGATTACCGGGAGCAAGCTCTTCGGATTCTGGGAGATGGTGGTTTACCTGGGATTTGTCGCCGTGGGGCTGTACTACATTGTGCGCAAGGGCATCCTGGACTGGAGCTCGGACAAGGCGGACCTGTGACATTGAAAACGTTTGCCAACCGCGCGGAAGTTTTGGGGTCGATACCCGACCATCCCGCGGTCAAGGCGCTTTTGACGTGGAGCGACGCCGGGTTTCTGGATGCCAGGTTCGATCGTGAGGAGCTGACCCTGTTCGTGGCTCCAGGCGATATTGTGCCGGCGCTCGAAGCACTGAAGGCGGCGGGCTACAACACATTTGAAGACATGACGGCGGTGGACTGGTTTCCGAGCGAACCGCGCTTCCAACTCAGTTATCACATCCTGTCGCACCAATTCAAAGAGCGGATCCGGCTGCGTGCGATGGTCGGAAGTGATGATCCGGCAGTGGATTCTGTGACGGTGGTGTGGCCGGGCGCGAACTACTACGAACGCGAAGTTTTCGACTTATTCGGCGTGCGTTTTGAAGGCCATCCGAACCTGCGGCGCATTTTGATGCCCGACGATTGGGTCGGTCATCCGTTGCGCAAGGACTACCCCGTGGAGGGTTACCGCTAAATGGTCCTCTTTTCTCGCCTGCAGAGATTGACGTGTTGGAACGGCGCGAGCGCATCGCCGCGGATTGAGGGAGAGGTGCGGTGATGGCAGAGTACGACCTCGGAACACCCATCCTGGAGGCGCCGGTAGCCGAAGGCGCCAAAGACCAGCACATGGTCCTGAACATGGGACCGCAGCACCCCTCGACCCATGGCGTGCTGCGATTGGTGCTGGAGGTCGACGGAGAGATTGTTGTGCGGCTCTATCCTGAAATTGGGTACCTGCACACGGGAATCGAGAAGACCTGCGAGGCGAAGTTCTATCAGCAGGTCGTGCCCCTGACCGATCGCGTCGACTACCTGGGGCCTATGGCCAACAATCTGTGCTACTGCCTGGCTGTTGAGAAGCTCTTGCAGCTGGAGATTCCGGATCGCGCCCAGTGGCTTCGCGTGATGTTCACGGAGCTGACCCGGCTGAACTCGCACTTGATCTGGCTGGGTACGCACGCCATGGATATTGGCGCGTTGACGGTGTTCCTCTATACCTTCAGGGAACGCGAAGAGATTCTGCGCATATTTGAGGAAGTGGCCGGGCAACGGATGATGACCAGCTATTTCCGCATTGGCGGCTTGGCGATGGAACCGCCTCTGGGGCTATTGGAGAAGATTCAGGCGTTCATTAAGACGCTGCCAGAGAAGATCGATGAATACTCCAATCTTCTGACGGGTAATCCGATCTTCCGCAACCGGCTGATTGGAGTGGGGCACTTGTCCGCCGAGGATGCAATCGCACTGGCGATCACGGGTCCGACGATGCGGGCGTCGGGAGTCGATTTCGACTTGCGGCGCGACATGCCCTACTCGAGTTATGAGAAATTCCAGTTCAACGTGCCGGTTTCAAACGGATGCGATTGCTGGGCCCGGTATGAAGTGCGGATGCTGGAGATGCGGGAGAGCGTGAAGATTGTGCAGCAGGCGCTGGATGGAATGCCGGAGGGTGCAGTTAAAGCGGACGCGCCGAAGATCGTTTTGCCGGACCGCGAGAAGATGAAGACGCAGATGGAGGCGCTGATCCATCACTTCAAGATTGTGACGGAGGGCTTCAACGTTCCGGCGGGCGAGGTTTACCAGGGCATCGAGTCGGGCCACGGGCAGATGGGTTACTACGTCGTGTCGGATGGAACGGCAAAGCCGTACCGGGTGCACATGCGGTATCCGGGATTTGCAAGCCTGCAGGCGCTGGAGACGATGTGTAAGGGGCGGATGCTGGCAGATGTAGTCGCGGTGATTGGGTCGATTGACATTGTGCTGGGGGAGATTGACCGGTAGTGGTGGAGATCGCACAGGTGTATGTCGAGCTATGGGTCTCTCTCGCTTCCCTGCTGCGCAGTTATACAGCGGCACACGGATTGAATGGAGATCGGCAAGCCACGGTGGAGCTGGGAGAAGAACGAATCACGGTGCGGTATGCGGACCGGTGGCTGGACTTGAAGCGCGAAGGCGCCTCTGTGCTGTGGCAGCGCGAGGATGGAAACAGCGGGATGCTTGAGTTGACAGAGGATGGCCGGTTGCAGTCGAGCGAGCGCGACGAGGAGATGGATTTGGCAGCCGAGGCATGGGCGCGGGAGTTAATGCGATGAGCGCAGAGACGATGAGCATTTTTTCGCCGCAGCTCGCGAAGCGCTTTGATGCGCTGGTGGGCAAGTATCCGGTGAAACGGTCGGCGCTGGTTCCCATGCTGCTGTATGCGCAGGATGAAGTGGGGTATTTGTCCGATGCGGTGATCGCAGAGATTGCGGAGCGGATCTGCCTGACGGAACTCGATGTGCGCAACGTGGCGTCGTACTATTCGATGCTGCGCTTTAAACCGGTGGGCAAGTTTAATGTGCAGGTGTGCACGAATATCAGCTGCATGCTGCGCGGGGCTTACGATCTGTTCGAGAAGTTTCAGGATGAGCTGGGCGTAGGACATAAGGGCATCACAAAGGACGGAATGTTTTCGCTCGAGGAAGTGGAGTGCATCGGCGCCTGCTGCTGGGGTCCGGCAATCCAGGTGAACTACGACTTTCACGACGATCTGACGCCGGATCATGTGCCCGGAATTCTTGCTCAGTATCGGACCCAAGTCCAAGACAAGGAAAAAAATGCCTAGGCTGGTCTCGCATCCCGACGAAGTAAAGATTGTGACGCGACGCTTCGGCATGGGCGCAGCACAGATCGATAAATATGTGGAGCTGGGTGGCTACGAGCCGACGAAGAAGTGCCTGGCGCAGGGACCGGACTGGATCATCAACGAGATGAAGGCTTCGAACCTGCGTGGCCGCGGCGGTGCGGGGTTCCCGACCGGTATGAAGTGGTCGTTTGTGCCGAAGCAGAGCGCGAAGCCCAAGTACGTTCTGGTGAACGGCGACGAGAGCGAGCCGGGTACCTGCAAAGACCATCTGATTTTTCTTCACGATCCGCATGCCGTGATTGAAGGCACGATCATTGCCGGATTGGCGATTGGGTCGAAGCTAGGTTTCATCTATCTGCGCGGCGAGTATCGCTACCTGCTGGAGATTGTGGAGAAGGCGGTCGCGGATGCCTACGCGAAGGGCTTTCTGGGTAAGGGAATTTTCGGCTCCGCTATAGACTTCGACATCATTACGCAGAGCGGAGCGGGCGCGTACGAGGTCGGCGAAGAGTCGGCCCTGATGGAATCGCTCGAGGGCAAGCGGGGTGTGCCGCGCATCAAGCCTCCCTTTCCCGCAGTGGTCGGGCTCTATGGAGGACCGACCGTCATCAACAATGCCGAAACCATTGCGACGGTACCGCACGTGATCTCGATGGGCGCGGAAGCGTATGCCGCGGTGGGAACTCCGCGCAATGGCGGGACGCGGCTATTTGGATTGAGCGGACACATCGAGCGGCCCGGCGTGTACGAGCTGCCGATGGGCTACAACCTCAAGAAGATGATCTACGAGGTGGGCGGTGGTGTGCGCGGGGGGCGCAAGCTGAAAGCGGTTGTGCCGGGAGGATCGTCAACTCCAGTGCTGCTGCCCGAAGAGATTGAGACGCTCGGCATGGATTTTGACCAGGTGGGCAAAGCAGGCTCGATGCTTGGTTCGGGCGGTGTGGTGGTGATCGACGACCAAACCTGTATCGTCGAATTTGCACTGCGTACCATCAGCTTCTACCAGCACGAGAGCTGCGGATGGTGCATTCCCTGCCGCGAGGGAACGGATTGGCTGAAGAAATCGCTGACACGATTCCATGCAGGATTTGGTACGGCGAAGGATATCGACAACATTCGCTACATCGCAGACAACATGATGGGCCGGACTTTCTGTCCGTTGGGCGATGCAGCAGCGATGCCGACCTTGGGATTTGTGAAGAAGTTCCGCAAGGAATTTGAGGACCATCTGGATGGCAAGCCGTGCCCGTTCGCGAAGCACGTAGAAGTAGCTGTGGTCTAGAGGGGCCTGGGAGACGAATGGCTGACGTAACATTCACAGTCGATGGAAAGAAGCTGACAGCGCCGGCGGGAATGCTGCTGATTGACGCATGCCGCAAAGCAGGCATCGAAATTCCGGCGTTCTGCTACTACCCCGGACTGAGCTTGCAGGCTGCGTGCCGCATGTGCGTCGTGCGGCAGGAGAAGGTTCCGAAGCTGCAGACCGCGTGCACTACGACGGTGGCTGAAGGCCAGGTATTCATTACCGAGTCGGCCGAGATTGCGCAGGCACGCAAGGCGACAATTGAATTGCTGCTGGGGAATCATCCACTGGACTGCCCGGTGTGCGATGCAGGCGGTGAGTGTGAACTGCAGGACATGACCTTCAAGTATGGCGCCGGCGAAAGCCTCTATGCCGAAGCCAAGCAGCATCGCGAAGAGCAGCAATGGTCTCCTGCCGTGTTCTACGACCGGCCCCGCTGCATTCTCTGCTACCGCTGTGTTCGCATGTGTGGTGAAGGCATGGACGTATGGGCGCTGGGAGTTCAGAATCGCGGCGCCAGTTCGGTGATTGCTCCCAATAATGGCGACCAGCTGGATTGCGAACAGTGCGGAATGTGCATTGACGTATGTCCGGTCGGCGCGCTGACCAGCGGCAGCTATCGCTATAAGACGAGGCCATGGGAAATGAATCACGTGGCGACGGTGTGCACACATTGTGGCGACGGGTGCAAGGTGACTCTGGGCGTACGTCAGTCGAATGATGGCTCGGAGATTGTGCGCGCGGATAACCGCGACAAGAGTGGAATTAACAACGATTTTCTCTGTGCCAAGGGACGCTTCGGCTTCGATTTTGTTGAGAATCCTGATCGCTTGACCAAGCCACTGGTCCGCAATGCAGCTGGAACGCTGGAACCGGTCACCTGGGAATATGCCCTGCGCATTGCGGGGCAGAAGCTGAAAGAGATTCGCGACGCAAAGGGTGGAACGTCGATCGGTGTCATCGGGTCAAACACCACCACCAACGAAGAGAACTACCTGCTGCAGAAGTTTGCCCGCACGGTATTGCAGACCCATCATATTGACCATGAGCGGTCGACCGACTATGCCGGTTTTGCGCGCACAATCGCAGGCAAAGAACATCGCACAGCGGGACTACGGGACATCGCGCAGGCGCCGGCAATTCTGCTGATTGGCGGCAATCCTACTGACGAGCATCCGCTGCTGGCATGGGAGATTCGCACCAATGTGCGGTTGAACAAGGCTCGGCTCTACGTAGCGAATTCCGACCGCATCAAGCTCGAACGCCAATCCAAAGCAACGTTGAAAGTCCCGGCAGGCGGCTATGCGAAGCTGGCGCGTTATCTCGCAGGCGACAACGCGGCGATCAACGATGCTGCTTTTAGAGACGCCGTGCTTGCCGAAGAATCGCTGATCATCATCGTCGGGGCAGAATTCTCCGGCGGCGATCTCGATGCGCTGGTGAAGTGGGGACTCAACCGGAATGGCGTGAAGTTTGCCTATCTGGGCGACCACGCGAATTCACGCGGCGCAGCCGACATGGGACTCTTCCCTGACCTGTTGCCTGGCTACCTTCCTGTCACTTCGCCGGGAGCGTTCGCGGCAGAATACGCGGGTATGCCGGCGACACCAGGCAAGACGAAGGCGGAGATGCTGGCAGGCGGATTGGGCGCACTGCTGATTGTTGGCGCGAATGCGGCGAAGGGACTGGATCCGAGTACATTGAAGGGCACATTTGTTGTTGTGCAGGATCTGTTTTTAACGGAGACGGCGGCCCTTGCCGATGTCGTCTTCCCCGCGGCGAGCTTGTATGAGAAGACCGGCACGGTGACAAACACTTTTGGCGATTTGCAGATGGCGAAGAAGGCTGCGGATCATGCGGGGGTTAAACCAGACTTCGAAATTCTTGTGCGGCTGGCGGACTCGATGGGCGCCGACATCAAGAAGCTGGTGCCATTCGGTACAAGCAGCCTGACAGCCGATCTCGGTCAATCGCGCGGAGCGCAGGCCGGCGAAGCGGATCGTCATACTGTGTGGTTAGCGGCCAATGGATTGGAGGCGAAACTCAGCCCGTTTGATCCGCTGGCGGTACTGGATGAAATTGAGCGCCTGGTCCCTGCTTATAAGTTGGACCGGCTGAATTTGCTGGGCGGCAATGATGTGCCGACCGAGCCGGGATTTGTGCCGGTTTCTGCGTTGAGCGGTACAGGTACGATTGCACCCGCACATGACGGACTTTTCACATCGGGAACGCTGGGCAGTTACAGTCCCGCGCTGCTCGAGCTGGAGCGGCACCAAAATGCCGTGCCTGCCGCCGCGGTGGCAGATTGAAAGGCTGAAGGCTCGTGACGATTCTCGAGTTTTTTGTTTGGAGCTTGCTGAAGGTCATCGTGGTGACGGTGGTGCTGCTGACCAGCGTCGCCTACACGGTGCTGCTGGAGCGCAAGCTGGTTGGACGAATTCAGAATCGATGGGGACCAAGCCGCGTGGGGCCGTTCGGCCTGCTCCAACCTTTGTGCGATGGCATCAAGCTTTTCCTTAAAGAGGACCTGGTACCAACGGCTGTATATCGGCCGCTGTATCTCCTGTCGCCCGTGATCGCGCTCGGTTGTGCGTTGATCTCGATTGCTGTTGTCCCATTTGGCGCGCCCAGCGTGACGGGGCCGGGTGGGTTCCGCTTCTTCTCAATCTCCGACATCAATATTGGGCTGCTGGTGATTCTGGGCATCACGTCGATTGGCGTGTACGGGATCGCATTGTCGGGATGGTCGTCGAACAACAAGTATTCCCTGCTCGGATCCCTTCGCTCGTCAGCCCAGTTGATTAGCTATGAACTCGCGCTAGGGCTTTCGCTCGTGGGCGTTGTGTTACGAGCTGGATCGCTGGACTTGCGCGAGATCGTGGAGAGCCAGGCGACGCACGGTTTGCTGTCGTGGAATGTTTTTGGAGGATTCCAGTTCGTCGCATTTTTCATTTATCTGATGTCGGCCTACGCAGAAACCAATCGATCTCCCTTCGACTTGCCTGAAGCCGAAAGCGAATTGACTGCCGGCTATCACACCGAATACAGCTCGATGAAGTTCGCGATGTTTTTCATGGCCGAGTACGCGAACATGATCATGGTGGGCTGCGTGGCGACTCTGTTGTTTCTCGGTGGGTGGACCAGCCCGTTTGGGGATGCAATTCCTCTACCGCAAAACATCGTGGTGCAATCACTGCTGCCGATTTTGTGGTTCGTGATTAAAGTCTTTGCGTTTCTGTTTCTCTATGTGTGGGTACGCGGAACCCTGCCGCGCTTTCGTTATGACCAGTTGATGACCTTTGGATGGCGTTATCTGATGCCACTGGCCATTCTGAACATTGTGGCCACAAGTTTGTGGCTCGCCTATAAGTGACGGAACGATGCATCTGATCCTCTTTATCGTTTTTGCGGTGTTCTGTCTTGCCGGCGCAGTGAATCTGCTGCTGCAGACGCACCCGATCAACAGTGCACTGTCGCTGATTGTGGTGATGACGTCGCTGGCTGTGCTCTATCTTTTGCTGGGTGCCGAATTTCTGGCGGCGGCGCAGGTGATTGTGTATGCCGGCGCGATCATGGTGCTGTTCACCTTTGTGGTGATGCTGTTGAATGCGGGGCGTGAAGAACGCACGTTGGGCAGCAGGGCAGCTACGGTTGTCGGGTTTCCGGCGGTGGTTGCGTTGCTTGCTGTACTGGCGACGGTGATCTTGCATACGCCGAGCCTCGCAGGCGCAGTGTTCGGTGACAACCTCTCGAATGAACCAGGAAAGACAAACCTCGACCAGCTGAGCACCGTGCTGTTTACGAAGCTGCTGCTGCCGTTTGAAGTCACTTCTGTGCTGATCCTGATTGCCATTCTCGGCGCGGTGGCGCTGGCGCGGCATGACGACGGAGAAAGGGCGGCCGGAGAATGAGCGTTCCTCTGAGCTGGTACTTGCTGCTGAGTGCTGTGCTGTTTGCGCTGGGAGTCGTCGGATTCCTGATCAAACGCAATCTGATCACGGTGTTCATGTCGATCGAGCTGATGTTGAACGCCGTGAATCTCTCGTTTGTCACCTTTGCGCACCAGTGGCACGCGGTCAAGGGACAAATCTTCGTTTTCTTTGTGATGATGGTGGCCGCCGCCGAAGCTGCGGTCGGACTTGCGATCATCATTGCTGTTTTCCGTGCCCGCGCGACGCTGGCTGTTGACCGAATCGACTTGATGAAACTATGAACGGTTCTCTCCATTTGTGGCTGATTCCGCTGCTGCCCTTTGCGGGATTCGTATTGAACGGGACTCTGGGGCGCAGGCTGCCAAAGGCGCTGGTGACGGCGATTGCGCTGCTGGCGCCATTGGGCGCGTTGGTCGTGGTGTCTCTGGCTGCAACGGCTGCGGCAAGTGGACTTCCACTGCCTGCGATCGAAAATCACGGCAGCTGGATTCAAGCAGGATCGTTGCATGTCGATTTCAGCTTAGTCATCGATCAGCTTTCGCTGGTGATGCTGCTGATCATCACGGGCGTGGGTTTTCTGATCCACGTCTACTCGGCCGGCTACATGGAGCATGAGGATGGATACTGGCGCTACTTCGCATATCTGAACCTGTTCCTGTTCTTCATGACGGTGCTGGTGCTGGCCGGCAACGCCCTGCTGATGTTTGTGGGATGGGAAGGCGTGGGCCTGGCGTCGTACCTGCTCATCGGATTCTGGTTCCAGAAGACGTCGGCTGCGGATGCGGGCAAGAAGGCCTTCGTCGTAAATCGCATCGGCGACTTCGGCTTCCTCATTGGAATGTTTCTACTGCTGTCGACCTTCGGCACGCTCACCTTCAGTGAGATTGCTGCGGCCCTGAGCGCAAATCCAGCCTGGACCGGCGGAGTTCTGACGGCGACGGCGTTGTGTTTGTTTGTCGGTGCCGCCGGCAAGAGCGCACAGTTGCCGCTGTACGTGTGGCTGCCGGATGCAATGGAAGGTCCGACACCGGTATCGGCCTTGATTCACGCGGCAACCATGGTGACGGCGGGCGTCTACATGATTGCCCGGACGCACTTCCTCTTCGATCGGTCGCCGTATGCGCTCGGTGTGGTCGCTATCATCGGGGCCGCCACGGCGCTGTTTGCGGCAACGATCGGCCTGGTCCAAACGGACATCAAGCGGGTGCTTGCCTACTCGACCGTCTCGCAGCTTGGATACATGTTCCTGGGTTGCGGCGTCGCAGCGTATTCGGCGGCCATCTTCCACCTGATGACGCACGCATTTTTCAAGGCGCTGCTGTTCCTTGCGGCGGGCTCGGTCATTCACGGCATGGGCGGCGAGCAGGACATGCGCAAGATGGGCGGCCTGCGCGAGAAGATGCCGGTCACATTCTGGACGATGACGATGGCGGTGCTGGCAATTGCGGGTTTCCCGTTCTTCTCGGCGTTTTTCTCGAAGGACGCAATCCTCTACGCGACATTCGTTGCGGGCGGCCTGGGCAAGGTTCTTTGGTTCGTTGGACTCGTGACAGCCGCCTTGACTGCGTTCTATATGTTCCGCCTCTGGTATCTGACCTTCTTCGGCGAGCTGCGGAGTCACGAAGTGCATCCGCATGAAAGCCCAGCATCGATGACGGTCCCTCTTGCGCTTCTCGCTGTGCTTTCGGTGATCGGTGGCTGGATCGGATTGGGCGAGAATCTTGGACCCTTTGGTCGATTCCTCGCTCCGGCGCTTGGGGTACATGCGGCCGAGGGTGGGGGCGCAGGGCTTGAATGGGCGATGAGTGGTCTGGCAGTCCTGGCGGGTGCAATCGGCTGGTATGTGGCTCACCGCTTCTATGGCCAGCGATCGGATCGTGCTGCGCACCTGGCTGAGGCAGTGCCCGCCGTTCACAGCCTGCTGGTTCACAAGTATTACGTCGACGAAATCTACAGCTTCTTCATCGTCAAGCCGGTGCTGGCACTCTCGCGCTTCTTCCTGGAGTGGGTCGTCGATGTCGCGATTCTTGGGGGCGCCGCGTGGCTTCTGGGTGGAATTGCGACACTCGGAGGAGCCATTTTGCAGCGCTGGCAGTCGGGCAATCTACGCTCCTATGCGGCATGGCTGGCATTGGGTGCGGCGGCGCTGCTGTTGTTTGTCCTATTGCCTTGGGCGTCGTTGCTTGCAGGCTTCGGAATTCACGTGGGGATGGTGGGACACTGATGAACGACTCGATTCTCACGTTGATTCTTCTTGCACCGCTGGTTGGTGCAGTGGTGGTTGCGCTTCTGCCGGATCGCGGCAAGCTGCCGGCATGGATCGCGCTGCTAACGTCTCTTGCGACGTTCGTCTTCACGCTTCATTTGCCGATTCATTTCATCCATGGACTGAACGGCTTCCAATTCGAAATCGATCGCAAGTGGATTGATAACCCCGAGATTCACTATCACCTGGGCGTGGATGGACTGAGCCTTTGGATGGTGACGCTGGTGGGCCTGCTGGCTCCGGCAGGGGTTGTGGCAAGCTGGAACGCCATCCAAGAGCGCAGGAAGCTCTTCTACTCACTGTTCCTTGTGCAGCAGACTGCGATGTACGGGGTGTTTCTGTCGCTCGACCTGATGGTCTACTACGGATTCTGGGAGCTCTCGCTGGTGCCGATGGCGATCTTGATCGCGATGTACGGACGCAAAGAAGGTTCAAGAGCGGCGACGAAGTTCTTCCTGTTCACGTTCATTCCCTCGGCTCCGTTGTTGGTTGCGATCCTGTGGCTCTATGCGAAGACCGGAACGTTTAACTTCATCGATCTCCGGGCCGATATTGCGACGGGCGTCCTGCCGGTAACGGGCCTGTCGTGGGCGGCCCTGGCATTTGTATTCGCATTTGCAGTCAAGGTGCCGGTGTTCCCGCTGCACGGGTGGCTTGCGGATACCTTCAGCGAGGCGCCGGTAGCAATGGCGATGGTGGTTGCCGGCAAGCTGGGTCTCTACTCCATGCTGCGATTCCATGTGGGCCTGTTCCCTGCCCAGGCGCAGCAGATCGCACCATGGATGATCGCTCTGGCCGGCATCGGCATTCTCTACGGCGCATGCCTGGCGTTGGTCCAGAGGGACTTTTGGCGACTGCTGGCGTTTGCGGCGCTCGGCCACTTGAGCCTCATCGTGCTGGGCATCTATGGGCTGACTTTCACGGGTGGAGATGGCGCGATCTATCAAATCCTGAATAACGAGCTGATTGACGCCGCATTGTTTGTGTTGTTCGGAGCGCTCGAATGGCGCTATGCCACCAGCCAGATCGCTTCGTACGGCGGTCTGGCCGCCAAGATTCCCCAGACGGCGACACTGTTTGTGATTGCATCGCTGGCAATGATCGGGTTGCCGATGTTGAACGGATTCGTGGGTGAGTTTCTGATCCTGTCGAGCACGTTTGCCACCGTGAGCCAGGGTTGGGCCGTGGCGGCAACGGTGGGTGTGATTCTGAGTGCAGCGTACATGTTGTGGCTGGTGCAGAGGCTTTTCTACGGGCCTGAAAGCGCGATGGCAACGCGTACAGCGCCAAGCGATCTACGTTTCGGCGAGCAGGCTATTCTGTGGCCTTTCGCAATTCTCATGCTGGTGATGGGAGTCGCACCGTCCACGTGGATTACCACGATCGAGAACCGGATTGCTCCGGCGGTTGTAAGACCGGTTGCACACACGGCACAGAGCGGCGACACCGTAGCACGCGCAGAAGGAGGACGGCGATGAATCCAGGCGATATGGACCGGATTCTGCCCGAAGTCATCCTTACGCTTACGGGCGTGCTGATCATGATGGTGGATGCTTCGCTGCCTCCGAGTTGGTCACGCCGCTACTTGGGTTGGGTTGGCGCGATGGGTACGATGTTCGCCCTGTGGGCAAGTATCTGGCAGCTTTCACTTCCAGTCGGAACCGGCTTTTACGGGACGGTAGAGACCAGCCCGTTCACGGTGTTCTTCCATGTGCTGATCTGCGGGATTGTGCTGGTGGCACTCTTGCTGGCGCTCGATACCCTGCCCGAGAAGAGCCATCACCAAGGCGAGTACTATGCGCTCGTGGTATTTGGCGCCGTCGGAATGTGCCTGCTGACCAGCGCGGTCGAATTGCTGGTCGTATTTATCGCGCTGGAGATTTCGTCGATCGCAACCTACATTCTGGCCGGCTATCGCAAGCAGACAGGACAAGGCCCAGAGGCCGCGATCAAGTATTTTCTGTTGGGGTCGTTCGCTACGGGGTTTCTGCTTTACGGCATCGCCTTGATCTTTGGAGCGACTGGAACCACGCAAGTCTACGAGATTGCGCATGCCTTGACCGGCGCGCCGAATGGACCTGCTCTGCCGCTAGTGCTTGCGTCTCTGTGTCTGATGCTTGTGGGCATTCTGTTCAAGGTGTCGGCCGCGCCGTTTCATGTCTGGACGCCGGACGTGTACGAGGGTGCGCCCTCGCCCGTGGTGGCGTTGATGTCGACTGCGCCGAAAGCAGCGGCGTTCGCCTTGTTGATGCGCGTTCTCTACGAAGTCTTCCCTACACTGAAGTCCGTTTGGTCACCGATGCTGTGGGTGGTGGCGGTTCTGTCGATGACCGTAGGCAACCTGGCAGCGCTGCGGCAGCAGAATGTGAAGCGCATGTTGGCTTACTCGTCGATCGCCCATGCCGGGTATCTGCTGGCAGCGTTTGCAGGCCTTGGAACGAGCGGCATTGCTGCGGCGAGCTTCTATATCGCGGCCTACTCGGCGATGAATGTCGGCATCTTCGCGGTTGTCACTTTGGCGAGTGGATACGATGAGAAGCTGCCATTCATCAAGGATTTTCGCGGATTGATCTACCGCTCCCCGGTTTTGGGAAGCCTGTTGATTTTTTTCCTGATGTCGCTGATTGGCATTCCATTCACGGGCGGCTTCTTTGGGAAGTTCTATTCGTTCTCAGCGGCGGTCGGCGGCGAGGCGGTGTGGCTGGCAGTGATTGGCCTGCTCAACTCGGGAGTGGCCTCGGCTTATTATCTGCGCCTGGTTTTTGCCTGCGCGCAACGACCGGCAGAGGATGATTCGGTTGCCGAGACGGGCCCGATTCGCGCCGGGATCGCTGTCGCGGCTGGTGTTGCCTTTGCTGCTCTGGCAACGCTGGTGCTTGGGATCATGCCCAACGAGGTCTTGAGGGCATCAGAAGCTGGAGCTCACACACTGCGGCCGCCCGCCGAGCACCAGGATGCGCCGCCCGTGACCGCGACCGTGATCCGCTACCCCTAGCTGCGATCACAATAAGAAAGAAGATGAGTCAGGCGCTTGCCCGGTACCATGCGACGGTGCGCCGAAGTCCTTCGCGGAAGTCGACGATCGGCTGATAACCCATGCGCTGCTCGGCGAGATGGATGTCGGCCAACGAGTCGCGAATATCGCCGGATCGGGGCGCGACATAGGACGGTTTTCCTTTAAATCTAACTAGTTCCCGCACAATCTCAAAGACCTGGTTTAAGGTCACGCTGGATCCGGTGGCCGTGTTCATCACTTGGCCGGAGACCTTTTCGGCAGGCGCACGTGCCGCGAGCAGGTTGGCGTGCACCACGTTGTCGATGTAGGTGAAGTCGCGGCTCTGTTCCCCATCACCAAAGATCGTCGGCTGCTCGCCTGCCAGCATCTTGCGGCAGAACAGGGCCATGACGCCGGAGTAGTGCGAAGTGGGGTCCTGGTAGGGACCGAAAACGTTGAAGTAGCGGAGGACGACGGTCTCCAGACCGTAGACACGCGTGAAGGCTCGCATATACTGCTCACCAGCGAGTTTCGCGACTGCGTAAGGCGAGATTGGATTGGGCAACATGTCTTCGCGCTTGGGCAGCGTCGGGGTGTCTCCGTAGGCCGAGGAGGAACCGGCATAGATCACGCGACGGACGCCCTCTGCGCGCGCAGCGACAAGCAAGTTCAACGTAGCCGTTACGCAGTGCAGGTTGGTGCTGACGGGGTCTGCGACCGAACGCGGAACCGAGGCCAGAGCGGCCTCGTGAAAGACGATCTCAACGTCCTGACATGCGCGAGCACAGGCGGCAGGATCGGTAAGGTCGCCTTCGAGAAACTCCATTGCTTCGAGGCCGACGAGGTTGGCGCGTTTCCCGGTGATGAAGTTGTCGATACCGCGCACGGTTTCGCCGCGCTTCAACAATTCGGCAGCAATCGAGCGACCGATGAAGCCTGCGGCACCGGTAACCAGATATGTGGGCAAGATCTTCCTCCGCTGTCTGAGACGAGCAGCAAACGACAGCATACAGGACGCCCAGTGACCACCCGGCGATCGGCTCACCGGGCCAAAGTTGGAGATGCACTAAGATTGAGGTATGGCTATCGTTGCTGCAGCCGCCTTGGCAGAGATCAAGAACAAAATCCAATCCCGCCAAGCCTGTGTGGGCATTGTGGGGATGGGCTATGTGGGATTGCCCCTGACGCTTTTGTTCAGCGGGGAGAAGTTCCGCGTGACCGGGTTCGACATTGCTACCGACAAGGTGAAGACTTTGAACGCCGGCGGGTCGTACATTGTTCGCATCCTGCCCGAGATGATTCGCGAGGCGCAGAAAGCCGGTTTCCACGCAACAGCCGACTACTCCGAAATTGCCCAGATGGATGCTGTGATCATCTGCGTGCCCACGCCCCTGGATGAGTATCACGAGCCGGATCTAAGCTATGTGACCGGAACCGTGAAAGCCATTGCGCCCCACATTCACGAGGGTCAGTTGATCATTCTGGAGAGCACAACCTATCCCGGAACGACCGAGGAGCTAGTTGTTCCACTGCTGGAGGCCGGCAATCCCCAGGGTCTGAAGATCGCGCGAGAAGCACAGACCCAGGGAGTGCACGTTGCCTTCTCGCCGGAACGCGAAGACCCCGGTAACGACACGGTCGCACGGCACGATATTCCCAAGGTGGTGGGTGGATGCGGCACGGTGGCCGCGGAACTGGCAGCAGCGCTTTACGGATCGATCTTCCGGCGCGTGGTGCCGGTCAGCAGCCCGGCGGCTGCAGAGATGACCAAACTGCTCGAGAACATCTATCGCTGCGTCAACATCGCGTTGGTCAACGAGCTGAAGCAGCTATGCATGCGAATGGGTATCGATATCCACGAGGTCATCGATGCGGCCAAGACGAAGCCATTCGGGTTCCAGGCGTTCTATCCCGGGCCAGGCCTGGGGGGACACTGCATCCCCATCGATCCGTTTTATTTGTCGTGGAAAGCGCGCCAGTACGATTTTCGGACGCGGTTCATTGAGCTTGCAGGCGAGATTAATGTGAACATGCCACGGTTCGTGATCGAACAGCTGGCCGATGGGCTCAACAGGTCACGCAAATCGATCAACGGATCGAAGGTTCTGGTGCTGGGGTTGGCCTACAAGCGTGATATCGACGACCTGCGCGAGTCGCCTTCGCTGACGATTCTGGAACTGCTGCGAGAGAAGGGTGCCACTGTGGCCTACAACGACCCCTACTTCCCTACCGTGGGACAGGGCCGTCATTACGCGTTGAACATGACCAATACGCCGCTCGACAATATAGGCCAATTCGATGCGGTGCTGATCGTGACCGACCACTCGACTTATGACTACCGCAAGATTGTGGATCAGGCGCAGCTGGTGGTGGACACGCGGAACGCCACCAAGGGCATCGATTCGCCCAAGATCGTTCGCTGCTGAGGCCGTTCACTCTCGGTCGATGAACGCGAAAAGGAGCCTTAGCTTCCCTGCGGTAATCTCGGCTACGTCGATGCCGGTAACGTAGGGGGGCTGGCCGGGTGGTCCGAAACCCCAGCCGATGCGGCCGACGTCGTGAAATCCCTCGGGCGCCGATCGCTCTGAAAAGACAAACTCAGGAAACTTGGCCAGCAGCTTATCGATCGCGTGGCTGATTTCGACGCGACCCACCTGACGACCATCCGAATTAACCAACATGCCGTCCGCATGCCAGATCTCGGCGAGCACTTCGCGCCGAAGCGAAACGTCGCGCTGCCCGAACACCTCGAACAAATTACGTCGCAATAGTGTTTCAATGGTTGCGCGCACGAACGTACCTCACTGGTGTGATCATTGCAGGGTTGTGAGGCGCATACGAACAATTCTCAAGACTTTAGGTGAGAGCGACTCGGCGACTCGTTGGTGAGTGAGGCTGGTTCGTCGAGGGCGATCAGGGCCAAATCGACGAACCATCTCGCGTGGTTAAAGGATGCCTATCGGCCGCCCGCTCTCAGCGCCATTTGCTCGTGATCCTGTGCCAGTTGTTGCATCTTCGTCGCTTCCCTGGTGAGGCTCTGCGCCATATAGTCGCAGTGGTTCACTGTTCCTGTGGACCACTTGGGTGAACTTGTCAGTTCGTTCTGTCTGAACTGGGTGGCCATGCGAGCGTGCTCGCTGGCCTGCGCGCGGTCAGACTGCGCTTTGGCTTCGTAATAGTGGGCGATACGCTCATGCTCGGCCGTCGTCTTGGCTGAAGCAATGAGGGACTGGAGTTGCTGCCTGGAAAGCTTTTCAGGCTGCGGAAGACTGGTGGCAGACGCTAACGGAAGGGTACCGAGCGCCAGAACGAGAGAAACAGAGATGGAAGTCAGAATCGTTTTCATGGAAATCTCCTTTTGCGAATCAACGGTTGAAGTGAAGACCTGCCGCCGGGTTCACAACCCGGAAGGCATGAAGCGGTGTTGTCGCGAGGAGAAAATCAGATGCGGAAGACTTCGAGAAGCCGATAGCGATCGCGGTGGTTCGCGCGCATTGCTCTCGAAGGGGAATCGGCAGCGTCGATTGCCTGCAGGATCGGCACACGATGGCCTTCTGCTTGAAGATCGGTGGACAGCCCCGAGGCGATTGGCTCGTTCGACGAGGCAAATGTCTGTACTGTGGTCGCACTGCAACGATGTTGCCCTTGAGTGGACCGGTACGGCGCCTGCGCGAGGGCTCCATGGCACGCATTGGCCGCATGCACATGAGGAGAACCCGACATCTCATTGCAGCAGCCATTGGTACAGGCTGCAGGCGAACAACTTCCGGGAGCACACAAACCCTCGGCGAGCAAAGCCTGCAACGATATCAGGACTGCGACTGCCAGCACCACGCTTTTGAGAAGGCGATTCATTGCACTTGGGTGAGTATGTGCCGGACCACCGGATCTGTACGTGATCCTGATCACTAAACGAGGAACAAGCGGGCATCAAAAGACGCTATACTTGCGGCGACTCGAGGGACTATGAGCGTTCGGCATTTCCTTCTCTGCTTCTCGTTGCTTGCCTGCACGGCAGCGGTTCCGGCCCAGGAAACCAACAAACCCGCGACCATACGCGCCAATGATGGCGGACAGACCGGCCCTATGCAGAGCATCTTTGTTCCGCCAAAGGCTGGGGCACCCTTCAGCCTGAACCTGGCGGCGGAGTGGACGCGTCCGTTGGCCAATGGGGGCACATACACCTTGGTGAATGAACGGAAGATTGCGCGGGACGCAGCAGGACGCATCTACCAGGAACGCTGGATTCTTGTGCCGAAGGGCGGCACGATTCAATCGCAGATGAATGTCTTTCAGATCACGGATCCAGAGATGCACACCTGGTACAACTGCGAGCCGGCAGTGAAGGTGTGCGAGTTGCTGAAGTACCGCCTGACTACGGAAGACACCTACGTACCCGCCATTGGGACGTCGGGGCCTTTGCCAGAAGGCCGAGGAAAACGCCTGCATGAGGATCTGGGGACCAACGTCATCGAAGGCGTGGAAACTCATGGCTATCGTGAAACTCTCACATTGAACCCAGGCACAATGGGAAACGATAGGCCGATGGAGACGACGCGGGAGTTCTGGTGGTCGCCGGAATTGGCGCTGAACCTCATGTCGATCGTGGATTCTCCGCAGGCTGGAAAGCAGGTGTTCACGGTGAAGAATCTCGCTACGACGCCGCCCGAGCCGCGGCTGTTTGTTGTTCCCGACGACTACAAAGTCGTTGACCATCGGGAAGAGAACTAGGGATCGGGGCAATCGTTCCTCCCCTTTGATCCACCCTGGACAGGGGTGACCAGCTAGCCCCTGACGACGCGACGAGCGGGCATCCAATCATGTATCTTGGCTACGATTGCCTATGATTTCCTCCTTCCCTGTGCTGGTCGAGCCGCAGCACTTTGACATTGCAGAAAAGCTGGTGTTCGCGGCCCTCGTGGTGGGCTCAGGCGCACTGTTTGGGCTGCGTTTTGCGCCTATCCTCAAGAAAATCCTCGCTTCGAAAAAAGATCCTGATTTTCGGTTGTTTCCGCTCGGACGGCGGGTCTGGGACTTTGTGTGGGAAGTCATGTTCCAAGCCAAGGTGATTCGCCAACGGCCCTTGCCGGGATTGGCACACGCGTTCGTCTTCTGGGGATTCTGCGCGTTCGCCTTGGTGACCTTGAACCATTGTGCTGTTGGCTTGGACATCGGATTTCTTGATCCCCAAGGCTGGTTTGGACGCTTCTACTCTTACCTCGCTGCGGCCTTTGCTGTGGCCTGTGCGGTGAGCATTGCGGGACTCTTCGTGCGTCGCTTCCTGGTGCGGCCGCGCTGGCTGGGAGAAAAGTTGTCGTGGGAGTCAGGTTTCATCGCACTGCTGATCTTTCTGCTGATGGCGACTTACCTGGCGGCATTCGCCGTTCCAGAAGCGAGCCCCACGTCGCGCGTTCTCTGGTGGGCGCACACCTTGTGCCTGCTGGTGTTCCTGCCCATCATTCCGCACACAAAACATCTTCACCTGGTGCTGAGTCCGGTGACGGTATTTCTCTCGCGCGGCACGTTCAGCAGTATTCCCCCTTTGAAAGGCGACGAAGATTTCGGGCTTGTCGCGGGGACCGATCTGACGCAGATCGTGAGCCTGCAATCGTATTCGTGCGTCGAGTGCGGACGCTGCACGGAGCATTGCCCTGCGGCGAACACAGGCAAGGTTTTGAACCCGAAAGAGATTGTTTTGGGGTTGCGGAGCTATCTCAATGAACTGGGTCCGAGTTCGACTGAGCCGCTATTGGGCAAGTACAACTCGCAGGAGGCTGTTTTCCAGTGCACGACCTGCGGTGCCTGCGAATTTCAATGCCCGGTGGGTATCGAACATCTGCCTATTCTGATCGGACTGCGGCGGGGAGCGGTAAATACGGGCGAATGGGACAACGAGTACGGCGCCAAGCTGTTTCTGGCTCTGGAGCGGGGCTCGAATGCGCTGGGAATGAGCGCAACGGAGCGCGACAAGTTTGTCCAGAAGCTCGAACTACCGATCTTCGATGGGTCGCAAGAATACTGTCTATGGCTGGGATGCATGGGCGGCTACGATCCCAAGGGGCGCGAAATTATCGCGGACTTCGTGCGGGTGATGCGGCATCTCGGCACGAGCTTCGGTGTCGTGCGAAAAGAAAAATGCACGGGTGATCCGGTGCGCCGACTCGGGAACGACCTGGTGTTTCAGCAGCTCGCCGAGGCAAATCTTGAGACAATGGCGCAGAACAAGGTGAAGAAGATTGTGTCGATCTGCCCGCACTGCGTACGGACGATACAGGAAGATTGGAAAGAGTACGGTACGCCGCCCGCGATCGAACATCATAGTGAGTTCCTAGCCAGGCATCTGAACCAGCTGCCGCGCATCCAGGGCCAGGAGAAGATCGTATTTCACGATCCGTGCTACCTGGGACGCTATCGCGACGTCTACGACGAACCGCGGGCCGTGGTGGCAGCAGCAGGCGACCTGGTGGAAGCGCCGCGCCATCGGGAGCGAAGCTTCTGTTGCGGAGCCGGCGGTGGGCTGGCCTTTCTGGGAGAAGAGTCGGGCGAGAGGGTGAGCGCTGTGCGGGCTGAGGAACTGGCTGCGACCGGTGCGACGACGGTCGGTACGGCGTGCCCTTTCTGCAATACGATGTTACGTGACGCGTTTGCATCCAAAGGATCAGGAGCGCCGCAGTTGCTCGATATCGCCCAATTGACGGCGCGAGCTCTGCCCACCGTGACCGATCCAACTCATAACTAAGAGGAAAGAAATCGCCATTCTATGAAGATTCTTGTAGCCATTAAGCAGGTACCGGAGCGCGATGCGCAGGTGCACATCAACTCTGCCGGGAAATGGATTGATGAAGCCGACATGCAATGGGGGCTCAACGAGTCGGATGCGTACGCGCTTGAAGAGGCGCTGCAGTTGAAGGAAAAGCATGGCGGCGAAGTGGTGGTGGTGAGCGCGGGGCCAGAACGCGTGGGCTCCACGATCCGCGAGGGCCTGGCGAAGGGAGCAGACCGGGGCATCCACATCGACTGCGACCCAGGGCAATTGGATGCGCTCGGAGTGGCGCAACTGCTGGCAGCGGCGATCAAGAGCGAGTCGCCCGACCTGACACTGACCGGGTTGCAGTCGGACGATCTGGGCTACGGACAGACCGGGGTGATTGTCGCCGAGCTAATGAACCTGCCGCACGCTTCGCTGATTCTGCATGTCGAAAAGACCGAGCAAGGGCTGACGGTAAAACGCGAACTCGAAGAAGGCTGGTTTCAGACTGTCGAGTTGCCTTTGCCCGCTGTGCTCACGATCCAGTCGGGCGGAAACAAGCTACGCTATGCGACCCTGATGGGCATTAAAAAAGCCAAGACAAAAGAAGTGCGGCGTTTGAACGCGACCGAACTCGGCGCAACGGCGGCCCCGGTGGTGACACTGGAACGAATCGCGATTCCGCAAAAACAGCGGTCGACGCAGATCCTGAGTGGATCGCCCAAGGAAGCCGCCGCAGCGCTGGCCGAAAAACTGAAGTTCGAAGCGAGGGTGCTATGAGCGGCGTCTGGGTAGTGTTGGAAGAACGCGGCGAAAAGATCAGCCGCATCAGCTGGGAGGCTGTCGCCGCGGCACAGAAGATCGGCGCCCAGCTGAACCTGCCGGTCGGCGCGGTCCTGCCGGGCGCACAAACAGAAGCACTCGCAGCCGAAGCGGCTACGAAGGGTGTCGCGAAGGTGCTCCGGATTGAACATGCTCTGCTGGGAACATACACGGCCGATGCATTCACGATCGCGCTGGAACAGTTCGTCCAAAAGGAGCGGCCGGACTATCTGATTTTTCCGCACAGCTACCAGGTGCGCGATTATGTCCCCGCTTTGGCAGCTCGCACGGGCCAGGTATTGATCGGCGACGTGACAGCCATTGCCGACGGACCAACGTTTGTGCGGCAACTGATGCAAGGACGGCTGAGCGGAACGTATCGACGCGCGGGCGGTGGGACCTGCTTCGTGTCGGTGCAATCGGGTGCATTCCGTGCCGATCCGGTTGCGGCTGGCGCGGCAGCGATCGAGGTCTTTGCGCCCACCATCGATGCTGCCTCCATCCACACCAAGCCGGGCGAGCCGTTCCGCGGATCGGCGCAGACTGTCGACCTTGGCTCAGCCCAATTCATCGTGAGCGTGGGACGCGGCATCAAGGAAGCTGAGAATTTACCCCTGGTGCAGGAGTTAGCCGCGGCTCTGGGCGCCGAACTGGCTGCTTCCCGGCCCATCTGCGACAACGGTTGGCTCCCCATCGAACGACAAGTAGGCAGTTCTGGCCAGACGGTCGCGCCGAAACTCTATCTTGCAGTAGGGATCTCGGGCGCAATTCAACATTTGGTGGGAATGAAAGGCTCGCAGTGCGTGGTTGCGATCAACAAGGATGCCGACGCGCCCATTTTTGAGGTTGCCGATTACGGAATCGTCGGCGATCTTTTCGAAGTGGTACCGGCGCTGACCGAAGCGATTAGAGCTGCGAAGCAGTAGGCCGAGACAGGCACTGCGTCCATTGGAGAGCCTCACAGCACTTTCGTGAGTTGCCGTGGGATGGGCAAAAAGGCTATGGTTCCCACGTTACCTGACATAGATCGTCGGAGTTGTGGGAATGCTTGTTCCTGAGACATACCAGGCCGCGCTGCTGCTGATGTTGCTGAGCATGCTCTGCTGGGGTTCGTGGGCGAATACGCTGAAACTGTGCCCGGGCTACCGGTTCCAACTCTTCTATTGGGACTACGCAATTGGCGTTCTGCTGGCCGCCGTGCTTTTGGGTTTGACGGCCGGCAGTAGCGGATCGCAAGGAAATCCCTTTCTCAGCGATGTCATCGAGACGCCCTTATTGTCAATTAAACTGGCTGTGCTCGGAGGCGTGGTCTTCAATATCGCGAACCTGCTGCTGGTGGCCGCGATCGATGTGGCTGGGTTGGCTGTCGCGTTTCCGGTGGGCATAGGGCTTGCCCTGATCGTAGGATCGGTCTGGAGCTACCTTGTCAACCCCAAAGGAAACCTGATCCTGCTGTTCGGGGGCGTAGCTCTCGTGACGGTGGCCATCGTGCTCGATGCGGCTGCGTATCGAAAACGGGAAACGGCAACAAAAGCAACGACGACGCGCGGCATCGTTCTGAGCCTGATTGCAGGACTGCTGATGGGCAGTTTCTATCCTCTGGTCGCGCGGGCGATGCAGGGTGACGGCGTTGTTACCGGGCCTGGTCCCTACGCCATTGCCCTCTTTTTCGCCGTGGGCGTGCTGCTCTCCACGCTGCCCGCGAACTGGATTCTGATGATCAAGCCGTTGGACGGCAAGCCACGCGTCCGAGGATCGGAATATTGGGGCGCGCTTTGGCGGTGGCATTTCGCCGGCATCCTAGGCGGAATGATCTGGTGCGTCGGTGCAGTCACTAATTTTCTCGGATCGGGCGCGCACAAGATCGGACCTGCCGTCTCGTATTCCATTGGGCAAGGCGCAACAATGGTGTCGGCTTGCTGGGGCGTGTTTGTTTGGCACGAATTCGCAGGCGCGCCGCCGGCTGCCAAGCGATTGCTCGCGCTGATGTTTGCTTTCTTCCTGCTGGGACTGGTATCAATCGCGCTGGCACCGCTGTATTAACGACATTGAACCAAAACTACTGGGACCTTGAGAACCGGCAAACCACCGGTTCCCTTGGTGCGTCTTGATCCACCGATTCCGCGTCAAAACCTGGAGTGCCTCGCGGAAAAATTTCATTGTGAGGTGGAGGATGGGTGATTCCAGGATGTCTTTGGAGTGAACTGTTCTATCAAGTCCGTAACAGATGCCTACGCAAGGGGACGGCTATTTTGCCATGGCTCCAGCCCTGTCCGCTCGTTCTCTTCGTTTCCTGAAACAGCATCTGAGCTAGGCGGCGGCTCATTCGCCTTGCGGGCTGCCCTACCGCTTTTTCATGCAACCTCGTTCTCCAAGGTTCCGATCGGCTCAATCGTGATCCGGACACGGTCGCCACTTGCGAGGGTGAACGTGCTGGGCGGCACGATGCCCGTACCGGTCATGAGAAAGAAGCCGCTGGGGAACTGGTTATCGCGCAGCAGATACTCGACCAGCGTCTTGGGATCTCGTTTCAACTCCGTAAGAGCGACTGAAGCAGCAAACTCGATCCGGCTATGACGGTGGATCTCCAGACTGATTTCGGTCGATTGCGGCAGCGGGTTCGCACTCACGAGAATGCCCGGCCCGAGTGCGCAGCTTCCGTTGTAGACCTTGGCTTGGGGAAGATAGAGCGGGTTTTCTCCCTCGATATCGCGCGAACTCATGTCGTTGCCGATCGTGTAGCCTTGGATGCGCCCTTTGGGACTGACCACGAGTGTTAGCTCAGGCTCAGGCACTGACCAGTGCGCATCGGCGCGAATGCGCACCTTGCCACCGGCGCCGACCGTACGGCTCGCTGTGGATTTGAAAAAGAGCTCGGGCCGCTCCGCGGAGTAGACGCGATCGTAAAAATTTCCCCCACCGGCGTCCTTCGACTCCTCCATGCGTGCGCCGCGGCTGCGATAGTAGGTCACGCCAGCCGCCCACACCTCCTGATGGCCAATGGGGGCGACGACCTCCTCACGATGCAATTCGGCAGCGGGAGAAGATGTCGCGATGTGGTCGGTTAGATATTCAGGCAGGTCTTCGCGCGCCAGCAAACAATCGATATGAACATTATCAAGGCGATGAAACTGGTTGTCTTCCTCAACGACACACCCATAACCAGTGCGGTAAAGCTTCACGTGTGCAGTTCCTCCTGCGCTCGTTCTTCATCCTACACGGCGCGCAGAGCGGAGCTGTACTTGACGTCGGTTGGAATTACCCGCACCATGCGTCGAGTTTGCCGCCACGAATAGCCACGGCGACAGCCTCAATGTCGGACGAGAGGACACGATCTTTCTCGAGCCTTGGAACAACTTCGCGGACGACCGCATGCGCCCGTTCGATCGGCTGACTTGAACGCAGGGGCCGGCGAAATTCGAGGGCCTGCGCTGCGCACATCAGTTCAATGGCCAGGATGCGCTCGGCATGATCGACGATCTGCCGGAGCTTGAGCGCGCCGGTCATTCCCATCGACACATGATCTTCTTTGCCACCGTCTGTGGGGATGCTCCCCGTAGAGGAAGGGTGAGAGAGGACTTGGCACTCGTTGATGAGAGCAGCCGCTACGATCTGGGCAATCATGAAGCCCGAAGAGAGGCCGGGATCAGGAGAAAGAAACGCTGGAAGGCCTTCGTTAATGTCGGGGTTGAGAAGCCGGTCGATACGGCGTTCGGTGATGCTGCACAGATCAGTGACCGCGAGCGCGGCATAGTCGAAGGCATAGGCGAGCGGTGCGCCATGGAAGTTGCCTCCCGAGATTACCTGCCCGCGTCCCGCCCCTTCAGGGAAGATCAGCGGGTTGTCAGTCGCCGAGCCAGCTTCGGTTTCGAGCACGCCCGCAACGTGGCTGAGTACGTCGCGCACGGCGCCATGAACCTGCGGCATGCAGCGAAGACAATACGCGTCCTGCACGCGCGGATCGTGGTCACGGTGAGACTCGCGAATCTCAGAGCCGGCGAGAAGGTGAACGAGGTGGGCAGCAGCCGCGATCTGCCCCGGATGCGGCCGCGCGCGGTGGATGCGTTCGTCAAAGGCGGCGGGAGTTCCCATCAGCGATTCGAGCGACATTGCACCGGCAAGATCGGCCAGACGGGCAACTCGCTGCGCGCGAGCGACTGCAAGGGCCCCTACAGCGGTCATGGCCTGGGTGCCATTCAGCAGTGCGAGACCCTCTTTGGCCGTAAGTTGAACAGGTTCGATTCCGGCGCGGCGCAACGCCTCCCCGCCTGGGATGCGCTCTCCGCGATAGAAGGCTTCGCCTTCGCCAATCGCGACAAGTGCGAGATGAGCCAATGGCGCCAAATCGCCGCTGGCTCCCACGGAGCCCTTCTCGGGGATGACTGGATGGACACCGGCATTTAGAAGGGCGACCAACAATTGCACGAGTTCTACGCGTACACCGCTGAATCCTTTGGCGAGCACATTGGCACGCAGCGCGAGCATGGCGCGCGCCTCCTCTTGGCTTAAGGGCTGGCCGATACCCCCTGCGTGGCTACGCACAAGATTGATTTGCAGCTCGGCAAGTTTATCGGGTGCGACGCGGACATCGGACAGTTTGCCAAAGCCCGTGTTGACACCGTAGACCGTCTCGCCCGCGGCAACAATCTGTTCGATCAGGGTTCGGCTCTCGCTCACCCGAGTTTGCGCAGAAGGCGCCAGTGCGACTTGGGCTCCTCCGGCTACGGATTCAATCTCTGTCAGCGATAGCGGCTGGCCGTCGAGGGTCAACGTTTCCATGCGAAGATCCTAGGCCTCTCGTGCCCGGTTCGTACATTGTGAATCGACTGAGAATAGCGGGATTGGTAGGCGGGTTCCCCTATACTAATCAGCTATGACAATGGATTCCACGGCGCTGATGGATAGCTATGGACGAAAGCTGCTTGACCAGCTGCAGATCAATGCTCGTTTGAGCATCGCAGAGCTCGGACGCCGGATTGGACTATCGGCGACTGCGACCGCAGAGAGACTGAAGCAAATGGAAGAAGCAGGGATCATTCAGCGTTACGGAGTGGAGATCGATCGCGAGGCGTTGGGTTTGGATGTGATGGCCTTTGTGCGGATGAGCTGCGGAGGCGGCCTGCAGTATCACCGCATGCTCGAATACGTGCAGACGCTTGAAGAGGTGCGCGAATGCCACCATCTCACCGGAGGCGATGACCTGCTTCTGAAGGTGACCACGACCAGTATGGCCGATCTTGAGGCGTTGATTGAGGCGTTGCTTCCCTTCGGCAATCCGGTGACCAGCCTGGTTTTCTCATCGCCCGTCGAGCGAAGAAATTATGCCGTCACCGGCAAACTGGTCACAGTCACGAAGAAACACGCGCGCCGCCGCTAATCTTTCCGCCTACTTCTTATCGCCCCAGGATTGCGCTTCTGGTTCGGGCAGCGGATCGAGCCCCAGGATGCGACGATTTTTATCCTGGTCGGCACCGGCTCCGGCAAAGTCGTCGAACGCTCGATCGGTGACGTGGATGATGTGGTCGCGAATGAAGATTGCGCCTTCGGTCGCGCCCGCCTTGGGATGCTTGAGGCAGCACTCCCACTCAAGCACGGCCCATCCCGGGTAGTCATACTGTGCCATCTTGCTGAAGATTGAGCCAAAGTCGACCTGCCCGTCGCCGAGCGAGCGGAAGCGCCCTGGCCGGTCGATCCAGTCCTGATAGCCCCCGTACACGCCGCTTCTGCCATTGGGCCTGAACTCTGCGTCCTTGACGTGGAAAGCGCGCACGCGCTCGTGATAAAAGTCGAGGAATTCAAGATAGTCCAGCTGCTGCAGGACCATGTGGCTGGGGTCGTAGAGGATGTTGGCGCGCTTGTGATCGTTTACTTGCGCCAGGAACCGCTCGAAGGTGGAACCGTCGTGCAGGTCTTCGCCGGGGTGAAGCTCGTAGCAGACATCGACACCCACGTCGTCGAAGTCATTGAGAATCGGCAACCATCGCCGGCCGAGTTCCTGAAACGCTTCGTTAATCAAGCCGCCGGGGCGCTGGGGCCATGGATAGAAAAAAGGCCATGCGAGCGCCCCGGAAAATGTGGCATGTGCCGTTAGCCGCAGATTCCGACTCGCCTTGGCCGCCCACTCCAGTTGCTGTACGGCCCATGCCTGAGCGGCCTTGGGATTGCCGGCAAGTTCGGCGGGGGCGAATCCCTCGAGCAAGACGTCATACGCGGAGTGGCTTGCGATGAGCTGGCCCTGGAGGTGCGTTGACAACTCGGTCAGAGCGATTCCGGCCTCGTTGAGAACGCCGAGAATTTCATCGCAATAGTCCTGACTTTCTGCGGCAGTCTGCAGATCAAAAAGTCGTCGGTCCCACGTCGGGATCTGGACTCCCACGAAACCCAACTTGGCTGCCCAGGTCGCCAGGCCCTCAAGAGAATTGAATGGAGCGACATTGTCGGCAAACTGCGCCAGAAAAACTCCTGGACCCTTAATCGTTCTCATTGCTCTCCCTCGAATCGATGATTAGAACTCAATCCAGCTCTTCTGTTGACTGCTCTCTATCGCGCGGTCGATGAAGCGCATGCCGCGCACTCCTGCCTCGATACCGGGCAGCGTAGGCGGCAACGGATCTGGCTTTCCCGCCTTCCACGCCACCAACGCATCCGCAAATTCACGATAGAGGATGGCAAATGCTTCGAGATAGCCCTCCGGATGCCCGCCGGGCAGCCGCGTAGCTGCGAGCGCGGACTTCCCCAGGTAGGCGCCTGAAGCATGACGGATCTCTTCTGGTCCATCCAACGATTTGATGCGCAGCCGATTCGGATCTTCCTGTTTCCAGTCGATTGAGCCGGTTTCGCCGTAGACACGCAGCCGAAGACCATTTCCCTCCCCTGCAGCGATCTGCGACGTGAGCAGCGAGCCGTAGCCGCCGTTATTGAAGCGCAGCAGTGCTGTGCAGTCGTCATCGACTCTCCGGCCCGGCACAACGGAGAGGAGCGTGGCATTCAACCCTGTGACCTGAAGACCAGTTACGTACTCCGCGAGATGAAATGCGTGGACGCCGATATCGCCGATGCAGCCGCCCGGACCACTGAGAGCCGGGTCAGAACGCCAGGCAGCCTGTTTCTGTCCCGTGGACTCGATGGGCCGGCTGAGCCAACCTTGCAGGTATTCCACCGCGATCTTGCGGATGGCACCGAGCTTGCCGCTCGCACAAATCTCGCGCGCTTCTCGCACGAGCGCGTACCCGGCATAGGTATGGGTGAGCCCGTAGGGCAGATTGGCTGCCTTAACCGTTTTTTCGAGCGCAACGACCTCAGGGTAGGTTGCGGTAGCCGGCTTGTCGCTCATCACAGGAAAGCCAGCCTTGAGAGCGGCTTCGGCTACAGGAAGATGGAGGTGATTCGGCGTAACGATCGCGACGAAGTCGATCGGATCTGGCCGCTTGCGTTCGTCTTCCAACATCTGCTGCCAGTTGGCGTAGGCCCGGCTCGGATCGAGCTTGTACGATTCGCCGGCGGCCCTGGATTTCTCGGGAGATTGTGAAAACGCGCCCGCCACGAGTTCGATCCTGCCATCCAGTTCAGCGGCAATGCGGTGTACAGGACCGATAAAAGCTCCGGGCCCGCCGCCCACCATGCCCATGCGCAGTTTGCGTTCTGCTGTCATGCATTGTTCCTTCGCGTGAGGTTATTGAACAGACGATGTCTGCAATTCATAAAGTCTCGGAGTGCGGGATCAAGCACTCAAGGTACATGGAAGGATGGCCGCCCGCCTATGGCTCAGTGGTAATCACCCGATCTACAAATTTTTCAATCTCCCGCAAGTGCTGGCCGAAGTCCCGGGGCCAGGGTGCGGAGCAGCAAAAGAGCGAGAAGATAGGCGAAACCGGAATAGAGAAAGAGCGGCACAAAGCTGTGCGTCAGTTGCAGGATATGTCCTGCAACGGGTTGAAAGATCGCGCCGCCCACCGCGCCGGCGACTTGGCCGAAACTGACAACCGTGCCGACATAGCGGGAGGGAAACATATCCGATGATGTGGTGAAGATGTTGGCCGACCAGCCCTGATGAGCAGCCGCGGCGATGCTCAAGAGCCCAACGGCAATCCACATGGAATGAAGGCTGCCCGCAACGACGATCGGTACCACGAGGCAGGCGCAGGTGAGCATCGCGGTCAGTCGAGCTGATTTGAGCGACATGCCCAGGTGCGTGAAACCCCGCGGCAACCAACCGCCGAAGACGCTACCGAACATTGAAACGACGTAGACGACTACAAGGGGCGGCCCGATGTGTGAGAGGTCAAGCTTGAAGCGTGAGTTGAAGTATTGCGGCAGCCAAAAAAGGAAGAACCACCAGACCGGGTCGGTGAGGAACTTGCCCGCCATGAATCCCCAGGTCTGCCGGTAACGCAGCAGATGCCACCACACAACCGTCGGCCCTGCTTGTGCCGGAGCAGTTTCGGCAGTAGAGACCGCCAGGGACGCGTCGGGTGTTCGATAGCGAATGGACCACCAGACGATCCAGATTGCGCTGAAGATTCCGGTGATGAGAAACGAAGCTCGCCAGCCGAAGTGCAGAGCGACCCAGGGAACGGCCAGCGGAGCGAGGATCGCTCCCACGCCTGCCCCGGAGTTGAATATCCCTGTGGCCAAAGCGCGCTCGCGGGCGGGGAACCACTCTGCGGTTGCTTTGACCGCGGCGGGAAAGTTGCCGCTCTCGCCGAGTCCGAGCAGAAAACGCGCAATCGAAAAGCCGAACACGGAGTTCACCAGCGCGTGGCCCATGGCAGCGAGGCTCCAGAGACCGGTGACGATCGGATAACCAGCGCGGCAGCCCAGCCGGTCAACGAGCCGGCCAGCGAATACGACGCCCAGTGCATAGGCGATCTGGAATGCTGCAAGAATGTTGCCGTACTGAATGTCGGTGAGCCGAATCGAGGCTTCAACGCTGGGCCAGCCGGGCAACAGAGGTTGCAGGTGAAGCACACTGCCGGCCAGCGCCGGCTTCAGGATGGAGAGGACCTGGCGATCCATGTAATTGATTGTGGTGGCCACAAAGAGCATGGCGCAGATGCTCCACCGCCCGGGAAGGGCGGGCGCAAGCTGACGCTCAGAGTCATCGATAGAAGCGCTCATCACCAATCCGTCAACGTTCCGTCAAGTTTGCGGTTCACGGGCAAATACGCACGCTGGTAGGGATATTTCGCGCCGAGCTTCTCGTCCAGATCAACGCCAAGTCCGGGGCCGTCGCCGGGATACATGAACCCATCTTTGAAAAAGTACTGGTGCGGAAAGACGGCGTCAGTTTCATCCGTGTGCGGCATATGTTCCTGAATGCCAAAGTTGTGAATGGCGGTGCCGAAATGCAATGCCGCGGCCATGCAGACGGGAGAGAGATCGGTGGCGCCGTGGCAACCGGTGCGTACATGGTAGAGAGAGGCGAAGTCGGCAACCTTCTTCAGACTCGTGATGCCGCCTCCATGAACGATCGTCATGCGAATGTAGTCGATCCATTGATTGCGAATGAGATCGTGTGCATCCCAGATGGAGTTGAACACCTCACCGACTGCGATCGGCGTCGTGGTGTGGTCGCGAATGACCTTGAAACCCTCCTGCAATTCGGCAGGTGTTGGGTCTTCAATCCAGAACAGATGGAAGGGTTCGAGTTCTTTGCCGAGACGCGCGGCCTCAATCGGCGTGAGCCGGTGATGGCAGTCGTGGAGTAAGTGCAATTCTTCGCCAAAGGTCTCGCGCACCCTGGCAAACAGCTTGGGAACGTGACGCAGATAGGGCTCGCTGGCCCACTCGTACTCGTGCGGCAAACCGCGTTCCGCAGGCTCGTAGCGACCGGGGGTCTTGGCAACACCATAGGTACTGGAAAGCCCGGGAACGCCACTCTGCACGCGGATCGCCTTGTAGCCGAGGTCGCGATGTTTGGCGACATCTTCCAGCGCATCTTCGGTGTCTTTGCCGTTGGCGTGCGCGTAGACGAGGAGGCCTTCGCGACTCTTTCCGCCGAGGAGGTTGTAGACAGGCGTGTTCAAGGCCTTGCCTTTAATGTCCCAAAGGGCGAGGTCGACAGCAGCGATCGCGGCCATAGTGACCGGCCCACGACGCCAATACGGTCCGCGGTAGAGATATTGCCAGATATCTTCCGTCTGAAAAGGGTCGCGGCCAATCAAGCATGGAACAATGTGATCGCTCAGATAGCTCGCGACAGCTAATTCGCGCCCGTTGAGGGTCCCATCACCGAGGCCGTAAATGCCCTCGTCCGTCTCCACTTTGAGTGTGACGAAGTTACGTCCCGGCGAGGTGATGATGACGGAAGCTTTTGTGATCTTCATAGCGTGGTTCGAAGCCTGTCGCTGAAGCTCGTGTTATTGATTCACGCCACTGGCGAGGAACCCGCCGTCGACGGCGAGGATCTCCCCCGTGATGAAGGATGCGGCCTCGGATGCAAGGAAGATCGCGGCACCCGCAACTTCTTTTGCTTCTCCAAAACGACGCATCGGCGTGCGAAGCAGCAATTCTTCTCCGCGGGGCGTGCCCTGGATGAGCGACGCGTTCAGCGGCGTGGGAAAAACGCCGGGAGCGATGGCGTTGACGCACACGCCGGATTGAGCAAGTTCGACCGCAAGCGACTTGGTTAGCGAAGCGACAGCAGCTTTGCTCGCGGCATAGGCAGCGACTCGATAGAACGCGACAAACGAGGTGAGGGACGCTACGTTGACGATGCGTCCGTAACCTGCGCGGACCATCGTGGAGCCGAAGATCTGGCAAGTCCGGAGCGTGCCGGTCAGATTGGTGTCGATGACACGTGTCCAGTCGCCTTCGTCGGCCTCGAGTGTCGGGGATTTCGAGGTAACGCCGGCGGCATTGACGAGAATGTCGATTTTGCCAAATTTCTTCAGAATGGTATCGTGCAGTTCCTGCACGGATGCCCTGCTCTGTACGTCGCTGGTCACGATCTGAGACCGGCGGCCAAGCGCCTCGATTTCAGCCGCGACCTTCGTCACTTGTTCTAAGCGTCGCGAGGTAGGTACGACATCTGCGCCGGCCCCGGCGAGCCCCAGCGCAATCGCGTGGCCGAGCCCCGTGGTGCCGCCGGTAACAACCGCAACTCTTCCGCTGAGATCGAAGAGATTCTGGGTCATTCGTTGTCCTTCGAGATTGAGTCCGACGAGCACCGTCGGCTTACAGGCGAGTCTCCGTTCCCCTGCGCCCGCCTCAAAACTGTATCACCCGTACCGCGTTTCTTGTCCCGCTGTGCGGCAGGTGTTCGAGTGCCCACGAAGTTCGAGCCATGGTTCTATGCGATAGAGTGTGATTGGACGATCTAACCCAGGTTTATGGACTCTATTGTGATTCCGGATAAGGACCGGCAGTGGGACTGTCTTAGTCTCGGCGAAGTGATGTTGCGCCTCGATCCGGGCGAGAACCGAACCCACACGACGCGGCAGTTCCAGGTGTGGGAGGGCGGCGGCGAATACAACGTCGCGCGTGGTCTGCGGCGATGCTTCGGCTTACGCACGGCGATAGCGACCGCACTGGCCGACAACGAGGTAGGGCGACTGGTGGAAGACTGCATTCTGCAGGGCGGCGTCGATGCCTCGCTGCTGCAGTGGGTGCCCTTCGATGGCGTGGGTCGCACCGTCCGCAACGGACTGAATTTTACTGAGCGCGGATTCGGTATCCGTGCAGCCGCCGGCTGTTCAGACCGTGGCCACACAGCTGTCAGCCAAATCAAGCCAGGCGACTTTGAATGGGAAACCATCTTTGGAACACTGCACGGCTCGCGCTGGTTTCACACCGGCGGAATTTTTGCGGCTTTGTCAGGCTCTACGGCACAGGTTGCCGCCGAGGCGATGGATGCGGCACGGCAGCATGGTATGCCCGTCTCGTATGACTTGAACTATCGCGATTCGCTTTGGCGATCGATCGGGGGTAAGGCCAAAGCGCAGGAGGTCAATCGCGACCTGGTTCGCAAGGTGGACCTGCTCCTGGGCAACGAAGAGGACTTCACCGCGATGCTCGGTATCCAGATTAAAGGAGTGGGTGAGGACTTTGCGGAGCTGCCGATTGCCGGCTATGAAGAAATGCTGCGCGAGGTTGCTGCAGCCTATCCCAACCTGAAGCTGGTGGCCAGTACGCTGCGGACCGCACACTCCGCCAGCTGGAACGGATGGGGCGCGATCGCGCTCTATCAAGACAAGATTGTGCATGTGCCGCCGACCGACATCGACATCCTCGACCGCGTAGGCGGTGGTGACAGCTTTGCTTCGGGACTGATTTATGGGCTGCTCGCTGGCCAACCGATTGAGTGGGCTTTGCGATGTGGAGTTGCGCATGGAGCGCTCGCCATGACCACTCCCGGCGATACCAGCATGGCTACACTAGCCGAGGTGGAGCGCGCAATGAAGGGCGGATCGGCGCGCATCGCACGGTAAAGGCGGATATGGCGGAACTGACACACGAGATTCTGGAGCGCGTCGGACTTATTCCGGTGCTACGGGCTAAGTCGGCAGCGCAGGGCCACGCGGTGGTCGACGCGATGATCGCCGGAGGGGTGACGGTTGTCGAGGTCACGATGACGGTGCCGGGTGCAGTGCATCTTCTGCGAGAACTGAAGAAGAAGTACGGCGAGCAACTTTTGTTGGGTGCTGGAACCGTCACCACGGCAGTGCAAGCCGATGAAACAATCGAGGCAGGTGCGGAATTTGTCGTGAGCCCTAGCCTGCATCCAGAGGTGATTGCGGCCACGAAGCGCAATGGCAAGCTTTCCGTTCCAGGAGCACTGACGCCCACCGAAGCCATCACGGCCTGGGATGCAGGCGCGGATTACGTGAAGATTTTTCCGTGCTCCGCGGTCGGCGGCGCAAGCTACTTGAAGGCTTTGCTGGCGCCATTTCCGCATCTGAAGCTGATTCCAACGGGCGGGGTCACGCTGCAGACAGCGGAAAGTTTTCTCAAGGCTGGCGCGCGCGCGCTTGGGATCGGAAGCGATCTTGTGAATCTGGCCGCGATCGATGACGGACGGCCGGAAGTGATCACGGAAGCAGCCCGAGCCTATCTGAAAATTTTTGCTGATTTTCGCCAACAGAATCCCGGCCGCTAGCGTCCCGCATAGCAGGGACGGTTGGCGCGAGGCACATGACCACTCTTCGCATCGCAATCCGCAACTATGAGGATTTCGAGAACGCGCTGGGAGAAGAAGCTCTTCTTTTCGAGCAGAGCCATCCCGGGATCAGCGTCGAACTGATATCGATCAGTATTCACGAGCTGCACCAGTTCGCGTTGGTAGACGGCGGGTTGCGCCAAGGCCGCTTCGATCTGGCTCTGCTAGTGACGGACTGGCTCGCCGAGGGCGTCCTCTCGGGGGCTCTGGAAAACCTGCACGTGTGGCAGCAACGGTCGCCCATCCCTGCATGGCCGGATGGCTGGCCACGTTCGCTGGTTCGGCCCTTGATCTTCGGCGACCACATTTCTGCGCTTCCCTGGCACGATGGGCCCGAGTGCTTCGTCTATCGCAAAGACATTTTTGACGACCCGCGCTTGCGAGCCGAGCATACGAAGCGATTTGGGCGGGAGCTGGCGCCGCCTACCAACTGGGAGCAATTCGAAGAGACGGCTCGATTCCTGACCGATCCTGGGGCAGGTCGTTATGGCACCGTGTTCGCGGCGTTTCCCGACGGGCACAATACCCTCTACGACTTTGCGCTGCAGGTTTGGAGCCGCGGTGGCGAGTTGCTGGATGGCGCCGGGAGGCCACAGATCCATTCCGCCCAGGCTTGTCGCGCGCTGGATGTCTATCGTCGTATCGTGCGCGATCCTACCATCTGCCATCCTCGCTCGCGGGAGCTGGATTCGACTCAGTCGGGCGATGCCTTTCTGCAGTCAGAGGTCGCGATGATGGTGAACTGGCTTGGCTTTGCGGCGCGATCGGAGCGCGAGGGCTCACCGCTGGCAGGAAAGGTGGCCATCGCCCCGATTCCGGTTGATCCGGGCTGCCCGCCCGTGTCTCTGTCAGTGTTCTGGGCGCTCGCGATGGGCGCAGGGTCCAGGCAAAAAGAGCTGGCGTGGGAGTTTTTGCGCTTTTGCATGACTGCCGAGCGCGACCTGGGAATCACGCGGCACGGCACGGTGGGAGGACGGCTCTCGACTTGGCGCAATCCAGAACTTCAAGCCCGTATTCCGGCGTATCGCGCAATCGAAGCGATATCTTTGGGAGCGCGACAACTGCCCACTGGACCGCAGATGGCGGACTTTGCGGCCATTGTCGACTCGGTTGTGACGCGAGCCTTGAGCGGCGATGACGCGACAGCCGCTATTCTTGGAGAGGCGCAGCACGAGATCGAACGCAAAGGAATCCGATTTCAATGAGCGATAGCTTAGAGACGAAAGCAGCTTTTAGTCTGGCGGGACGGAACGCCCTGGTGACCGGCGGCGCCAGCGGAATAGGCGAAGCCACAGTCAAGCAACTGACGCGAGCCGGTGCGTTTGTCTGGATCGCTGATATCAATGTGAAGGCGGCCGAAGCTCTCGCCGCGACTGTGAGATCTGCGCAGGCGGTCCAGCTGGACGTGACCAGTCCAGAGTCCATCGCCGCAGCCGTCAACCGCGTCGGACAACTCGACATCCTGGTGAACAACGCAGGGATCGGCCATGTGGGAGGGATTGACGCCACAGAGCCATCAGACTTCGATCGGCTGCTGAATGTCAACGTGCGGTCGGTCTACCTGGTCACGCGTGCTTTTCTGCCGTTGCTGCTCGCAGCTGAGGCACGAACCGGGCACGCCGGCGCGATTGTCAATCTGGGATCCGTCGCTGGGTTAGTGGGCATCAAACAGCGTTTCGCCTACTGCACGACCAAGGGCGCGGTGATTGCGATGACTCGCCAGTTGGCGGTGGAGTATCCAAAAGCATTGCGAGTCAATGTCATTTGTCCGGGCACCGTGGAGACGCCTTTTGTCGAGGGATATCTAGAGAAGTTTCACAAAGACAACAAGGAGGAGACCCGAGCACAGCTACGGGCGCGTCAGCCCGTGGGGCGGCTGGGCCAACCCGAAGAGATCGCAGCCATGGTGCTCTATCTTGCTTCGGACGAAGCGGCTTTCATCTCCGGGTCCATATTCACCATTGATGGCGGATGGACGGCCGCTTGAATCGAACCAACGCAGCAATGTGAGCTGCCCCGCATATTTGCCCTGGAGGGCTCAATGAAACTGGTGTCGTTTTCTGCCGCGGACGGCAAAGTTCGTCCCGGCTCGTGGCAGGTTGATCGCAATGTCATCGTCGATCTGAGCGATGCGGGATATACGGATGCATTGGATGTGATCGCGCGCGATGGTCCATCCCTTGAACAGCCGGGCGCACATCGGGGGTACAGGCTGGATGACGTGAGCCTGCATGCACCCCTGGCAAACCCACCGCGCGTTTTCGCAATTGGCCTGAACTACCGTGACCACGCGAAGGAGTCGGGGATGGAGATCCCCAAGGTTCCGGTGGTTTTTTTCAAGCTGACGACCTCAATCATCGGCCCCGGCGAGAAGATCATCCTGCCGAAGAACTCGACCCAGCCGGACTACGAAGCTGAGCTCGCCTTCGTGATCGGCAAGGGCGGATATAGAATTCCTGCCTCGGACTGGAAGAAGCACGTCTACGGTTACACGATCGTGAACGATGTGAGCGCGCGCGATGTCCAATTCGCCACGTCGCAGTGGTCCATGAGCAAAAGCTTCCCCACATTTTGCCCGATGGGGCCGGCGATCGTGACAGCCGATGAGATCGCCGATCCGCACAAGCTGGCGATTGGTCTTTCGATCGACGGCGAGGTGATGCAGAATTCGAATACGAGCGAGCTGGTCTTCGGCATTCCGCAATTGGTCGAGTACTTGTCTTCTATCTCTCCCCTGCTTCCGGGCGATGTGATCTCGACGGGAACGCCGCCGGGGGTTGGGCTGGGGCGCACGCCGAAACGTTGGCTCAAGGCTGGTGAATCCGTCACCGTAACGGTGCAAGGGCTCGGGGCGCTCACGAATCCCGTAGTCGCCGAATAGACCTTCACAGCGACCGGTGGAATGACCGGCTCCGTTTAAGGCGGACCGTGCCTGGAAGGCGCCGGAAGTTCGGATGTGCGGAGCACGGGCCCCGCGCGATGCAGGATAATTCGAATTGACTATGGAACTCCACGGCAAATCCCTCCTTGGCACAAAGCAGGCGACAAGCGACGGCGGCTGCTTTCGGGCGATCAATCCAGCGACGGGCGCAAAACTGGAACCGGTGTTCTGCTCGGCCTCCACTACCGAAGTAGACGAAGCGGTCCAGCTGGCTGCCGAGGCCTTTGAGACGTACTCTCAGACTTCGGGCAAGGCCAGGGCAGCTTTCCTGCGGCGCATCGCCGACGGGCTCGACGCACACAAGGACGAGCTTGCTGCACGTGCGCACCTCGAAACGGCGCTGCCACTTCCTCGCTTGACGGGTGAGGTGGGCCGCACATCGGGGCAGCTGCGCCTCTTTGCCGGCGTGGTGGAAGAGGGATCCTGGGTCAATGCCCGCATCGATACAGCTCTGCCAGAGCGCCAGCCCCTGCCGCGCCCCGATCTGCGGTCGATGCTGCGTCCCCTGGGGCCCGTCGTCGTATTTGGCGCGAGCAATTTCCCGCTGGCGTTCTCGGTCGCCGGCGGCGACACCGCCTCGGCCCTCGCGGCGGGATGCCCCGTAATCGGCAAGGCCCATCCTGCGCACCCCGGAACAAGCGAGATCGTGGGCCGGATACTCTCCGAAGCCGTCGCTGCCGAAGGCTTACATCCGGGAGTCTTTTCGCTCGTGTTCGATGCCGGAGTTGAAGCTGGGACCGCTCTTGTGAAGCATCCCCTGGTTCGCGCTGTCGCTTTTACCGGTTCGTTGCGCGCTGGCCGTGCGTTGATGGACCTGGCAGCAGCCCGGCCCGATCCAATTCCCTGCTTCACTGAAATGTCGAGCGGAAATCCTGTTTTCGTTCTGCCAGGCGCCCTGCGCAAAGGGCCTGGGGCATTGGCTGCCAGTCTCTTCGGTTCATTCACTCTGGGTGCAGGCCAATTCTGTACCAAGCCGGGCGTCATTCTCGTGCCTGGTTCGGCAGAGTCCACAACCTTTGTGGAGGAGCTTGGCAAGCTGGTGGATGAAGCACAGCCCTACACGCTGCTGACGCCAGGCATTGCTCGCGCGTATGGACGTGCCACGACGGAACGTGCTGCGACGACCGCCGCGGCGGCTACCGGAGCTCGTCCGAATCCCGAGCATGCATGCACAGTCAATGCGCAGCTGTTCACGGTGAGCCTGAGCCAGTTTCTAGCGACCCCTGCTCTAGCAGACGAGATCTTTGGACCGAACACGCTGCTGGTGCGATGCGATTCCACAAACGACTATCTGAAAGCCGCACGTTCTCTCGACGGGCATTTGACGGCAACCATCCTGGGCGACGATGAAGATCTAGCAGCTAATCGGGAGCTGATTCAGATTCTCGAGCAGAAGGCCGGACGACTCATTTTCAACGGCTTCCCAACTGGCGTGGAAGTCAGCCACGCCATGGTGCACGGAGGGCCCTATCCGTCTACATCGGATGCGCGCTTTACCTCGGTGGGGAGTCTGGCGATTTACCGCTTCGCGCGTCCGGTTTGCTTTCAGGCCTTCCCGCCTGCCTTGCTGCCACCCGAGTTGCAAGATGGCAACCCGCTTGGCATTCGTCGTCTGGTCGACGGCAAAGCAGAAAAGCTATAGAACCTTGGCGAGCCAGTGGCCGGTGTGCGAATGCAGGTTGCCGGCTATTTGCTCCGGAGTGCCTTCAGCAACGATCTTGCCGCCACCCTCCCCGCCTTCGGGTCCGAGATCGATGATCCAGTCGGCACTCTTGATGATGTCAAGGTTATGCTCGATGACAATCAGTGAGCCTCCTCCGTCGATCAGCTTGCGAAAAGCGGTCAACAATTTCGACACATCATCGAAATGCAAGCCCGTCGTGGGCTCGTCGAGGATGTAAAGCACGCGGCTGGCCTGGGAGGGCCTCGCATTGGCGTTTGCTGAGCGGACCTGGCCAAGGTGTGCGGCGAGCTTGACGCGCTGCGCCTCGCCTCCGGAAAGCGTGGTGGCCGATTGTCCCAGGCGAAGGTATCCGAGCCCCACCTCGTCGAGTACGGCAAGCTTCTCAAGTAAGCGCGTCTGCCCCGCAAAGAAGCGCAGCGCCTCCTTCACCGTCATCTGCAACACTTCGTGGATATTCTTGCCCTTGTACTGCACCTCAAGAATCTTGGTCTGGTAGCGGGTGCCATTGCAGTCTTCGCAGGGCAGTTCGACATCGGCCAGGAACTGCATCTCCACGGTGACTGTGCCGTCTCCTTCACAGGTATTGCAGCGCCCGCCGGGCACATTGAAGGAGAAGTGACCGGGTGTGAGCGAAAGCCGCTTGGCCTCGGGCTGCGATGCAAAGAGCTCACGAATCAGATCGAAGCCCTTGATGTAGGTGATGGGGTTCGAGCGCGGCGTACGGCCGATAGGGGTCTGGTCCACGAGAACAACGTCATTGAGGCGTTCGACTCCGGAGAGCGATTTGAAGACGCCCGTGGGATCGCTGCCGTCCGTCTGCCCGAGGGCGCGTGCGACGGCCCGGTAGAGCACTTGATGTACGAGTGTGGATTTGCCTGAACCGGAGACGCCGGTGATGGCCACCAGCATGCCCAGTGGTATTTCCACATCGACGTTGTGTAGGTTGTTCGCCACTGCACCTTTCAGCACGAGGCGCTCGCGACCGGGCGCCCGCCGGCGCGTGGGAACCGGGATGCTGATCTTGTTGGATAGATATTTTCCCGTAAGCGAATTGGGGTTCGCTTCGATTTCAGCCAGAACTCCTTCGGCAAGAATCTTGCCGCCGAACTCGCCGGCTCCGGGGCCAAGATCGAGCAAATGGTCGGCTGCCCGAAGAACGTCGGGGTCATGCTCGACCACGACGATGGTATTGCCGAGGTCGCGCAAATCCTTGAGGATTCGAATCAGCCGATCGGTGTCGCGTGTGTGCAAGCCGATGGAGGGTTCATCCAGCACGTAGAGCGTTCCAACCAGGCGCGAGCCGAGGGATGTTGCGAGCTGGATGCGCTGCGCTTCGCCTCCGGACAGCGTGGATGCGAGGCGATCAAGCGTCAGGTATTCCAGACCGACGGCATCGAGAAAACTAAGACGCTGGCGCACTTCTTCAAGAATTGGCCCGGCGATTTCTTCCTGCATGGGAGACAGCTGCAGCGACGAAAAGAAGTCTTTCGCAAGCGCAATGGTGAGCGCGGCGGCCTGGCAGATATTCAATCCATTCATGCGCACGGCGCGGGCTTCGGCGCGCAGGCGCTGACCGCGGCAATCTGGACACTCCGCATAGCCGCGGTATTTGCTGAGCATCACGCGCACATGAAGCTTGTATTTCTTCCGCTCCATCTGGGCAAAGAACCCATGAATACCGGCGAAGCTTCCGCTGCCTCGCAGCAAGACTTCGCGCACGGGCGCGGAGAGCTCGCGCCAAGGCACGTCGAGCGGTATATGCAATTCCGAGGCGTGCTTCTTGAGGTCAGTAAACCAGGAGCGATACTTCGGGCGATTCCACGGATCGATAGCCCCGTCGTTGAGGCTGAGGCCCTTATCCGGGACGACCAGGTTCAGGTCGTAATCGACCGTATTGCCGAATCCCTGACAACGAGGGCAAGCGCCAAACGGGTTGTTGAAGCTGAACAGGCGCGGTTCCGGCTCCTGGCCTGGGCGATGGCAGGAGGTGCAGGCATAAGCACCAGAGAATTGATGCTGCTTCCGTTCCGACCCATCGCGCGGGACTTCTTCGAAAACAATCTCCCCTGACTCGCGATAGCCGATTTCAGCGGCATCCACGATGCGAGGCCGGTTCTCGGCGTCGACGACGATGCGGTCAACGAGCGCATAAACGGGTTGATCAAAATCCACATCGAGAAGCGATTCAGGAGTGGAAAACTCGAAGATCTGTCCGTTTTGGTAAAGACGGTTGAAACCCGCACGGCGCAGTTCTGTGAGGCGGTCCTTCATCGCGCTGGTGATCGGCTCGACGACCGCCGCCTTGGCCGCCGACTTTGCGCTCGCCTTTGCTGATGACTTGGCCGTTCGGTTCGTTGCCTTGACGGGTTCTGCAACGGGAGTTTCATGACGCACGGGAAAGAGCACATTAAGGCGGACACCATCGCCTAAGGCCAGAATCGCGGTAGCGACCTCATCGATGGAATCGCGTTTCACGATGCCATCACAGTAGATGCAATGCACTTCTCCGCAGCGAGCATAGAGCAGGCGGAGGTAGTCGTAGATTTCTGTCGCCGTCGCGACGGTAGAGCGCGGATTGCGTGTCGTGTTCTTCTGCTTGATGGCGATCGCCGGCGCGAGGCCTTCGATCTCATCCACGTCCGGCTTCTCGATCCGCTCGAGGAACTGCCGGGCGTAGGCCGAGAGCGACTCCACGTAGCGGCGCTGGCCCTCGGCATAGATCGTGTCGAAGGCGAGCGAAGACTTGCCGGAGCCTGAAACACCGCTGACGACGGTCAGTCGCCCGTGCGGGATTTCACACGAGATGTTCTTCAGATTGTGTGTCCGCGCGCCTCGGATCACAATCGAGTCGTTCATTGAAGTCAATGGGAAAGCACCGATAAGAAATTGGGAGCCTGTCCCTGTAACCTCCACGAGGCTCAGGGCGCAGAACTCCAATTTCTATTATAGGCGGACCGTGCGCGGCGTGCTATTGGGCCGCGCAGACACACCTGTGCACCTGACTTCCGGACAAGCCAGTGCGCTAAGCAATTACGCAAGTTGTGTCGATTCGCCGCTAGGCGGCGAGTGCAGCTGCGGTCGGTCGCGGAGCAGCGTACGCGAAGCTGCTCTCCATGACTATGGCCACTTCCATTTCGTTGCGATTAAGAACCGCGGCAAGATTCATCAAAGCGGTCGACGCACACGCTGGACACTGCGTCGCCGAGTTTCCCACGCAATCGCAATCCTGGCAAAGGTAAGCGGATTCCAACGGAATGTGTTGCAGCATTGGGGAAGTCATTGTTTTTCACCTATCTCATGAGTACTGGATTGGCAACCGAAGAACGGGACTTGCGAACCGCCCGAAAGAATCAAACCCCTACAGGCTTGATGGAGCTCCGGGCAAAAGAGTTGTTCGCGGCATACACAAAAAACTTCAAGAGGGAGAACCGCGCTCCGAATGGCCCTGTCTGTGCAAGACGACAGCACGCGTTGTGCTGCGATCCGTTCATGTCTGACATCTAGGTTAACGAAATTGGAGGGGCATTTCCATTCCCCATTTCGTACAAAATGATAGTTACTTTGCACGTTGATTCTGTGGCAGTTTAGTCATCAACCGGTCGATTACTGATGGGGCCTGAGGAAAACGTGGCACGCAATTCTGAGCGCGCCACGCCTCGTATTTACTTGGTGAAGATCGGGTTATTGCGATCGAACTCTTGCTCGGTTTTTGATGCCTTGCGGGCTGCGTCGTCGGCGCCCTTGTCCGCTCGATTCTTGGGCGCGGTCACGGGCTTGCTCGATGGGGTCGGGTGTGGATCAGGCTTCAGCGTGGGAACTCTCTTCGATGTATCGACCATATGCATTCACCTCAGGGCACTGAGATGCCCGGCAAATGCAAACGAGATGCACCAGCTGTACCTCGCTGGTTTGCGAGAGGCTCGTGACAAGAGCTGCCCCATGCCTCCAGTAAGGCAGGAACGTCTAACATTGCACGCGGCTAAAATGGCAGTGAGGTTTCTCGTGGTTCGTTGCGCACTTTCATTGGCAGTATTGTTCGCTCTTGCGACAAGTCCGGGATTCGGTCAGACCCCCACACAGATTCCGCCGGTCACTCCTGTAGAGAAAAGCAACGCGGAACAGCGGATCCCTGCTCCGCAGGTGGCGGATGCGGAATCCGCCATTGTCAAATCGGATTGGAAATCGGCTGAAACGAAACTCGACGCCTGGCTGACGTTGCATGTAAACGATGCGCGAGCGCTTTTCGACGCAGGGTATGTCGCCGATGCGCAGAACCGTCTTGACGACGCAGCAGGTTTCTACCGCCGGGCCACGGAGGCTGATCCCCAGTCGTTCGAGGCGCGATTGTCGTTTGGCTTACTCCTCGCCCGGCAAAACAAGCTGGAGGAGGCGAGGGAGCAACTGAACGAGGCAACGAAGCTCAATCCCGGCGAAGGCGGACCCGCGCTGAAGGCGCGAGCATGGAGGGCGCTCGCCGCGATCGACCGGCCAGGTCCAGGGCGCCCCGGCGATGCTGCAGTCGCTTCTCAAGACCTGCTGGAGGCCCTGAAGCTGACTCCTGAGACGCCTTCGGACTCGCTGCTGGCGGCGAACCTTGCCGAAGAGACAGGAGAGAACGACGAAGCCGAGACGGCCTATCGCAGGCTGCTGGCGAAGGATCCAACTCTGACCCAGGCGGATGCCGGGCTGGCTCATGTGCTGATCGCGAAGAAACAGTACCCGGAAGCCGAGACCCTGCTCAGGGCGGCTTTGGACAAGACCCCGAACGATCCGGTGCTCAGCGCCCAACTCGCGTTGGTACTGGCCGCGCAGGATAAGGCCGAAGCGCTCCCGCTCCTCCAGAAGCTTCATGCGGCCCATCCCGAAGACGCTGCGATCACTCGCATGCTCGCCGAGGTCGATGCCCAGGCGGGCGATGTGGCCGGCTCAGACGGGCTTTATCTTCTGCTGCTGCGCAAAAGTCCCGATGATCCCGAACTGCTGGTCGTTCACGGGCAGAATCTGATCCGTCAACTCAAATATCCTGAGGCACTTGCCGTTTTTGACAAGGCGACCCGTGTTGATCCCGCGAACGGCGATGGATGGAGCGGACTTGCCTTTTCTGCCTCAAAAACCGGCCGACCTGTTATAGCACTGCACGCTCTTACGATGCGGTCAAAGTATCTACCCGAAGTCCCATCAACATACTTTCTTTGGGCGACATCCTACGATACGATGCACGACAAAGAGAAGGCTGTCGTGTACTACCACCACTTTCTGGAGTCGTCTGCTGGGAAGTTCCCGGATCAAGAATGGCAGGCGAAGCAGCGTTTGCTTCTTCTGGAAAAGAAGAAGTGATTCCCGCATAGGGATTTGAGTTCGAGGAAGGATATCCACAGATTTTTCTAGAATTGTGCGTCGCGGCGACAAGGTAGTAACGGGAACTGTGTGCAATGCACTTGCATGTCCTCCCGCATTACTCCTATTGTTACGGCGTGGGGTAGAGCGGTGTATCCAATCGCTCTGTTAGGTGAACCATGGAGGTTCCCTCATGCGCGTTCAGGTTTCGTTAGCGGTCCTCGTTCTTCTCCCGGTCCTCGCGATACAGGCGCACGCCTACAGTCCGGACGAGAAAATCGCCGATCAGGACAGCATCGCAGCTCTTCAGGCAAAAATCCCTCAAGCTCAACCCAACGAGCAGTGTTTCCTCTACGCCGAGCTCATTCATCAGATGACAGAGTTCAGCGTGAGGCAATACTCCGAAGGCAATGTCGACAAGGCAAGCGACCTGCTCAAACAGATCCAGCTTCTTGCGCATCGTGTGCACCTGTCGGTATCGGACGATAACAAACGATTGAAGAATGCTGAGATTCTGCTGCGGCACACGGCATTTCGACTGACCGAGATGCTGCACTCAAGCAGCTACGAAGAACGGCCCCTTGTGGAGCAGACACTCTCGCAGGTGAACCAGGCCGAGAGTGACGCCATGCTGCAAGTCTTTAAAAAGTAGCCCTCCGCACAATCAATTCGTTACTCAAGCGCAGCGGTGCGGCTTTTCCGCGCGCCGAAGAGTGTGCTTGAATGGTTGCGTCCAGGAGGAACGATGCGCGCACGCACGGTGATTTCATTCGCTCTCTTGTTGTTGCCGGGGTTCGCGACTCGGCTCGCTGCCCAGAAGGAGCATCGCCAGCCACTCACCGAAGTGCAGGTCGACAAGATTCGCGAGGCCGGAATCGATCCCGACGAACGGATCAAGCTCTATACGCAATTCACCGGCGAGCATGTGGAGACGATCAAAGGGCTGACGCCGCGCATCCATTCCGGAGCTCGGGCAAAGCGCATGGATGACGAACTGCAGGATCTGACCGCGCTGATGGATGAGTTGGGCTCGAATCTCGACCAATACGCCGATCGAAAGGCCGACATGCGCAAATCGCTCAAGTCGCTTTCGGAACAAAGCAAGCACTGGCTTGGAACGCTGAATGCTATTCCGAGTGATCCAGGCTTTGATCTGGCGCGCAAAGAAGCGATCGATAGCGGAAAGGATCTTTCCGATCAGGTGGAGCAAATGCTGAAGGACCAGACAGCATACTTCGATTTGCACAAGGACGAGAAGGGTCAAGACCGGGCCGAACCAAAGCCGCAGTAGTGAACGACACATCGACGAGGCCCCCTAACTGGGAGGTTGTCCTGTCTTCGCTGTGCTAATCTCCATTTTGGTGAGTGCCGATTTCGTTCCCGTTTTTCAGGAAGAGTATCGTATCTTGCGCCCGCGAGCGCCGATGCCGCCCATCAGTGTACGTTTTCGCCGCTTCACTTCTCTGAACACAACCATCCGCCTCCGCGAAGGCAAGATTCTGGTAAGCCTTTCGGACCTGCTGGAAGGCGCACATGAGAGTGTTCTACGGGCGATTGCGCACATCCTGCTGGCGAAGCTTTATCGCAAGCCGATCGACGCGGGGCACAACCTGCGCTTCAAACGATTCGCTTCAAGCGCTGCGGTGACGCGACAAACCGAACTCATTCGAACGGCACGCGGCCGCAAGCGGTTCACGGGCCCTGAAGGGCGCTATTACAACCTCGACGAAGTCTTCGACGCCTTGAACCTACGCTTCTTTAGTGGTCTGCTAGGTCGACCTGAGCTCACCTGGAGTGAGAGCGCAGCCAAGCGGTCATTGGGCCACTATGATGCCGCGCACAACACGATCGTGGTGAGCCGGGTCTTCGACCGGCCCTCGAGTCCGCGCTACGCGATCGAATACCTGCTCTACCACGAGATGCTCCATTTAAAGCACCCTGTGCGGATGCGTGGCCTGCGGCGCTGCGTGCACTCCGCGGCGTTCAAAGCCGATGAACGACAGTTCCCTCAATTGCAGGAAGCGATGGCGTTCATCAAAAGGCTTTAGGCGCGACCTTCGGGCAATGGGCTGCCTTATTCACCAGAGGCGGGCGGCGCTCCGGCAAGAATGATCGGTGCCGTGGGAGTCGTCGATCCGCCGGCGTTCTCAATGGTCACGCCGAAGGCCTTGGCGGGAACTCCCAAGGGAAGCGAAGGCAAGACGACGCTGGCGTTGCCGGTGGCATCGGGCCGGAAGAGACCGGCAGGAATTGGTGCCGAGCCGTTGGCGGGAATCACCCACAATTCGTAGGTCTTTCCTTCCGGCAGCTGGGCCAGATTGTTGCCCTGGAAGATGAGGCTTCCTTTGTCCGCGAGGTAGACTGCCCGGCCCGAGGGCTGGGGTGCTGTCTTGGCAGCCGTTAACAGCACGTGCTGCGCTGCGGGAGCGGAGAGGACATCAAGCACCTGCCGGGCACGCGCTGTGGCTGCTATCTGTTGCGCGCTGGCTTCGGATGCACTCTGCAAGTTCGCCTGCAGGCGTTGGACTTTGAAACCGAGCGAAGCGGAGAGAACGAGCAGAGCCGCGACAGCCAGCCACGGAATCCAGACGCTTGCTGAGTTGGGCCGCTTCGTGGCGATCGAAACAACCTGAGAAGACTCCGACTTCGCGGCGGACACAACGGCCACCGGAAGCCTGGCGATGAATCGATCGCGCGCCCCAGCCGGCAAAGGTTCCTGCTCGGCGGTGAGAGCTACGAGCGCCAAGTCTCCCGTAATCGACGCCAATTCGTCTCGGCACTGCGTGCACTCCGCGAGATGCGAACGGACCGCTGCGGACTCCTCGGGCGAGAGGGCCTGCATAGCGTGGAGGGCTAGATCCTCCGGCGAAATGTGGCGCGGGGCCGTCATGCTTCAATTCCCTTTCGTAAACTTGCCAGCGCCGATCGAATCCTGGTCTTCACGGTGCCGAGGGGATCGCCGGTGCGAGCCGCAATCTCTGAATGGGTCAAGCCTTCAAAGAAGGCTAGTTCGACTGATCTCTGCTGCTCCTGGGGCAGATTTTTCAACACCACACGTACTTTATCCATGATTGTGTTGCGTTCGACATCCGAAGCCAGATTAGTTCGCGCGGGGAGGACAACCTCGTCGCAGGATTCAGTCGGCTTACGCTGCCGGAGGAGATCGATTGCCCGGTTTCGAGCGACCACCGCGAGCCATGCGCCGAGCGAGCCGCGCCCATGGGCGAATCGATCGGGAGTGTTCCAAACCTGCAAAAAAATCTCCTGCATCACATCTTCGGCCTGGGGGGGATCTTTGAGCACACGCAGAGCCACCGAATACACCATGGTGGAATAGCGATCGAAGATCTCGCACATGGCCTTTTGGTCCTTCGCGCGCACCTCGGCGATCAGCTGCTCGTCCCTGCGGGCAGCCGTCGTGCTGTTGTCTGTCTGAGGCACGTCATCAGAAGAACGAGCGAAGGGGGCACTCGGATTGGTGGGACTTTCGGACATTCAACTCCAGCACGACTGGGCCAGACTCATTCTAGGGCCTCGATACTGGGATGGAGTTTTACCGGGAATGAGTTTTACTGGGAATGAGAGTTATCCCAGGAAATCTAGTCCTGCATCTCTGGAGTGTTGTACCGATCCTATGCTTGCTCAGGCCGGGACAACTTTCATCCTCTATCTCGGCTTCCCGGTGCATGGGATCCAAGGCGCCGTCTGTGCGGCTGGCTCAGCCTCCGATTACAAGAGCCCATATCGGAACTACCCTTCCGATCTGGTCCTCGTCTCACCCATTACAGTGGTCCCATATCCCTTTGATCCTGGCCGATTAAGTGACGTCGGGAGTAGTATGTGCATCAAACAGGTGATTGGGCGGAGGTGAAATGCACGCGCTGGCATGGTTCTTTCCCTTTTTTCAGGGTTTGCTTCTTGGCGTCGTGGCCATGGCCGTTCATGAGGCCGGGCATCTAATTGCGGCGCCACTGGTAGGCATCAAGATCAAGACAGTTGGTTTGAAATGGAAAGGTCTGTATACGGTACGGGAGCCCGGACCGCCCGCGCGCAACATGCTCGTTTCGCTTGCAGGACCGCTGGTCAATCTCGCTCTTCTAGCGCTCTGGCCTCTCTCTCCAAAATTTGGACTCGCGAACGTATGTTTCGCGTTCTTCAATATTCTCCCTATTGAAGGATCGGACGGGGAGCGGGCTTGGAAGTGCTGGCGACAGATGCAAATGGAGCGTCGCAATCGCTCTGGATCAAGGCTTTACACCGCGTACACGCCGTCAGCGTCCGGAATGGGCGCACCGGCAGTTCGCCTTGTGAGTGAGTCTTCTTCAACACCCGAATAGCACTTTTTTTGATCGAGGACGAAAAGGCGGCAGGGCGGGCAGACCCGCTACGCTGCCTTTTCAATTGGACGAGATGTGCGCTCGGGATGGGAGGCCTTGGGCATTGACGCCCAGGCAATCAGGGCGACTCCGCAGAGGACAGAACCCAAGCTCGCCAGCTGGGCGTTCGATAAGCCAAAGATTATCTTTGGGTTACGTCGAATAAATTCAACAAAAAAGCGAGATAGTCCACTCAAAATCAGGTATTCACCCAGAATCCATCCTGTAGGCCGCCTAGTCTTGCCGCGTATCCACAGCCATCCTCCAATGATCAGCCCAGCGCCAAGTTCGTAGAGCGGCGTGGGATGTACGCGGACGAAAACCGGTTCGAGGCCGTTGGGAAAGCTCATACCCCAGGGCAGATTGGTGGGAATGCCATAGCAGCCATCACCCGACAAAAAACAGCCGATGCGTCCGATTCCATAGCCGATGGCTGCGGCGGGAGCAGCGAGATCCAAGGTGCGGAGGGCGCCGATCTTGGCCCGCCAGCCCTGGAACAGCAGGGCGCCGATCCCGAACACGAGCCCGCCAAACCAGGCGAAACCGGCCGAGTCCCACAGTACGCGCCAGCCGATCTCGCGGAATTCCGAGGGCGTATCCAGAACATGCCAGAGTTTTGCTCCGACGATGCCGGCGACGACGGCGACCGCCACCATGCCCACGGCATCGGCATCAATTCCAGCCCGCCGGAAGGAGGCGTGCATGACGAAAGCCCCTGCAACTGCCGCGCACCAGAGCATGAGACCAAAGGTGGGCAGGCTGAGGCTCCAAAAATGGAGGTAAGGAATCATCCTCTCTCAAGTATAGACGTGGGAGCGAAGGAGAGGAATCATGCGAAATAGGACCGGGTTTTACAGAAGCGGCGGTTCTTGAGCCTGCAAATTCGCGAGATACTATGCCCATGGCAACCGTCACCTACCAGGGGCTAGAAGTCCTTTACACGCGCCAGCAAATCGCCGAGCGCGTAGCCGAAATCGGCACGCAGATCACGCGGGATTTGAACGGCGAAAAAGCAGTGATGGTGGGTGTATTGAAGGGTGCGGCGATCTTTCTGGCAGATCTGGCTCGGGCGGTTCAGGTGGATACAACCTTCGACTTTGTCGCCGTCTCGAGCTATGGCAAGGGGCAGCGGTCTTCGGGCGCCGTGAAACTGATCAAGGACCTCGACGAGCCGATTGAAGGGAAAAATGTTCTCCTCGTCGAAGATATCCTCGATACCGGGCTCACACTCGCTTATTTGCGCAAGATCTTTTTACAGCATCATCCGAAGACCCTGCGGATCGTGACCCTGCTCGATAAGCCTTCGCGGCGCATCGAACGAATCGACGCCGACTACGTGGGCTTTTCGATTCCCAACCTGTTCGTGATCGGCTATGGAATGGACTATGCCGAGCGCTATCGCAATCTGCCTGACATTTGCCTCATGTCACCCGAACACCCGGAGTGAACGGTGATCTCGCCCAACGATCTGGCTCAAGAACGAGCGCTGCTGCTGGAAGCCTACAGGGACTTCAATGCCCGCAAATTGGAGGAAGTACTCGCGCGTCTGCATCCAGATGTGGAGTGGGCGAACGGAGTGGAAGGTGGCCATGTCTTTGGACGAGACGGCGTACGCGCCTATTGGACGCGCCAATGGGCGGTTCTGGATCCTCGCGTCGAACCGGTCGCGATTGGGCCAAATGAAGCTGGCGGCCTGACGGTTGAAGTGCACCAGGTGGTTCGCGATCTGCAAGGCGTGGTTCTGGTGGATACCACGGTCCATCATGCGTATCGTTTTGCCGGTGGGCTCATCCAACGAATGGACATCGTGTAGAAACCGTTTCCGCACACAATCGATACCGCTTCAGTAACTGTGATCCTGTTACTTGGTCAATGTTGCGGCAGGTTCTATACTCATCTCCCGGACGCTCGTGCGCGCAGAGAAAGGAGCATTATGAATGCCATTACACCGCTGGGAGAAGCCGACCTGGAGTTTGATCACGGCAGTTTCGACGCAGCCGGTTTTACACGAGACGCGATGGCAAACTGGCAATCCCTCGCAGCGCTCATCGACCATACACTGTTGAAGCCGGACGCGACCCGCGAGCAAGTGGAGAGTGTGTGTGACGAAGTGGTCCGCTATAGATTTGCGTGTGCAATGGTGAACCCAGTCTGGGCATCGACGGCGGTCAGCATGTTACAAGGCACAGGGATCCCCGTAGGCGTCGTCATCGGCTTTCCGCTGGGTGCCTCTCTGGTATCGACGCTGCGGCAAGAAGCTGCAGCCTTGGCGCGCATGGGAGTACGCGAACTCGATATGGTGATTCCCATTGGTCAGCTCAAGAGCGGCAATCACCACGCGGTGGAGCACACCATTCGCGCGGCTGCGCAAGTGGCCCACCATCACGGCGCAATTCTGAAGGTGATTCTTGAAACAGCTTTACTCACCGTGGAAGAAAAATTGCGCGGTGCGGAGTTGGCCATTCAGGCCGGTACGGACTTTCTGAAGACGTCTACAGGCTTTGCTTCTGGAGGCGCGACTGCCGCCGATGTGGCCCTGTTGCGGGGCGTAGCGGGGGCACGCTGCGGCGTCAAGGCGTCGGGCGGCATCCGGAAGCTCGCCGACGTACGCACGATGCTTGAGGCAGGCGCGAATCGAATCGGCGCATCCTCGTCAGTGGCGATTGTGCGCGAACTGGGAGCCGAGTAGCCGGCGACGGAACCGACACATTCATTGCAAAGACTCGGCTCGGCAAGCAACGAGTGACCGATCTACTACTCCTGCCTCTCTAATCTTCTAAACTCGGTGTTCCCCACTCTTCTCCTTCAGCTATCATTCCCTTCAGCTCTTTATGACCACCTCGCCCCCCACTCCGCGCAACGAACCCGAATACGAGGGTGACTACCGGCCTGCCGATCGGGAGAATCCGCACGCCTATCTGGATCCGTTCAACGTGAGGGTGGAACCGGCCGATCTGACCTACCTGGTGCAGATGGCCGACGCGCTGAATACCACGCTCGACCTGCAGACGTTGTTGAATCGCACGTCAGAGCTGGTGCGCGCGATTATTCACTACAAAATCTTTGCCATTCTGCTGCTCAACGATCGCACCCACGATCTGCGCATGCGCTTCCAGATCGGCCATTCGCCCGAAGTCGAACGGATGCGATTCCCGCTCGGCAAAGGAATCGTCGGACAGGTCGCCCTGACGCGCCAACCTCTGCTGCTCAACGATGTGACCGCGGATTCGAACTACTTTGCGTCGAACCCCGATGTGCGGTCCGAGCTCGCCGTGCCGCTGATCGCCAAGAACCGTTTGATCGGTGTGATGGACCTGGAAAGCGAGAAGGTCGGATATTTTCAGCCGGAGCACTTGCATCTACTTACCCTGACGGCTTCTCGGATTGCGCAGGCCATCGAGAATGCGCGGCTCTACGCGCGGGTGTCGCGCCAGGCGCAAACTCTGACCGTCTTGAACGAAATTTCCGCAGAACTGACGTCGATCCTCGAACTCGATCCACTGCTGGCAAGGATTGGACAGCTGCTCCGCCGTTTGATCGACTACCAGATGTTCAGCATCATGCTGCTCGATGAGAAGGGCGAAACGCTGATTACGCGCTACGCGTGGCGATTCGGCTATGCGCACGCTCCGTTGAGAAGGGTTCCGATCACGAGTGGTCTTGTGGGCGCTGCGGTGCGCGAGTGGCGTCCGATCAACGTGCCCGACGTGCGCAAGGACTCTCGCTACCTGCCCATGAACGCCGAGACGCGGTCCGAGCTGATTGTGCCGTTGTTCCACAAGGGACGAATCATCGGCGTGCTCGATCTCGAACACACCCGCCCAGGTTTCTTCAATGAAGACCACGAGCGCACGTTAACGACGATGGCGGCGCAGATTGCGATCGCTATTGAGAACGCCCGCCTTTACCAAAAGGTAAGCCGACAGGAACGGCAGCTTGAAAAAGATATCGCGATGGCGCGTGAAGTTCAGCTGCGCCTGCTGCCGACCTCTCCGCCCGCGCAAGCTCATGCCGACTTTGCCGTGCGCTTTCTTCCCGCGCGCACAATAGGCGGCGATCTCTATGACTTTGTCGAATATGAGCAGGAGCAGACCGCGATTATGCTCGGCGACGTCAGCGGAAAGGCGGCGCCGGCTGCCCTCTTCGCGGCACTGGTGAGCGGCATCATGCGTTCGGCGGCGATCCAACGACCGAAGCCAGCCCAGATGCTCGGCATGCTCAACGATGCCCTCCAGGAACGCAAGCTGGATTCGCAATACGTGACCATGCTTTTCGCGCTTTGGAACGATGACAGCCGCACGCTGCAAGTGTCTAATTCAGGTGCCGTGCAACCGATCTTCACCCGCGACGGGCAATCTCTGACGGTGAAGACCGAAGGTTTTCCATTGGGCATGTTTCCGGACGTAACCTACGACGAGATCAGTCTTGTTACTCAGCCGGGCGACGTCGTGGTCTTTGTCTCCGACGGCATTCTCGATGCGGAGAATTTACAAAACGAGATGTATGGATCGGAGCGGCTGGAGAAGGTTTTGAACGCTGATCCCGATCATTCGGCCAGCCAAATTGCAGACGCGATCCTAGCAGACGTGACCAGCTTTCAGGAAGGCAAGGACCGCTTCGATGACGAGACGATCATCGTGCTCAAGGTCCGCTAAGCCTCCGCGCGCCGTCCGGTTTCTCTCGAACTCCCTCCGTTAGACTTGAGTTGAGCAGCTTGGGAGAGACCTTGCACACCGCCACGCAAGAACGCATCATCCGCCCCGCGAAGAACATACTGGGTAGTCTTCGATTGCCCGGCGACAAGTCCATCAGCCATCGTTACGGCATGCTGGCGGCATTCGCCGAAGGTACATCGCGTTTCAGCAACTTTTCCACCGGTGCGGATTGCGCATCGACCCTGAGCTGCATGGAGGCACTCGGCGCCCGGGTAAAGAAATTGGAAGACGGCCAAGTGGAGGTGACCGGAGTCGGCGGCCGGGTGAAACCGAGCGACAGTCCGCTGGACTGCGGCAACTCCGGGTCGACAATGCGGATGATTTCCGGCTTGCTGGCGCCGCAAGAGGGACACTTCATACTGATCGGTGACGACTCACTTTCGCGGCGCCCCATGGAGAGGATCCGCAAACCGCTGGAAGCCATGGGTGCACGAATCACCCTGACCGATGGGCATGCGCCCGTGATGATTGCTGGGGCCCCGTTGCGAGCGATTGATTACACCTCCCCCGTGCCGAGCGCACAGGTGAAGACATGCATATTGCTCGCAGGCCTGCAAACCGCTGGTCAGACAACGGTGCACGAATCTGTACGGACGCGCGATCACAGCGAACTGGCTTTGCGGGCCTTCGGCGCATCTGTGGAGCGAACGATAGACTCCGTATCCATTCGCGGACCGCAGACGCTGCACAGCATTGAAGCTGCGGTACCGGGCGATCTCTCTTCTGCCGCGTTCTTTCTGAGTGCTGCTTCAATCTTTGAGGGATCCTCACTGGTGATCGACGCACTGGGAATGAATCCAACCCGTGCCGCCCTGCTCGATGTGTTGACTGCGCTTGGTGCGCACATCGCGGTTCTGGAGCTTGAAGAGAAGCATGCGGAACTTATCGGTACAGTGCAAATCACGCTGCCGCCGACGGGGCTGCGCTCGACGGAGATCAGCGGATCGATGGCGGCCCAACTCATCGATGAACTACCGGTGTTGGCGGCGATCGGACCCTACACTTCGGGAGGAATCCGCATTCGCGATGCGAAGGAGCTGCGCGTGAAAGAATCGGATCGCATTGCGCTCGTCGCCAAGAATCTTCGGGCCATGGGAGCTGAAGTTACGGAGTTTGACGATGGCCTCGATGTGCCGGGAGGTCAAAAGCTGCATGGAGCCGTCATCGATTCCGGCGGCGACCATCGCATTGCCATGGCTTTCAGCGTCGCAGCGCTTCGTGCCGAGGGCGAAACCCTGATTCAGGGCGCAGAATCAGCAGCCATCAGCTTCCCTGAGTTCTTCGATCTGCTGGAAAAAGTGGCGGAACGCTGAGACGAAGATTGTCACAAAAGAAAAGGCCCGGCAGCGCGCCGGGCCTTTCCATTCGAGGAGCACTAGTTGGTGGCGGGCGGGGCCGTTGGAGCTACCGCCGTATTGGTTGCCGGCTGCAGGCCCGGAATCGCTGGAGCGGATGTCATCTTTCCGGTAGCGGCATCGTTGAGATTGATGCCGTAATGCTGCAGCGTGGACGCAAGCACCTGATAGAGAAGAGCGCGATCTTTGGCATACGTCAGACGCGCAGTGATGAGAGTATTCTGCGCGTTCGCGAGATTGCGCTGTTGCAGAAGCACGTTCGCCGTTGTCGAGGCCCCGAGGTTCAACTTCTTCTGCTCGGCATCGAGACTCTGATGCGCGTAGTCCTCAGCGGCAATCGAGGCTTGCACTTGCGCGCGGTCATTTGCAAGTGCGAACTGCTGCGCCGACACCTGCATGCGGATCTGGGTGTACAACTGCTCGAGGTGCATCTCCGCCTGGCGATACTCGATGAGTGAGCGTGCCTGATCGGCCTGAGCGGCACGATTGCGAATCGGGATCTGGAAGTTGAAACCAATCCCCTTGTCTGGCGAACTGCTATTCACGAGGTTGCTGAGCGTGTCTGAATATCCGGTGCTGGGAAAAGCTGTGCATGGTTGGCCGAACGCGATCGACAGCTGGCACGAAGCCGGGTTGAAATCGCCGCCAATCCCCTGAGCCCCGTAGTAGCCGAAGACATCCAGCGTGGGCAGCAAGTTGTTGCGCGCCCCACGCAATGTGATCTCGTCCTTCTTAATCGAAAGCACAGCCTGCTCGAGTTCGGGACGGTTCTTAAAGGCCGTCTGCGCCAGTTCGTCCGGGGTTTGGCTCTCTTCGGGCAGCGGATCGAGGTTCACACGATCCGTGGGAACGATCGGTGCCGCGACCAGTCTGGCATCGTTCAGATTGCGCGCAATGGCCTGCTTCAAGACGAGCTGCTGGTAGTTCAGATTGCTTTGCGAAGTGATGAGCGCTTGTTTATCCGTGGCGACCGTCGAGTCCGCATTGACGACGTCGAGCGGTGCCATGGTGCCAATTTGGAGCTGCTTTCGTGTATCGCTATCGAGCTTCGTACTCTGGTCCAGAGCGTGTTGCTTGGCCTGCACATCTTCGTAGGCGCTTACCACGACCCAGTAAATGTTTTCCACTTGATTCACGGTCGCGAGAATTTGCTGGCGGAATGTGGAATCGGTGATGCGGCGATCGAGAATTGCTTCGTAGACAAAGCGGTTGTTGACCCAGATTCCCGCTCCCTGGAGCAAGTGCTGCGTCACCTTGCCACTGAAGTTGGACAAGATCTGCGGGCTATAGGAATTGAAGAAATTTGTTGTCGTCGTGCGGCTGTTGTTCCAGGTGAGATTGAGTGCCGTTCCCGTCACGAACCCTTGCGTATAGGTGAAATTGTAGGAATTTGTGTTGGTGAACGCACGGGGAGAAAACGAGCTGGTGGCCGGCGACTTCTGACGGTCGAACTGCAACGCGCCGCTCACGGCAGGATCGCGGTTCTCGGGCAACGGGCCGGCGCCGTCTGTCGAAAGCACGATACCTGCGCTGCCGGTGGTTGCGCCGCTCACCGTACCCGGAGCACCGCTGGCACTCAGAGTCTGCGAGGTTCCTCCCAGCGTGTTTTGTAGAACAGCCGCGCCGACCCCGCGCAGGCTCGCGCCAGACTTCGCGCGCAGAACGTCTGTGTCTGCGATGTCGAGATAGTAGCGCGCGATCGCGATGTCGTAGTTGTTTTCGAGCGCAAGGGCGATCGCGTCAGAAAGACTCAGGTAGATCTTTCCATTCTTCAGAAGATCCTGAAGACGAACGGAGTTATTAAAGTCTGCGGTGGCAATCGTGGTGGGCCGATAGATGTTGATCGGATTGCCCAAAAGACCGCCGGCCGGCTTCGAGAAATCACGGGCCGACTGCCGCAGAGTCAATGGCTCTGTCTGGGTAGGCACAGGCGCTGAAGGCAGTGCCGACGCCGCTTTGTTCGTCGATGCCGTAGGGACGTCCTGCGCAAACCCGGACGGTATGCCGGCGGTTAAAGCAAGCAAGGCTGCTGCGGCTGCCCGTAGCCGGGTTCCCGATTTTCTAATCTTCTGCGGCACAACCACATTTTCCTTTTCAAACACACGTCGATCAGACCAGTGCATGTTTCCTCTCCACGAGTTTCTGGGCATGTGGGGTGCCACATTTTAGACACCCGGAGCTTGTCTCCGGACTCTCTTAAGTGAGCCCGCCGGCGGCCTGTGCGCTGAGGTTCAAAGAGCTCACATTCAGCCAATACGCGCTTGGCGCAGGATTCGTTCCGTGCGGACTTCGAAGTTCAGGCCGTTCTATTCCAAAGTGTGCGCGAAAAGCAGAGTATATCGCAGTGATCGTCCTAACTTGTTTTGCCAATCTGGTCAATTACCCTGTTATCCAGAAAGATACCTATGGTCGACCCTGAACTCGTTGCCGCCACCCTCCAAACCTGGAAACTGACCCTGTCGTACGACGGTACGGACTACCGCGGCTGGCAGGTACAGCCGGGCGAACCCACGGTCCAGGGAGAGCTACAGGGAGCGCTCGGGCGGGTCACGGGGGAGTCTCCCCTGCCCCAGGGGTCAGGGCGAACCGACGCCGGAGTGCATGCCCTGGCACAGGTGGCAAGCTTCACCCTGCAGGCGCCGATCCCGTCAGACAATCTGCATCGCGCGCTGAATCGTACCCTTCCGAAATCGATCCGGGTTCTCGAGGCAAAGACGATGCCAGCCGGGTTCCACGCAAGGCACTCCGCAATCGCAAAGACGTATGAATATCGCATCTGGATGGAAAGACGAGAGTGCATCGACATCTGCCCGCCTTTTCTGGCGCGCTACGTGTATTGCTGTCCATGGAAATTGGAGCGCGCGGCCCTGGACTCCGCCGCGCAGAGCTTTTTGGGCCAACACAATTTTGCGAGCTTCGCGGCCACGGATCCAGATCTGTCCACGCGCAACGCGGACGACGGCCAGGACGACGAACCGCCTTCGATGGTCCGCGTCGTTTCCTCATCGACATGGCAGGAGCACAAGAGCGACGACGGCACGGTGCTGATCTATCGCGTCCGTGGCAACGGCTTCCTCCATCACATGGTGCGCAATCTCGTGGGCACCATGATCGAGGTTGGGCGAGGCGTGACTCCTCCGACGGACATGCCACGTATTCTCGCTGCGTGCGCGCGGTCTGCTGCCGGGCCGACAGCGCCTGCGCGCGGTCTCTTTCTGCACTCGGTCGAATATCCTTGACCGATCCGTCGCCCGAATTGCGGTGCCATCGCCGGGTGACCTGCCCAGCCCCTGCTACCCTGAGAATTACCCATGGTGCTCTTCTCGCGTAGCACGGCGTTCGCGAAGGTGACCGCGCTCGCTGCAAAACGTCAAGTCCACGCAGCCTTCGCATGGATGCATAACAATCCGCGCATCCTCATGGATTGGCAGGCCAAGCTGGTTGCCATTCCCGCTCCGCCCTTTGGCGAAGAGGCGCGTGCGGCATGGATTGCGGAACGATTCGTTGCCGTGGGCCTGAGCGACGTGGAAACTGATGCCGTTGGGAATGTCATCGGCGTGGTGCCCGCAGCGCATCTACCCGCGGAAAGCACCGGGCCAGTCGTCGTCCTCTCCGCACATCTCGATACAGTCTTCCCCGCAAACACGCGTTTGAACTCGCAGGTGCGCGAACTGGATGGATACCGACGCCTGGAGGCGCCCGGAGCATGCGATAACGGAGCGGGCGTCGCCGGCATGCTCGCGCTTGCGCATGCCCTGATCGAGTCACGCACCGACATGCCTGTTCCGTTGGTCGTGCTGGCCAATGTGGGCGAAGAAGGCGAAGGAGATTTGCGGGGCGTGCGCCACTTTTACAACGCGTCGAGATTCGCTGGCCGCGTTGCAGCCCATGTCGTGCTCGATGGCGCGGGGGCCGATTCAGCAGTCACACAGGCCTTGGGAAGCTTTCGGTTTCAGGTCACGATCAGCGGCCCCGGGGGACATAGCTTTACGGATGCAGGCACGCCCAATCCAATCGCCGCACTCGCTTCGGCTCTTGCCCTGGTGGGCGAGACTCCCCTTCCCGACGAGCCGCGCACCACCTTGAACCTTGGAACGATTCACGGAGGAACGAGCGTAAACTCGATCCCCGAAAACGCCACAGCGTCGATCGATTTCCGGTCGACGAGCCCAAGCGAGTTGACGCGGCTCGAGGTCGCCCTCTATCGCGCCATGGAGGATGCTGTCGATCGAGCCAATAAGAATCCCGCGGCCACTCCGAATCGAAGCCGTGGATCTCTCCACTTCGCGATCAAAAAAATTGGCGACCGACCCGCTGCGCAACTGCCCGCAGACTCACCGATCCTGGAGACTCTGCGCGCAGTAGACCGGCATCTTGGCCTGCGAACCGATCTGCGCCTCGGCTCGACGGATGCGAACATCCCCATCGCTCGTGGCATTCCTGCTCTCTCGATGGGTGCAGGCGGAGACGGTGGAGGTGCGCACACCCTGGGCGAGTGGTACATCGACAAGGATCGCGAACTTGGATTGCGCCGCGCTCTGCTGCTGACCTTGGGAATTGCCCAATGGGCCGCAGAACAGTAAACGAGGTCTGGTAGACTCCGCCCATGCGAATGCCTTCCACTCTGGTCGCTCTTGCCTTTCTCCCGATGATTGCCCTGTGCGGCGCGCAAAATTCTCCATCGATGGGATCGTCCGATCTGACTTCCGGCGCACCCGACGCGATCTTCGTCCATGGCGTGATCTATACCGGCGCAGGTTTCGCCGAAGATCAGCCGCAGACCGTCTCAGCGATTGCTGTCCGCGGGGACAAGATCATCGCCGTGGGAACGGACGAGGAGATTCGGAAGCTAGCCAACGCAAAGACCGCCGTTCACGATCTGAGCTCGGCCAAACAATTCATCTTTCCCGGGTTCAACGATGCTCACACCCATCTGGGAAGCGCTGGAATGACGAAGCTCAACGTCGACTTGACGGGCGTGGGCTCGCTTGACGAGATGCTCAGCAAGGTGAAGGCATTCGCGGATGCAGCTCCCGCCGGCCATTGGCTCACCGGAGGCAACTGGGATCACACGCTATGGGCAAGCAAGCAGCTGCCAACGCGGCAGGATCTGGATCGCGTCACCGGCGATCATCCCGTGTTTCTCGATCGCATCGATGGACACATCTCCATTGCGAACACAGCGGCACTGAAGGCTGCAGGGGTCACGCGATCGACCAAACCTCCGCAAGGAGGGGCGATCGATCTCGATGAACACGGCGAGCCGACTGGAATTCTCCGCGAATCGGCGCAGGGACTGATCGAGAAGGTGATTCCGCCGCCGACCCACGAAGAGCGGCGCAAGGCGGATGCACTCGCGATCGAGGATGCCGTCTCGCACGGTGTGACCAGCGCGCAGGATCTCAGCGATTGGCAGGATTTTCTCGTCTTTGAAGAAATGGAGAAGGACGGCTCGCTGAAGGTCCGCATCAGCGAGTGGCTTCCCTTCCGTTCGCCTCTTCCCGATCTGATCCGCATGCGTGCGCATCACGATACGAACGATCCGATGCTGCACACTGGGTTTCTCAAGGGTTTTATGGATGGCTCGCTCGGATCGCGCACCGCAGCCATGAAGGCTCCGTTTGCCGACGATCCAGGCAACAGCGGGCTGCCGCAGTACACGCAGCCGCAGCTGAATGCGATGACCGTGGAACGCGCGAAGGCTGGATTTCAAATCGGATTCCATGCGATCGGAGACAAGGCGGCCGCGATGGCTCTGGATGCTTATGCGCAACCGGGAGTCTCCACGTCGGCGCGCAATCGTATCGAACATGCCCAAGTCGTGGATGCAGCCGACATTCCTCGATTCAAGCAGCTGGGTGTCATCGCGAGCATGCAGCCGAACCATCTGCTTACGGACATGAACTGGGCCGAAGATCGCCTGGGGCCGAAGCGCGCAGCCTATTCCTACGCGTGGAAGGCATTTCTCGACGCCGGCGTGCCGCTGGCTTTCGGGACAGATTATCCGGTGGAACCAATCACTCCCTTTCGCGGTCTGTATGCCGCCGTAACAAGGATGAACGAAGCCGGCACCAAGACGTACTATCCCGAGAACAAGCTGACGCGGGGGCAGTCGCTTTATGCCTACACACAAGGCTCGGCGTATGCCGAGTTCGCAGAGAAACGGAAAGGCAAATTGGCTCCGGGTTATGATGCTGACTTCATCGTTGTGGATCGAGATCTCTACCGCGTGGATGCCCCGGAGATTTTAGGCACCCACGTGATGGCGACCTTTGTCGCGGGGAAACTCGTGTATGGGGTTGTCCAGTAGTCCGCCTCAGTTGATTCCAGTGGATACTGTTCGCCTGTGTCCAAACCCCGTTGAGCGTAGAGTCCGACAGAAGCCGCTTGGCGTCATCGTCTGAACGATATCTCTCGTGTAGAAATGATCCATAAGACGATGAAATTGCGCGCGTACGTGTTGATGCTGGCCGTAGTGGCGGTGTGGGGCTCGACCTTTGTCGTGATCAAAGGAGCTCTTGCCGATGCGACGCCTGCTGCCTTCAACCTGGTGCGCATGTCCTTGGCGTTCGCCCTTTTAGCCGTCGCGTATCACGGTGCCTGGCGAGGGATACGTCGCAGCGATCTAAAGGCAGGAGCTCTCGTTGGACTCTGCCTCGCGGCTGGATACCAGTTTCAAACCATCGGTCTGGTGCGCACGACACCGAGCAAGTCGGCGTTCATCACAGGACTGGTCGTTGTCCTGGTACCGCTCTTTTCCACGATTCCAGCGCTTCGTCCACCAGGCGCTCGAGCGCCTCGGTGGAACGCGTACTTGGGGGCCGCAATTGCGTTTGTCGGGATCCTGTTCTTAACTTCACCGGCATCTTCGCCACAATCAGGCATTGCAGCGTTCGCTCCAGACTTCTCCTCCATCAACCTCGGCGACGTTTTGACCTTTGGCTGCTCGATCGGATTCGCCTTTCATTGCCTCGCCCTTGGCCATGTGTCCTCGCGCATTCGTTTTCAACCTCTGGCGATGCTGCAGGTAGGATTCTGCGCGGTCTTCATGGCGGCCAGTCTTCCGTTCATCGAACATCCGCAGATGCATTTCACTTTCAGATTGATCGCATCCCTGCTTGTGGCTGCGGCTTTGGCAACTGCCGCCGCGTTTTCCATCCAAAGTTGGGCGCAATCGGTGCTGCCATCGACGCACATTGCGCTGCTGCTGACGATGGAACCCGTCTTCGCGTGGATCACATCCTTTCTCTTCATGGGCGAGCGGCTGGGCGTACGCCAGGCATGCGGCGCCTTGCTCATTCTCGCGGGCATCGGCTTGACCGAGCTGGTTCCCCAGGCCCACGTCCCCAGCGCCCATGAGGCCTGACGCCGTTGGGCAACACCGCGACCGAGCGCACATTGGGTTAATATGCCCCGTACCAGTGAAACGAGATGCATCCAGCGTGGCCATGGTGCTCCGCCGCAGTCCAACAGTGGCGACGATCATGGCGCAGGGTCAGCGAAGACGAAAGAGTTCGAATTCATGGGCAAACTGAGTGCGGGAATTCTGTTGTATCGCCGCCACAACGAAGAACTTGAGGTGTTCTTGGTGCATCCGGGCGGACCGTATTGGTGGAAGAAGGACCTTGGCGCGTGGTCGATCCCCAAGGGGGAGCACGAGAAGGACGACGATGCCATGAGCGCGGCCCGCAGGGAGTTCCGCGAAGAGACCGGCTTTGCTCCTGCCGAGGGAGAATTTCGTCCGTTAGGCGAAGTCCGGCTCGTCTCGCGCAAAACAATCTCGGCCTGGGCGATCGAGGGAGACTGCGATGCGTCTGCAGTCCACAGCAATTTGTTTGAGATGGAGTGGCCGCCCAAATCAGGCAAGGTGCAGGAGTTCCCCGAAGTCGATCGCGCCGGCTGGTTCACCCTGTCTGCGGCGCGGGAAAAGATTCATGCTTCGCAGGGCCCTTTTTTGGAGAGGCTCCTGGAGTTGATTCAACCGAGCTCGAAGAGTTGAATTCGAACCCGGCTGGGATCATTTAGCGCGGCGCGGGTTCAGGTGAATCGGCAAGCGCATAGGCAAGCACAGCCATCACTGCTGCATTCTCATTCAGGTGTTGGGGGTCGATCTTGTCGAATGTGTCTGCAGCGGTGTGGTGATAGTTGAAGTAGTAGCGGCTGTCTTGCCGCGGAGCAAAGCTGGGAACACCCTGGGCGGTGAGTCCGGCAATGTCTTCACCCGTCTCCGGGGTGGCGACCAACGTCTCCGCACCAATCGGATCGAGGACCTGACTTAAAGGCCGAAGCCATTGCCCTAATTCCGGTTTGCCTGCGTAGTAGATGCCGGTAGGATGGTCGGCTCCGAGGTCGGATTCAATGGCGCCGATATGGGTTGCGACGTCGCCCTTGTGGTCATTGATGTAGGCGGCTGCGCCTTCCGATCCTTCTTCTTCGCTCATCCATGCCACGAAGCGAACGGTGCGCCGCGGATGAATGCCGAGCTCGTGGAGAAGGTGCAGCGTCTGCATCGCGACAACAACCCCTGCACCGTCGTCGATCGCACCCGTGCCAAGATCCCACGAGTCCAGATGACCCGAGACGATGACGACCTGTTCGGGATGTTCACTTCCTTTCCAATCAGCGATGACGTTGAAACTGGCCGCATCCGGTAGCGACTGGGGTGTCAGCGTCAAGTGCATTTGTACCGGCCCCTGCGATGTCAAATCTTTCAACAGCTCGGCATCTTCGGCAGTTATCGCAGCGGCAGGAATACGCGGAACTGACGAGGAATACTGCGTCATGCCGGTATGGGGCAGGCGGTAATCCGCGCCGCCGACTGAACGCACCAGCACGGCAGCAGCTCCGGCCGCGCCTGCTGCGATGGGTCCTGCACCTCGGTAGATGACGCCGCCCACATACGCGTTCAAACCATCGCCCTCGGCGGCCAGTTCCTTGTCAAACTTGTGATTGAACAGAATGATCTTGCCTCTGACCCGATCCGGAGCAAGCGCGCGAAGCTGGTCCCAGTTTTCTACAACGACAACTTCCGCGGTGATTCCCTGGGGCGGGGTCGCAACGCTGCCACCAAGGGCAGTCAGAACGACCTTCTGCGTGGTTCCGGGCGTCTGCCCTGTCCAAGCCACGAGTTCGCCCTTTTCTTCACCGCGCACCCAATGCGGGACGCTCGCCCTCTCGAGTGTGACCTCGGCGCCGAGAGCACGCATCTCGCTGGCCACGTAATCCACAGCCTGCTGGGCCTGGGGCGAGCCGCTCAAGCGCGGTCCGATGTTGTTGGTCAGATGCCGCAGTTCTTGCAGGGCATAGGGATCGCTCATTGCGGTATTGCGCAGGCGTTCCATGGTCGCTACTTGGTCCGCACTCCAAGCACTTTTGCCGCCCGTCACCATCTCATTGAGCCGGTCGAGGATGCTGGGAGGATTGGACGCCGGCGGGTTTTGCGCTGAGACAGAAGAAGCCGCGATTGCCGCCATTGCGACATAGACAACAAGGACTTTAGATGTCATGCCGGATGTTAGCATGCGCCCGGAACGACACTTTGCGACTCCCCTGCGTCTAACTGACTGACAAGACCTGCCTTCTGCCGCAGGAGCGGCGAATGGCTATACTGGTACGAGGTACAACGACGTCCAGCCGACAGGCTGGTTACCCGAAGAGGTCATTTAAATCTATGAAACCGATTTTCGAACGGCTGCGCGCTCGCCGTCTCGCTTCAACCTTTGTGGTGCTTGGAACGCTTTCCGCCGCGATTGTCTTCGGCTCCTATCTTGCGCATGGCGTACGAGGCCAGGAGAAGCAGAACGATAGTGCCGATGCAACGCCTCTGCACGTCACTAGTTCTACGGTTCCGCCCAATGAGTTCGTCAAGATCGCCAAAGAAGTGGGCCCGGCAGTGGTGAACATCAACACCGAAACCTTGCCCAAGCAATCGAACAACAAACGCCGCAACCCGCACGCGCGGCAGTTCGATCAGAATCCGGGCGGCGGTGATGACGATCAGAATGGCGATCAAAACCCCGGTCAAGGCCAAGGTCAGGGGCAAGGCCAGGGACCAGGCTCTGATGACTTTCAAAATTTCTTTAACCGTTTCTTCGGTGGACAGGTTCCAGACCAGGAGGGCGGGGATGACGGGCAGGTGCGTGAGTCGCTGGGGTCCGGTTTTATCGTCGACTCCAAGGGCTACATCATCACCAACAATCACGTCATTGAGAAAGCCGACAAAATCTACGTCAAGCTTTCCACCGACCCGGACAGCGTGGACCAGGGACGCCCCGCGCGCGTAATCGGCACGGATAAGGCGACTGACCTGGCCGTCATCAAGATCGATACCAGCGTTCCGCTGCCCACCGTGAAACTCGGCAACTCCGATTCGACGCAGGTCGGCGACTGGGTCGAGGCAATTGGCAGCCCCTTTGCCCTTTCGCAGACGGTGACCGCCGGCATCATTTCGGCGAAGAACCGCACCATCGAGCCGGGCGCGAGCGGCCAGTTCCAGCACTTCATTCAGACCGATGCTGCGATCAATCCAGGCAACTCAGGCGGCCCGCTGCTCAACATGAGCGGTGAAGTCATCGGCGTGAACACCGCGATCTTCACCCAATCGGCCGGGTACCAAGGCATCGGTTTCGCGATGCCATCCAACACGGTCGTTTCGGTGTACAACGATCTGATCAGCCCGAGCCACAAGGTGGTCCGTGGTTCAATCGGCATTCAGTTCCGGCCCAATCTGTCGGGCGCTGTAAATCGAATTTATGGATTCAAGACAGGTGTTCTGGTGCAGCAGGTGCAACCAGGCGGTCCGGCAGACAAGGGCGGCCTCAAACCCGGCGACATTATCACGCATATCGACGGCAGACCGATCAAGGATGGCGACGACCTCGTGAACGAGATCGCCAGTCGCAAGCCAGGTTCCAGCATTCGGCTTGGGTTCATCCGCGACGGAAAACCAACGGACGCGACAGTCACCATCGGGGATCGCGACAAGGTGTTCGCAGAAAGCGCCGCTCAACTGCCGAATACAGCTCCAGACGAGCAGGGCGATGCCGGTGAAACGAAGCTTGGTATCGTGGTTCGTGAAGCACCTCCTGCGGTGAGCAGCCGCTTGCACGCGCAAGGCATGGTGGTGCAATCGGTACGAGCGGGATCGTTCGCTGATCTTTCCGGCCTTGAGCCAGGCGTCATGATCACGCGCATCAACAAGCAATCGACGTCGACGAAGGCAGAGTACGACTCCGCCGTAAGCAAGCTGAAGACTGGCGACGACGTCGTTTTCGAGGTGGTGGACCCGCGCCGGCCGGGCGATGGGATCAACTACATCGGCGGAACCTTGCAGTAACCAGATAGGTTCCGGAGGGTTAACTTCCTCCGGAACCATATCATCTCCTTTATCAGCAGTTTGGAACTGCAATAGGAAGCATTAATTTAAGCTCATTGAACGTGCGGCGAGGACGGAGCGCTCTCAAGTTACGTTTGAGAGAAACCACGTACTCTGCACATGGCAAATGGGTTTTCAATTGCGTACCATGAACATGTCAGCTAGAATTCCGAAAACGATTCTTCGGATCATCCAATTTCCGAGGTGAGCCAGTAATGCTTTCATTCCGAGCAACTCTGGGTCTTCTTCTATCTTCGGCGCTCATCGCGATCCCTGCGCTCGGCTCTCGGGTGCACAAGGTCTCTACGCCCGGCCGCAGCCAGTTGACCTCACGCAGCGCTCGCCTATCGAAGACCTCAAGCCGCAAAGGACATAAAGGACATAAAGTCTCAGCGCATGGACATCGAGTCCGTGGCCAACAAGTCATCGAGCCCACGCGCGTGACTGAAATCCAGCAGGCATTGATTCGCGAACATTACCTCAGCAACGAGGCCAATGGACAATGGGATTCGACGACTCAGGCAGCCATGCAGAAGTATCAGTCTGACCAAGGATGGCAGACCAAGCTCATGCCAGATTCGCGCGCTCTCAAAAAGCTGGGTCTAGGGGCCGACTACTCCTCTGCGATCAATTCAAGGAACGCGTCGTTCGCCGAGCCGCCCGCCATCACCTCAATCCCTTCGCAGCAGGCCGCAGGATTCGCCGCTGCTTCTGGCACCGATCGCTAGATCGACCACTTCACTCCTTAAGCCATACGAAAAGGCCGTTCCCGAGGGGAGCGGCCTTTTTGCGATACAGGATGATCATCCCTAGAAACGGATCGGTGGAATTCCAGCGAGCAGGAACTCGTACCGCGCGCGCAGCGTGTCGGGACCGGACGTGATGGGATCGTTCAAGTGGATGAGCGCATCGTCCGCTCCGAGCTTGGGCCAGTTTGGCAAGCCCGCTCCGTTGGGATCGCCGGTCTTCGCAAAATTGGTCCAGTAGCTCATGATCTCGTCACTCAGCTTGCGATCCTCCGGACGGACATTCCAGCCCGGACGCGTATCGAGGGTTCCGAAGACGTATTCGATATCGTCGGAGTGGAATGCGAACGTGCCCGGGTGAAACTTGCTGGGCGTCGCAGCGAGTTCGAAATGGTAGCGATAGACCGGCGCGTCTCCGGTCTTCTTCTGCGCCTCAAGCCACTTCCAAGTCCCAAGCGCGATGAAGTTGTCGCTGCCGTAGTCGATCGCAGAGCGAAGAGCCTGTGCGTCGTCGTCGCCCGGATAAAGTTTGAGGAACTCGGCGGAGCGTTCCTTGAAAAGCCCCGCGGCCATGGTGTTCCATTGCGCCGCAGTCATGCCGCGCATCGCGAAGAAGCTGCCCTCGTCCGCATTCCAACCGGCCAGCAAAGGCACATGAGCCTGCTTGCCAGCGGCATAGGTCTCCGCAACAGGCTCGGTAAGAAGGCGACCATCGACGACAGGAGAAAAGCCGCTCTTTTGCTTCTTGGCGCCTTCTAACACCTGGTCGGTAGACATGGCGCGCAGATCCTTGATCGTCTTGGCGCCGATCGATTCCATCCAGGCGCCATCGGTCTTGGAACGCTCGCCTACCGTGTCGCCGCCCAGCGCCAAACCACCCGGAAACGCCGCACCGCTTTCGCCAATGGCTTTTGCGAACAGCCCCTGCGCGAGCGGGGAAGCCATCAGGGAACTGACTGCGAAAGAACCGGCGCTCTCGCCGAAGATGGTCACATTGGCCGGATCGCCGCCGAAGTTCTTGATGTTGTCGTGCACCCAATGGAGTCCCGCGACCATGTCGAGCAGGCCGTAGTTCCCTGCCGCCCCGTTGGCTTCTTTCGCAAGCTCATCGGTCACCAGGAAGCCGAAGACGCCCAGCCGGTAGTTCATGGTGACTAGAACCACTCCTTTGAGCGGCAAGAAGTCTCCGTTGTGGCGCGGCTCATCGCTTCCGCCGCCAGAATAGCCGCCACCGTGAATCCAGTACATGACTGGAAGCTTGCTCTTGTCGGTTGCGCCAGCAGGCACGTAGACGTTGACGAAGAGGCAATCCTCTCTCGGCCCCGCATCCTGAAAGACCATGTCGTCGAAGACATGGTTCTGCGCACAGTGAGCCGCAAATTTCGTAGCGTCGCGTGTGCCCTTCCATTTCGCCGGTGGCTCAGGAGCCTTCCAGCGCAGATCGCCAATCGGAGGAGCCGCATAGGGCAGACCGAGGTACGCGTTTACTTTGCCGTCGTTGATTGTCTTGCCTTGTACCTTGCCCTGCTCGGTCTTCACCTTGAGTGGATCAGCCTGGGACATCATCGAAACCCCGATGCTTATCAAAGCAGTCGTCAGGGCACACGCCATTTTCATGCGCACTTGCATTCAGAATCCTCCGCGGAATTACCTTATCAGGACGGACGAAGGACGGGGCGAGTTGCAGGCGGTGCCTTGCAAAAAGGTTTTAGCTCTGGTTTTGCACGCTCTCGGTGGCAAGCAAATCGGTCATGGTTTCACGACGGCGGATCAAGCGTGACTTCCCATTCTCTACGAGCACCTCGGCTGGCCGCAGCCGCGAGTTGTAGTTCGAGCTTTGGGCCATTCCGTAGGCTCCGGTATCGAGCAAAGCGACGAGATCACCAGGCTGCACGGGCTTCAGCATGCGGTCGCGGGCAAAGAAATCTCCCGTTTCACACACCGGACCTACAACATCGACGGCGGCGGGCTTGCCTGGGCGAGGCTGGACCGGAACGATCTCATGGTGCGCCTGGTAGAGCGCTGGACGGATCAGATCGTTCATGGCCGCATCAGTGATGACGAACTTCTTCGAGCCATTGCGTTTGACGTTGAGCACGCGGGTCAGCAGAGCGCCTGCTTGCGCGACCAGAAAACGGCCTGGTTCGAGCAGGAGCCGTCCGTTGAATCCTTTGAGCGCACGATCGAGCGCCGCGGCGTATTCGTCCAGTTTCGCGGCAGGATCGATATCTCCCCCGTGGTAGTCGATCCCAAGACCACCGCCGGCATCGACGGCAGAAATCGCAATGCCGCTCTTGTGCAGCTGCCGCACCAGGTTGTGAACACGTTCCATCGCCGCGCCGAACGGCTCGACCGAACGAATCTGCGAACCGATGTGGACGCTGACTCCGTGCGCTTCGAGCCAACGGCTCGTCGTCGCACGTTTGTAGATCGCGAGGGCGCGGCGAATGTCGATACCAAACTTGTGTTCCCGAAGACCGGTAGAGATATACGGGTGCGTCTCGGCAAAAACATCGGGATTCACACGGAGAGCAAAGCGGGCCTTGACCTTGAGTTTGCGTGCCCGTTCGGCAAGTAAATCCAGTTCGCCCTCGCTCTCGACGTTGAACTGGAGGATGCCGGAACGAAGAGCATGATCGATCTCTGCTGGGGTCTTGCCCACGCCGGAGAAGACGACGCGGCCAACGGCTTTGGGTGCCGCGGCAAGAATGCGATCCAACTCACCGCCTGAGACGATATCGAAGCCGGCGCCGTGATCGGCGAGGGTCTTGAGAATGGCCAGCGCGGAGTTTGCCTTGACGGCGTAGCAGACCAGATGTTCGCGAGCAGCGAAGGCTGTTTGGAACAGACTCAAGCGCTGGAGAATCTGGTCCCCTGAATACACGTAAAGCGGCGTGCCGTACTTACGCGCCAGCGATTCCATCGAGACGTTCCCGCAATGCAGAGTGCCCTTCAATTGAGGGTAGTGAAAGGGGCGGGACATGGGGGCGGGTACGATCTTCAAAGTTCTTTCGCGCATCAAGCTGGGCTACTCTGAGCCTATCGCACCCTACCCGGAACCGCGAGCGGCGCCGCTTACGCCTCGAATTGCTTGAGCCACGTCGCAAGGAGAGATGCAACCGTCTCGGGCTGCTCGTAGGCAGCAAAATGGCCGGCATCGGGCAGCACATGAAAATCGCATCCCCCGGGCGCGCTGCGCAAGACTTCCATCTCGGCAGCAGAGACCGCAAAGTCCTCGCCGCCCGCAAGCGCGAAAACGGGCGCAGTGATCTCTCTTACAGTCGGAACGGAATCGGGCCGAACCGCCAGTCCCGCCTGCACCGCAACGATCGCCTCGGCACCGAGTGTCATACGCGCGCGCAGTGCGGACACAATCGTCGGGCGGCGCGTGCGCGCTGTCGCGCTCGTGGAAGCCTGGATCATGCCGTCGAAGAGCGCTTCTCTGGCGCCGGACCGAGCCTTGGCGATCGTGTCGGCACGTTTCACGTGGTTGGCCTCCGCATCGGGCTGGGGCTTGGAGCAAACGAACGCCAGGCCGCGCATGCGTTCAGGGATGCGTCTCCAGAGCTCAAACAGAACGTATCCGCCGATGGAGCAGCCAACAAAAACCGCCTGCCGTAGCTCGAGTTGGTCAAGAAGAACAATTGTGTCCTCGGCAAGCTGGGCCATTGTGAGAGTCGGCGCATCCGGGACGCGCGCGAAGCCACCCACGGGAAGTCCCGAACCAAGCTCAGACGCCCCATGCGCGCGAAGGTCCAAAATCATTGCGCGAAGAGAGGGTAGGCGTTCAATCAGCGGCAGCCAATAAAAGTGGTCGAGGGGCGTGGGATGGAGAAACAAAACCGGCAGACCGGAACCCGATTCGACGTATTGGAGGTGAGCCCCAGCTGAAACGTAGGAGTGTGAGGTCATGGAAGCGCAGTGTGCGCGCTCAAGTCCGGCAATACCAACTTAAGCGGCGATTGCGATCATACGCCCGGGGGTGGAGGGTACATGCCGGGCATCGGAACAATGGGCTCCTCAGGAATGCCGATCCAGCCAGCAAGGTACCCAACGGCGACCAATCCTCCGCTCATAAAGAAGGCGACGACTGTGATGATGCGGATGACGCTCACATCCCAGCCGTTGGATTGTGCCAAGCCCGCGCAAACGCCGGCGATCTGGCGTCCCATGATTGGACGGACCAGCGGCCTGCCAGGAATTGACGCGGTTGCCGCCACGACGGTTCCACAGTTTGAGCAGTACCGCGCACCCAAAGGCAGATTATTTCCACAGCGGTAACAAAAGAAGTTCATGGCAACCTCGGGACCTCCAGCCTTCTGACTCTCCATGAATCTACGCAAAGTCTACGGCATCGGTTCCGGCTCGGGATCTCAGTTGCCCTTGTACGGACTTTGGAGGCGTTTTCGGGCGGTATCGGCGCGAGAAGTATTCGGACCAGCGTCGATGGCCTCGCGATAGTCGTTCATCGCTTGAGGGCGTTCCTTGTTCAGATCGCGACATTCTCCCGCCGAGAGAAGTGAGCGGATCTTGAGCTCAGGGGCCACGTTGGGCGTCCGCGCCGCCTGTTCATATGCCTGGGCGGCATCTGCGTAGTGCCGCTGCCCTCGCAGTGCATCCCCCAATCCGAAATAGGCCAGCTCCAAACGTGCCTGAATGAAGTAATTGGGACGCGCATTGTCCGCCAAAATCTGGCGATAGGCGTCGATCGCTGCCATCCCTTCTCCCGCGTCTTTGCGGAGGTTCGCTTCTTCAAGGCAAAAGAGGTAGTCGTGGGGATATTGTGCTTTGAGGGTGCGTAGCACCTGGACCGCTTCCTTGTAGCGACCTTCGCGACGGAGAAAGAGGGCGATCACAGTCCGCGCCTCGACACTCGTAATCACGCCCCGATTTCCGTCGTCCATCAACATCTCCAAACCCTTGCTTTTTGAGCCTGTTACCCCAGTAAACCCGATTAGAAACTTGAATGGCCAAGGAAGCGCGCCAACGACATACTCGTAGACTCCCACCACCAGCTTGGCGTCAACGTAATCGGGGTCGAGTTGAAGAACACGGACCTCATCGTCTTTGGCTTTCGTCGCGAGGCGGAAGCCCGCGCTGAAGCTTCGCTCGACCATGGCGACGTAGGCACACCGCAGACTTCGCGCCCATCCCCGCGCAAACAGGGCGTCAATATCGTTGGGGTTTTTGCCCACACGCCAGTCCGCTTCGCGCACCGCTTCATCGGCGAGCGCAAAGATCCGATCGCGGGATTTCGGATCTTCTTCGGTTGCGTGCCGGCCCGTCAGGAACCCGTCGTTGGCATAGAAGGTCGTATCCAGCAGATCGAGGCGATAGAGATCCGCGAAGATCACGGCGTTCAACAGAAGCGTGGTTGCCTGCGGGTCGGTGGGATGCTGGTCGTGAAACTGTTCAAGCCGCTGCACTGCGCCAGGAAAATCAAGGTTATAGAACCGATCCGAAGCGTCGCGCACCAGCGGGTCGTTGTTCATAGCGTTGGTGTGCACCGGCGTTGCCAGAGCGGGCAAGAAAGTGAGCAATAGCAACGCCACGATTGTGACCTGGAGAAACAAGCGCCTGCCTCCCACGCAGCTGATAAGTGGCTGGCTCGTTCTGATGTGCCGCACTTTCATATCCGACTCAATCCAATTCGAGTTGCCAAGCGAGGCTTCGCGAAAAAAGCTTCCCATCCCAAAAAGGGAAACGCAGACGTTTGACGTTTCAAAGGTTTAGAAGCCTCTCAACGCGAGTGGCACGGTCCCCTACGGCTCACTTCATAGCTCGCTACCCGAGGTCCCTTGCGGAGCTCGAAAAAGGATCTAGCGGATGGATCGCAAAGAGTTGCTGCGGGTGCTTATCAACCAGGCCCAGTTTAACGGATTTGAGTTAATGAGATGGTCCGCCGCTTGATTCACCTGGGTTAGCAGGTGGATCGTAGTGACAGTTCGTACGAAGGAGGATCATCGACATGCAAATACATTCAGTTGGCATCGACCTTGGCAAGACGACCTTTCACCTTGTAG
>DATAVC010000039.1:0-12798 GCA_036267935.1 Occallatibacter sp. | reverse complement strand
CGCCGGGAGCGAGCCGAGCGGCGTAATCCTGGGCAGCCTGGTAGTTCGCGCTCTGGTCAAGAAACGCGCCTGTCTTCTGCCCCGCATTCACATCGAATTGGAATTTGAGCCCGTTCAGCCGAAACTGCGTTGCCGTTTTCGGATGATCCGCATCGGCCGCAAACAAGGGCTCCAGCGATGGCGCGGTCAGGCCCTCCAACTCGCGAATGCGCGGATCGGGCCGCTCCCAGATCGCGGCCGGCTGCAACAGGCCCCGCAGCGTCGCCACCACCTTCGCGCGCACCGCCGCGGAATCCAACCCCTTGGCCAGCAATTGCACGATCAGCAACTCGCCATACTTGTCGACGACCAGTCCGGGCAGCTCATCCGCCTCGCTGAAACACAACCGGCACGAATCGGAATCCATCTCCCTGGACTTGAGTTGAGGCAGCCGATGATCGATGGCTCGCTTCAAGCGTTCGTCGATCAACTTCAGCCATTCGGCCTCGCCGATCGCTTCGCCCGACACCATTCGTAGCGCAATCTGGGACGTCGGACTATAAAGTGCCGTTCCCAGCAGCAATCCGCGGTTGTCGGCCACCGGCAGCAACCCCGGCGCCTGGCTACCTTCCACCTCGATGGCTTCCACATCGGACGCGTAGACCCACAAATGCCCGGCGCGCAGACGGTCGGCGGCTCGGCGGCTGATGCGCGCCCCCAGTGGCCCAGAAGTGGTCTTGTTGCTCCCCGGGCTCGCGGGTAAAGCTTTCTTTTCTTTGGGTTTGGCAGGACGTAAAGAAGGCGCGTCAGGCTGTTGGGCCTTGCGCGCCTTCCGGTGATCGGCTGAGAGTTTGTTCGGCGTCCTGGTCATTGGCATCCTACGGGAATGATACGGCCCCGCAGTGCCCTGCCAGAACCGATTACCGCTCCTGAATGCTATCGATATAGCGGCTCAAATTTGAGATTCTGAGCTGCTTATCTTGAGCATTTGCCACGTTCATTTTGCCAAGGATGGGACCCCACACAGGCATCTCTGCCGATCCGTGCGACGGCAGCGCCGAGCCAAACTGCAGCACCGTAACGATGTGTGTGTCGGGGAATCTCCCATGGTTCTTCTTTGCCAATCCCGTAAGGTCGGTCGGCTGATCTTTCAAAGCCGATGCGGCCGGTCCGCGGCCTTTGCCGTCCACGCCATGGCATGGCGCGCAATAGCTGGTAAACATCTGCTTACCACTGATCGGCGAAGTCCTCTCAACCGGTATCGTGATCTTTCCCGTAGATTGATCTGCTGCGTACCCCACTCCAGCAGTACATGCTGCAGCCAGGGCTGTAAGTAAGAGGTGTTTCAACATAAGTTCTCCGTTCTGGAACCTTTACTCCGCAGGGGACTCTACGCCGTGGTTGGGTATACCTTGCTGTGACGGCACGCACATGGAAGGGATGGTTGTGACACCGACGTACCGATACGAGAAACGCTAGTATTTATAGGCATCAGCCGTAGATTGATTCCACTTCAGGCCCCCGTAACAAACCCCTCCTGAAAGCGTCTCCTTCCCCCTCCCATCCATCGCTCACCGCCACCTTGCCGCACCGTCTAAAGAGCCGGTCCTCGACCATCCTCCCGATCGCCGTCCCGCGTCCGAAGTCTGCGGCCCTGATCCCGCGAACCGCCTCCGCATGCACCCGCTCCCTGATCCCAGACTTGGTCTGTTCTGCACTTTGGTGCATTCGCCCAGCACGCACTCCTTCATGCTCTTGAAGCACGACCGGCCTATAATGAAGCATGGCGACAGTCCGGCAGCCCCTCCGCGCCGACAACTCCGACTCCAGCCAATCCGGCGCGGACTCCACGACGCGTTTGGATCCCGCCATCGACCAGCGCTTCGAAGGTCTCATCCGCCAGGTCCAGGCCAACCGCCCCAGCGACGACGTCAGCCTGATTCGCAAAGCGTGGGAATTCTGCGTTCAGCATCACAAGGGGCAGATGCGCGCCTCCGGCGAGCCCTACATCATCCATCCCCTCGAAGTGGCCGAGGTGCTGGCCGAGATGAAGCTCGACGCCACCGCCATCGCAGCCGCCTTGCTGCACGACGCGGTCGAAGACACTCCGGCGACCAGCGAAGAGATCGACGCCAGCTTCGGCGACCAGGTCGCCCACATCGTCGAAGGCGTCACCAAGATCGACAAGATTCAATTCGCGAACCGTGAAGACCGCCAGGCCGAAAACGTCCGCAAGATGCTGCTGGCCATGGTCAGCGATGTGCGCGTTGTGCTCATCAAGCTCGCCGACCGCCTGCACAACATGCGGACCCTGGAACATCTCAAGCCCGACCGCCGGGAAGCCATCGCACGCGAGACTCTCGATATCTACGCCCCGCTGGCGCACCGCCTCGGCATGGGTAAAGTGCGCGGCGAACTTGAAGATCTCGCCTTCCGCTACACCGACCCGGTCAGTTTCGAGCAGATCTCTGAAGCCGTCGAAGCCCGCCGTATCGATGGCGAACAGTTTCTGCGCCAGGTCGAAGATACGCTCGTCGAACAGCTCCGCGAGAACAACGTCGAGGCACGCGTCGAGTGGCGCATCAAGCGTCTCTACTCCATCTATCAAAAGTTGCAGCGCTCCAAAGCTTCGGTCGATCAGGTGTACGACCTGCTCGCGGTCCGCGTCATCACCCAGGACGTCGCCTCCTGTTACGCGGTCTTCGGCTTGATCCACACGCTGTGGCGTCCCGTGCCCGGTCGTATTAAAGACTTCATCGCCATCCCCCGCGCCAATCGCTATCAATCTCTCCACACCACCGTCATCGGCGAAGGCGGCCACCAATTCGAAGTGCAGATCCGCACCGAAGATATGCACCGCATCGCCGAAGAAGGCATTGCCGCGCATTGGAAGTACAAGGCCGCCGGAGAAGGCGTGACGGCGCGCGACGAAGAACGACTCAACTGGATTCGTCAGCTGGTCGAGTGGCAGAAGGAGATGACCGACCCCAACGAGTTCCTGTCGAGCCTGAAGATGGACCTCTATCCCGACGAGGTCTACACCTTTACGCCGAAAGGAAAAGTCGTTGTGGTTCCCGCCGACGGCACGCCGGTCGACTTTGCCTACACCGTCCATACCGAGGTGGGCCACACCTGTGTGGGCGCCAAGGTCAACGGACGCATGGTCCCCTTGCGCACCAAGTTGCGCACCGGCGACATCGTCGAGATCGTCACGCAGAAAGATCACAAGCCGAGCCGCGACTGGCTCACCTTCGTCAAGAGCCCGCGTGCCCGCAACAAGATCAAGCACTGGCTCAACGAAGATCAGCGCCGCCGCGCCGTCGAAATCGGCCGCAAGCTTCTTGAACGCGAGGCACGCAAGCACAAAGTGCCGCTGGCGCAAGTCTCTGACCAGGACCTGGGCCGTATCGCCAATGAATACGGGGTCGCCACCGCGGCCGATCTTCTAGCTACGCTCGGTCAGGGCAAGCACTCTGCGCACCAGGTGCTCAACAAGCTGGCGCCGGGCTACTCCACGCAGCCCGAGCCCGAGGCTGCTCCTGAAACCAAGCCCGGCGAAACGCCCATGTCCGATGCGGTGCGCAAGCTGCACCTCACCGGCTCTGACTCGCTCCAGGTCGAAGGCCAGAACGATCTTCTCGTGTATCGCGCCCGCTGTTGTAACCCGATTCGCGGCGAAGAAATTGTCGGCTACGTCACCCGCGGAAAAGGCGTCGCCGTGCACGCGCGCGGTTGCCCTAATGTGCAGAACCTGCTCTATGAGAGCGACCGGCGCATCAATGTGGAATGGGCCCGCGTGGGCGACAACACCGGCCGCGCCCAGCGCTATCCCGTCAAGATCACCGTCTTCTGCGACGACCGTACCGGCATGCTGAAAGAGCTGACCGCGGTCATCTCCGACGACGACACCAACATCCGCAACATCGACATTCGTCACGACGACAACGGCGAAGCCATCATCGAATTCATCATTGAAGCAGAAGATGTGCGGCACCTCAACCGCATGGTTCTCGGTGTGCGCCGGGTCAGCGGCGTGCGCGACGTGCAGCGTACGCAGAAAATCTAGTTCCCTCACTTCGGTGTTTGCATGGGCGCTCTCCTCGTCATCCTGGTCGTTGCCCTGCTGCTGCTCGCCGCAGGTTTGCAATTGGGGGCGCAGCGTCGCTGGAGCTGCTGGCTGCTCTCCATCTTTCCAGCGTTCGCCTGCATTGCCTACATCCACGATCTGGTGCAGGGTTCGCGACGCATCGGCCTGGCCGCGTACCAGAGCGATCGTCGCCAACTGATCTACGCCTTGGCGTTTCTCGCCTTCAGCATCTTCACGGCCTGGCGATCGCAGTGGCGATGGCTGTTCTGGATCGAGTGGATTTTTCACGCCATTGCCTGCGGCGTGCTCGTGTACCTGGTGTTCTTCTGGAAGGTTTTTAACTGAAGCCGTGCAACAAATCCGGCCATGACCGGGCAGCATCCTGATCGCAGTGCCATCCTGCACGGTATCTGAGGGCCGCACGGCGCGGAGCTGCAACATCTTGCCGCATTGGCATTCCCAACCAGCTCCGCCGCCGAGCGCTTCCGCACAAAATGCATCTAAGGTATACAGGGCGGCTCCGCAGATTCGCGCCGTTTGCCGGAGAATCACGCATGCGCACTGGATTTCTTATCCTCGGCGTCGCACTGGTCTTCGGACAATCCTTCTCCGCCGCGGCACAGGACGCCAAACAGCTCGTACGTACTGCCGTTGCAACCGAGATCGCTGCCAGCCGCGACGACCACTCCCGCTGGCTCTACTACGATGTCGATCGCAAACCCGAGGACACCGTCCAGCAATGGGTCGCTGAAACCGGCAGCGGCGACCTGCATCGCGTGCTTGCCCAAAAAGGCCTTCCCCTGCCGCCCGCGGCGCAACGCAGCGCCATGGAACGCTTCGTCCACGATCCGGATGCCCAGACGCGGCAGCGCAAATCCGGCGAACACGACGACCGTCAGTCCGAAGACATGCTCCGCCTTCTGCCCAACGCCTTCCTCTGGTCCATCACCTCCGCGCACGGCGACCTGATCCGTCTCCACTTCAGGCCCGATCCGAATTTCAATCCGCCCAGTTGGGAAACACGCGTCTTCGCCGCCATGGAAGGCGACATGGAAATAGAATCCGCGCATCATCGGATCGCAAGCCTGCGCGGCAAGCTGGTGCATGATGTTCGTTTTTGCGGAGGTCTCTGCGGCCATCTTTTGGCCGGTGGAACGTTCGATGTCGAGCGACGACCAACCAGTCCAACAGTCTGGCAGATCGTTGAGACCCACGTCCATATCCACGGCACCGCGTTGTTCTTCAAGAACATTTCGCAGGAAGAGGATGACCAGAAGAGCGGCTTTCAACCGCTCCCCGGTAACATCTCTCTCGCCCAGGCCGAATCAGAGTTGCTAAAGCAGAATGGCGATCGGCCTTCGGTGACCCGCGCCGGAAGATGATGCCTGCCATGGCCGCTGCGCTGCTTCAGATCCCCGGCATCCAACAGCCCGGCGTCGACTTCGAAATTGCAATCTCGTCTTCCGTCATGTCCACCGACACATCGCCAAACAGCGGCGTGCTCAAATAGCGCTCGCCCGTGTCGGGCAGCATGCACAGAATCGTCGATCCCTTCGCAGCTTGTGCAGCCACCTGCAACGCACCGGCAAATGTTGCGCCCGACGAGATCCCAACAAAGATGCCTTCCTTCTTCGCCAGTTCCTTGCTCCACTTCAGTGCTTCAGAATTTTCGATGCGCAGCACTTCGCTGATCGTCTTCGACGCCACCGCGTCACCGGCCAGCTTCCCAATAAAATCCGGGCTCCAGCCCTGCATCGGATGCGGCTTCCACGACGGATGCGCCACAGCGGCCGACCCGTCGGCATTGCGTTCTTGCTCGACGCCGCTTGACAACATCGGTGCTTCAGACGGCTCGCACACCACGATCTTCGTCTCCGGCCTCTCCTTCGCCAGCACACGTGCCACGCCCTTCAACGTGCCGCCCGTACCGAACCCCGTCACCCAGTAGTCCAACCGCTCGCCCGCAAGATCATCCAGAATTTCTTTCGCCGTCGTCCGCGAATGCATATCAGCGTTGGCCTCATTCTCAAACTGGCGCGTGTAAAACCATCCATGCTTCTCGGCCAGCTCCACGGTCTTGTTCACCATCCCTACCCCGCGCGCCGCCCCCGGCGTAATCACTACCTTGGCGCCAAGAAAGCGCATCAGCTTCCGCCGTTCTACGCTGAATGTCTCCGCCATCGTCACCACCAGCGGATAGCCCTTCACTGCGCACACCATCGCCAGGCCGATGCCGGTGTTGCCGCTCGTCGCTTCCACCACCGTTTGCCCCGGCTTCAGCTTCCCGGTCCTCTCTGCCTCTTCAATCACGCCCAAGGCAAGCCGGTCTTTCACCGATCCAAGTGGATTGAACGCCTCTACCTTCACGTAGAGATTGACGCCATCCGGCGCGAGTCGATTGATTTTCACGACGGGTGTATTGCCGATCGTCTCCAAAATGCTTGCGTATCTGTGTCCCATGTCGACCTCCGAACAGCGGCAATTCTATCAAGAGCGCATGCCCAAAGCCGTAGCAGATTCCGCGTTCCCGCAGAGAGACCGAACGGATCATTGCATCTTCGATGATGGGGCCTGGACACGGGTGTAGACGAGGTCGTACTCGGTGTGCCAGGTCTTGCCGCCATCCGATGAACCTTGAGAGAACTGGCGGACCTTGTCGGTACCGAGATTGAAAAACTGAAGGTGGCGCAGAAGGGTTCCGCCCGTCGACTGGGGAACGTCGTCTGTCCAGTAGTCCATGACGTTTTCTTTCAACCCGCCGTGGAAGAACATCACGCCGCCGGTGGTGTCGACCCAATATTGTTCCCAGCGTTTCAGATTCCAATTCCAGGTGTTATAGCTTTTGCCGAAGTAAGGACTGCCCGCCGTTGTCCAGTTTTCCCAAACGACGCAGCCATTCATCTCTTTGGATATATGACTTGATCCCTGGTGTATGCCGTCGGCGGAGGAGGCCACGTCCCAATCGCCTAGCCAGAAGTCGAACTGCTTGAACTCGGCATCTTCGCAGGGAGTCGCATTGTGCCGGACCTGCTTTGTCAGCGCGATGAACTGATCATCTGTACGTAGCGCACTCCACTCCTCATCGCTTGCTAAACGATCGGGCTGGCTGAAGCCTGCATTGGCAGAGGATTGCAGGAACTCGATTGCGGACGAACGATTGCCCATGCCTGCATAGCTGAGCGCGATCTCATAGTCGGCAAGCGACGCGGGAAGGCCCTTTGCAGCGCCAAGAACTTTGGCTTTCTGCATGGCTTCGAGCGCCGCACTGTAATGTTTGTTGGCGCGTGCAGAGACGCCGAGACGGTAGTAGAAGTGGGAATTTTCAGGTTGCAGTCGGACCAAGGCGGCGTACTGCGATTCGGCTGCGGCCCAATCGCTCTCTCCATAAGCTTTTGCGGCAGCGGCGACGGCCGGGTCCGCAACCGGAGGAGCCTGCACGGCACCTGCAAGCGGCACGAGCGCAAACACACTCATGAGCATGAAAGTCAGTCGCATCAGAATCCTCCGGCGTGAGCTACCAAATCATCCTGCGCGGGAAGATGCGTTGCCGCTAATTGTGACGAATCGACCTGGCCGGGGGAGGAAGCAAGGATTCGGGACGTGTCATCGCGCGTCCGGCAACGTTCTCGCGCCCTAGAAATCCCTGCCCCGAATCATGTCTTGATTCTGCACAATCTCAAAGCGGCCGGGGTTCGACTTGACCAGCGAATCGGCAAACCGGTTTCCAACCGTGGCCCTGTCGTCGTTTTCAGTATCCTTCACTACCGAGCGATACGTGCAAGACATTCTGCTTATCCTGTTTCCCGTTGCCACAGGTGAACGTAACCCTGTTCCATCCAGCCGTGGCTGAGGATGGCGATGTTGCCGGGTGTCAACTCCACGGCCTTTGCACCGTCATGATGTTCGAAGCGATCGTCGATCGGGAAGCGAGCCCACGCGATGCCTTGAGGATCGGCCTGCTTGTAGGCGTAGAGACGGCATTGGCTCCGAAATGGCTTGAACGGATCGTGCTCCCCCACAATGACTTCCATCTTGCCGTCGCCATCGAGATCGGCCACAGAAATCGAGTGTGGCGAGCGCACCCGATCGATCACGTGCACCTTGAAGCTTCCATCGACCAGGTTGCCAGTGTTTTCAATCCAGCCGACCGGCGACAAGAAAGACTTGTGCACATTCCAGTCCACGTCTTCGACGGTAAACAAAATATCGGGGCGTCCATCGCCGTTCACATCGGCAATGGCAGTCCGAGATATCGATTCAAGGCCCATCGATTGCAGAAGGTCAGGTGCGATCAGAAGATGCGATTCAAACTGTCCGTTGCCTAGATTCTTGAGCCAGTAGGGGCCGGCGATCACGTCAAGCTTTCCGTCCCCGTCCAGATCAAAGGCCTGCAACTCTTCTCCGTAAGGAATGTCTGCGATCACGCGTTTTAGCCAAGGACGGCGCGGGTCATCGGGCACTTCGAAGATCTGCGGCGGGCTGCCCTTGTGCTCATGGTAGCCGCAGACCAGCGCGAGGCGGCCGCCCGGCAACAGTGGAGCAATTACATTTCCGTGCGGCCAGTCTCCATCGCCTGTGCCAATGGCGTGTTCCTCCCACTCGTCGTGCGCTGGGTCGATCGATTTCAACCAAACCAATTCGCTCGAGAGCGCGTTGTAGAATCCATCGGCGTTGGGCTTGCCCTTGATTGCGATGAGTTCCAGCTTGCCGTCCCGATCAATGTCGCAGGCATTGATGATCTGAGCGATGCCAGGCACAACATGCCTCTCCCAGTTGGGATTCTTGTACAACCACGCCCCGCAGACGATATCGCGCTTACCGTCTCCATCAATATCGAAGGCGTGAATGTCGATGCCCGTGTAGGGTTTTTGTCGATCGACAAACTGGTGCTTGTATTGGGTCAGAGCAGCCGGAGCCTGACGCGGCCTGAACATCTGGACCCACCCCATGTAGCTCCCTGCTTTCGCCATCACCTGGCCTGCATGGCCAAGAATCACATGCTTGCCCGAATGGTCGAGGTCGAGATAAATGCCTTCGTGCGTCCCTTCTCCCTGATAGATCAGTTCGCTGCTGAATGAGCCGCCATGATCACCCCCCCGTGTAGCGGATGAGGCGCGCATCCCAGTTATACGGCGCTTCCCAGCCGCCTTCGTTCATCTCTCCGACAAGGATCTGCAGCTGTTTCGTCTTGGGGTCGTGCCAGGCGCGCAGTGTATGCGCAAAGTTCAGAGGGCCGTCGATGGGATGTTCGATCCACGCCCTGTCGATGCCTCGATCGATCCGATTCTCGAACCATGCCAATCTGCCGTCCGGGTACTCGTCTTCCACCAGAATCACGTCGAGCCGCCCATCGCCATTGACGTCGATCAGCGCCGTGCGACACATCTCGCGATAGCCGGGCGCGACGGGATGTGTTTCCCATAGCTTGCCTGAGAAAGCGCCTTCCTTCGGCGCAGAAAACCAATACGGCCCCGAAACAAGCTCATCTTTGCCATCCCCATTCAGGTCGCCGGCAGCCGTGCCTTCGGCAGAGAGCCCCGACTGAATCGTGAACCGGGTCCATGGCCTCCGCGGATCGGCCGACACCTTGTAGGCGAACAGGCCCGGCTTGTCGCAATACATTGCGTTGGCGACGAGTTCGCGTCTGCCATCTCCATCCAGATCCGCGAAAAGCAGATCGTGGGGATGTCCCGCAGCATCTTCATCCAGCACATGCTCAGTCCACACACGCAGGTCGGGAGTAGGCTTATACCAACAGAGGGCCCATCTCTCGGGCGCATGGGGCGGTGTCGGCATTAGTTTGCCAACGACAATCTCCATGCGGCCATCCCCGTCGATGTCCTCGAGCGCAATCCCGACTCCATGGTGATTGCCAACTGCAACCACGCCGCGTTCGCCTGTGGAAGGGCGATACCAGAGCAGGGCCCCGTTGCCGCACACGACCAGCTCTGTTTTGCCATCGCCATCGATATCGGCCGCGGCATTTCCGCCGGTCTCGGTCATGTGGACGGGCGCGGCATCCAGAATCACCAGCTCCCACCTGTCGTCGGCGCCCTCCTGCCGCGGGCCTGCCTGTTTGTCGGATGACAAACCCGGACCTGCATGAACTACGGGGGGAATCGTTTCGGCGGAATCTGATTTTGAGATTCCTGCTGCGGTAAGTGTTCCCGCGAAGAGCTTGTTGAAGGTGCGTCTGTCCACGTGGAGGCCCCTCTGCGCTCTCGGTAGAGCGTCCCAACGTTATCATCGAGGGCCAGAAGCCGGAAACCAGTGGTGAATCGCACCTGGTGCTGCGCCGGAGTGATCCGCCCTATGCGTCCACTGCCTGCTCGGCGCCGCGAAAGAGCGCGCACACAGCCCGCCACACCCAGCGCATCAGCAGGACAATCAACAACACCATGACTGCTGCGATTGACGCAGCCACATACGGCTTCCACGTCGCCATCCAGGTAAGAGACACCGCGAGCACATCTTCGCCCAGGCTCAGCGCCATGTTGCTGAATGGCTCGGGAGAAGGTGTCACCGCGGCGCGTGCCGCTGTCTTGCCTCCATGCGCAGCCAAGGCGATTAGCCCGCCGGCGATGGTGGCAATCATTTGCTCGCCGGGAGAAAGCGAGGCGCTTGCCTGGTAGGCCAGCAGTGCCGCAATCGGAACGCGAATGAACGTGTGCAGCGCATTCCAGATCAAGTCGAAGGCCGGCACCTTGTCGGCGAAGAACTCCACCAGGAACAGCGCGCAACTGGCCCCGATCACATACCAGCTTTCGAGCAGATGCAGCGACGGCGGCAGGGGCAGCCACCCTGCGTGCGCCAGCAGACCCAGCGTGGCCACCGTGGCATACACGTTGAGCCCCGCGGCAAAACTTACCGCGATCAGCAGCGCTACCAGTTCGCTTGCCGAGAAGTTCATGCCGCCAGTATATGCGGAACGGGAATCGGCACCGCAGGTGAATCGGAATCCAATTTTGCCACTGCAAGCGCCCCTTCTTGCGCCGACCGTTGGCGCAAGGGTGGGAATGAAGATCCGGACGGGGAGCAGGGGACGCTCGACTCGCCCCATCACTCCCCTCGCCTTCGTCCGCGGCGTCTAGCTGGTGCGCACAGCGGCGGAGGTGCCCATCTCGCCCCAGCTTCTTTCGTATTGCGACAACGCCACGTTCAGGCTGCGCTTGGCGCGAAACACGCGCGCCTTGATGGTCGCCACCCTGACTTGCAGCGCCTCAGCCACTTCGCTCTGCGACTGTTCCTGCAGAACGCACCGCTCAATCACCTGCCGGCACCCGCGGTTCAGCTTGCTCACCTCGGTGTGCAGCAGTGCTTCTGTCTCCCGGCGCTCGCAGCTTTCTTCAGGGTTGGGTCGCGCATCGGGAAAATCCATCGACACCACCTCGTTGTCGCTCCCCGTGGTGTGCTCGATCGACAAAAACACGCGGCCGCGCTGCCCCCGCAGATGCTCCAGCGCCGTGTTCTTTACAATCGCCGTCAGCCAGGTCGACATCTGCGCGTCGCCCCGAAATCTCGGCAGCGCCCGGTAGGCCTTCAAGAACGCTTCCTGCAGAACATCTTCCGCATCCTCGATGCGATTCGTGATCCTTCGTGCCACCTGCAACAACTGCGGTCTCCGGTTTTCGGCGGCCTGCAAAAATGTGGCAAGCAAGTGTTCATTGTCGTGCCCTTCCGGACGCAGATCCGTACGCTCTTCAAACCGGGTGCTGCCTGTCGTATTCATACCTTCTCCAGTGCGGGCAATCTGCCCGCCTGCTGTTCTCCCGGAGAAGCATGCGTCCGCGACACGTCTTCGCAATCGGAACAAGGCCCGAAAAACGAAGCTGCCGGCTGCAAGGCATGCACTACTCCTCCGCGGGAAAAACTGCACTTCAGCAGCGCCGCCAAAGTGCGGTTCTGCTGTGCCGTCTACGCTGAGAAGGAGGGAGAAGGAGGAGAACGAAGAGGAAGGAGCGATTTGAAATCGCGCGCACTTCGAAGCGGAACCGGCACATACAACAGCGCGCAGATGCAGGTCAGTTCAAAGGGGCGCAGCGGTCCGTCATCGAATGGACCCGAGGAGGAGGGCCGCGTCTCTACATGCACACGCGCGGTAGCCGCAGCAGCGCCGTTACGCTGGTCGAGCCAAAACTTGGTGAGCTGGGCCCGTGTCGCGATGTCCCGCGATTGATATTGAGAAAGCCGGTAGTTATAACCCCACAGCAGGATGGCAAGTGCCAGCCCGAAACAGCCCAGAACGGACGGGCGCAGAAAACGGCTCCATCTCTGCAAGGCTTTGCGCTCACGACGAGATTCGACGTTCTTCAACTCGATGTTCGCGGCGCTGGGGCTTGAATAGACCATAGAAAGACGAAACTCCGGCCCTAACCGTATTAGACGCACCGCCTAATCAAAGGGTTCAAGAAGAGCCGCTTACTTGACGCCCTTGGCCGGATCCCATGCATTTTCGAGCTTGCGCACGTAAATCATCTGGCCAATATGGTAGGCATTGTGCGCTCCCACATGGGCAATCAGCGAGGCATTGTCGGCCAGCTTCTGGTCGTCCGCCTCCTGCACCGCCGCCTCCCAATCCGTCAGCACCTGGTTCAACTTTTGCACCAGGTCATCCCACTGCGCCGGCGTGAAATCGTTGAATGTCTCGTCGTTATTGCCGCTGAAACTCGCCGGCTTCTGTCCCTTGAACCGTGCCAGGCTCTGCGTATCCCAGAACCACAGGTGATAGGCCA
>DATAVC010000038.1:0-88852 GCA_036267935.1 Occallatibacter sp. | reverse complement strand
TACTTGATGATCTCGCTGATCGTGCCTGCACCCACCGTGCGTCCGCCTTCGCGGATGGCAAAGCGCAAGCCCTTTTCCATCGCCACCGGGGTGATCAGCTCGATCTTTAACTGCACGTTGTCGCCCGGCATCACCATCTCGGTGCCTTCGGGCAGTTCCGCCACTCCCGTCACATCCGTCGTCCGGAAGTAGAACTGCGGACGATAGCCCTTGAAGAACGGCGTATGACGGCCGCCTTCTTCCTTCGACAACACGTAAATCTCGCCCTTGAAGTTGGTGTGCGGCGTAATCGATCCGGTCTTGGCCAGAACCATCCCACGCTCCACATCTTCCTTGGCAATGCCGCGCAGAAGAAGTCCCGCATTGTCGCCGGCCAGACCTTCATCGAGCTGCTTTTTGAACATCTCGACGCCCGTCACAACCGTCTTGCGCGTTTCGCGGAAGCCGACGATCTCGGTTTCCTCGCCCACCTTCACCTTGCCGCGCTCGATACGACCCGTCACCACCGTGCCACGGCCGGAGATCGAGAAAATGTCTTCGATCGGCATCAGGAAAGGCTGATCGATCGCACGCGCCGGAAGAGGTACGTTCTTGTCCACCGCGTCCATCAGCGCGTCAATCTGCGCTTCCCACTTCGGCTCGCCGTTCAAGGCGCCCAGGGCAGAGCCGCGCACTACCGGAACGTCGTCGCCCGGGAACTGATACTTCGACAAAAGCTCGCGGACTTCCATCTCCACCAGGTCCGTCAGCTCTTCGTCTTCGACCGCATCGCACTTGTTGAGGAACACCACGATGTACGGAACGCCTACCTGGCGGGCTAGAAGAACGTGCTCCTTGGTCTGCGGCATCGGACCATCGGTCGCGGCCACAACCAGGATCGCGCCGTCCATCTGCGCTGCTCCGGTAATCATGTTCTTGATGTAATCGGCGTGACCCGGGCAATCCACGTGCGCGTAGTGACGGTTGGACGTCTCGTACTCCACGTGTGCCGTCGCGATCGTAATGCCGCGCTCACGCTCTTCCGGTGCGTTATCAATCGAATCAAACGAACGGAACGCAATCTTCGGGTTGTGCTTCGACAGCACCTTCGTGATCGCTGCCGTCAGCGTCGTCTTGCCGTGATCGATATGTCCAATCGTCCCCACGTTCACGTGCGGCTTCGAACGGTCAAACTTTTCCTTCGCCATTTTCCTATTCCCCTCGTAGCTTCCGTGCCATTACCAAAAGGGCGCCGGCATTCCGGCTCCAGCCCCAAAAACCAAGTTGCCAGTCACCAGTGGTCAGTCTCACCCTGCGATTCAACTCCGCTCGCTGCGGCCCAGGCTGACTACTGGCTACTGACGACTGGTACTGCCTACCGCCCACTGCCTTACTCAATAGTAGGCGTACACCTTCAAATATCGCTGCCGCAGCTCCTGCGGCACCCGTTCCACCAGTCTCAGATACCGCTCGCGCGTCAGCGCCTGGTCCGAAACCGGCAGCGCCTTGTACAACCCCGGCGCTTCCTTGCCCAAAAATCCCCGATCAAGCACCGCCGCAAAGTCGCGAACCCGCAATTTCGCCCGCTTCACTTTGTTCAGCAGCACTTCAACGTCACGCGCATCGAAGGCCGCGTCAAACAGCGAATGAAGCTGCGCGTATCCCTTCTCGTCCTGAACCTGGATGGCTGCCTGCTCAAACATCGTCTGCCACTCACCTCAAAATGCTTCAAACTCTGGAGCGGGAGACGGGGATCGAACCCGCGACCAACAGCTTGGAAGGCTGTGACTCTACCACTGAGTTACTCCCGCCCAACAACAGTCCTCAGTGATCAGTTTTCAGTGATCCCTTTGTTGGTGCAGATTGTGGCCGAATCGATCTCCCCGCCTCGACCACAACTGACAACTGACCCACTGTTCACTGACAACTGCACTTCTGGAGCTGATGACCGGGTTTGAACCGGTGACCTCTCCCTTACCAAGGGAGTGCTCTACCAACTGAGCTACATCAGCCAAAACCTCAGCTCTTAACTCCTAGCTTTCAGCTTCTAGCCCATCCCGTGGGTGCGAGCCTAATCGGCTCAATCCACCATGGAACAGCTAGAAGCTAGTAGCTAAAAGCTACCGGCTGTCTTTCCCGTTGCGGCGAATCTTGTCCGCCTGCACCGCCAACACCGTACGCAATGCCAGTCCGCCAAGAATGATCAGAGGTACCAACCTCAGATCCACCGGCTTCCCATGAACCATCACCTTGCCCACGTCCATGGTGAACCAGACCAGCACTGCCAAAACTGCATACAAGCCCAGCGCCAGCGGATAACGCCTCTCAAGATCGGAACCCGAACGCTTTGCCTGATCCTGATCCAAACGCGCCTCGCTCCCCAGCCCTGAGCGCCTTGCAGTTCTCAAAACTCACGCACAGCTGCCTATTCTGACCACTGACAACTGTTCCCTGACCACTGCTCTTAGTGGTGCACAGGGGAGGATTCGAACCTCCGTAACTCGAATGAGTGGCAGATTTACAGTCTGCTGCCATTAACCGCTCGGCCACCTGTGCCCAATCATCACCCCAGCAACGAACGTCTGTCGTTGAGGACCCGTTCCAAACACCCCGACGAACCAAATCCTGCCCGCCGAAGCCCGTCGTACCATCTCAAAATCCTGCCGCCCTAACCCCTGCACAATCCGGCTCGAAAGCCGCTTCAACGCATACTGCCCCACCCGGACCACATCCGGCTTGTCGGAGCATGTACCTCTGTGGGATCGCCGCGGAGGACAAATCCAGCGCTCGAAAATGCTGCGCCAGATTGAAAAAACCTACTGCCGTTCCGGTCCGGAATTTCCCTTCCTCAAGTGGAGCTGGCGAAGGGATTTGAACCCCCGACCCTCTGATTACAAATCAGATGCTCTACCAGCTGAGCTACGCCAGCCCAAAGACGATTCCTTCACATGCAAGAATCGCTTCGCCACCCGGAAATTCTTCTCCGGAAACCAGTGAACTGCGCAGACACACTCCCGCTCCGCGCATATCACGGCACAGTCTCCAAGGTTAGCACAGTGCCTCCTACCGAGCAAACCCTCCCCGAACGCCCCATCTCCTTGCTTTTTCGACATTTTGGCTTGACTTTGAATCACCTGCGCGTGAACCTTGCTCTCACAGTTGATTCCCGCTCTGAGGAAAGATTTCATGCACAAAAAGAAGGTGTTCTTCGCCTGCTCCGCTGCGCTTCTGCTCGCCACGCTTGCTCAGGTTACTCCCGCCGCTTCCGAGGATGCTCCCAAGCGCCGGCCGCGTATCGCGGTGCTCGACTTTGACTACGGCACCGTACAAACCGCCTCGGCCGCAGTGTTCGGCACCAACATCGACGTGGGTAAGGGCATCGTCGACCTGCTCGTCACCGGCCTGGTCAAAGACGGCTCCTACTCCGTCATCGAGCGCAAAGCCCTCGACAAGATTCTCGCCGAACAGAACTTCTCCAACTCCGATCGCGCCGATCCCAACAGCGCCGCCAAGATCGGCAAACTGCTCGGCGTCGACGCCATTGTCGAGGGCAGCATTACCGAATTCGGCAACGAAACCAAGAAGACCAACATCGGCGGCGGCGGCGGCAACTGGCACGGCTTCGGTGTCGGCGGCTTCGGCCACTCCAACTCCAAAGCCAATGTCGCCATCACCGCACGCGTCATCAACATCGACACCGGCGAAATCATGGCAGTCGCCGATGGAACCGGCCAGTCCGCTCGTTCCAGCACATCTATGCTCGGCGGAGGCGGCAACTGGCGCGGATTCGGCGGCGGCAATGCCGACTTCGGCTCCAGCGACTTTCAGCAGACCATCATCGGCGAAGCCACCAAGGCCGCCGTCGATCAGCTCAGCGCCAACCTTGCATCCCAGGCCTCCAAGGTTCCCGTCCGCACCATCATCGTTGAAGGCGTCGTTGCCGCAGTCGACGGAGGACAGGTGATTCTCAACGTCGGCGCCCGCGCCGGCATCAAGGTGGGCGACGAACTCCAGGTCCTCCGCGTCACCAAGGAGATCAAGGATCCCGCCACCGGCAACATACTGCGGCGTCTCACCACCACCGTCGGCACCGTCAAAGCCACCGACGTGGATGATGTCTCGACCATTTGCGCACCCGTCTCCGGCACAGACTTCAAAGCCGGCGACCGCGTCAAGACCGTCACTCAATAGCGTTTACTCGATCAGCAAAGAGCCCGCTGCTGAATTGCGGCGGGCTCTTTTGTGTCTGCCATCACAACGCGATCGACACACGCGTTCATCGTTTATTGCCTATGTATGACCGTTCTCTTGAGCTAGGGTTGACGAACCCAAGACGCAAGAGGACGATTCGTTAACACATATTCCAGCTGATTCCTGCAATGAAAGAGATGAGCTATGGTACGAAGTGCAGCTCTTGTCGCTCTGATTCTCGGACTATTCAATTCGTTGGGCGGCGCTCAACAAGCAACAGTAGCGTCGACCGGACCGGATGTTACAGAGAAAGCTCGCGTGTTCGTTACTGACAGCGAGTCGTGGGAAGTAAATGGTGCAGCCGCGGGAAGCAACGGCTCCTTCGCTGCCCAATCACACGGAGGTGCACGCCCTCAGACAGCCGAAATCGTCAAGACTTTTGGTCAGCGTTGTCCCAATGTGATCGTCAACAACAGGCAGGAATTCGCAGACTATATCGTCGTCCTCGATCACGAGGGCGGAAAAGGATACTTACGCCACAGAAACAAGGTAGCGGTCTTCGAACGCATTTCCGGCGATGTCGTTGTCAGCCATTCGACTCTGTCTCTCGGCGGCTCGGTAGAAGATGCTTGCAATGGAATTACCCAGCACTGGGCTGCCCATAGCAGAGAAATTCTCGCTGCGAAGCAAAAGCCGAGTTCGGTTCCAGGGCCTGCACCGGCATTAGCTCCTGCTTCCGCACAACAATCTCCAACCTTTTCTCAGGCCTCGATCAGCGTCGAATCGACCCCTCCCGGAGCGGACATCGAGGTCGATGGCGGCTTTGTCGGCAACACGCCTTCCACTGTCTCCCTGGCCCCGGGAAGTCATCAAATCTTGGTCCGCAAAAAGGGCTACGCCGACTGGAATAAGACACTGAGCGTCACCGGTGGCACTATCCACCTGAACGCTGAACTCGACCATGCCGCCGCGCAGTGAGAGCCGCGGCAACACTGTGCACAGCGCACGAATCCACCCATCCGCTATGCTTGTAAGGGGGAACCGATCCGGTTCCCCCCAGCACCTATGCATAGACGCACGCGTCGCACGCTGTTAATCGTAGCCGGGGTCGTGGTCCTGCTGGCCGTCGCCGTCTTCCTGCGCTCCAAAGCCCCGCCCGAAGCCGCACGCCTCCTTCCCGAATCCGACGGCATCCTTTACGTCAACTTCGCACCGTTGCGCGCCTTCTCGCACAAGCAGCTCAAACCGCCCGAACGCACACCCGAATATCAGCAGTTCGTCGACGCCACCGGCATCGACTGGGAACGCGATCTCGACCAGGCCGCCATCGCGCTCCACCGCATGCCCAACCCCAACGGACCCAACGGACCCGTTGCCTACTCGCTGGTCCTCGTCGGCAAACTCACCGGCAAACGCCTCAATAGCTGGCTCGAACAGCATGCCGCCGCACGAGAAATCTATGCCGGCCACACCATCTACAGCGTCCCTTCGGATGGCCGCACAGTCCGCGTCGCGCAAATCGGCTACGACATGCTCGCCGTCAGCAACACACCGACGCCCGAGCAGATCCACTCCATCATTGACCGCCACCGCACCGCGGCCCTGCCCTTTGCCGGATCGTCCCTGTTGGCCAATCACTTTCACGAAGTGCCGCTGCTCGCACTCGCCTGGGGCGTCGGCCAGATCGGACTACCGTTCTCCGAGAGCGGCCAGATCAGCGTCTTCGGCCTCACCCTGCCCCTCGAAGACGGCGCCACCATCGTCGCCAGTGTTACCCCCACCCTTCCCCTGGCCGGCGGACTCCGCCTGCGCGCCGAAGAAATCACTACGAACGAACACGACGCCGAAAGCCAGTCCGCTTCGCTCAATCTCATGCTCTCCATGGCCCGCACCATCACCACCCCGCTGAGCAGCGATGCCGCCAACAACGCCCTGCGCGAACTGCTCAAGACCACGCAGGTCGCCCAGAAACGCGATCGCGTCGTTGTCACTGCAACCCTGACGCCCGCGGTCCTCAGCAGCATCACCGCCAGCGCCAATACCCAAACCGAAGCCGCCCAAGCCCCGACGAAATAGTCTTTCTCGCCTGTCCCAGATTCCCGGCGTCCTCTTCAACCCCGCCCCAACTCGAACCCTTGCGCGTTCGTTCCCTGCAAAACTCGCATCGAATCGACTACAGACGCGTCTTGTTGAATGCATGAACCGTCCCCTTTCTCGTGTAGAGTTGTATCGCCGAAAGAGCGCATTCACTCCCCAAAATCCGTTGCGAGGTTTCATGATTTCTGCCCGGTTCCACTTCTCTCTTGCTGCCCTTTTGCTTTCGCTTCCCGCACTTGCTGCTGATTCCGCGAGTCACCCCGTGCTCACCGGGCAAGCTGCCTTCACCGATGCACAACACGAGTCCCCCGGCACCCGCCGCCATGTCACCGTGGCCGACCTGCCCAGCCCGATGCCCGACCAGTCCGTCGACAACGGCCCTAACGTTGTCCCACGTCCCGCCAACGCCTGGCCCATCGCCCCCAAAGGCTTCAAGGTCGACATGTACGCGACCGGCCTCGACAATCCTCGCCTCCTGCGCTTCGCTCCCAATGGCGACCTGTTCCTCGCCGAAAGCTCCAGCGGCAAAATCAGGGTCTTCCGCGGCCTCGGCTCCGATGGCAAGCCCAAAGAAACGTCGGTCTTCGCAGAAGGCCTGCACGAGCCCTTCGGCATCGCCTTCTATCCAGCCGGCCCCAACCCGCAATGGATCTACATCGGCGATACCGATGCCATCGTCCGTATCCCCTACAAGAGCGGCGACCTCAAAGCCAGCGCCGCACCACAGCAGATCGCTGAACTTCCCGGCGGCGGCCGCCTGCGCGGCGGTGGCCACTGGACCCGCGACGTCATCTTCTCCAAAGACGGCTCGAAATTGTTCGCCTCGGTCGGTTCGCACTCCAACATCGACGACCCCGATTCGCATCCTGAAGAATTCCACCGCGCTGACGTGCTCCAGTTCACGCCCGACGGCAAGTTCCTCAAGGTGTACGCGTGGGGCATCCGTAACTGCGTCGGCGAGGCCATCAATCCCCTCACCGGCCAACTGTGGTGCTCCACCAACGAGCGCGACGGCCTCGGCAACAACCTCGTGCCCGACTACATCACGCACATCCAGGAAGGTGGCTTCTACGGCTGGCCGTGGTTCTACATGGGCGGCTCCAAGGGCGGCGTGCAAGATCCGCGCCACGTCGGCAAACACCCCGAGTTGCAATCCAAGGTGCTCACACCCGACATTCTCTTGAACCCGCACTTCGCATCGCTCGAGCTGATGTTCTATACCGGCACGCAGTTCCCCGGCGAGTTCAAGGGCGACGGCTTTGCCTGCGAACACGGTTCATGGAATCGCGCCTTGCGCTCCGGCTACGAATGCATCCGCCTGCCCATGCACGACGGCCACGCCACCGGCGAGTACGAAGACTTCCTCACCGGCTTCGTCACTCCCGACGGCTCGGTCTGGGGACGCCCCGTCGGCATCGCCCAAGCTCCGGATGGATCGCTCTTCGTCTCCGACGATGGCTCGCATACCATCTGGCACGTCTCCTACACCGGCAAATAAGAACGCCGCACACCGCATGGTTCCACAAGAATTCGGGTGCCCCATCCTTCGCGCCTCTCGCGAAGAGTGGGAGAGCAACAAAGATCGGACCAGAACGGTCCGCGACTCATCACGCTAAACTTCGCAAATCGCTGTCCACAGCGGTGACAGATGCCTCAATTGTTCCACGTGGAACAATTTTGCGGAGAGCGGAGTTGTTGGGAGCAATGCAGACGGCACGCTGAACAGAATCTTTTTTGTCGCGCCCGGCGACGCGAATTGCGACTCTTCCGCGCAGAGTGCGCAGCATAACGCAAAGCAGGACTATCTTTCGCAAATCACTGTCCACAGCGGTGACAGATGCCTCAATTGTTCCACGTGGAACAATTTTGGAGCGTGGAACAATCGTCGCCGGGCGGCAATTCCTAACGGCGCTGGATGCGCGCGGCGAAAAGATCGTCAAGACGCTTCTGTTGCGCGCGCGTCTGCTCCTTCTCGTACTCCATTCGCTTCTCTTCTTCAAGATCAGTCAGCATCTGGCGTCCGTTATGCGCGGTTCGATAGACGGTCAGCTGTGCATCGCGCAGCTCCTCGACAGTCTTCAGGGTCCCCAGCAATGCCAGCCGCGCGTCCGTCGCCGCATTCATCTCGGCGTCCATACCTTGCAGTTCATAGGCCTTCAGCGGCTTCTTCAGCGACTCTTCGCGCCGGCGATCGATGCTGGCCATCAAGTCCGTCAGCTCCTCGATGCGCCTGCGCACGCGGGCCACTTCCATTTCCGCGCGCTGCAACGCCAGTTCTTCACTCCGCTCAATACTCTCGCGGACCCGCAAAACCTGCTCGAGCGTGAAATGGAAGGCCATGCATCCCTCCCCTAGCCGGGCAGCGCAACCATGCGCTCGACTGCGCCCTCATAGGTGCAGAGATCGTCGGGCCGCTGGCGCAGAAATCCGTTCACCGCAGGCAGATTCTCCACCGCATTATCGAGCACGGGGTCGGTGCCCTTCTGATACGCCCCAATGCGAATCAGGTCTTCTGATCGCGCATACGAAGCCATCATCATGCGCATCGCGTTGGCCTTCGCCAGATGTTGTTCCGAGACCATGCTCGACATCAAACGGCTCAGGCTCTCGAGAATCGAAATTGGAGGATAGTGGCTGCGGAAGGCAAGTTCGCGATCCAGAACCACGTGTCCGTCCAACAGCGATCGCACCGTATCGACGACAGGATCCTGCTGGTCGTCGCCTTCCATCAGCACGGTGTAGAAGGCCGTGATGCTGCCCTGCGAAAAATTTCCCGCGCGTTCCACCAGCCGAGCCAGCATGTTCAACACTGAAGGCGTGTAGCCTTTCGCCGTCGGCGGTTCGCCCGCCGCCAAACCAACTTCGCGTTGCGCCATCGCAAACCGCGTCAGTGAGTCGACAATCAGCAGCACATTCTTGCCCAGGCTCGCAAAATGTTCGGCGACCGCTGTCGCCGCAAGCGCTGCACGGATGCGAAGCAGCGGGGACTGATCGGACGTCGAGACAAGAACGACCGAGCGGCGTAAACCTTCTTCGCCCAGCACTTCAAGAAATTCGCCGACTTCACGTCCGCGTTCGCCCACCAGCGCCAACACCGTCATATCGGCCGCGGTGCCGCGCGCCATCATGCCGATCAGCGTACTCTTGCCAACGCCGCTACCGCCGAAAATACCCACACGCTGGCCGCGTCCGCAGGTTAAGAAACCATCGATCGCACGAATACCGCAGCTCAACGGCTCACGAATAGGAACGCGATCCAGAGGCAATGGCGCCGAACCATCGATGTAGACAGAATGGATCGCGCGATATTCGCCTTTACCATCCAGCGGATTGCCGGCTGTGTCGATCACGCGCCCGAGCATGCCCGGCCCAACACGAATCGAAGGCCGCGCACCCCACGTCACCAGCTTGTCGCCGAATCGAATGCCTTGGGGTTGGTCTGCTGCCATCGACAACATCGTCGATCCGCGGAACCCGATGATCTCTCCCGAATAATTGCGACCGCCGTTCCCGATAAACTGGCACGACTCGCCGACCGAGCAGAAAGGTCCGTCCGATTCGATCAGGTTGCCGACAACCTGCGTGATGCGTCCGGTCCATCGCAGTGTCGAACCGGTGCGAAGGTAGTGAAGGTAAGGGGCGAGCAGGTCGCGATTCATTTGTTCCCCGGCCTTAACGCAAGCAGATCGAAGAAGCCTTGCTCAACTTCTTTCAGCTGCGCATCGAGACCAAAATTCGCTGAGCCAAGCTCGGTTTCCAGCAGGCAATCCTGTTCGCTGAGCTGCGGATCTTCGACCACCTCTACGTGCGACAAGCTCGGAAGGCCTGCAAAATATCGCCGCCAGCTTTCGCCCTTGCCCGGGCTCACACGCACAGTCACATCCGACCCCTCGCGCATGCGCTCCACCGCCATCCGCACCAACGCGGTCAGCAGCATGGGATCGACTTGCGCTTCGCGATGAAGAATCTTGGCCGCGATCGACAGCGCCAGCTGCACAATCTCAGCTTCGACCTGCGCATAGTAGGTGCTGCGTTGTTCCTCGAATTGGGCGAGGATCGCTGCAATGGGTTCGCGTGCGACGTTCAGCTTTTGCTCGAACTCCTTGCGCAGCCGCTGGTCCACTTCTTTTGCGGCGTCCGCTCGCTCGCGTTCGATGTGCACCGCCAGTTGCTCCTCAGAAGACAAGCCGTTGTTCTCGGCCGATTCCACGATCAGCGGGGCAGGCTCTGGGATCTCCAGGCCATCGCGCGTCTTTCGCGAAGACATATCGCGATACTGCAACGCGGCAACTGGAACGGGAAAGGCGCTTGCGTAATCGGGGCTAGACGACATATTCGTCTTCTCCCTCGCTCTTCAATACGATCTTGCCTTCCGCTTCGAGCTTGCGCGCGATGGCCACAATCTCGCTCTGCGCTTTGGCCACGTCTTTACCACGCACCGGACCCATCATCTCTGAATCTTCCTTCATCATTTCGACCGCACGCGAAGACATGGTGCGGAAAATATGGTTTCGCAAGTCATCGCTGGCGCCCTTCAACGCCACCATCAACGTCTTCTTGTCCACCATGTTCATCAGCTCGCGCATGTCGGTCTCGGGAACTTCAAGGAAGTTCTCAAATGTGAACATCAGGTCACGAATGCTGATTGCCAGTTTCGGATCATCCGCCTCGATGGATTGCAAAATCTCACGGGCCGCTGCCGGTTCCAGGCGGTTCATCAGATCGGCAAGATTCTTCACTCCCGAATCCGAACGCTTGGTCTGGTCCATCGCCGATCCAAAGCGGCGGTTCAACACGCGCGAGGCTTTGGCTGCGGCTTCAGGAGAGAACTGCCCCATGGTCGCAATGCGCCGCACGCAATCCACACGCGACTCGGGATCGAGCTTCATCAATAGTGACGAGGCCTGCTTGCCATCGAGATGACCGAGAATCAGCGCCTTGGTTTGGGCGTGCTCCCCTGCCAGAAAACGAGCCAGCTGCTGCGGCTCGGTTTTCTTCAGCGCGTCTATCTTGAATGACACATCCTCCTGGGGAGTCGCCATACGTTGTGCGATGGTTTTTGCTCCGCTCTCGCCGAATGCTTTCACGAGCAAACGGTTCGCCACCTCGCGCCCGCCCGAAGAGACATATTCGCAGGTCGCCATCATCGTGTGGTATTCCTCGAGGACGTGCAACGTCGTTTCGACCGGCACGCGAGCCAGGCCTGCAACCTCGCGAGTGATGCGGTCAAGATCCTCGCTGTTCAAGTTGCGAAGAATGGGTGCAGCCTCTTCCTCGCCGAGAAACGACAGCAGGATCGCTGCTTTGCGGGCACCGCTGGGAGTGCGCTCAACCGAACTCATGATTCTTCCTCCCGCAGCCAGGCTTGCATGGTGCGTGCTGTATCCAGTGGTTTCTGACGAGCCAGTTCAAACGTCTGCGCCTTCAGCTGTGCGGCGCGCATGTTGCCCGTACCCAGTTCGGCTGGTGCGCCACCGACAGCCAGCGGCTGCACTTGCGCGGCGCCACCCAAGGCGCCATGCCCACCGCCTGCTCCAGCAGTCAACTGCCCTGGAGCGAATGCCTGTTTTTGAATCGGCCGGATGAGGAACAGGTACGCCAGGATGAAGAGAACAACCATCGACAGCGGCCGCAACAGTGGTGAATAGTCGGTCACCGCCTTCTGCACTTGTGTCGCAAAGCCTGCCGCAGGCACATCGGTGTCGGCAGCATTGGCGCCGAACGACATGTTCTGCACGCTGATGGTGTCGCCACGCTTGGCGTCGAACCCGATCGCGGCTTCTGCAAGCTCGCGGATCTTGTTCAACTCATCCTGCGATCTCTTTTGCCGCGTATAAGTCGTCTTGCCCTTCTGCACATTCTTCACCAGCACATCGTCCACGAGCAGAGCCGCAGTGATTCGCTGAATGCGCCCGCCGGGCGAAATCGAATGGGTCACCGTCTTGTTCACGCCGTACTGCGTGTTCTCTGACTTCGACGATTGCGAACTGCCCTGCTGCGCAGTGGCCGTGTTGCCGGCCGCGGGTTTTGTCTTGGTCGCGGTGGGCACATTGCTGGCCGTTCCTGGAACGCCGATCGGCACCGCGCCGCCGCCAGTCGCCTCGTCTTCGTTCTTCTGCGAGCTCAGGACCGCGCTGACCGTAGGATCGTATTTTTCCTGGCTCTCTTCAATTGAGCCATGATCGTAATCAATGTTCACGCTGGCGCGAATCGCATTCGTGCCTACCACCGGCTCGAGCGTGTTGACCAGGCGTTGCGTAAGCCGCGCCTCGTCGTCTTCGCTGCTGCCCAATTCGTTGTGACCCGGACCAAGGGACATCTCGGTATCCGCGTCGATGATAGAAACGTCTTCCGGCTTCAGTTCATCGACTGCACCCGCCACCAGGCGCGAGATTGCGAGCGCCGAATCTTTCGAAAGTCCGCCGCGCTTGAGCTTTAGAATCACCGAAGCTTTCGCGCCGCGTTGCCGATCGATAAAGACCGAGTCAGAAGGCATGACAAGATGGACGCGCGCGCTATCGACGTTCGACAGCGTCTGGATGGTTCTCTCCAACTCACCCTCGAGCGCGCGCTGATACGCCACCTTCTCATCAAATTCAGTTTGTCCCCACGTCATCTTGTCGAAGAGCTCGAAGCCCATGCGTCCGCTGTGCGGCTGGCCCTGCTGGGCCGTCTGCATCCGCGCTTCGTCGATCTTGTCGGCTGGCACACTCACCGTCTTGCCGTCAGGGCTGATCTGATGAGGGATATTCTGCGCAGCCAACTGCGACGCGAGCGCCTGCGCATCCGAGGGCTCCAGATCTTTAAAGAGCGGTTTGTAATCGGGCGTGCCGATGAGGCGTGCGAACATCGCTAACATCACGACCGTCGCTCCCGCGCCACCCACGAGGAACGCCTTTTGCCGGCCTGTGCGGCTGTTCCAAAACTGCTTTGCCTGTTCGACTACACTCGTCATGCCTGCCATTGGGGCTCAATCCTAGAACTGCATTTTTTCAATATCTTGATATGCGCTGACGATCTTGTTGCGTACTTGCATCATCAGCTGAAACGAAACGTCTGCCTTCTCTACGGCGACCATCACGTTGTTGATGTCGCCTCCTCCACCCTGCAGCATGTTGGTGACCTGGCCCGCCGCCGAATTGTTCAGCTGGTCGACACCATGCACCGCGTTGGAAAGTACAGAGGCAAAACTTTCTCCCCCCGAAGCTCCCGTATTGTCGAGCGAGGGAAGCTGGGGAACCTGAAAATTCGGAATCGAAGTGAGTGCTACATTGCTCATCGCGCGCTCCTGTCTACGACGACTTCAAAATATCGATCGATTGCTGGATCATCTGCTTGGCCGAATTCACGGCGGAAGCATTCATCTGATAGGCGCGCACCGCACCCATCAAATCAACCATCTCCGTAATCGGGTTGATCGCCGGATACGAAACCATTCCGTCCTTATCGGCGTCGGGATTGCCCGGCTCATAGCGCTTGACGGGGGGCGTGGTGTCATTGACGATCTCGCTCACCTGCACCGAGCCGCTGGGTGCCTGGCCAAACCGGCCTACATGATTCAGCACGTTGCTGAAAGGCATGATGCTGCTGCCGCTGAAGACCACTTCTTTGCGCTGAAATGGTCCGCCTTCGTCGGTATGCGTGGTCTCTGCGTTCGCGAGATTGGCCGATGTCACCTCGGCCCGCTGCCTCTCGGCGGTCAGACCCGACGCGCTGATGCTCAACATGTCAAACAAGCCCATGGCTAGTTCCCATCCTTAATGGCGGTCAGCAGACGATGAAACTCAGCCTTGATCAACTGCACGCCCATCTGGTACTGAAGCTGCGTTTGCGAAAGAAGCATGCTCTCACGGTCGATGTTGACGTTGTTGCCGTCCGGCCGCTCGGGCAGTCCTTCGACATCGGTCGTTGAAGGTCCGAGCTGCACACCGCTGCTGCCGTCTTCTTCTGTCAGCGCCTGCTGCATCGCAGACTGAAAATTGATGTCCTTGACGTGGTAACCGGGAGTGTCAAGGTTGGCTAGGTTCGATGCAACCACCTCTTGGCGATCAGACGTCACCTTGAGATATCCCTGCAGCAACCCCATGAGAGGAGTCGTGGCCATTTATACATACCTCCTCGGCGGTAAGCCGTATTCGCGAATTTTGTTGCGAAGGGTGCGGAGGCTGATGCCGAGCATCTCGGCTGCAACCGTCCGGTTCCCTTCCGTCAGAGCCAGCGTTCGTTCCAGATGAAGCTTTTCCACCTGCCAGATCGGCGTGCCCGCGGGGGCGCCCGCCAGAGGAGGTGTCTGCGTGCTGCGCACCGGTGCCAGTCCCGAGTTGCCCTGGAACTCGCCTTCAAAGCAGGCGGCATCAATTTCTTGTGTCTCGGTCAGCGTGAGCACGCGGCGCATAAAGTTGGCCAGCTCCCGCACATTGCCCGGCCACGCGTGCGATTGCAAGCGCTCCATGAATTCCGGATGAAGGCGCGGCGTGAGGGTGCGATGCTGGGCCGCATACTTCTCGGCGAAATGCCGGGCCAGAACGGGGATGTCTTCGCGACGTTCGCGGAGCGGCGGCAAAGTCAACGGAATGACATTCAGCCGGTAGTAGAGATCGGCGCGGAACTGGCCGCGCTCGACCATGGTGCCAAGCGAAACGTTCGTGGTTGCGATCACGCGAATGTCAACGTGCGTCGAAACTGATTCTCCCAGGCGCTCGAACTCGCGTTCCTGCAACACCCGCAAAAGTTTCGGTTGCAGGTTGAGCGGCATCTCGCCGATTTCGTCCAGAAGAATCGTGCCCCCATTTGCGAGCTCGAATTTGCCCAGCCGGTTGGCAATGGCGCCGGTAAATGCTCCGCGTCCGTGGCCGAACATTTCGCTCTCCAGCAAAGTCTCTGGAACCGCCGCGCAATTGACGGCGACGAAAGGCTTGTTGCTGCGAGCGCTGGAATCATGAATGAAGCGTGCCAGCAATTCCTTGCCGGTTCCACTCTCGGCTTCGATCAAGACATCGGCACCGGTGGTGGCAGCGGCGCGAGCCCGATGCAGCGTGCGCAACAATGAAGGCGCGTGCCCCACGATATCGCCATTCGAACTGGCATCCTCCAGAGGAAGCGACTTAGCCCGATGCAGAACCTGTGCTGCCGTTGCCTGCAAACGATCGAACGGAATCGGCTTGGTCAGATAGTCGAGTGCACCGTCGCGCATGGCGTTCACCGCATCGGGAACCGAACCATACGCCGTGAGCAGAATGACCGCGGTCTCTGGCGAGGCTTTGCGCGCAGCGCGCATCACTTCCATGCCGGTGCCGTCGGGCATGCGCATGTCGGTCACCACGAGGTCAAATTCGCGGCCTTCGACATTGCGGATTGCTTCACGCACGCACGACGCCGTCTCAACGCGCCAGCCGTGACGCAGAAAATTTGCGCGCAGTGCCGTGCGAATGCCCGGTTCATCGTCAACCACCATCACTGACAGCGTGTCTTCGTTCGTCATAGCGCCGGAAACTCCAGTAGGAATGTGCTGCCTTGATTAATGTGGCTGGTTACACGAATCTCGCCACCATGCTGAGCCATCAGTCGCTGGCAAACGGCAAGACCCAACCCCGGCGTCTCGCCGGTGGCGCTGAAACCCGCGTCAAAAATCTGGTGAATCATGCTCTCGGGAATACCGCAGCCGGTATCGCAAATCTCCGCAACCGCGAAAGTCTCCTGATCACGAACCGCCCCACGCGTTGCCACGTGGACGCTGCCGCCGCTCTCGGTGTGGCGAATCGCATTGCGCACCAGGTTGAGAACAATCTGGCGGATCGCTTCTTCGTTGCCTTCAACTGCCGGCGTATCGTCCGCCGCGGAGAAGGTCACGGCCAACCCTGCCTGCTCCGCGATGGGCTGCACAAACTCGACGCCTTCGCGGACGCACTGGGCAAGATTGACCGGGGTGAGCCGCGTCTTGGTTTCGCCGTTCAGGCTCAGAACGTTATTGACGGTGCCCGAAAGCGAGCGAATGCCGGCCCGCAGATGAGAAATCCATGGGGAGGAGGTGCCGGTGTCCTGCTCGATGAGCTCCGCAAAAAGCTCCATGCTGGCTAATGGGTTTCTAATTTCGTGAGCCAGGATGGTCGAGATCTCCGCCAGGGCGGTCGCACGCCGCGCGGTTTCCCTCTCCTGCTCGGCAACTTTGTTCCCGGTGATGTCGCGCAGAATCCAGACACTGTGCAGATGTTCAGGCTGGTACGACGGGCTGCAGAAGAGCTTTCTCCTGCCCAGGGCCAGCCAGCGCTTCCCGGTCTCCGTCTGAATGCAAACTTCACTGTCAAACCGGTTGTCCGGTCCATTCGAAAGAGCTTCAAAATCAACGTGGCTGGTTTCAGCAATCTGTTGCAGGCTGTTGGCCGAGCTCGTGCCCAGGTTCAACAACCGTCGGCATTCCGGGTTGATCATCACGATGTGGCCCGCATGATTGAGGACCAGCACCCCGCAGGGCATCGAATCGAGCATCTGCTGCAGCGCGGCGCGCATGCGGTCGTTTTCTGCCAGGCTGCTGGTCAGCGCGGCATTGCGCCTGGTCAGCTCCGCAGACAGCCGGCCGACTTCACCCTGCAGGTCGCGATAAGAAGACTCAAGGACAGAGGAGGCAGCAATGAATTCTGAGAATGCATCCGCGAGAAGCTGCGGAGTCGGCATGGAGTCGACACTGGGCCTCTTTATTGGAACGGCATGAGAACTCGGCAGCATTTGCCTATCTAATAAGCAAGAACAGTGCCAAACCGGGAAAAATCTGCCGATTTAGGCCGAGGCTCTACAAAATAATGTGTTCCGGCCTGATTTCGTCCTCGGAACCGACCAGGATCGTCGCGCGTTCGAGTGCATTGCGCAGCTCGCGGACGTTTCCGGGCCATGAATGCTGGGCCAGGACGTTAATGGCAGCTCGCGAGAGCGAGACACCGGGGTGGAACCTGCCGGCAAACGCCAGCGCCAGCTCTTCCATATCGCTCATGCGGTCGCGCAGCGGAGGAAGCTGGATGGGAAAGACTGCGAGGCGGTAGTAGAGGTCTTCGCGGAACTGCAGTTCGGCGACCCGCTTCTTCAGATCGGCATTCGTGGCTGCAATCACGCGCACGTCAACTTTTAGATTCTCGTTGCCGCCCAGCCGCTGCACTTCGCCCTGTTCAAGGAAGCGCAGAATCTTGCTTTGCAACGAGAGGGGCATATCACCGATTTCGTCGAGAAACAGGGTGCCGCCGTGGGCTGCATGGATGCGGCCAATACGCGATTGCACGGCGCCTGTAAACGAGCCCTTGGTGTAACCGAACAGCTCGGCTTCAAGCAGGGTCTCAGGAATCGCGGAACAATTGACCACGATGAACGGCTGGTTGCGCCGCGGACTGATCAGGTGAATCTCCTGCGCGATCATGTCCTTGCCTGTGCCGCTTTCGCCGGTCACCAGAACCGTTGTATCGCGGGCTGCCACCATGCGCGTAAGCGTGTAGGTGCGCAACATCGGTTCGGAATTTCCAATCATGCTGCGAAGCTTGACGCGTCCTTCCGTCACCGCCCGGGGATGCTCGGGAACGGGCATGGGAATGGGTGCGGTACGCAAAGGACCATTCTGATTGACGGCATCCGCGAGTTTGCGCGACACCGGCGTCGGAGATGCACTGCCCACCAGAAGCTGACCGGTATGCGAGTTCAACAGCAGGATCTGCGTATGCGGGAACCTCTCCCGCACAATCTCGTGAAACTCATTCGCGTCCAGGTCGGGCAGTTGCGGATCGAGTAACAGGACGGCGTCGTCGGTGACGTGACTCTGCAGGAGTTTCAGCGCCTCGGCGCCTCCGGCGGCATGCAGCACGTTCCAACGCGGGAGCCCAAGCTTCTCCTGAAGCTCTTCGCGGAGCTTGGCATTCGAACTCACGACAAAGACGTCGATCGGTACTCGATCTTCGAAGCGTGGAAATTGGGCCGCAGGAGTTGCCATTATTTATTCGAATCTTCCCCTAAATGAAAAAAAACATGAGACCAACAAGCTTGTCAGTAGAAAACACATCAAACAGCCTCTCGAAGGCAATCAGACGTAACGTTGGCATCGGCACGCTTGGATGGTTCAGTGCCTCCGGTTCGCATTTCATCCACCTGGTCACGCATGCCCGACATGATTGCGCACACACGCTCGGTCTGGGCAACGCACATCTCAACGTAACGACGATCCTGTTGAGAGATCCTGGGAGAAAGCTGCAAGGCTCCAACCGCCCCGCGCAGGATGGTGAGAGGTTGCGCCATGGCGTGCAGTTGATCAACCAGTTGGCCGATACCGTCCACGTCAATAGGCCCGGTCTTGTCCAATGGATTCTCAGGCAACCCGCAGCTCATAGCCGACACCGCGCACCGTGTGCGTCAGTCGAGCTTCGCCAGGCAGATCGATCTTGTCGCGGACGTACTTCATGTAGACGTCGACGATGTTGGTGGCTGATTCCGACGACGCCATGTTCCAGACTTCTTCAAGCAGGGTCGCCCGCGATACGGGACGGCCGGCATTCTGCATCATCACGTCGAGAATCGCGAATTCCCGGGGTGTGAGCTCGATGCGGCGTCCATTGCGCTCCACGCGGCGCTGATCCCGGTACATCGTGAGATCGCCCACGGTCGAGCAGTTGGGAACCACGCCCGAGTTGCGTCGCAGCAGTGCCTGCACGCGGGCCAGCAGCTCAATGAGGGAGAAGGGTTTGGTCAAGCAGTCGTCGGCGCCGCTCTCCAGAGCCTTCACCTTGTCCTCAACCCGGCTGCGCCCGGTAAGCACCAGCACTGGCAACCGGGGCTGCGCAGGGCGCAAACGCTGGATCAGGGTGATGCCATCGAGCTTGGGCAGATTGAGGTCGAGCATCAGCAGATCGTAACGGCGATTTGCCTCGAGCACTTGAAGGGCATGCTCGCCGTCGTGGACCTGTTCCACGGCAAAGCCCTGTGCTTCCAGTTCACCGCTCAGGAACCCCGCAAGCGACACGTCGTCTTCGACGATGAGGATGCGTCGGCCCGCGACTTTGTTCAAGAGTGCGGCGCCCACGGCCGCATCGGCCGGATTAGGGCAAAATGAGGAACCCGCTTGGGATTCACCGGCGGACGGGATAGGGAAATTATTCAAAGCTGCTCATCCCACGTTCTTCTCTACGGTTAAAGGTTTTCAGGCCAAACGCCAACCGGCCTGCGATAAAAACTGCAAGGCCCGAAAGTGATTCCACCACTTGAACTTGAAAGGCTAGTATAGGGCGACTTTCAAGCGCGAATCGAGCGATTTGTAAGGCGCCTGCGTTACCTTCGAGGTACAAGAATGCCGGTCGAACGGGGTATTGGCACTCAACGAGCTATTGCTCAAAATGAGTCAGTTTGGACTGGAATCCCCTCTCGCCGTTGGATTTATTAGAGTTTTTTGTGCAATCCGGCGGCTATGCATCGAATGTTTTGTAGGGATGTGCCGATAAACGAAAGAACCGCCCCTAGGCGGAGTATCCCGACAAGAATGGAAACCTATGCGGAAATTTGACTATCGCGCCCCCCGATTTTCAGTTGACCTCCCCGTCTGCCTTACCTTTGACGCCTCGATGCAACACGGCCGCTGCATCGAAATCAGCACCGAGGGCATGAAGCTTGAACTCCGTCAGCCCCTGGCTCCTGACTCGTGCGGGACTGTGGCCTTCAACTACCAGGATTTTGCCTTGGAATTACCGGTTCGGGTCGCCCATTCGGGTTCGTACTATGATGGCGTCAAATTCATTTACGAGACTGAGGAACAACGCGATGAAATCAATCGCCTCGTGGCGCGCCTGACCGCGCCTCAGCACCCGTCTCGTCCGGTCCTCGTCCGCTAACGCGGACTTCTGCTCTTTTCTTTTGGGATTCTTTTCGATCACCAGGCACAGAAATCAGGCTCAGAGAAACGGGGCAGCTTAGTTCTGCCCCGTCGTCATCTGAAGGCTCGGACCGGCAAGGTTCGGGGCCACTTCGGAGTCGCCTACCACCTGATATTGAACAATCATCGAGATTCTGCGATTAGATGGATCTTGCGGCTTTTGCGGCAGGCGCAGCCGTTGATCGGCAAAACCTCTGACCTGAGAAATCTGGTCGGCCCGGACGCCCTGGGATTGCATCATCCGCCTGGCCTCGTTCGCGCGTTCTGTCGAAAGATCCCAGTTGTCATAGGCCCGCTTTCCCGAGTAAGGGGTCGAGTCTGTGTGACCTTCGATCGAGATGTGATTGGGCAATTGACCGAGTTCCTTGGCCAGCAATTTCAAGACCTCATCCAGCGCGGGAGTCGGGGATGCACTGCCTAGTTCGAAGAATGTGCCCTTGGCCGATTCCATCAGGTCGATACGCAGGCCCTCAGGAGTGATCGTGATTTCGATCTGGTTCTTGAGCTTGTCGAGCGGATCGAGGCGATGAATCGATTTCAACAAATCCATTTTGAGCTTTTGCAGATCCTGCTGCTTGATGGTGACAATCACGCCCGCGCCTTTAGGGCTTGAGCCTGCGAACTTGGCAGTCGCGCGCGGATCCTTGAAATAGCCGCCGACCGCGTCCTTCACCTGCTTGCTGCTGTTCATCAGCCACAGCACGATGAAGAGCGCCATCATTGCGGTCACGAAGTCGGCGTAGGCCACCTTCCACGCTCCGCCATGATGACCGGCGTGCGAGACTTTTTTCTTGATGATGATGATTTCGCCGGCTTCTGCCACGACCCTCTACCTTTCGACTGCGCTATGCCGCTGCTGCAGCGCTGATTTCGTCTTTCTGGCGGCAGGCTTTTTCAACTTCCTGGAAGTTCGGACGAAGGTGCTCGGGGATCGCGCGACGGGCCATTTCAATCGCCAGCAGCGGAGACATTCCCTTGATGAACGACATCATGGCGACACGCATGACGTAGTAGAACGCGTGATCGTCGGCAATCAGCTTTGACAGGTTCGCGCTCAGCGGACCAACGACGCCGTAGCAGAGCAGAATTCCGAGGAAGGTTCCTACGAGAGCGGACGCTACCTTGCGTCCCAACTCTTCAGGCGGACCGCCCAGGGCGCTCATCGTGACCACGACGCCCAGCACGGCGGCAACAATGCCAAGGCCGGGCAATGAATCGGCCACCGTAGACAACGCATTGACCGTTTGCGTTTCACCATTGTGGTGGACTTCCATGTCCAGGTCCATCATCTGGTCAAGATCGAACGCGCTTGATCCACCGGTGATGGCCATGCGCAGGGTGTCGCAGACAAAGTCACGCACGTGATGGTTGGCAAGAAACTCTGGATACTTGGTGAATACCGTGCTCTTTGCGGGTTCCTCAATGTCGCTTTCGATTCCAGCCCAGCCCTCTTTACGCGCCTTGCCGAAAAGAGTGAACAGCATCTTGAGCGAGTTGATATAGCGCTCTTTGGAATACTTTGACCCTTTTAGAACCGCCAACAAGCTGCTCACAATGTTCTTCAATACATAAACCGGGTTCGCGGAGAGGAGTGTTCCGATGGCCGCGCCGCCGATGATCAAGAACTCGGAGGGCTGCACGAGCACGAGAATGGGGCCTTTCTCCATGAGAAAGCCTCCGATCACGGCTCCGATCACTACGACGATTCCGATGATTGCAAACATTGGGCCAAATTCCTTTACGGGGCGCGCTCCCGCCACGTCTCTCGTTCATGGTGGGGGAAAAGCCGCGGGTGTTGCAGTTCTATCGGCATCGAGTCTCTTCATTTCCAGACACGAAAGAGTCAGATACGATAGGCGAATATTGAGCGAATCTAAACCCGGTGTGGCGATCCAGAATCCAGCCGGATGGTTCGGGGTTATTGGATCGAAGTGGGCCCGGGATACTGCGAGAATCCACTCCGAAGGTGTTCATCGATCTGTTCCACCGCGACCGGCCGGCTGAAGTAAAAGCCCTGGATCGTGTGGCATTGCTGTGATTGAAGAAACGACAACTGGGCCTCGTTCTCGACGCCTTCGGCAAGAACCGCAAGATTCAGCGCTCTGGCCATCTCAATAATTGCCGTGGTGATCGCCGCATCATCCGGATCGACCGAAACGTCCTGGATGAACGAACGGGCGATTTTCAACCGGTTGACCTTGAACTGGCGAAGGTAGCCAAGGCTGGAGTAGCCGGTTCCGAAGTCGTCGATGGCGAGCATCACTCCCATATCCTTCAGATCCTGAATCGTGGAGAACATGACGTCGGCATTGCTCAGGAGCAAGCTCTCAGTCAGCTCCAATTCGAGAAACTCGGGACGCAGGCCGGTCTCGCGAAGGACTTCCCGGACGAGTTCGCTGAAACCTTGCTGGCGGAATTGGATGGCCGAGACATTCACTGCGATAGGAACAGGCGGCAATCCGGCCTCTTGCCATTTGCGCGCCTGAGCGCAGGCCGTACGCAGGACCCATTCGCCAATGGCAACAATCAGGCCGCTGCTCTCGGCCACTCCAATGAACTTGTTGGGCAACACCAGCCCCCACTGCGGATGATTCCATCGCAGAAGCGCTTCGAGCCCGGTGACGCGCCCCGTGCGGGAGTCGACCTGCGGCTGGTACACGAGGAAGAGCTCGTTGTTCGCGATCGCATCCCGAAGACCGCGCTCGACACGCAAGCCTTCCTGGACCTTGTCGTTCATTTCATCCGTGAAGATGCGGTAGCTGTTGAGACCATCCTCGCGAGCGCAGCACATCGCTGTATCCGCGGCGTTGATGAGGGTTTCGCAGTCTTTTCCATCTTTTGGGAAGACACTCATACCCAAATTGCTGAAAACGTTCAGCGAGTGTCCAAAGAACGCATATTCGGCGCCCAGGGCAGTCATCACCTTTTGCGCGCTCTCTTCAATAGCGTCCACCTCGCCCGCATGCTCAAGCACCACGGCGAACTCCGCGCCGGCAACGCGCGCGACGATGGCATCGCGACCTGTCGTGGCAATCAGGCGTTTGGCAATCTCCTGCAACAGCCGGTCGCCAAAGCGCTGGCCCAAAGAATCGTTGATGATCTTGAACCGGTCGACCTGCAGAAGCAGCAGAACGACTCTGCGCTTGTTCGACCAGGCTTTCTCGAGAACTGCTTCAAGACGTGCCCGGAACAGCGTGCGGTTGGGCAGGCCCGTCAAAGAGTCGTAATAGGCCAGTCGCTCGGTCTGAATCTCGAGAAGTTTTCGCTCCGTAACGTCTTCGGCCGTACCTTCATAGCGCAACACTTGATCCTTCTCTCGGATCTCGCGCACGTGGCAACGCACCCACTTCAACTTGCCTTCGCAGCAGGTCAGCTGCAGATCAAAGCAACGCACATCCTCAGTGCCCGAAGGCGCCGCATAGGAGCCCCACGGCGTGGAGGCAAAGAAATTGATGGAACCGGCAAAACTGCCGGCCAGCGCCGCTTCAGAGGACTCGTAACCCAGAATCCGCGCCATCGCCCCATTCAAATTCACGATGCGGCCGTCGGAACCAAGCTCGAAGATGCCCACCGGCGCCTCTTCGAAGATGGCTCGAAATCTTCCCTCTGTTTCGGTGTGGCGTTTGTTACCGTTTTCAAAACCGAGCAGAATGCGATGCAGAGAGTCGAGCGCCTCGGACCACGACTGTTCGACGGGGCGGCTGCGTCTGCGTTCAAGAAAGGGTCGGTCGCCGATCGCTTCCGACTGCGTATCGGCTTGTGCTTTCGCGAGATCGATGTTCGCACGATCGATCTCTAAGCCTGGCATTCGCACAGGCAGACCTGTAGGGCGGCGGGAGCGCATGTCCTCTCATCGGCAAATCCATTAGAAAATTCCATCTCGCACAAGGCGCTCAGAAGCCCGATGTCCGAGAGCACAAGAAAGACATAAGTTATTTATATTAAGTTGTTTACAGAAATTACAGCGGGCAGAAATCGTGGGCCGTGGTCTACACCTTTCGGGGTATCGAGGAACTTGAATCTGCGCCCTCTACGTGCCGATAGAGGATCATCCGGACAACCGGAGACGGTTTTTTGGGCAAACAAGAATGAGGGCAGCGATTCTGCACGCCCTCAAAGGAACGTTGGAAAGTCGCCGGGTTGTCTTCCGTCGCAATGCTCGGTGAGAGCCGATTGGGGAGCGCAGTGGACAAGAGCACTTTTGGCGGCATCATCATAGCCCTGCTCGGCATCGGCTTTGGCCTGGTGCTCGACGGAGGGCGGTTGGTGCAGGTGATCCAGCCGACCGCTGCCCTGATTGTGCTGGGCGGAACGCTCGGCGCCGTGATGGTGCAGTATCCTTTGCCCGTTATCCTTCAGGCGATCGTCCAGCTCAAGGATGTCTTTATCAATAAGGAGCCGGAGTCGGATGCGCTCATCCAAAATCTGCTGCGCTATGCGTTCAAGGCGCGCAAAGAAGGCATCCTCTCGCTTGACTCCGAACTGACCAAGATTCATGATCCTTTCCTTCGCGAGAGCCTGATGCTGGCCATCGACGGCGTGAATGCGACCGATCTTCGCAAGATGATGGAGCTGCATCTCGACTATCACGGAGAAAAGGACGATCGGGTTCCGAAAGTCTTCGAATCCGCGGCCGGTTTCGCGCCCACCATCGGCATCATCGGTGCAGTGCTGGGGCTGATCCAGGTGATGCAGCATCTGCAGGACATCAACGAAGTCGGCAAGGGGATCGCAGTTGCCTTTGTGGCAACGATCTATGGTGTCGGCTCGGCCAACCTGATCTTCCTTCCTTCCGCCGGCAAGCTGCGCATTCGCATCCGCGAACGGCAGGTCATCCAGGAGATGACGCTCGAAGCCGTGCTAGCGATTGTGGAGGGCGTGAATCCACGTGCCCTTGAGATGCAGTTGCGCCGCTACGTCACGTCTCCGAAAGCCGCGGGCCCGCAGAAAGTCGCCGCTCGATGAGACGGAAAAGACGCTCCCAGGCACATGAAGAGACGATCAATCACGAACGGTGGCTGATTTCGTACTCCGACTTTGTCACGCTGCTCTTCGCGTTCTTCGTGGTCCTGTTCGCGTCAACCTATCGCGACAATCAGGCCATTCGCAAATTATCCAAAGCTATTCACAATGGCTTTCAAACCATGGGCGCATTTTCTCAAGACGGGCCACCCACGACTTCAGAGTTTGATCGCAGCCCGGATCGGTTGCAGACCGACGAGACCGGACTCAGGAAGCCGGCTACGGGTTCCGTCGCCGACATGCAGACTCTGCGCAAGCAGTTGGAAGTGGCTCTCGGCAAAGAGCTGAAGAACCATGAAGTGGTTTTGCAGGTGACTCCAGAAGGATTCACGATCAGCCTGAAGGAGCTCGGCTTTTTCGATAGCGGTCAGGCTACGTTGTTGCCGGGCGCTGCCGCAAAGCTGAAGAAAATTGCCAAAGTGCTGTCGCGGCCAGGGCTCGAAATTCGAGTGGAAGGTAATTCTGACAACCAGCCCATTCACAACAACCAGTTTCGCTCGAACTGGGAACTCTCGGCGGCACGCGCGATGAACGTGCTTCTGCTGCTGGTGGATGATGCAGGATTCGACCCGAGAAACATTTCGGCATCTGGCTACGGTGAGTATCGCCCGGTTGCTGACAATGCGACGTCGGACGGCCGCAAAATGAACCGGCGCGTCGATCTGGTCGTTGTGCAGGCCCGTGACACAAGCGGGATCACCGACTCCATCTCGTCGACGACCAAACCTGCGCACTGATGCAGCGCAGACCTCTGCGTATCCCCGGAAACCCCACGCTCCAACTTCGTGCCACCGCAGGCGATTAAGTGCACTCTCTGCCGCTTTGGTAATCAAAGTAAGTTACGGTAAGTTGCCCACCAAGGCCCTCGCGTGAATCTGCAGTAACTCATTGATTCACTAACTACTCCGCGAGCGAAGAATCCTTGACCCGCGAAACATCGCTCGTTATGATGCAGCCACAATCTGTGGCCAGATTCTCAATTCTGTTTGTGCGTGGCGAGAGTTCCCCGTTTCTCAAGTTTTAGTCCGACACCTTCGAGTTGTCCCTCGTCATTCTGCGTTCATGGCCACTCCTAACGAGCTCCGGAAGGAACACCATGCGTTTCCCCAGGCCCAGCCAGCACCTGATCATTGCTTTGTTCGGATTTGCCTTTGTCACAATGTCTGCCGGTTTCGCCCGCGCACAAGAGGTCACCTACTACGACTTCAACGTGCCCCAGGCCGCGAACCCGAGCCAGACCTCGGGAAGTTGTGGTTCGGGCAACTATGTTGACCCACCGGCCGCCGGCATTTTGTTCTGCACGAACCAGGCAGGCGACGGGCCCAGCTACTTTCTTGACACCTATCCGCCAGCCATCGATCCCAGCAACAACCCAAACGGCAGCATGAACTACACGGTGCAGTTGACGGAGCCGACGACGAACCAGTCCTCAAGCGTGTGGTTTTCGATTCCTCAGGATGTGGTGGACGGCTTCAACGTCTGGTATGCCTTCAAAATCACACCGAACCCCGGCAGCGCCAACACGGCCGACGGCCTGGCTTTTGTCATTCAAAATTCGGCTGGCGGCGGACCGGATGCGGCCACTCCATGCATTGGAACCGGTGCTGGCTTTACGGCCCTTGGTACCGGCGGCGGCGGTTGCCTGGGCTACGGCGGTATCGAAAATAGCATCGCTCTCGAAGCGGACACTTTTACGAACGATTGGGATGCGCAAGACGCCAATCAGCCCGCTGGAAATGACAACCATATCGCTCTGCAAGGCTGTGGGCCGGGCCTAGTGAATTCGCCTTCTCACACAGTCACTTGCCTTATCACGCTCGGGAACAACGTGAGCACGCTTATCTCCGATCCAAACACGTCAGCCACGGATGGCAACTCGACTGCCGTTACGTTGGCGGACGGCGCCCCTCATCAAATCGTGATGGTCTACAACGGCCCCCATGACTCACCGGCAAACTTTCTCTCCGTGTACCTCGATCCGCAGTACAACGAGGGCACGCACACGCCTGTTGCGGGCACGATTCCGCTCTTCGCGGGCAGTTTCACGATCACCGATCACATCACGACGCCAGCGGGAGGAACCGCCTACGTCGGCTTCACTGCCGCTACTGGCGCATCCTTCGAACAACATGAGCTGATGGGCTGGACCTTCACGCCGCACGCCACCGTGGGCCAGCAGCAGACACTCAATAATCCTGGGACGCCCACCACATTCAACTTCGGCACGCACAGCTATACGACGACCTTCCCCGTCGGTACCACGACTACGGGCGTCGGCATGGGGCTCATCGCCAATACGATCTCTCCTGCGGATTTCGCTACCCTGCTCGGTCTGGGCGCCACGCAGTACAGCGGTTCAGCTTGCCAGGTGTATGACGACACAGGCGGCAACTGCATCATCTATTCGGTCTACTGCTACGACACGGGGACGAATGCGGTGCAAGCCTGTCCTGCGCCAGAGCCTCCGCCCACGGATTGCCTGTCCAATCCGAGTGCTGCCTGCATCGATCTCACAGCCGCGTATAACAACTCGATTCAGCCCGCCTCTCCCGGGTATCTCCAGGGCGATCCGCTCTACAGCCCGGTCAGCACGATTCAAGGCGACGGCACAGCCGCGACCGTAACGTGCGTCGGCGAATGCGCGGTGACCGCGGGACAAACCATCACCATCCTCGGCAATTCTGGAGGCTTTAACGGTACCGTCACGGTGGCGACTGTGCCTTCGGCCAATCAGTTCACCTTCGGCACGGGAACAACCGGCACGGGCAACGGCGGCTTTTTGACGTCGAACAACGTGCAGGACATCTTTACCGGGTATACTCCGCAGAACATCGACGGCTCAACGACCGGCAAGACGAAGAACTTCTCCGACTTTGTGGTCACAGCGGCCACCACCATCTCGAGCAACACCACGCTCTCGCCTGCCACGGCTAGCCCGACGTTCGGTTCGCCGGATGTGTTGACTGCCACCATCACTGCGCCGACGACCGGCGGACCGGGTAATGTGTTCTCGCTGTTGCCGCCGGGGCCTGACATGACCCTCGGTGGGACGGTGAGCTTCTACGTAAACAGCGCCATCCCCGCGAACGCGATCAGCGGCTGTCAGACCGTGCAGGTCTCGCTTGTTTCGACCAATTACCAGGCGGCCTGCAGTTACACCTCGCCTTCCACTGGACCATCGACCATCCTGGCCGTGTATACAGGCGACGCGTATCACAACGGCAGCCAGGGCGGCACTCCCATCAATGTCGGCCTGTTGGTTCCTCAAATTACGTGGGTACCCGCGTCGATTCAACTAGGCACCGCGCTCACCGGCGCCCAGCTTGATGCCAGCACCACTGTTGCAGGAACGTTTGTCTACACGCCGCTCCTGGGAACGGTCATCACCAACCCCACCAGCCAAACGCTCTCCGTGCTGTTCACGCCGAGCGTGGCCGGCTACGCCACCGCGAGCAAGACAGTGCCGCTCACTGTGCTGGCAGGCCCCGTAGCAACCGTGTCGCCTACCAGCATTAACTTTGGGACGCTGAACTTCGGCAGCATCGTCACAAAAACTGTGACGGTAAGCAACACGGGCAATGCGCCGATGACCATCAGCGATCCATTCATCGCGATCGTGCAAGGCGGCAATTCGAACGAGTTCATTACCCTGAATCTCTGTCCGAAGTCGCTGGCCGTCGGCAAGAGCTGCATCATGACCGTCACCTTCATTGCCGGTCCGCTCTACAACCCACAGATGGCGACGCTGACTGTCAAAGACAATGCGCCGGGCAGCCCACAGACCGTCACCTTGTCGGCACTGGTCATCAATCCGCAAGCCACTTTGAATCCGAGCAGCCTGAGCTTCGGCACGGTGAAGGTCAACAGCAGCAGCGCGGCCAAGCCAATCACGCTGAGCAACCCTGGAGGCACCACTCTCTCCGGCATCAGCATCAGCAAGTCAGGAAGCGCACCGAACGACTACTCCTTCAGCACGACATGTGGGACCACGCTGGCAGCCGGCAAGAACTGCAGCATCAGCGTTATCTTCAAGCCCACGGCGAAGGGATCTCGCACCGCGACCCTGGTGGTGACAGACAATGCGCCAAGCGGGACCCAGAAGGTTTCGTTGACGGGTACCGGCAACTAAACCAAGAAGTAACAGCGGCGTCGGGGTTCGTGCAACAGCGAACTCCGACGCCGTTTCCTTTTGGGGCGAAGCACAGCTGAACGTCGACTGAAGTCCGAAACGATCGTCTGCCGTGTGGACGCGCTGTGCTGTTGGATGGACGCGCCATCATCCTGCCATCGCCGACGCCGAGACAACGTCGATCAAATAAGCCAAAACAGCGCTAGGGAGAGAGAGGGCGCGTCGCGGAGACTAATGCTCTGTCTACTTGTTCGCTGGCCGGAAGCCTTCCATCGACTCCCGCGTATCGATCGGCCTGCGACTAGTGGGTAGTCACGGCCTTCTGCGCATCGGCATAGATATCTTTCAAGTCGGCGCGATCCAGCAGCTTCGACGAATTGTCTTCCTTCCGAATCGCATCCAGGATCGAAATAACCTGCCGGTAATGCAGCGCGGCTTCACTGCTCTTGCCGCTCCTGCTCGCGAGCGCACCTTCGAGCGCTTGCGCTTTGGCTTCGAGCACGCGCAGGCCGAGATTCTGTGCGCGGGCAACGGTCAATCCTAGTTCCTGCTGGGCCGCGGCAGTATTCTTCGTTGCCAGTTCCGCCTGTGCCAGGTAGACGGAGCATTCAACCGACAACGCCTTCAGCCCGACCTGGTCCGCATCTTGCCCGAGCTTCTTGAACTCCGGGATCACCGCTGCTGCGTGGCCCATCGCCAGGTCCGCCTGCGCCCGGTTCACCTTCGACAGCAGGATCGCTTCCTTGTCGACAGTCTTGGACGCCGTGCTGAGGGCATGATCGTATTGCTGACGTGCGCCTGCAAAATCACCCTTGTAGAAGAGGCTGTCGCCCGCCCAGTTGGCCGCCAGGGCCACCGCCCAGTCGTTGTGGATCTGCTGCGCCACACGCATCGCCTGATCGAGACTCGGCCGCCCTTCGTCGCCACGTCCCACCTGCGCGAGCAGGTCGGCCCAGCCGCCCAGCACTTCGACGGTCAGCGACGTTGTCTCTTTCGACTGCTGCACGACATTCAAGGCGTCCTTCATTGCGCTCAGTCCGGCGCCGTAGCGACCCTGCGCCGCAAAAATCTTTGCCATGCCATTGGACTCGACCGCAACACCGCGCTGGTCGTTGACGCCGCGATAGGTGTCGATGGCCTTGAGGTAATCGCTCAGCGCCGTGTCAAACTGCCCCAGCTTGGTGTTGACCTCGGCCAGGTTGTGCAGGGAGTCGGCAACATCTCCGGGAACGTTGAGCTTCTGGCGCAACTCATAGGCCTGTTCCAGATAGGTCAGAGAATCCTGGTACGCGCCCTGATCCATCTTGATTGACCCGATGTTGTGAAGGCAGAGCGCTTGCCGGACCTGATTTCCCAGTTGACGTTCGATCTGAAGGGCTTCGGTAAAGTTCTTCAGCGCATCGTCCGGCTTGGCGTGGTCATGATAGAAACTCCCGATATCGATCAGGGAGTTCGCAATGCCGGTCTGGTCACTGATATCGCGGCGCAGCGCCAGAGCCTTCTGGTAGGTCGCCAGCGCGTCCGTCGGTTTCCCCTTCTGATCCTGGATATCGGCAATCTCCTCGAGGCTCGCGGCTTCACCTCGCTTGTCACCGATCAACTGCTTGATCGACAGCGACTCCTGATAGTTGCGGAGCGCATCGTCAGGCCGGTTCAGAGAAGAGTAAGCGATTCCCATCGCTTGCAAGATCGACGCCTTTTCTTCCTGGTTGTCTAGCTCAGTCGCCAGGGGCAAGGCCCGGCTCAGGAACTCCAGTCCACCATTCGGATCATCGCTCTTGATCGACACGCGCCCGCTGGCCAGCAGAGCCTCTACGTTCTTAGGATCATTGGCCAGCACCGCAGCCAGCCGCTTCTTGGCGGCGTCGAAGTTGCTTTCCTGCTCATACAGATTTGCGAGCGCGAACTGCACGTCGGTGTCGTTCGGATTGGCCGATGCCAATTGCTGGTAGGCCGCAATGGCTTTGTCGGTGTTGTTATTGATGCGCGCATTCTCGGCTTCAATCAGGTAGCGTTCCTGTGGCGGAAGGCTTCCATCCAGTTCGACCGCGGTGCGCGATGCGTTCTGGGCCAGGTCGTCATGCCCCAAGTTGGCATAGGTGACCGCCAGTTGCGAGAAGGCGAGCGCGAAGTTCGAATCTGTTGTCGTTGCGGCCTGGAACTGATCCAGAGCCTTGAGGTTGTCTCCTGACCGCTCAAGAGCCAACCCTGCTTCGTAGGCGCGCAGAGCATCAATCGACGTCGTAGACGGCCGCGCAGCATGAGCCTGCAGATCTTTCAGAACCTTCGTATCGCCGGTCAGCTTTTCACGCAGTTGCCCTGCCAGCTGATCCACCGAGGTCAGCAGGCTCTTCTCATCGGCAACATCGGTTGTGACGACCGAGCGCGTGTCGTGTGCAACATCAAGCACGGTCGCCGTGATGCGGATCTGGTTGCCGAGTTTCAGGTACTGTCCGAAGATCAGCGTTTGCGCATTGGTGAAATCGGCCACCCGGCGCAGGCTTGCAACATCGGGCTGCGAATCGGCCGAGATGTGCAGATCGTGCAACACCTGCTGCAAGCGACCTGGCGAAACCATGCGGACTGCTGCCGCGCCGCCGATGTCGGTGCTCAGCATCTCCTGCAAACTCGAGCCCAGCCATGCTTCGGTCTGATCTCCCGAAGCGTTGTAGAAAGGCATGACGGCAAGCGAGAGGCTGGGTGCCGCAGCGGTTTGCGCCGTCTCATGGCTTGCCGCGGAACGACGCATCACCAGCACGGCTGTTGCTACCAGCGCAATCGCCACCACGGCGCCGCCCACCATCAACAGCAGCCGCCTTTTGTCAGTGGTCTTGGCCGCAACCACAGGCTCTGGACGCGGAGCCTTGGTCGCAGCTTTGCCTCGCCAGGCTTCGAGATCGCTGAGAATCTCTTCGACCGTCTTGTAGCGCAGGGCAAGATCGTTTTCGAGGCAGCGGCCGACAATGTCGCTCAACGCACCGGGAATCGTTGCATCGAGCTTGGTGAGCTCTTCGGCGGGCTCGCGCGTCCGCTTCAGAAGGCTGGCAATGGCGCTCTCTGCGCGGAACGGCATCGCACCCGTCAGCATCTCGTAGGCAATCAGGCCTAGGGCGAAGATGTCCGAACGCTGGTCGAGATCTTTGCCCAGCGCCTGCTCGGGAGACATGTAGTCCATCGTCCCTACCAGCGCGCCGGTCTGGGTCATTCCCTTGTCGTCTTCAATGGTGCGCGCCAGCCCGAAATCCATCACCACCACGCGGCCCGAATCTTCGCGCATCACGTTCTGCGGCTTCAAGTCGCGGTGCAGAATGCCCGCACCGTGCGCCGTCTGCAGAGCGAGACAAATCTGCTGGAAGATGTCGACGGTCTCATCGGGCGGCAGCTTTCCGCGCTCTTCGAGGATGGTGCGCAGATCGCGCCCCGCCACCAATTCCATGGTGACAAAGCGCATGCCGAGATCTTCTGACAGGTCATACATGCGCACCACGTTGCGGTGCGTCACCTTATGAGAGAGGCGAATCTCCTGCTTGAACCGATCTACGATGGCCGGATTCCGCGCCAGCTCGGGGCGGATCACCTTCAGCGCGACCAGGCGGTCAAGTTCCTTGTCCTGGGCTTTGTAGACCGATCCCATTCCCCCCGTGCCGAGCACGCTGACAACTTCGTAGCGATTCGCCAGCAGGGTACCGGGCTCGAGGTCAGGGTTGGTTTCGCCCCACCCGCCGGCCCACTCGCCGCGTGTGCGGGCGACCCCAGCGCGTGTTCCTTCATTGCCGGTGATGATGGTTTGATCGGACCGCGAGGGCGGGACCATCGTCTGGTCTGCATGAGACGGGGGAACCATCGTTTGGTCGGAGCGCACGTTGTCAGCGGAACTGCTCACCGCAGTGGCAGCGCCAAATTGCGTAGGCGGGTCACTCGCTGGACGCTTCGGGGTCTCTTCCATGCCAATGCGATCGGGTGCGATTCAACCAGGGAATACCCGGGAGGGCACCGGTAGACGACCGTGGCTCGCCGGGGGTAATGAGGAAAGAATATACGGTTTCGCGTGTATTAGCCCGCATTTTTCGGCACTTGGCGTCGAGGTCGATGTGCGGTGTCGCGCGTTCAAGCAGTGCTTCAGATGCTCTGTCGCCACCGGGAATTGGACCGCGCCGCGTCTTCTCTTCACGTGTTCGCAGAGGATGGCTTCGCACTGGTCGTTGAGGTCCTGACCGCGTAGTGTGGCCTCATCCGAAAGCGGTGAGTCTCGTCCCATACCCATTTCATCGTTCTCTTTCAGAATCCTCCGGGCAGATGAGGTGGGGTTAATGCAGCCCCGCAAAACCACACGTAAACCATAGATTCTATGAGGTATTGGCTACCGACGCCGGGTGCGGACGGAAGCTTAAAAGCCCCCAAGAGCTATACTAGAGCAGGGTTTCTGCGACGCATTGCCCACTAAGGCGTTGGCTTTTGCGTCAGCCACTCAAACCGAGCAGGCGAATCCCGTCCCCTTCCTTCTTAACGCCGCTGGAGCATTATGCCACTCACGCTGGACTCTCATACGGAGAACCTGATCGCAGAGCTTCGCGCTTTGCGGCAGGAAAAAGCCCACCTGGTTACTGAAATCAAGTCTGATTCCTGCGAATCGCGCAAGAAGCTCGAAGCCATGATTCGCTACTCCTATGTCATTGAGGATGTGCGCAAGGTTTCGTACGAGTTGCGCGTCATCGGAGCAGCCTACTAGCTTTTGCTGCGCGACGCCCGCCGTTCACCTTGAGCAGGCGCGTCTGAGCAGGACTGAACAAGAAACAGCCCCGGAAACCAACTCCGGGGCCGCCCAAAAGCCATTCTTCAATCGAACGCCGATCGCCCTCTCACATGCCGGCTGCGACCCGGACCAGCAACACATCGTGTCCCGCGATTTCGAGCGGCATATTCTCGGTCAGGTCCACATCTTTGCCTGTCCACAGGTTCTTGCCGTGGACGGTGCCATGAAGCCCCAGCTTCTCAAGACTGAGGTGGAACGGATGGGTCGAATAGCGGTTGTCGCCGGCATTCAGAACGGCAATCGCGAGCCCGCCGCCCGACAGCGGCTTGGTCCACACCTCGACCTCGCCCTCGCTATAAATACGCGAAGCCTGCTTGCCGAGTGGATCCTGATCCAATGCGATCACGTCGCGATTGAGCAGGATCGACTTGACTTCCGGCTTCATGCTGGTCAGGTCGTTGCCCGCAAGCAAGGGCGCAGCCAGCATCGCCCACATCGAGAAATGCGCACGATTCTCGTCGGACGACAGCTTGCCGTTGCCCACCTCGAGCATGTCGGGATCGTTCCAGTGACCGGGCCCCGCATATTTCTCCAGGCCCGCCTGTTGCTCGAGAATCGTGTAGATGCGATCCCAATGCGGATCGATGTCACCTGTGGTGCGCCATAGATTGCCGCCGTAGCTAGGCGCCCATTCCCACACCGCATCCCAGCCGTACTGGCAGAACGAATAGACGATGGGACGACCCGTCGCTTGCAGAGCTTTGCCCATCTTCTCGTAAGCCTCGTGCATCAGGCGCATCTGCGCAACCTCGTCGTTGGGGGCCTGCTTGCGCATCACGTCCGGGATAAAGCTGCACAGGTCGTACTTGAGATAGTCGATGCCCCACGCGGCGTACATCTTGGCATCTTGCTCCTCGTGTCCCAGCGAGGCCGCGTATCCGCCGCACGTCTTGGTGCCTGGTCCCGAGTAGATGCCGATCTTGAGCCCCTTGGAGTGCACATAATCCGCGAGAGCCTTCATGTCGGGAAACTTTGAGTTCGTATGTAGTACCCCGCTCGCGTCGCGCTCAGCTTCCCACGAGTCGTCGATGTTCACGTAGATGTAGCCCGCGTCCTTCATGCCCGAGGCCACGATTTGATCTGCGGCCGCACGCACGCCCTTGTCGTCCACCCTCTTGGCGAAGTAGTTCCAGCTGTTCCAGCCCATGGGCGGGGTCTGCGCGACCTGCGCAGCAGAAAACCTGGGCGCCAGTCCCAGGGCCGAAAAGCAGAGGAGAACGGCAACGGACAAAGAAGCAAAACGGTTCACAGCGGGCCTCCAATGAAAACGATTTCAGCGGGAATAGTACGCGTCAAACCGGGGTTTCGGCAATTGCAGAAATGCAAAAAATAAGGAAGGAGACTCTATCGAGCCGGCCTGCGCACACGGGCGCAGAGACCTCGCCGAAAGCAGGCGGCACCGTGATCGTTGACGAGACCAGTCGCCTGCATCCAGGCATAGGCAATCGTGGGACCGACAAATTTAAACCCGCGCCGCTTCAGTTCCTTCGAGATCGTTTCTGACAGCGGGGTCGCGGCTGGAACCGGGCCGGTGTTCTGAATCGGCTTGCCATCGACAAAGCTCCAGGCGAAATCGGCAAAAGGAACGCCGGCCTGCGCCATGTCCAGATAAATGCGGGCCCCATGAATCGTCGCCTCGATCTTGGCGCGGCTGCGAATAATGCCGGGATTCTCGAGCAAGCGGGCAATGTCTTTCTCGCCCATCCGCGCCACCTTTTGCGGATCGAAACTGCGGAAGGCCTTGCGGAATGCCTCGCGCTTGCGCAGGACTGTGATCCAGGCGAGACCTGCCTGGAAGCCTTCGAGCATCAGGATTTCCCAGAGCGACCGGCTGTCGAAGTCGGGCACGCCCCACTCTTCATCGTGGTAGGCCTGCATCAACGGATCGTTTCCGGCCCACGTACACCGCTCCTTTGCGCTCATCGTGCAGGCTCCTTAGTCGGCTTGGACCGCGGCATAGCGGGTGGTGTTCGCCATGAGGCCCTCCACTGTGTCGATCGGCCCAATGCCCCCGCGCGCTCCGCTCTTGGTACAGTTCAGAGCCGCAGCGGCACAAGCGAAATCGAGCAGTCGGGCAAGCGGCCATCCCTGCAACAGGCCATAGATAAATCCCGCGTGGAAGATGTCGCCCGCACCCGTGGTGTCCACTACTTTCACGCAATAGGCAGGGCGCAGATGAAAGCGACTGCCATCCCAGGCCAGCACACCGTCCTGCCCCAGGGTCGCCGCCGTCACAGCACAACCATAGCGGTCCTTCATCTTGCGGAGGGCGAGCTCGAGATTGCGTTCGCCGGTCAGCCGACTGGGAAAGTCGCGGCTGACGACGAGATAGTCCACCTGCGCCGCCAGTTCGTCGACACCGTCGTACAACTCGTCAAGATCGGCGACGACAGGAATGCCTGCCCCTCGCGCCCAGTGGGCAGCCTGCGTGGCCGCGGCCGTTTCAAATCCATCCACCAGAAGCGCCCGCGCGTTCACAACCCAGGCGCGCTCCAGATCTTCGGCCCGCAGCAATACCTTTTCGTTGCGTTGGCACAAGACCGTGCGTTCGCCGCCTTCGTCCACAACAATCAGCGAGTGTGCGCTTGCCGCTTGTGGAGCAGTGATGATGCGCGCGTCCACCCCGGCCCGCGCAAACTCGCGGCAGTGCAGACGCCCTGCATCGTCGTCGCCCAGCTTGCCAACGTAGCGGGTCGTCAATCCCCATGTCTGGCAGGCCATCACTGCCGACGCCGTCTGGCCGCCGGGAAGGATGGAGGACTGTCTGTATTCAACCTTGGAACCGCGCTCAGGAAACTGCGCGAGAGGGATGAGCGTGTCTGTCGCATTCAGACCCACACCCACCAAATCAACCAGCGACAACTCGCCCATGCAGACTATTGTAAAGTCGCTATGCGAACCGCGTCGCCTTCCAGAGCTTCCAAACGCAAATCCCGGCAGAGATCGCCATCGTCGCGCTCAGAATGGCGGTCCATGTCAGATTCATGGCCAGGTGCGGCATGCCCGCCTGAGCGCCGAGAATCACGAACACGCCCACGGCACAGACAAGAATCACGTAGTCCCACCAGGCGCGATGGATTCTTTTCTGTTCGTTCGGCACGCCACTGTACGCCGCAAGGACCCTCTGATAGTCGAGGTCATAGCGGTCGCACTCGCGGACCAGGGCCGCATTGGTCGACAGGTGCTCGCGCTCGGTTGCAACGGCCGTACTCACTGAAAGCGCACCGAGGATCATGATGATCGACCCTGCCATGACCAGGAGGCGATGCGTCGAATCGGCGCTGGAAAGCTCGCCGAACACCAGTGCGCCCCAGGCCAATCCCCAAAGCTGATTGGTATTCGACAAAGGGATGCCGCGCCCGATGCCGAGATATTTGGTCGCGTATTGCTGGAAGATATCTCCCAACACCCAGACGAAGCCGCCCAGAAAGAGCCAGAACAACATGGGGCGCACCACCGGAGAAACGAAAACCGCGCTCGTCGAATGGCGATCGAGCGACCAGGCGAGAGAGAAGACCGCCCCGAGTTCACCGATGGTAAACACGGTGACGAACGAGAGTGGGTTCATGCCACTGAGATAGGCCTTGCGATACGGGATGTACATCGTGCCCCACAAGAGGCTCGCTCCCGCCGCTGCGAGAATGCCGCCCGTGGCATGACTGGCGTGCGCTGTGTCCCCATGAATGGTGCTGAACCCCAACATCACCGCCGCGGACACAATAGCGAGCGCCCCCAGGATCACCTTGGCAATATTTTTGCCGCTCGCGCCGCGCAGTTCGCCAAAGAGCAGCCAGCCCCAAAAGATGCCGACCAGGGAATTGGTGTTCCACAGAGGAAAGGCTATCGCGAGACCAACGTCGCGAATGGCAAAGACAGTGAGTGTGTTGGCCACGGCCCACAGCATACCGGCGATGATGGCGATGGGGATCAGATGCCGATGCTCTGAAAGATCGGCGAAGACCTGGCGTGTGCCTTTCAACAGGGTAGGCACCGTCCAGCGAGCGGTGAACACCCCCGCCACCATGCACAACGAGATGGCGAACGGCGACAAGCCCGTATTCACGAGCTTGGTCGGAGCTTCGGCTGCGCCTAGCCAAACTCCGGCGCCGAGTCCGGACAGCACTCCGAGCCCGTGAGCAGAGCCAAAGGATGGGGATAACTGTGCTTTGGAGGTTTCGCTCATCGAGGCAGTTAACGAAGCGTGATGAGCAGCGTGAGGCCGACGCAGAAAACAATCAGCGGAATGAGGAAGTGGCTGTCGGTGAGGATGGCTGCTGTCCTCGACGACGACCGGCGGGCGGGGAAATCAGGTTGCTCAGTGGATGCCATCAGGATGTGTGCCACCGTTTCGGCGGCTTGGGCAACCATAAAGACGCGTCGACGCGGTGTCAAGGAGGGCCCGTTCGCAGGGCATCCGCGGCAGAGGGTTGTACGACCCCCAGCCGCGGTGCACGGACGCACTATTGCAATGAGCTCATGTCGATGACGAACCGGTACTTTACGTCCTGTTTGAGCATGCGCTCAAACGCTTCGTTGACCTTCTGGATCGGAATGACCTCGACCTCGGAGACGATGTTCTTTTCACCGCAGTAGTCCAGCATCTGCTGCGTCTCCACCATGCCCCCGATCATCGATCCGGCAATGGACGCGCGGCGCGCGATAAGGCTGAACACGCTCACCGCAGCAGGCTTTTCAGGCAGGCCCACCAGCGTAAGCGTCCCGTCCTGCTTCAACAAGCTCAGGTAGGGGTCCAGATCGTGCGGAGCCGATGCGGTATCGAGAATGAAGTCAAACAAGCCAGCATGCGCCTTCATCTGGTTGGCATCTGTTGAAACCACCACCTCATTTGCGCCCAGCTTCAATGCATCTTCTTTCTTCTTGAGCGAGGTGGTCAGCTGCACGGTGTGTGCGCCAAAGGCATGCGCGAATTTCAAGCCCATGTGGCCCAGCCCGCCAAGGCCCACGATGCCGACCTTCTTGCCCGGACCCACCTTCCAGTGGCGCAAGGGCGAGTAGGTGGTAATGCCGGCGCAGAGCAACGGCGCCACCGCAGCCAGGTCAAGGTTGGCAGGCACGGTGTGGGCAAAGCGCTCGTCGACGACGTAATTGCTGGAGTAGCCGCCCATCGTGATGGATCCGTCCACGCGATCTTTGGCGGCATAGGTCAGCGTCGCACCCTCGCGGCAGAAATGCTCCTCGCCCTTGTCGCAAGGGGGACAATGCCGGCACGAATCGATGATGACACCCACGGCGGCGACGTCGCCCTTCTTGAACTTCGTCACATCCTTGCCGGCTGCGCTCACGCGTCCGACGATCTCGTGCCCCGGCACAAGCGGATAAATCGACTGCCCCCATTCATTCCGTGCCATGTGCAGGTCAGAGTGACAGACCCCGCAGAAAAGAATGTCGACCGTGATCTCGGTGGGACCGGGCTCGCGACGTGTGAACCCGTAGGGTGCTAGCGGCGACTTGGAGTCGGACGCCGCATAAGCTTTTGAAGCGGTCATGAGATGGATTTCCTTTCGGAATGAAGAATAAATCAGTGACACGCAGCGAAGACAGCTTGAAGCAGGCTCCAATCGTGCGGATTTCCTCCGCTTGATGTTTTGCTCGCAGGAGCCTGCGCTTCAGAGCCGTTGCGCAGTGACGACGCGTGGAATGCCTTGTAAATCGGGTGTGCCTTCGATGCTGCCAAATCCGGCCGCACTGAGCAGCTCGCTCACCGCTGAGGCCTGACCGTAACCGATCTCGAGCGCAATGTACCCGCCCACTGCCAGGGCTTGATGCGCCGCAGGAATCAGACGCCGGTAGATGTCGAGCCCGCCGTCGCCGGCGAAGAGTGCGAGAGCCGGTTCGTAGTCGCGGACCTCAACGGACAGAGAGGCGCGGTCATCCGTCGGGACGTACGGCGGATTCGAGACGATCAGATCGAAGGTCTCGCCGGCAACGGGAACGAGAAGGTCGCCCTGGAGAAAGCGGAGCGCAACCCCGTTGCGTTGCGCGTTCTCTTCAGACAGGCTGAGAGCTGGCATGGAGATGTCGGTCGCCGTGACCAGTGCCTTCGGCAGATGATGGCCGAGCGCGATGGCAATGGCTCCCGATCCAGTGCCAACATCCACGATTCGAGGGGCGACAAAATGTTGGGCCAGGGCCAGACCTTTTTCGACCAGGTGCTCCGTCTCGGGCCTCGGAATCAGCACATCCGGCGTGACCCGAAATGGCAGCCCATAGAACTCGCATTCACCCACGAGGTACTGGATCGGTTCACCGGCAGCGCGGCGATCCAGAAGCGTTGCATAGCCGATCGCATCGGACTCGGAAAAGTCATCGACCAGATGCGTCAGCAGCCATGCGCGGTTCTTACCCAGGTGGTGGAGCAGCAGCGTTTCAGCGTCGCGTCGAGCCTTCTCGGGATGCGGCCCCGCGTTCAGCTGGGTCGTGCCACGCTCCAACCATGCGCGCAGCGCCATCAGGCAGCCTGGCTGTCGCCCTTCAGCTGCTCGGCCTGGTAGTGCGCCACCAGCGCATCGACGATAGGTTGCAGCCTGCCTTCCATAATCAGGTCGAGCTGGTGGATCGTCAGACCAATGCGGTGATCGGTGAGCCGGTTCTGAGGAAAGTTGTAGGTGCGAATCTTCTCGCTGCGATCGCCGGAGCCCACTTGCGACTTGCGCGCCGCAGCCAGTTCGGCATTCTGCCTCTCCTGCTCCACTTCGTAGAGGCGCGACCGAAGCACACGCATCCCCTTCTCGCGATTCTTGATCTGCGACTTTTCGTCCTGGCAGCTGACGACCGTGTTGGTCGGCAAATGCGTAATGCGCACCGCCGAGTAGGTGGTATTCACCGACTGGCCGCCGGGCCCCGATGAACAGAACGTGTCGATGCGGATGTCTTTGGCTTCGATCTTGATATCGACATCTTCTGCTTCGGGCAACACCGCCACGGTGATGGCCGACGTGTGCACGCGCCCTTGCGTTTCAGTGGCAGGCACGCGCTGCACGCGGTGCACACCGCTCTCCCACTTCAGCTGCGAATAGACGCGGTCGCCTTCGATGATGGCGATCACTTCTTTGTATCCGCCTACGCCCGACTCCGACAGCGACAGCACCTCGACCTTCCACCGGTGCTGCTCGGCAAACCGGGTATACATGCGAAAAACTTCTGCGGCAAACAGCGACGCTTCGTCCCCGCCGGTGCCGGCGCGAATTTCGAGAATGACATTCTTCTCGTCATTCGGATCCTTGGGCAAAAGCAGGACCCGCAGCTCTTCTTCCAGGGCCAGGACACGCGGTTCGAGCGTCGCAATCTCTTCCTCGGCCATCGCTCGCATGTCGGCATCGGCTTCCGTCAGCATCGCACGCGATTCGTCCAGCCCCTGGCGCGCCTGCTTCAACGCGCGGAACTTCTCCACAGGCTCTTCAATTTCGCGGACCGCTTTTGCGGTCTTGGTGTACTTCTCGTGATCGTTGAGCACCTCAGGCGAGCCAAGCTGCGCCTGCAGCTCGCTGTAACGATGATCCATCTGCTCTAAGCGGTCGATCATTCTCAATCTCCGTGCGGAAAGTTGCTCAGTCGGGGTGATGTGCTGGGACGGAAAGAGGGCGCAGAACAGTGTAGGCGGCGGGCGCCGCTAGAGGAGGGCCGGAATGGGCTGATGGAGATTCATGGCCACAGAAGTATTCTACCGCGACTTTACCTTTCAGATGCGCCGCCGAACAAGGGGGATTCAAACCGGCACGGGAACTTTCCCGGGCGGCGATCAGGACAGGACGGCAACTGGCAAAAGGACAGCGATACGGGCGGGAACTCCCTACATCAACGGCACTTCCACGTGGGAAGGATGCTCTTTGTCCTCATAGATCGTAATGGTCGCCTTCTTGTAGTCTTTCGGCCGGGCGGTCATGATGTTGGGCACAAACGTCTGGGGGTTGCGATCGTACAGAGGAAACCAGGTGCTCTGGACCTCGACAACGAGCGTATGTCCCGCCTTGAAGACGTGGTCAATGTCGTGGAGGCTGTACTTGTATTCGCGTACCGTGCCGGAAGAAATCGCTTCGGGCTTCTCAAAACTCGCAAGGTAGCGGCCGCGGAAGATCTCCGCGTTGGTCATCAGCTGATAGCCGCGCATCTTCTGGTCGGGATCGTCGTCGGGATACTGATCGATCAGCTTGACAATCATGTCGTTATCCGTGCCGGTTGTCGCGGCAAAGATGTCGGCCACCACTTCGCCGGTCACGACCAGGTCCTTGGCGAGCACGGGCAGTTTCCACACGGCCACATCGCTGCGGCCGGTCACGAAGCGCTGGTCTTCGGTGAGCCAGTTGAACCACTGCGATCCTTCGGAGTAGGTGGGCTGGATGGGACGATGGCGGTACGGAACCGGATTGGCCGGATCGCTCCCATAGCTCGTCTTGCCCCTCCCTGTGGGCTGTTCCCATTCGAGGGCGCCATAGTCACCGAGAAACAGGTTGGTCGTCTTCGCGTCTTTCGGAGGAAAGTGCGCGTAGTACTTCCACGTGTTGGAGCCGGTTTGGAAACTCGCCGTGTCGACGAGATCAAAATTTGGATCGTCTTTCAGGTAGTGGGCAAAAAATCTGGCCTCGATCTGCGCGCGATACTCGTTGCCAATCGACTCGCCATACTCGAGATTGCCGAGGCGCCGCGACGACGAAGCCCACGATCCATGGCGCCACGGTCCGAGCGCGAGAAAGTTTTCGTGCTGCTTGTCGTGCGGTTCCAGCTTGGCGTACTCCTCCTGGGGACCCCACATGTCTTCCTGGTCGTAGTAGCCGCCGACACTCAGCGTTGGCACGGTCACCGCCTGCAAGTGATGTTCGACGCCGCGCGAGGACCAGACGGAATCATAGGCCGGGTGTTCGAGAAAGAGCTTCCACGTCGGCAGCACCTTGGAGCCAGACCGCTTCACATCCTGGGCAAAGCTGCCGCGCTCGAGAAAGTAGTCGTAGCCGTCGCGGGGCTTGCCATCTTTTCCCGTTCCGTAGTCCACCTCGGCCCGCTCCTTGTTCGACTCCAAACCGATCACGTAGTCGTAGCCGTAGGTTTGCCTGAAGGCCCCGTTATGGAAGAAGTCGTCGCCCATCCACACGTCGATCATGGGCGCCTGCGGCGAAATGGCCTTCACTGCCGGATGTGGATCAATTCCCGCCGCGATCGCAAGAAAACCCGGATAGCTGGTGCCCAGAACGCCCACCCGACCGTTGTCGCCCAGCGCCTGTTTCAACAGCCATGCAATCGTGTCGTAGGTGTCTGCACTTTCGTCGATGGCCTTGGGATCGTGATGATCTGCCATCGGCCTGCTCATCACAAACTCGCCCTCGCTCTTGTAGCGGCCGCGAATGTCTTCCGCAACGTAAATGTAGCCGTCCCGCGCCAGCTCAGGCCGTTGTGAGAAGAATGATCCGCGCGTGGTGCCGTCGACGCCATACGGTGTGCGCTGCATCAGGATGGGCAAGGGTGTCGCAATGTCCGCAGGCTTCAAAATGACCGCGTGCAGCTTGATGCCGTCACGCATGGGAATCATCATTTCGGTCCGCTGATAGTCGTGGAAGAGATGGTGAATGGGCTCTCCCGTCCTCTGGTACGGGTGGTCGGTAGCTGAAGAAAAGATCACACCCGTAGCGCGACCGTCGCCATCGAGAGTAAAGCGGATCCTGTCTTTCGACTCGGGCTGGCTGAACTCCGTCGCTGAAATGACCGTCAATTCCGTGGGCACGCGACGATCGGACTCCTCGATGAGTTTGCCGTGCGCCACGTAGAAGCTCAGCGGCACATCCGGTTCAATCGGATCGGTGTACTCGCCCGCAAGAACCTGCATTTGAGCAGCAGTCGGATCGGCAGCTGCCTGCGCCCGCGGAGGCCCATACGCGAGAACACCGAGACACAAGCCGGCTAGAACGACGAAACGTCGCGCCAAGAGAAAACCTCCTGAAGAATCTGCTAGTGTGCGTGGCCGTGATGACTGTGCGCCGCGCTGCCGGCCATCTCTTCCATGGGAACCACACATCCTTCCAGCTCATGACACCCGACGTGCTCGAATTGCACCGTCGTGTGGCTGATATGGAAGTGTTCGTGGAGCACGTGGTTAAGCTTCACCAGAATACAGGCGCTCTCCGAGGGGGGAATGTCGGCGATGGTGACGTGGCACGAAAGCGCGCTCGAGTGCGATCCCAGGCACCACACGTGGAGATCGTGGACATTCATCACGCCCTCAACGGCTTCCATGCTCGACCGAATCTCGGTCACTGAAACGCCGCGCGGCGTGCCCTCGAGCAGGATGTTCAACGTCTCGCGCACAATGCCGATGCTCGACCAGAGAATCAATGCGGCAATGACCAGCGACAATGCGGGATCAATCCAGCTTTGGCCGGTAAGCAGGATGCCAAGGCCGCCGGCGATGACCGCGGCGGTCGAGAGTGTATCGCCGGCCATGTGTATGAACGCGCTGCGCAGGTTCACGTCGCGCGCCACACCCCACAACAACGCTGCGATCACACCGTTCATGATCACGCCCGCGGCCGCGACGGTCATCATCAACTTGGGCTGCACAGTGACGGGAACGCTCAATCGATGGATGGCCTCGACGCCGATCCAGATCGCAATCACGATCAGAGTGGCCGCGTTGACGAAAGCCGCCAGCACACCCGCCCGCTGATAGCCGAATGTCTTGGAGTCGTTGGCCGGACGGCTTTGGAAATAGACAGCCGCAAAACTCAGCAGCAGGGCCAGAAAATCAGAGACGTTGTGTCCCGCCTCCGACAGAAGCGCGAGGGAGTGAGCGCGCAGTCCCGCGATGAACGTCACCGCCACATACACAGCAGTAGCGACCAGGGAAAAGCGCAGTACAGATTGCGTCCTGGATGCGCCCGGTCCTGCGGGCGCCGCGTGGACATGCATAGATTCAGTGTACCCGGGGCTCGGATTCCGTGCTCATGCCGGGCGGCGCGGTGCCGCTCAACTTGCTGGTGAGCTTTGCTTTGGCGTCTCCTGGCGCGCAGCACTGCCGTGCGCCGGAACCTCCGCGAGAGATACCCGCAGTCCGGACCACTCTTCCGCGACCACGATGCTATTTTGCGGGCTGCCGGGCAGATAGCGCACCGAGCAGGGAAATCCAGCGCGCACTTCCGCCGGATCTACAATTTCGCCCATCTGCGTGATGTCCTGGGAGCACTCGTATTCCACGCCGCCGATGCGATAGCTATACTCCAGCATCGTCAATGTGCGGTCGTCCGCCACGGGAAGAGTTCGCACATCGAGCAACATGCCATCCACCAGCCGCCCACTGATCGCCAGTCGCAGACGCCGTGCGCGCTCAATCTCTTCGGGGCTTGGCCGATGACGGCGGAACCACCACACGGCGGCTGCAGTCGCTGATGCAACCACCACCAGCCCTGCGGCAATCTCCGATGTGCTTGGCTTGAAAAGGGTCATTCCAAGGCTGGTTCTCCACGATACGGAGTTCCAAGCTCAAGGATACAGCAGGTCAAACTGATGCGAACGCGCTCTCCCACGAATGTGTAACGGCATAGTCATCTTCACACTCCCGCGGTTGAAAGCCGCCAGCCCTGCAGCCTACACTGCGATGCAGAAGGATGGTGCGCGATGAAGATCGGAATACTTGGCTCAGGCGACGTAGCAAAAGCGTTGGCCGCTGGATTTTTGAAGCATGGTCACAACGTCACCGTTGGTTCGCGTACGCCTGAGAAGCTGGCCGGCTGGGCTGCCGAAAGCAAGGGCGCAAAGACCGGCACCTTTGAGCAGGCCGCCGCTTTCGGAGAACTGCTGGTGCTGGCGGTCAAGGGCAACGGAGTGGCCGAGGCGCTCCGGCTGGGCGGTGCGAACAATCTTGCGGGCAAACCGGTGATCGATGCGTGCAATCCGATTGCCGATGCCGCCCCCGTCCATGGCGTACTTCCCTTCTTCACCACCTATAACGAGTCGCTGATGGAGCAGTTGCAGCGCGAATTTCCTGCGGCGCACTTTGTCAAAGCATTTAACTCCGTAGGCAGCCCCAGCATGGTCAATCCCCAATTCGCCGGCGGGAAACCCACGATGTTTATTTGCGGCAACGACGAAGCAGCCAAGAAGGCGGTAAGCGGGATCTGCGATCAGTTCGGCTGGGAGACGGCGGATATGGGCGCTGTTGAGGCGGCCCGCGCCATCGAGCCGCTGTGCATCCTGTGGTGCATCCCGGGTTTTCTGCGCAACGAATGGACGCACGCATTCAAGCTGGTGCATCCGTAGCTGTTCCTCACCCCGCGTTTCGCTTCCTTGACCCTTGAAGCGCCCTTCCGTATCCTCGGAGCGAGATTGCGCGCTCTTCTTGCGCAACCGGCCAGCCGAGGAGATTCTTATGAGCACAGTCGCTCCCGCACCTTCGGTCGGCACTGCCGCACAACCACTCCTGGTGCGCCGTGCCGCTGTTCTCGGCGCCGGAACCATGGGCTCGCGCATTGCAGCCCACCTGGCCAACGCCGGTATTCCCGTCTTTCTTCTCGACATGGTTCCCCAAGGTGATGGCGCACGGAGCCGCCTGGCGACAGCAGCCCTTGAAGTGCTCGCCAAGAGCAAGCCGGCCGCATTTTACGACGCGGCACAAGCGGCTCTCATCACCGCGGGCAACTTTGATGACGATCTGCCCAAGCTTGCGCAATGCGACTGGGTGATTGAAGCGGTGGCTGAAAATCTCGAAATCAAGACCGCGCTGCTCGCGCGCGTCACGCCCCACCTGGGACTAAAAGCTGTCCTCACCACGAACACCTCTGGTCTCCCCGTCAAAAAAATCGCCGCGGGACTGAATGCAAAGCGCGATCGTTTTTTCGGAACGCATTTTTTCAATCCGCCGCGCTACATGCGCCTGCTCGAAATCATTCCCACGGCCGAAAGCGATCCGGCTGTGGTATCCGCCTTCGCGTCCTTTGCTGATCGAATTCTCGGCAAGCAGGTGGTATTCGCCAACGACACGCCGAATTTCATCGCCAATCGCATCGGCGTTGCCGTCATGTTCTCCGCAGCATCCCTGATGCTCGACCAGGGACTGACCATCGAAGAAGTGGACGCGCTGACCGGACCGGCGATTGGCTGGCCCCGCACTGGAACGTTTCGCCTGGCCGACATGGTCGGTATCGACGTCCTGGCGCACGTGGCTGCCAACTTCCCCGCCGGCGTGGCGCCCGGCAGGTTCTCAGAGATTCTCGGCGAGATCGTGAAGCGCGGCTGGCTCGGCGATAAATCCGGCCAGGGTTTCTACAAGAAGGTGCGCGGCGCCGATGGAAAAGACGAGAGGCTAGTTCTGGACCTGAAGACGCTTGACTACCGACCAGTCGCGAAACCTTCTGTGCCCGCGCTGGAGATGGCGAAGAACGCGCAGACCGTCGAAGAACGTCTGCGGCTGCTGCTGGCCAATGATCCCGCGAAAGACAAGGCAGCGAAGTTCCTCTGGCCGTTCCTCGGTACTCTTTGGAACTATGCGGCCGATCGCATCGGCGAAGCCTCGGAGGACGCGCCCTCGATTGATGCCGCCATGCGCGCCGGCTTCAACTGGGAACTGGGTCCGTTCCAGATGTGGGACGCAGCAGGCGTCCGCGAAACGCTTGCCCGCATGGAGTCGATGCAGATTCCTGTCTCCCGCGCAGCCCGTGCGCTTCTCGATGCGAGCCGGGACGCGGAGAAGGTTTCCTGGTACTCGCCCGATGGCCCGCAGTGTTTCAATCCCAGCGCCGGCTCATGGCAGAAGGTCCCCCAGCAGCAAGGCCATGCGCGCGTCGCAGATTTCCGTCGAGCGCACGGCGTGGTTCGCGGCAACTCCAGCGCTTCGCTTGTGGATCTTGGCGGCGGCATTGGCTGCATCGAACTGCACTCGATGAAAAATGCCCTGGGCGGTGATGTCGTAGCGCTGATCACTTCTGTTCTCCGCAGCGATTCAGACGCGGTGCGCGACTTTTCCGGCTTTGTTCTCAGCGGCGACCGCGACAACTTTAGTGTCGGCGCCAACCTGATGCAGCTGCTGCTGACCGCGCAGGAAGGCGAATGGGAAGAAGTCGATCTCGCCATTCGCGGCTTCCAAGCGATGACTGCGGCAATCAAGTTCTGTCCCCGGCCTGTCGTCGTCGCGCCGTTCGGCATGACTTTCGGAGGCGGGGCAGAAATTTGTCTCCATGCAACACGCCTTCAGCCGCACGCGGAGACGTACATCGGCCTCGTCGAATCCGGAGTCGGGCTCATTCCCGGAGGCGGCGGCACCAAAGAGATGCTGCTGCGCGCTCTGGAAAATGCGGCGGCCCTTGCCCCGCCCGATCCGCGCGATCCGCCGGCCCGCTTCGCTCAATCCGCTGAAGTTGCCGACGCGCTCAAGCGCGCGCTCGAGGCCATCGCCATGGCCAAAGTGTCCACGTCGGCTGCCGAGGCCCGGGGTCTGGGGTTCCTGTCTGCTTCGGATCGCACGACGCTGAATCGCGAACGCCTGCTGCTCGACGCTAAGGCTGTTGCACTTGGGATCGCTGAAGCAGGCTATGCCGCCCCTGTCCCACGCACCCAGATTCCAGCGCCCGGCCTCAACGCGCTTGCCACACTCGAAACCGGTATCTATCTGATGGGTGAGGCGGGCTACGCTTCGGAGCACGATCAGAAGGTGGCGCGCTGGGCGGCCTATATCCTGTGCGGGGGACGCATCACCACCGGAACGCCCGTCACGGAGCAGTACCTGCTTGATCTGGAACGCGAAGCCTTCCTCTCCCTCTGCGGCGAACGCAAGACGCAGGAGCGCATCGCGTATACACTCAAGACCGGCAAACCGCTCAGGAATTAGGGTCGCATTGCATGAGGCAAGCTGGACTCAAGGCGTTCGCAGCCGTTCTCGTTACGCTCGGCGCGTACCTATCGCAGGCTCAAAAGACCAGTTCACTGGCCAGCGATCCTCTCACCGAAACAGGGCAGATCAATGCGAACGGCCGCAATGCCAGCTACCTCGTTCACCATCTGCCGCCTAACGCCTTTCCTGACCTTCCGCCCTCGATTGCTGCGTCGATTGCTTCTTCGGGGTGTCTGATTCCCCAAACCTACGCGGCTCACCATCCTGAAAATGTCGTTCACGCCTCGCTCGAACGCGCCGGATCGAACGATTGGGCGCTGTTGTGCTCGAACAATCGCACCGTCACCCTGATGGTGTTCTTTGCCAGCGCTCCCCAGCACCCCATGATTTTGGCCAGCGCTCCCGAGACCGAGCGGTTGCAGCGCCACGACGCAAGCCAAGTCCTTGGTTTCAATTGGGGGATCGACCCGGCAACTCCGGCGCAAATCCATGAGGCGCAAGTCGGGATGAATCACCATCCTCCCGCGCTCGATCACGACGCGCTTGCCGACTCCGTGATCGATCACCGAACGGTGTACCACCTCTACACCAAAGGTGGATGGACGCTGGTTGACCTGCCGGAATAAGCTCGTGCTCAAGAACTTCGCACACCGCCCGTTGTGAACGCGAAGAATCTGTTGATTTTCCGGGAGTTTCCCCCATGCCCGAAGCTGTTCTTATCAATGCTGTGCGCACGCCGGTTGGGCGGGCTCCCCGAGGTGCGCTGGCCACCACGCGTCCCGATGACCTTGCCGCGGTAGTTTTGACCGGCGTGTTGAGCCGGCTCCCCGAGTTGGAAAAGCGGGAGATCGACGACGTCATTCTGGGGTGTGCCCAGCCCGAAGCCGAACAGGGTTTCAATGTGGCCCGCTTCGCAGCGTTGCGCGCGCAGCTTCCCGTGGAGATTCCGGGCGCGACAGTCAACCGTTTGTGCGCTTCTGGACTTGAAGCCATCGCCCAGGCCGATATGCGGATTCGCGCAGGTGTATCCCGGGTCGTGATTGCCGGCGGCGTTGAGTCTATGAGCATGGTGCCCATGGGCGGCAACAAGCCAAGTCCGAATCCATGGCTGGCAGAGCATTATCCGGCTTCGCTACTCACCATGGGGCTGACCGCGGAACGCGTAGCCCGGCACTACAATATTTCGCGCATCGAGCAGGATGCATTCGCGCTCGCAAGCCATGAGAAGGCTGTGGCCGCACAGACCGCGGGCAGATTCGACGAAGAGTTGATTCCGGTGAAAGTGACGAATGCGACGCCCGGCGTGAGAGCCGGCAGACCCGTGATCAAGGATGCGCATTTCGCAGCCGATGAAGGACCGCGTCCCGACACTTCTGCCGCGCTGCTGGCTCGCCTGCGGCCCGTGTTTCATGCCGATGGAACGGTGACGGCCGGTAATGCGTCGCAAACCTCGGACGGCGCTGCCGCTGCTGTGTTGATGGACGCCACACGCGCCAAAGAACTTGGTCTTGAGCCTCTGGCGCGGCTGGTCGCCTATTCCGTTGCGGGCTGCTTGCCCGAAGAGATGGGCGTTGGCCCGATCTATGCGATTCCCAAGGCGCTGAAGCAGGCAGGTTTGACTCTCGACGATCTCGACCTGATCGAACTCAATGAGGCCTTTGCGGCGCAGTCGCTTGCGGTGATCCGCGAGCTTGGACTTGATCCGGCAAAGATCAACGTCAACGGGGGCGCCATTGCTCTCGGCCATCCGCTCGGCTGCACCGGGGCAAAACTTACCGCAACGCTGCTGCAGGAAATGAAGCGCCGGAAAGTTCGCTACGGCATGGTGACCATGTGCGTTGGCGGAGGCATGGGCGCGGCAGGAATCTTCGAGCGCCTGAACTAAGAAAGCACGGTTGATTGTGGCCGCAAAGATCGGCTCTCTCATCTACGCTCTGCTGCTGGTCGCATGCGCCTGTTTTGCCGGACTTGAAATCTTCGGTTTTGCGTTTGCCATCGGCGACGGCGGTGGAACGATCGGCCTGGGCATGGGGATCTTCTTCATCGCGACGCTTGCGGGCGCGATTGGGCTGGTCGCGACTGCTGGCGGCTCTTGGACGAGAAGTCGAACAGTCAGTCGGATCTCATGCGCAAGCGCGGTTCTGGTTCTTCCCGCGGCCGGGTTGTACGGCTGGCAAGATGTCGTAGCGATGTGGCACAACTCACAGATTGGGTACCATTACGGTCCGTTTCACTGGGCCTCCGCTCTGCTGCCCGTACCATTCGATCTCGCCGCTCTTCTCTTCTCGGGTTTGCGATTGCGCCGGTCGAAAGAAAAGGGCTGACGAACCAAGGCTTCGAGGCATAGCTGATCCGCCAAGCCCAGCGTGGACCGAGACGAAGCGACGGAACGGCATGCGTTCCTATGCCAGGAGTTTCGCCAGCGGCTCCCAGTAATGGCCGGTCCAGCCGATGGCGAGATGAGCGCCGAGCCCCCGGGGAAATCCTGTGTGATCGAAAACAATCCTGGTGCCGGCTCCCTGCTCCATCAGTTCGAATCGGGCAATCGAGTAAATGCCCGGAGCCCAGTCGGCGACACGCCAAGCCTGCACAATGCGCACGCTCGGCGTCAGTTCGACATGCCTGCCAAGAATGTGTCCGCCAAAGAGTACGAACGCTCCGCCCACCTCGCTGCTGATGCTTGTCGGCTCGCTGCCGAGTGCCGTGTTCCCCTTCGCCCCGCTTAATTCAATGACCTTGTCGAACTGCGCGGTTTCGGTGAGTGCTTCGTAGACGCGTTTGCGGCTGGCCGTGAAAACGGGCTCCTGATGGATCGCTTCGGCCCCGTGTGAGACCTCTTCTCCGGATTGGGGTGTCGCCGATTGGCCTGCTGCGGTCGATGGCCGCGTGGCGAGGCCGCCCAAGGTCAACGCCACGGTTGCGATTACCTGCCGACGGCCCAGCCGATGGCCGCGCCCTTCTACACCCGCCTGCTCGTACATGCTCATTCTCCGTCTCGAATCGAAATCGTTCCGATCAGAGAAGAACAGCCCGCAGAAATATGTTCAAGAACATATTTCCAGATGCCACCCCGTTCGAGGCATGCTTGAATGCTTGAGAAGCGAAGGAGTGATCCATGGCTTATCCTCCCGGACATCGTTCGGCGGTCAAGAAACGAATCGTCGAGAGCGCACGCAGGCTTTTCAACCGCCACGGGTTTGAGAAGGTTTCACTTGCCCAGGTCATGGCCGGAGCGGGCCTCACGCATGGCGGGTTCTACAGCTATTTCGAGAGCAAGAGCGATCTCTACGCGGAGGTGCTGGGATGCTTTTTCACGGATCCCGAGTGGAAGAACCGCTGGGAAGGGGTGCAAGTCGACCGGTCGTCGGGAGACGTGGGCGCGCAGGTGGTTCGCGCTTATCTCTCGCGGCAGCATTTCGAGGATGTGGAGAATTCCTGCCCCATGGTCGCACTGCCCACCGACGTGGCACGGAGCGGCGAGGTGGCCAGGCGCGCCTTTGAGACGGTCTTCAAAGCGATGGTGAACCTACTGGAACGCAGCATGGCGCGCGACCCGCGACGGCGGAACACCGCGCAGGCGATCGCCGCCTTGTCGATTGGAGGAATGATCGTGGCGCGCACGATGGACGACCGGGCCCTGGCCGACGATCTTCGCGCCGCCTGCATGTCGGTTGCGCTGTCTCTGGGGGGATGGGACCGCAAGCGTCCTCGCCCGGTACGCAGGCGACGGGCACGCTCTTGATCGCAGCGGCCAGCAAAGCAAACGGCCGGGAGCGATCCCGACCGTCATTGCCTTCAAATTTGAATGGGACAAGGCTTACTTGGCTGTCTTTGCCTTGGCCTTGGACTTGGTCGCTGCCTTGGGCGTGGCGGTGGTGGCGCCGACGGCCTTGAGCCGGGCATTGAGGCGGCTCTTGTAGCGAGATACGGTGTTCGAGTGAAGAATGCCCTTCTGGACGCTCTTGTCGAGGGCCGAAACGGTGGCCCGGTATTGCTCGGTTGCGGCGGTCTTATCGCCCTTGGCCAGGGCTTCGCGCAGGAGGCGCAGGCTGCCGCGCATGCGGGTGCGGTTGGCGCGATTGGCCACGGTGCGGCGTTCAGTCTGACGGGCGCGCTTCAGCGAAGAAACATGGTTTGCCATGATTGTTCCTTAATCTTTTGGGCCCAGACACTGGTCAGTGCCGACTGAGCGGCTCCGTGTCCGAAGGGCTGGATGATGCGGGTGAGAATGCAACGATCGAGCCGCATCCCTCGCAATTTCTTAGTCTACGGGAAAGCCGGCCGGGGGTCAACGCAGGCGGGCGGCACCTGGAGCCCCCTTTTGTGGAAGAACAGACGATCGGGGCGATCAGGATTTTTCCGGTTTATTTGGGCGTGAGGCCACCCCGTCACTATTTTCCCGAATCTTTACGGGGATGGGATTGACGCCGGGAGGGCTCGGCGCTACTCTCTCCCCATACACCGCACATTGGGCGCACTCGCCAACACGTTTCGGCTCCCGACCAGCCCCGGTCCCGCCTGCGCCTGCACTTCCCCTTCTGCAAAGAAACTTTCGTGTACCCACTTACAAAAATTGTTCGCCGACCTGCCGATGAATGCGGCAATTGAATCTAATCCAAAGACGCTGCCCTGGGGCAGCCTCCGGAGGCAATCTGAAAGCTGATCTTGAGATCACACCGAATCTTGAGCCCCTTTTCGGGACCCGCGATGAAAACCTCAGGCTTATGGAAGACTGCCTCGGCGTAAAGATCGACCTGCGATCCGACGCCGTACACGTGGAAGGGCCAGATGAGTCGGTGGCTCGAGTCCAGCGTATTTTTCAGGACTTCGAGGCGCTTCGAAGATTGGGTATTCACCCGCACAACGGTGAATTGAACGGGATGTTGCGCCTGGTGGTTGCTGACCCGGCGACAACGTTGAAAGCGATTGCCGAGACCGGCAAGCAGCGTTCGGCCGGGGCCAAACGGACGGTGCAGCCGCGGTCAGTCAACCAGCGCAAATATATCGAAGCCATCGAGCAGAACGACATGGTGTTTGGTGTCGGTCCTGCCGGCACGGGTAAGACCTACCTCGCCGTGGCCATGGCTGTAGCCGCCATGAATGCCAAGAAGGTGAGCCGCATCGTGCTGGTGCGTCCGGCGGTTGAGGCGGGCGAGCGCCTGGGCTTTTTGCCGGGCACGCTACAGGAGAAGGTTGATCCCTATCTTCGCCCGTTGTATGACGCTTTGTATGACCTGCTGGAGCCGGAGCGCGTCGACAAGATGCTCGAAAAGAACATCATCGAGGTTGCGCCGCTGGCCTTTATGCGCGGCCGCACCCTGAACGACGCGTTCATCATCATGGATGAGGCGCAGAACACCACGGTCGAGCAGATGAAAATGTTTTTGACGCGCCTTGGTAACAGCTCCAAAGCCGTGATTACAGGCGACATCACGCAGATCGACCTGCCCAATCCGCGCAAGTGCGGCCTGGTAGATGCGATCAATGTGCTGGAAGGCGTGGAAGGCATCCGGTTCTGCCACTTTGAAGACGGCGACGTGGTTCGTCATGCACTGGTACAGCGGATTGTGCGGGCCTACGAGTCGGCCAAACCCCAGCAGCAGGAACTGCCGCTTTCGATCGGCGAGAGCCTGCCCGGGCAACCAGCAGCCCAGCCCACACAGGCCCCCAAACCGCAGTAAAACCGGGCCTCGCGTAGAATTGAAGCTGATCGAGGTTGCGCCTTCCCCGGCGCAACCTTGCGCGCAATGATCGTTCTCGACCCAGACTTGGATCCTGACCCTGCGTCCGCCGCAATGCGAACGAGGCGATCGCCTGTGCCCTCTCTCCGCAGACCCACAACCAGCAATCGCGTTCCGACAGCCCGTACGCTGGCGCGGTTTCTGTTGCAGGCGCAAGCGGCTGTCCGGTTGCGTGGACGCGTTTCAGTCCTGTTGACGACGGACCGGGCGATCCGGCGATTGAACCGGCAGTTCAGAGGAATGGACAAAGCAACAGACGTGCTTTCTTTCCCGGCGGATGCATCGATGCCCGGCGCGGAAAAATTTGCCGGCGACCTGGCCATCAGCGTGCCAACGGCGCGCCGCCAGGGCGCTGCCTACGGCCACTCGCTGGCGATCGAGTTGAAGGTGCTGATGCTTCACGGGCTTCTGCACCTGGCCGGCTACGACCACGAGACAGACTCCGGCCAGATGGCGCGGCGTGAACGCGTGCTGCGGGCCAAGCTCGGCCTGCCGCAAGGCTTGATTGAGCGAGTCCATAAGGGAGTGCAGGCAAACGACCGCCAACGGATCGCGGAAGTGCGGGCATGAGCGCTCTCACGGTCTGTCTGCTGTTGCTTGCGGCGGCAATTGTCACGCTGGCGTCGTACATCAGCCGCGTCTATGCCGAGTTCGGCAAGATTCTTTCGCGCGAAGTGCAAGACAACGTAGACGCCTGGGAAGAAAAAGTGGAGCCGCACCTGGGACTGAGCCGGGAACACGGGGCGCTGTCGGCCGCAGTTCTGCAGCAACTTGCCCTGGGCATGATTGCGCTCGATTTCGGGGCGATCCTCTTCGACCGCGGACCTCATAGCGGCAGACCTTCTTCGGCGGAGATCGCGCAAGCCATCATCGGCGTGGTGATGGTGGTGGTCTTCTGCAATCAGGTGTTGCCCACGCTGCTTTTCGAACTGACGCGCGGACGCTGGGCCGCAAAACTGTTGTGGCCGATTCGCCTCCTGTTTTGGCTGGTCACGCCGATCACCGTATTCGTGCGATTCTTCTACTCCGTTGCCTCGCTTGCGGAAACGCCGGCCACGCCCGAAGAGGAAGCCGCGGGGAACGTGGAAGCCCTGCTCGAAGCAGGACAGGAAGAGGGCATCCTCGAAGAAGAGGACCGCGAGCTGGTGCGTTCTGCTGTTGAATTCGGCGACAAGCTGGTGCGCGAAGTGATGACGCCGCGTCCGCAGATCTTCGCGGTGCCGGATGCGATGACGCTCGAAGCTTTTCTTGAGGAGCTGCGCGTGCACAACTTCTCGCGCGTTCCCGTCTATGCGGGATCAGTCGACAACGTAACCGGGATCGCCTTCGCGCACGACTTGCTGCAGATTACCGATGACGACGCGCACACCCGCACCGTGGCCGAGATTCAGCGGCCAGCCGCTTTCGTTCCTGAAACCAAGCGCGGCTACGAGTTGCTGCGCGAGATGCAACGCGAGAAGCAGCACATGCGCATCGTGATCGACGAGTACGGGGGCGTTGCCGGCCTGGTCACCATCGAAGATCTTCTCGAACAGATTGTCGGCGACATCAAGGACGAGCACGAGACCGATACGCCGGTCGAAGATCCGCAGCGCGAACCTGGCGGCTCATGGCTGGTGCCGGGGAGCTTTCCCGTCGATCAGCTGGTCGACCTTTTCGGCGAACCTGTCGAACTGGAAGAGGCCTACGAGGCAACCACACTGGGCGGACTGGTCAGCGAGATCGAAGGACGAATCCCGTTGCGGGGCGAGGTTGTCGTCCTCGACCATCCGGGGCTCCGGATTGAAGTTGTGGCCTCCACCGATCGCCGTGTCGATCGCCTGCGCATCTTTCCACCGCGGGTCGAAGCTGCCACGGCGCGCGCTTCGTAGGCCGATTCGCAGAGCGGTCTGCCACACCGCACAGCTTGCCGTACACTCAGTCAGGAGCTTGACCCCCTTTGAAATCGGGATTTGTCGCCATTCTCGGCCGGCCCAACGCCGGCAAAAGCACACTGCTGAACGCCCTTACCGGCGAAAAAGTTGCCATCGTTACGCCCAAGCCGCAAACCACGCGCAACCGTATCGCGGGCGTGGTCGAGATACCCCTGCGCAAAGGACAGCATCCGGCGGCGCAGATTGTTTTTGTCGATACCCCCGGCGTGCACAAGCCCAGCTCGCAACTCGACCGCCGCATGCTGCAGGAAGTGCACGAGGCGCTTGAAACCCGCGACCTGGTGCTGGTGCTCATCGACGCCAGTCGCCGCGTACAGCTTGAGGCTGCCGGAGAACCCGGCGAAGCGCATCAGCACAAATCCGCGAACTGGGCCAGCGAAGATGAATTCCTCTTTGGCCTGATACGCGGGCTCGACTGCCCGGTCTTCCTGGTGCTGACCAAGATCGACCTTGTGGCCAAGGATCTGCTGCTGCCCCTGATCGAGACCCTGAATAAGCAATTCAGCTTCGCTGAAGTCATTCCGGTGAGTGCGCGCAAGCGCGACGGCCTCGAAATCCTGACCGGCAAGATCATCGAGAAGCTTCCCAACGGCGAACGCTACTACCCCAAGGATCAATACACCGACCAGCCCATGCGCTTCATGGTCGCCGAGCTGATTCGCGAAAGAATTCTGGTTGAAACCGGCGAAGAAGTGCCTTATGCCGCGGCGGTGGTGATCGAGCGCTATGAAGAGCCTGTGCAGCCCGAGTCACCGAAGAAGCAACGCGCTGGAGCGAAGCTTCCATTGACGCGCATCGCGGCTGCCATCTATTGCGAGCGCGATGGGCAGAAGGCGATCCTGATCGGCAAAGGTGGAGCAAAGCTGAAGGAGATCGGCACTGGCGCGCGCAAGCAAATCGAATCGCTGCTGGGAACCCGCGTCTATCTCGAATTGCATGTGATTGTGGAGCCTGGATGGCGGGAATCGCGTCCCTTTATCGATTCATTGGATTGGCGCAATCAGCTGGAGAAGATTGCCGAAAAGCAAGGCAACGAGCCCGAGGATAAGTTGATTCGCAAGCAGTGACGACAAGAGCCTACGCGCCGCGCACCCGTCCACGCCCATCCGTCTTTACCCCGTACATGCGCGCATCGGCAGCGCCAATGATGGTATGAATCGTGGTGCCGTCAGCCGGCGCAGTTGCCAACCCGACACTCGCGCTGACGTTCAGATCGAGATGATCGCGCATGTGAAAGCGCGTGGCCATCAAGGCTCGATGCGTTTCACTCGCCAGGACGTGCGCTTCTTCCACACCCGTCTCCGGCATCACCACCACAAACTCATCGCCGCCGTAACGAAAGCAGAGGTCCTGCGGACGGCTCAGTTCCTGCAGCCGCTGGCCGGCGCGGGATAACAGCTCGCTCCCGATCAGGTGACCGTGCACGTCGTTCACCTGCTTGAAGCGGTCGAGGTCGAGAAAGGCGAGACTCACCGGAATCCGATCCTTGTTGCAGCGCTCCAGTTCCTTGCCCAGCACGTCGTAGAGGTGCCGCACGTTATAGAGGCCGGTCGTGTCGTCGGTGATCGTGAGCTGCTGAATGCGCGCCATGTCGCGCGCATTCTCAATGGCGATGGCCGCATGATCGGCAAGAATGTGCAGAAATGCGATGGTGTAATCGGTAAGTTGGTCCTGGCGCGGATTGAGAATCTCAATCGCACCCTGTGTGCCCTTCCGCCCCCTCAAAGGCAGGGCGATCACCGAACGGATCTTAAGCCTTTCCACGCCGTCTTTCAGCAAGCGCGGATCGTCCTCCGTCTCCGGAATAATGAGGGTCTCTCCGTGTTCGACCACCCAGCCGGCAACGCCCTCGCCGACCTTGACGCGCAGATCGCGCAGTACGTCTTCTTCACCGCCCGAAGCGATCGCGTAATAGAGCTCTTCCTGGCTGTCGTCGAGCATCAGCAAGCTCCACAGATCGGCCTCGATAAATCGCTCCATATGCTCCAGGATGGTGCGCAAAATCGAATCCAGATCGCGGCTCGAGGTGAGCGACCGCGCCAGCTTGTGAAACACAAGCAGGTCGTCAATCGGAACCCGGTTTTCCGAGGTGAGATTCATTCTGTGGGAACCTGGGAATGTCGCCTGACTTGAATTCTGTCACACGTTTGCCGCGCCTCCGGCACGAATTGCACCAAAGTCATGACGATGGTTTTTTTTGAACGAGATTAGCCGCCGATGTGGACCATCGACCGCGAGGGCTTGAGGAAACCAGGCTCGCCAATATGGTGCCGGGACTCTTTGCCTTGCACGATTTGCGCAATGTAGGCACGCAGTTCGGGGTCTCGTTCGCCTGCCCGCATGCGCCCGTACAGATCGTGCTCGATCTGGGAGAAGAGGCAGGTCCTGATCTTGCCGTCAGAAGTGAGCCGGACGCGGCTGCAGGCTCCGCAGAAGGCTTCGGTTACCGGCGCGATGATGCCGATCTCGCCTTTTCCATCGGCAAAGCCATAACGCCGCGCGGTCTCGCCGGCATCTCGGGGGACAAGCTGCTTCAGGGGCAGAATCTGGCTGATTCGCTGGACAATTTCCTTGAGCGGAACCACGATCTGCGGCGACCACAAGCGGCCCTCTTCGAGCGGCATGAATTCGATAAACCGCACCACCACATCTTCGGCGCGCGCGAAATGCGCGAAGCTCTCCACCTGGTCGTCGTTGAATCCGCGCAGAAGGACGCAGTTGATTTTCAGCGGCGTGAGGCCGGCATCGCGCGCTGCCCGTACGCCCCGCAACACCTGATCGAAGCTGCCCGGCACCCGAGTGATGCGTTCGAAGCTGCCGGCATCCACGGCATCCATGCTTACCGTCACACGTTGCAAGCCGGCTTCTTTCAGAGGCCGCGCCAGGTCTTCAAGGAGATGTCCATTGGTGGTCAGGGCCAGGTCGAGAGGCCCGCCCGCGAGGGTGCGTAACTGCGCCAGTTCCCGCACCAGGTCGACCAGGCCTCGGCGCAGCAGCGGTTCACCTCCCGTGAGGCGCACCTTTTCGATGCCGAGGTCGACAAAGAGCCGGATCAGGCGCAGATATTCGCCGATCGCAAGTTCGGGATACTGCGCACCCACCTCGCCGGTCCGGCAATAAACACACTTATAGTTGCAGCGATCGGTGATGGAAACACGGAGGTCGTGAATGACGCGACCGTGGCTGTCGCTCAGGCGCGTCGGGACCGCAATGGGGGAAGCAGCAACCATCGGCAGATTCTAGGCTATACCGTTCGGCGAGCGCCGACAGGGCCGTCGCCTGCAAGGAATACCTGACCGGCTGTATTTGTTGGATTTCTGCCCGGGTTAGTCGATGCGCGGAGTGCCCTTGCGCAAGACCAGGCCAGTCAGGCCGAAGCCCAGGATGAGGCAGAGGGCCAGCGCAAAGTAATAAAACATGGGGTGCGCCCAACCCGGCGAATAGCTCAAATCTTGACCGACCCACAGCAGCAGCACGGTGGCAATCACCGTGAACTGGCCCGCCATCACCAGAAGCGTGTGTCCCAGTTCGCGCCGCTTGTCCAGCGCTTCCACCTGCGCGGGGGTCAGATGCTGTTCTTCAGGGGGGAGCAAAGGATTCGCCATTCTCGATCTCCAGGCAGCCGATTGTGCTCTCGCCGCCTCTCTTTTGATTCAATCATATGCGGCCGGGGGACCGCCAGCTCGCGTCGTTCTCAACCCAAGGCAAGCTGCCCCTTGCAGCCGGGCTTATTCCGAGAGAAAAGCCAAGGATTGAAGCGACGTAATTTCGAAAGGCTTACGACAGCGCACGTTCGCGCAAGACAACTTGTCGTCGCGTCGGACCATGTAAGACTGCGCCTTGGCGAACTTGGCTCGATCGCGTTCGTCTGCATGACGCGGCAATTGCGGCTTCTTGCGCCGCACCACCCAGGTCACCTTGTATTCGGCGGCCTGCCCGCACTTGGGGCACGTCAGCATGTGCGTCCGCGCCTCCGTTGTCTCATTAAAAAAGTCCCGCTCTTCCATCGACTCCGACTCTTTTCACATCTGGCGATTTCTCGCCGAGGTTTCGGTTCTCTACTGCGGCGCGTCCTCGACCCCGAAAACAGACAGGTCTTTCGCTTGCGCCCAAACTATTCCATACTCTTCCTAGCCATGGCGAAACGCAAGCCAGCCAAGTTCTCTGCTACCAAAGCGGTGAAAGCCAACGCGCGCGATCGCGTAGGGCAACCTAAACCCTCGCGTATTGTTGCAGATCAGCCCCGCACCGGGCGCGAGGTCAAGCATAAACACAAGCTCGAAGACTTGATCCGACGGGAGGAGTAAGAATGGCCAAGGCAACAGGAATCGGCGGAGTCTTTCTGCGGGCACGCGACCCGAAAGCATTGTCGGCGTGGTACGCCCAGCATTTCGGCATCCCGCAGGGTGACGATGGATCGATGATCTTTGAAGGCGCCAATTCCGCCGGAATGACGGTCTTTTCCCACTTCCCTGAGGGCACGGCGTACTTCGGCCCTGGACCGCAGCAAGCGATGATCAACCTATGCGTCGACGATCTCGACGAGCTGCTGGCACAACTTGCCAACGCAGGCGTTTCAATCGATCCCAAGCGCGAAGAGCTTCCGTATGGCCGCTTCGCATGGGTCGCGGATCCTGAAGGCAACCGTGTGGAGTTGTGGGCGGCGCCGAAGGAATCCACTTAACGAAACAAGACCAGCAGGCTTGCGCCCAGCGAGAGAGGCATGGCGAGCAGGCCGATCTTCATGAACTCCCATGCGGTAATCTCGGCTCGTTCGCGGCGTAGCGCAATCAGCCACAGAATGGTCGCGAGCGATCCTGTGACCGAGAGATTGGGGCCGAGATCGACGCCAAGAAGCACGGCATGCGCAATGAGCGGAGCGCGGCCGGCCTGCTGCAGCGCCGCGCCCGCCGTCAGGCCCACCGGAAGATTATTCATTCCATTCGAAAGCAGAGCGACGGCGAAGGCCGAAACGCCTTTGGCGGCCCACGCGGGCGCTTGCGCAAGGGCGTTGAGTCCTGCCAACCCAACGCGCAAGAGTCCGGCTCCCTCCAATGCTTCGACGATCACGAATAATCCGGCCACCAAAGGAAGCACGGACCACGCAACGCCGGCGGCAACTTTGGGCACAATGCGCGGATTGCGGAAGGCCACAACCAGGAGAGCCACGACCGATGCAATGCAGGTCGGCGTTCCCAGGGCAAGCCCGAAGGCCGACGAGAGAATGAGCGCAGCGGCTGCCAACAGCAGCCCGGCCAGCGCGAGCTTGCCTTCAGTCGTCAACGGCATCGGCTGCGAGTCTGCCGCAATGGGGAGACGCAGGTCGCTGCGCTTGCACCAGAACAGGCAAAGAAACGTCACTGCGATGGAGGCGACCGAAGGCAGCAGGAAGATTGCGAGCCAGTTGCCCAGCGGCGGAATCGAGCGCCCGAACACCACCAGGTTGGCAGGATTCGAAATCGGAAAGACAAAACTCGCGGCGTTGGCGATGAACGCGCACGCCAGCAGGTAAGGCTCGGGACGAACACGCGCACGCCGTGTCACCGCGAGCACCGCAGGGGTGAGTACTACGGCGGTGGCATCGTTCGAAAGCAGGGCTGTTACGACCACGCCCACGCCATAGATCAAGAGAAAAAGCCGTTTTGAGGAACCTCGTGCATGCGCCGCGGCCAGTCCGGCGGCCCAGTCGAACACGCCTTCTTCGCGGGCCAGTTCCGCTAGGATCATCATGCCGGCAAGAAAGAGATAAACGTCGAGCCCATCGCGCACCGCATGAGCCGCGCGATGGAACGAGACGAGACGGGTCGCAACCAGGAGAATGGCGCCTGCGCCGATCCACCACGCTTCGCCAATCCTGCGGGGGCGCACAAGCATTGCCACGATGCTTGCAAGAGAGATGATCCAGACGAGCACGCTAGTTGGATGCTATCGAATGGGGCGAACTGTCCGATAAGCGCTTGTGGATTCGGCCCCGGAAGTCGGGCCTGCCTCGGCGGCTGGTCGGACGGGTAAGGTCGCGTCAGACGGTGGAACCGGAAAGTGTTGGACGCTGTAAGACGGGGGTAAGACGTGGTCTTACAGCTGTACGGCAGTGTAAGACGAGCGTCTGACATCGACTTGCCCGCGCCGAGCGTTTGTTTGACGTTGTCCTTCTCGTGGGTAAACCTGCCGACGAAGGCCCTCTGGCGGTGAGCCGGAGCCCCCAACCGAAGCTCGTAGAATCAATTTTTCTGAACTATTTTGGTTGAGCTTTCAACCAGGCGGCGAGGTCGGTATAGCCGCGTTCCTGCGCAAAGTCCGCAGGCGTCTTGCCTTGATCGTTGGCCAGGTGCGGGTTCGCGCCGTGATTGATCAGCAGTTCGGCCAGGTCTTTGCGATTGGCCGTGGCAGCAGAAAAGATCGCCGAAAAACCGGCGGTTTGCGTCGCATTGGGATCGGCGCCATGGGCAAGCAGCAGTTCAATAGTCGAAGGAGCTCTGCCCAACGCCAGCGCCGCATGCAGAGGCTGGTTGCGCTGCGGATTCTGCGAGACAGCATCGACGCGCGCTCCGCGAAAGATCAGTGCAGCGGCCGACAGCGGAGTTCCAAACGCGGCAGCCAGATGCAGAGCAGTCCAGCCATCGCCTGAAAAAACCTGTGCCGACGAAGCATCCTGGCTGAGAATGGCCTGCAGCTGAGCTTCGTTGCCGGTTGCAGCCGATTCAAAAACATCAAGCGCGACCCCCATCTCGGCGCGCTTCTTCAAGAGCAGATCGCGAATAGCAGTCTGTCCGGTGTACACAGCCCACAGCAGCGCCGAAACACCCTGCGGGTCGCGCGAATCTGCCAGGGCAGGATCGCCTTCGAGCGCCACGTTCACTTGATCGATGGAACCGCTCTGGATCAGCTTGATGAAATTCTGGCTCACGGATGCGTCACGCTGTAGGGGCCTGGCAATTTAGGCCCGGAGTAGGTGGCATCGATCTCCGGCTTGGCCGCTTGATCGGTGCGCTTGGAGTAGATGCGGAATTGTACGACGAGGTCGAGCACCACGGCGACCGGCTTACCGTCTTTCATGGCCGGCTGAAAGTTTGCCTTGCGAATCGTATCGGCGGCGCTCTCATCCAAGCCGAAGCCGATGGGACGGCCGACCACAATCTCCGCAGGTTTGCCGTCAGGCCCAATCACCGCATGATACAAGGCCATGCCTGCAACACCGCTTGCCTGCGCGTACTCGTTTGAGGCAGGCTCAAAGGTCGAAAGCAATTTCGCCTTCTGATCTACATTGCCCTGACGATAGATCGCCGGATCGGCGGGCTTATAGTCGGCCTGCTTGGCGACTGCGTCGTAATAGAGCTTCCAGAAACTCGGCATCGAGGCAATCATGCGGTCGTCGAGTCCTTGCGCAAGAATCTGGTCGAGGGCATCGCGCATCAGGTGAGCGGCATGGGCTGGAGAAGTGGTCGTGGTCACGCTTCCCGCATCAGCGGGACGTTCAGCCTCAGGCGCCGCGTTCATCTCTGCTTTGGCCTGATCGGCATCGCTGAGCTCAGATGTTGCGGACGTCGCAGCGCTGGCGGTCGTCGCGGGGTTCGTGGCAGGCTCCTCGCCTTTCTTCGCCTTCTTCTTTTTGGGCGTCACCACCAACTCGCGATCGATGGTGATCTTCACAACCTTTTTCTTGGGCGTGATGCGCACCTTGTCGACGGCCTTGGTCGGATCTTCGTCGGGACGTGCGCCGAGAAAATGGAGACCATAGCGACTCCCGGTCAGCTCCGCTTTGTGCTTGGAGAGATGCACCTTGTCGATCACCACGAGGTTCAAGGTGTACGAGCCCTGCGGAGAGTGGCCAATCAGCTTTCCGTGCTCGTCGAAGCTCAGGGAATTGTCGAGATAGCCGCCGCGCAGGTAAAGAGTCTTTCCCACCAGAGACTGCTTCAGCTCATCTTCTGTGATCGCTCCGGCGCCAGAGTCCTTGGCGTCGGACGCGGTTGGTTCTTGCGCCGCATTTGGCGTGGGTTCCTGGGCGGCAGCCGGTGTGGGCTCTTGCGCTGGTTCTTGGGTTGTAGGCACGGGCGTCGCGTCGGGACTGGGCTGAGCCGGCGCAGGCTGCTGCGGTGCGGCGTCCGCAGGTGCAGGCGCTGTTGGAGCGGACTGGGGTACCGCGTCGGCAGGTGCTGCCGGAGTCGAGGGCGTTGCCGTGGTCTGGACCGTATCGTCCTGCGGAGGTGTTGACACTCCCGAGGCCTGCGAAGGCTCGGCGACGGGCTGGGCCGTGCCCGATGCAGGGGCTTGTGCCGCCGCCGAAAGCCCGGCAGCAAGCAGACAAATCTCTGCGATAAATCGGAGAAGGGGGAAGCGCCTCATGAAGGTTCTGGCCTTTGTCCAAACTTTATCAGGCGCTGCGCAACGGCTTACGTTGGAATCGGATGAACGCGTGTTACCGACGTGTCTCGGCGGTCGAGGATCCAGGATGCCTGAGCCGCCATAGAACCCGCCGGAACAAGCCCAGGGTGCGCGTCGCATCGGCTTCGGTCCAGTGAAGGCGACGCAGCATCACCTGCAGGTCGTGGCGGTTAGCTGCCTGCAGGTCCCGTGGGGAGTAGCCCGAGGCCGCCATCACCTCTTCTGTCACCCCCGCAAGCCGATCGAGCGCGCCGGAGGTTGCAGCTCGATTCACGGCCGGGACAGCAGCTGTCGCGACGACCGGTTCTGCGCGTGCAAGCTCGTAGAGACACACCGCCACGGCCTGGCCCAGGTTCATCGACGGCTGGCGGGGATCGGTTGGAATCTCGACCAGCAGATGGCAGAGTGCGAGGTCGTTGCGCGTCAAGCCATGCTTCTCTGAACCAAAGACGAGGGCAATGCGCCCGGCGCCAGCCGCCGCTTCGGCGATGCGAGGCACGACTGCAGGAAGCGGCACAATCGGCTGGTCTGGCTTGCGATGTGTTTGGGTGCCGGTGCCGATCGCCAGGGTGCAGTCGGCCAGCGCTTCAGACAGCGTTGCGTACTCCTGCGCGCGCTGCAGCACGTCGGGCGCGCCGACTGCCGATCGTGCTTCGCGCCAGTGCTCCGCAAACGGCGCCACCACGCACAGGCGCGTAAAGCCGAAATTTGCCATGGCGCGGGCTGCCGCACCAATGTTCAGAGGATTGCGCGGAGAAACCAGCACTACGTCGAGTCGATCGCCTTGGGCTTCGATCAGCAAGCATTCATTGTAGAAGCGGGCCTTTGGTAAAAGAGAGGCGACAGCCGATTGATACACTTCACATCGATGGCTTCCTCACCGCGTTTGGACCCTTCGACAGCCGAGATCGAAGCGCTTTGCGCTGCGGCGCGCTGGTGCGCGCATCGCGGCTGGGTCCCGGCTACCAGCGGCAATTTCAGCGTGCGTGTCGGCGACCACATCCGCATCACCGCCACCGGGCTCGACAAGGGAGCTCTTACGCCGGCCGATCTGCTCGACGTGGACTTTGAAGGCCGGCTCGTCGCAGGAGACGGCAAGTCTTCGGCGGAGACCGGGCTGCACGCCGGGATCTATCGCGATCGTCCCGAGGTGCACGCCATCCTGCATGTGCACACGATCTGGAACACGCTGCTGTCTGGGCGCTTCGCCGTGCAAGGCTACTTCGCGATCGAAGGCTACGAGTTGCTGAAGGCACTTTCAGGCGTGACGACGCACGCTCACCTGGAGCAGGTCCCGATCCTCGAAAACACCCAGGACTACGGAGCTCTCTCGGCCTCGCTCGCATCGACTCTGCTGCTCTATCCGCACGCGCATGGCGTGCTGCTGAGCCGTCACGGGCTTTATACTTGGGGTCAGTCGGTAGCCGAGGCGCGGCGCCATCTGGAGGCGCTCGAATTTCTGTTCGAGGTTGAAGGCAGGCGTCTCTACGCCGCGGGTCAGCCGGTCTTGCCCGACATCCTCGAATAACTTCGGCGCGCGATCAGCTTTTTCTAAGACCGCAAGGAGCGCATGATGGCTGTTCTTCGCTTCCCACCGCAAGACACCCGTATCGAATCAGATGGCGCAGTTGCCGCGGCTCTTGCTCCGCTGGGCATCGACTACGAGCGCTGGAGCCTGGACCGCGTGGGACCTGATGCGAGCGCCGAGCAGGTGCTCGCTGCGTACGCCGAAGAAATCGATGCAATGAAGCGGCTTGGCGGCTATGTCACGGCCGACGTGATCGACGTGAACCCTGCAACACCGAACCTCGAATCCATGCTGGCGAAATTCGATAAAGAGCACACCCACTCTGAAGACGAAGTGCGCTTTATTCTTGTGGGCCGCGGAATCTTTTTCCTCAACATCAACGGCCAGGTCGCGTCGATCGAGGTTGGGCCGGGCGACATGCTGCGCGTCCCGCGCGGCGCGACGCATTGGTTCACGCTCTGCGAAGACCGCCGAATCCGCGCCATCCGATGGTTCCAGGACACGACGGGTTGGACACCGAGCTACACCAACTCCGGAGTCGACCAAAGATATCAGCCCCTATGCTTCGGGCCGGACTATCTCGGATCACGCGTGCACACCACGATCTCCGCATGACAGCTCGCGGGCCGCGCATCTATCTTCTCGATGTAGAAGGCACCGTTGCGCCCCTGTCGCTGGTCACCGATCAGCTCTTTCCCTATGCCCGCACGCATTTTGAGCTTTTCTTGAAGAGAAGCGCGGGCGATGAATCTGTCCGTGCCGACTTGATGTTGCTTGCCGCAGAGAATCGCGCCGAAGCCGCCGAGGGCATTCCGCGGCTGCCGCAGGTGACTCGACCAGAAGAAGTGGAGACACTGCGGTTCCGGCTCGATGCGATGGTCTATCTTGTCTGGCTGATGGACCGCGATCGCAAATCGACAGCGCTCAAGGCGCTGTCGGGCAAGATCTGGAAGACCGGATTTGAGCGCGGCGCACTGAAGGGCACGCTATTTGCCGATGTGCCCGAAGCGTTCACACGCTGGGCCGCAACTGGCAAAGTTGCCATCTACTCTTCGGGCTCGGTCGAGGCGCAACAGCTGTTATTCCGGCACTCCAGTTATGGCGACTTAACGCCACTTATCTCCGGCTATTTCGACACGCGGGCCGGAGCTAAGTCAGAGCGAGCGAGTTATGCGACGATCGCGGCACAGTTAGATACGCCTCCCGCCGAAGTGTTGTTCTTTTCCGATGCGGTACGCGAGCTGGATGCGGCTCACGCAGCGGGCTGCGCGACACGCCTCGTGGTTCGCGAAGGCAATGCGCCGGTTGAGAACGCACACGGACATGCCGTAATCGACGATCTGACCAGCATTTAGGGCACTCGCAGAGACTGTTGTGCGCGCGCCGCTCTTCGTCTCACAAACTTCCGGAGTATACTGTCCGCACCTACTTTGGACCGCGGTAGGTCCACATTCATCTACCAACAGGGGGAATTTATGTTGAGACGAGTCGTGTCCTGTCTTGCCTTTGCACTTTGCCTTGGTTTTTCCTGTCGCGCAGCCTTGGCACAGGAAGTGGTTCACGCGTTGACCGGAACCGTGAGCTCGGTCGATCCCACGAGCAAGACGATTACCATGTTTCTCGACAGCGGTTCGCAAGGAACCTTCAAAGACATGATCAACCAGAAGGTGTCGTTGGCGGTCGACAAGAAACTGCTCGTCGATACCACTTCGCCGGATGAATTCAAGAAGGGCGGCGCCTACGTCGTGGTCTTCTACTTTGGCGGAAGCGATACCCGGACAGCCGTCGCCCTTCGGAGCCTGGGGACAGGACCGTTTACGGCGATGACCGGAACCGTGACTCAGTTCGAGAACCATCGTTCTCTTTCGATTCGCGATGAATCGGGCGCAGTCAAGAGCTTCGCGCTCACCGGCGATACGATCGTCGAAGCTGGTGCCGGAGCGGTGAGCGGAGCCAAATTCCAAGCGTCGAAGGGTGACCACGTACGCGTGGTGGGCGCTGCGAAAGACGGCAGCTCAACCGCCCTCTTCGTCAGGGAAATGTAGGCCCATCGGTGTGCTGGGCGCGCCGCGGCCAGCTTGCCCCGGACCTTTGTTAGAACGCGAACCGCGCCCCAAGTTCGACGCGGCGAGCCGCCTCGGCAGCGAGCCCTTCTCCCAGGCTTGGCGAGGAGACCACCGTGCCCACGGCGGTCACGTTTGTGTGGTTGAACAGGTTGGCTGCGCGTGCATTAAGGGTCAGCGTCCGCGGATGATCCTTTGCAGAACCGAGATTGAACGCACGACTTAGATTCGAGTAGGCGTGCACGATCGTGGGCATGGTTCCCAGATCGCGTGGCACGTCGCCGTTCACTACGTTGGTCGTCATCGACCCAAACGACGTTGCATAGATTCCATCGCCGGCGCCCGAAGCAAACGAAGGCCGGTCGTTGAACATGCCGTCGCCGTTGTCATCGGTCCCCGTGGTGATGTTGTACGGCGCTCCGTAATGCCAATACGCCTCGGTCGATAGCTCGATCTTGTAGGGAAATTTGAGGTCGTTCTCGAAGAGCGCGCCGCTCGACTGCCAGTCGGCCCGCCCCGCCTCGCCCACTTTGCTGTAACTGGACTGCGGCGTAGCGCTGTCGGTGTGGAAGTGAACGCCCCAGTAGCCCAGGCTAAGTGTCCAGTGCTTGGCGCCTTTCTGATCGAGGCCCATCCACAGAACGCCGCCGCGAGAGTGCGCGGAGTTCTGAAACTCAAAAACATTGAGATTCGGTGTTCCCGGCCGCGGTGCGAGTAATGCCGCGCTGGGATCGGGCGGCGCCCCGCTGCTGGCGGCAACCAGCGGCGCATTGATGTTGACCGTGCGCGGATCTCCCCATGCGGCGTACTCCGTATACCAGACCGATGGATGCCAGTGATGAGGCAGGTCGCGCTCGATGGCCAGAGCGAATTCAGAAACAGGAATCTGCTCGAAAGCCGGCGTGAACTGCCACATGTTGCTTACTTGAATCGACCCCGGAATCGGCGTAAGCGGATCACCATAACCGGGCGCATAGACCACGGCCTGCTGCTGGCGCGCGCCGTTGAGCCGATACGCCTCCGCAGCATCGCTGCTATCGATCGGCATGTTGAAGATACCGGCACGCAAATGAATCGACCACTTCGAATCCCTGTCGGGCGCCCAGGCCAGGCCAAGCCGCGGACCGACGTTGGCAAACGTGCTTGGGGTGGTCTGGAACGCATAGCGCACACCGGCCGTGGCCATAAGCCGGTGCGGTAGCTTGACCGTGTCTTCGCCATAGAGCGCGAGACGCCACTGTGTATAGGGAACCAGCGGGTTGCCCGAGGTCACCTGGTAGGTTGTGGGCGTTCCACCCGCAAGGTTCAGCAGCGCGCGGCGATATTGCTCGATCGGTGTAATCGTGGCCGTGGCGCCGGTTGGATCGTTGCTGGAGTCGAGGACCGGTGCGCTACCGCCGCCAAAGACATACGCGCCGTTGAACGTGTCGGGATCGTAGGCGTGTACAAGAATGCCGAGCGATTGCGCGCCAAACTTGAATGAGTGTGGGCCACGCGTCATCATCACGTCGTCATCGACTTCGAGATCGCGCTCGCGATTATTCAGGTTCTGGCTGGTTGCGCCGCCGCCGTCGAAGTAGCCTGCCACCTGGAGCGCCGGAGCGGTGGAGTTGGGGATCTGCGCGGTGCGCTTCCACGTATAGCCAACGTGGGTCTCGTGCAGCATGTTCGTATTGATTGTGTAAGTGTCGCTCAAGCGCAGGTCATATTCGGCCAGGCGGCCTGAATAGCCCGCTTCGGGCAGCACAAGTCCACCGATGCCCTGATTGCCGAGATCATTCACGCGTGCGGCGTACGAGACCGCCACCATGTTCTTATCCGTGATCATCCAGTCGGCGCGCGCCGAGCCGATCCAGAGGCGCTGCGGTGCAGCCACCGTGTCGTGCTCCGCCACCTGGTTCTGATTCGCGTCGAGCGTCAGCGCGTTCACCACGTTGAATTCATCGATGTCGCGCTTCTCCAGCGCCAGGGCAAAGCTACTTTTGTTCGAGGCGATTGGTCCACCCAGTTCGAAGCCGTAGCGTCGCTTCCCGGCCGGCGTTGCCGTTACCGAAAACGCATCGGTAGCATTAAAGCTCGAATCGCTGTCGGTAAAGAACAGCGCACCGTGATAGCTGTCGGAGCCAGGCTTAGTGGTGATCTCAATGCGACCACCGCCTTCGGCATCGGGCTTCTCGTATTCGGGCGAAATCGGATCGGGATTGATGCGGATCGAAGCGATAGAACTCTTCGGCGGCATCGTGCTGCCGTTCTGAAAGCCATCGACGACTACGGTTGCGCCGGACGCGCCGCCACCGCCTGCTGCGGCCAGCAACTGCAGCTGCTGCAGAAGGTCGTCGGGATCGTCGGGAAGCTGCAGCACTTCGTTGGTGCTCAGCGTGGTGGTCGAAGGCCCCGATTCGGTGTCCATCGTGGTGGCGTCGGCGTTCACCTGGACGCTGTCTTCAACCGCAGCGACCTCGAGGTGAATGTCGAGATGCAAGGTTCCATTGGGCGATGGGGTCACCTGCGCGGTTCCCGGCGCAAAGCCGTTGGCCTGGACTGTGATTGTTCCCGGCACAGCACAAGCCAGAACGAAATGGCCGGCTGCGTCGGTTGTGGTTGTCTGGTTGTTGGCGCCTGCAATCTGGGCTGCGGCGATCACGGCACCGCTCGAATCAGTGATATTTCCGTCGACGCGCAGGCAGGACGGTTGTTGAGCGATGGCAACGGGGGACGCGGCAAGGCAAGCAATCAAGAGAACAGGAAGATTGCGGACCGACGTGGGGAGGTTTGCTGCTTTTGAACGGCTCATGTCGGAATTCGATCCTCAAGAACTATCTTCTCAAGGACTGCGAAACGGCGCGAGCGGCATGCAGCAGACGCTGTTATCTATGCAGGGACTACAAAGTTGGTCTAACTCGAAGTATTGTTCCGCGCCTCGCCCGTGCGCGCCTGCGGAGTCTGGGCACGGGCGGCGTCGCGCGTATTCACGCCCCTGCAACAATGCCGCGCAAGGCCGGAGAAGTCAGCCTCCGGCCCCGTAGGCTTTCAGAACGTGAGCTTAAGGGCCAGCTGCACCAGGCGAGGATTGTTGACCGTAGAGTTGACAGCGCCGAATCCCGATCCAAGCAGGCTGATATCGTTCACCGGCGAACCAAACTGCGCGTGATTGAAGAGGTTGAAGAACTCGGCGCGGAAGTTCAATCCCATTCCTTCGCGAGACAGCGCGAACTGCTTGATGACTGAGAAATCGGTATTGACGAAGTCAGGTCCGACGACGGGAACACGCGAGGCGTTGCCCAACTCCCCGGCAACAGGCACAGTGAAGCAGGCGTCGTTGATCCATTGCAGCTTGCTGTGGTTGGCGCTATAGGCGTTGCAGCCAGCGACCCTGTCCGGCCGGTTCCAGTTGTTTCCGTTGCCGCCATTCTGGAAGAACGAGCCGGACTGGTTGTTGCTGTCGATCAGGGGCACGGGAAATCCCGAAGAAACTCTTTCGATGAGCGTCAACTGCCAGTCCCCGACAATTGCGTTCGTCGCGTCGTTCCAACCATTGCCGAATTGCTTTCCGCGTCCGAAAGGCAGGTCGTAGATAACGCTGCCGGTAAAGCTGTGATTGAGATTGATCTGCGACAAAGCCCAATCGAGGCTCTCCCAGTTGGGCAGCGGAAAGAACGGCGCGCTCAACTCTGAACCCAGGCCATCGGACAATCCATTGTCATAGGTGTGCGAGTAGGTGTAGGCGAACAGAGCATAGAGTCCGTACTTGGGTGTCTTTGTTTCCGCTTTGATTTGCAGCGAATCGTAATTGGTTTTGCCCACGTCGCCGAACAGCAGGATCGTGTCGAAGGTTCCATAGGGCGGCACGTAGGGTGCGCCGCCGGCAAGACAACCTAGCGTGTAATTGGCGACTGTGCCGCACGCCGAAGGGCTTCCCGTGTTCTCGTCGTTGCCGGCGACCAGGACATGGTTACCGCGCGAACCCGCATACCCCGCGGTGAGCACAAGATTGCCGGGGAGCTGGTGTTCGATGTCCACGTTGTACTGCCGCACGCGACCGAGCTTCAGGTTGGTTGGCTCGGTATAGAACGAGCCGGTAAATGTGGCTGCGGTGGGCGGCGCGGGAATGGCCTGAAATCCGCTGGAAAGACTGATGGCGGACGGTGACTGTCCCAGCGTCGCTGCGCAGTAAGAAGTTGCGAAGGCACAGCCTGCGGAGGTAAAAGCATCGGACTCGCCGAGAAACGGAGGGTTCTGCCACAGGCCTTGCGCGCCCTGGCTCCACGAAGAGTCGTGAAACAGCGCGAAACCACCGCGAAGGACGGTCTTCTCGCTGCCAAAAACTTTCCAGGTTGCGCCGACACGCGGTTCGAGGGCGGTCCAATCCATGTTGACGCCGGCTGAGGAGCTGACGCCGTTTTGATTCGCGATCAGCAACTGCCCGGTGGCGGGAACATAGTTGGCCATGCGCCCCGCTTCTTCTGTAATCGGCGTGGTCATATCCCACGCCAGGCCGAGATTCAACGTGAGAGCGGGTGTGACTCTCCAATCGTCTTCGATGAAAGGCCGGTAGATCTTCCAGCGGCGGCCGGTCACGGGGCCGTCGAAGGTCTGATCGTGAATGGCCAGGCCGGTGATGCCCAGCAAAAGATCTGCCTCTGGATTGCCGCCGACGTTGGCGCTGCTCAATCCCGAAAAATTTCCGCCGTTGCCGATGATCCAGAAGCCATCTTGAAACGCCTCTGTGCCCACGTTCATCTGGTTGTCGCGGAAGTCGAGCCCCATCCTGAATTCGTGCTTGTGACGGACGAGATCGAGCGAGTCTTTGAACGAGTAGATATTCGTTCCGCCCTGGAAGGGAGAATAGCCGCGATCGCCCAATGCCCAGTAGCCGCCCGCAACGATGGTGGACACCAGGCCGCAGCTGTAGGCCCCGGGAACACACGTTCCACTGGGGCATCCGAGATTGGCGCCGGGAATTCCACCCGGCACGAGGTTAGCGGAGGCGCAGGTGCCGTTCCCCTGCGAAGCGATGTAGTCGAAGATGCGGTTGTAACCGAAGCTGGCCTGGTTGACCATCGCCGCGGAGAACACGTGCGTCTCGCCAAGGGCGATGTTACGCGCGTGGTTGATGATCCGCTCATTGCTGCCGAAGGCATTGGACTCGGCCAGTCCGGGTCCGCCGCCAGGCACAAACGAGAACGCCTGGTCATAGCTGAAACGGGCGAAGAGATTGTCTTTGCCAGAGAGCGTGTGATCGAGCCGCCCGTCGAACTTGGTTTCGTCGAGAGTGCGCACGGGCTGGTTGACGTAGTTGTAGCCGGAGCTGGCGTTGCTCGCGTTCGGCGCAGGGTAGACGTTCATCATGGCCTGACCGATGTTGTTGATCAGGCCGGTAGGAATCTTGTTGCAGGGAGTGCCCTGGGCCTGGCTTCCGTCCGCATTGGCGGGCAGGGGATTCCCCGCATCGTCGCACTGGAAATACACATTGGGATAAGTAGCCGGGCTGGTGGATGCGCCGATCATGTTGGGGTTGACGATGGCCAGACCCGAGGCAGGATTACCGAAAGCGTCGGCGGAGAAATCACCACTGCGCATGGCCAGCGAAGGCACGAGACCTGCAAACGGAATACCGTGGCGTTGATATTTTTGTTCGCCGTCGACAAACCAGAACGTCTTGTTCTTGCGAATGGGGCCGCCGACGGAGCCGCCGAACTGGTTCAAGTTGAATTTTTCGACCGAACTCGCGAAATAACTTTTGGCATCGAGAGCGGTGTTGCGCACGAATTCAAAGAGAGAGCCGTGAATCTCGTTGGACCCCGATTTGGTGGTCACCAGCACCGTGGGTCCGGCCCGGGTGCCATATTCGGCCGAGTAGGTATAGGTGAGGACCTTGAATTCCTGAATGTCGTCGATCGAAGAAAAAACGCCGATACCGCCGGCGGTCAGCTCGTTGTTGTCGACTCCGTCCAGAATCCAATCGGTGCTGTTGGGGCGCGATCCGCCGACCGAGAGCGAGAACGAACCTCGAGCCGCCACCTCGCTGTCGCTGCCAGAGGTGAAAAAGCTGTTGGGGTTGGTCTCTGCGGTGGCGCCGGCGGTGAGCGTCGCGAGCTGGACAAAATCGCGGCCGTTCAAGGGCAGCTGCGCGACCTGCTGCGAGGTGATCACCTGGCCGAGGGAGGAATTGGCGGTCTCGACAGCGACCGCATCGCCGCTGACAGCCACAGTGGTGACAACGGTCGCCGGCACGATCGAAAAATCGAGCTCGCGGGCTTCATCTACCTGCAGCCGCAGATCTTTGGATTCGGCGCTCTGAAAGCCCGCCGCATCGACCCGGACGGTATACGTCCCGACAGTCAGAAGAGGGATGAGATAGTGCCCCGCAGCATCGGTCTTCGTGCCTCGAGCGGCGCCGGTGCTCTGCGAGGTCGCCACGACGGTGGCTCCGGGAATGCCTGCGCCCGATTTATCCAGAACATTGCCCGCAAAACTTCCCGTGGCTTGGGAGTACGCGGCGGGAGAGAGTATCAGCGCGCAAACGCTGACCACCACGAGAAGCAGTTTATGAAATCTTGTATCGGCCGGACGTTCGACCGACTGCAGACACTGCGGGCTGACCGTCGTGCGTTTCATCGTCAAAACCCCTTTCGACTCGTTGGCTAAGGTGGTTCTTGCGTGGGTGACGCTGCGGCGAATGACTTGACTCTAAGAATCGGCGGGGTAAAAGTCAACGCAACCACGTCGTGCGGAGCCGCGGCCCGCAGAAATCAGTGTGCCCGGATGAAGCAGGCATTAAGTTTTTGCAGAAGCTGGGTTTGCCGGATTCGGTGCCCGGTTTTGCACGGCCCGATGATTTTTCGCTTGGATCGGGATTCCAGACTCTGCCATACTTGATTGTGCCCACCCGGTACGTCCAATCAGCACAATCCAAATCAGAGGTTGCAGCGATGTCGGCAAAGTATGTCTTTGTGACGGGCGGAGTTGTGTCGAGTTTAGGTAAAGGCCTTGCAGCAGCGTCGATCGGCTGCCTGCTTGAGAGCCGCGGCCTGCGCGTAAACCTGATGAAGTTCGACCCGTATCTCAACGTCGATCCGGGAACGATGTCCCCGTTTCAGCACGGCGAAGTATTTGTGACCGACGACGGCGCAGAGACTGACCTGGACCTTGGACACTACGAGCGCTTCACGCATGCTCCCCTCTCGCGCGATAACAACCTGACGACCGGGCGCATCTACGAGCAGATCATTCTGAAGGAACGGCGCGGCGACTACCTGGGCAAAACGGTGCAGGTGATTCCGCACGTGACCAACGAGATCAAGAATGCGATGCGCAAGGTTTCGGCCAACGGCGCAGACGTGACGATCGTGGAGATCGGCGGCACCGTGGGCGATATCGAATCGCTGCCGTTTCTGGAGGCGATTCGCCAGATGCGCCAGGAACTGGGTCGCGAGAACACGGTGTTTGTCCACCTGACCCTGGTGCCTTGGATCGCTGCCGCGCAGGAGCTGAAGACCAAGCCTACACAACACTCGGTCAAGGAACTGCTGGGCATCGGGATCCAGGCCGACGTGCTGTTGTGCCGCAGTGACCGGCCGCTGAGCCGGGAGATCAAGCAGAAGATTGCAGCGTTCTGCAACGTGGAAGACCGCGCAGTGATTGGTGCGAAAACGGTGCCGACCATCTACGAGGTTCCCCTGGGCTTTGCACTGGAAGGTGTGGACGCGCTGATCCTCAAATATCTGCACAAAGAAGCTCCCGAAGCCGACCTGAGCAAGTGGCATGACCTGGTCGATCGTTGCAAGAACCCGAAGGACGAAGTCTCGATCGCCATTGTCGGCAAGTATGTGGAATATGAAGACAGCTACAAGTCGCTGAAAGAAGCTTTGACGCACGGCGCGGCAGCCCGCAGCCTGAAGCTGAATGTGACCTGGATCGAGGCCGAAGGGCTGGAATCGAAGACACCGGAAGATACCAGCTACGAATCGCAGCTGGAGGGGTTCGACGGAATCCTGGTCCCGGGCGGCTTCGGCAAGCGCGGCATCGAAGGCATGTTGAACGCGATCAAGTTTGCGCGCGAGAAGAAGGTGCCGTATTTCGGCATCTGCCTCGGCATGCAGACCGCGTGTATCGAGTTTGCGCGCAACGTGTGCGGACTGAAAGACGCCAACTCAAGCGAGTTCGATCCGGCCAGCCAGCACCGCATCATCTATAAGTTGCGCGAACTGCTGGGTGTTGAAGAGATGGGCGGCACCATGCGCCTGGGCGCCTGGACCTGCGTACTGCAGGAAGATTCTCTGGCCTATCGCGCGTACGGCGCAACGGAGATCAGCGAACGCCATCGGCACCGCTACGAGTTCAACCGCGAGTATGAGGCGCTGCTGACCGGAGGCGGTTTGCAGATTACGGGCACCACGCCCGACGCCACCTACGTCGAGATCGTCGAAATTCCAGGGCACCCCTATTTTCTGGGTTGCCAGTTTCATCCGGAATTCAAGTCGAAGCCGCTCGAGCCGCATCCCCTGTTCCAGGCGTTCGTCGATGCGAGCTACAAGAGCCGGGTAGAGCGAGCCAACGAGCGGGTGAATTCCGTTGCAACTACGGTGCAGTAGAAGCCGCGGCTGAAGCTTTGCCTGTGAGCCGCAGCAGGGCTCGCTAATCCAGAAGCACTGCCCCTTTGTTCTTTGCCGCCAGCGACTTGTCGAGGGTGACCAGCGTCAACTCGGCAGCTTCGGCAAACGCAGCCAGATAAGCGTCCATCCAGGTCTTGGGAGCTGGCTCTTTGACCATCGTGCGTGCGCGCAAGGTCTCCTGGATACCGGGCGGTTCCGACTGCTCCTGGGCCCGACCGCCGGCCGGCCAGCCAGCGCGCATAGAGTGACCAGCAGTCGCGCTGAGTCAGTATTTCGCGTCCCATGATTGCATCGGTCGTGAGAAGGCGAAAGAAGCCAAGTTGCGTCTGCCGGCAGAAGACCGGCGTGGCTCGCTCGTCGAGAGCGTTAAACCAAGCCAGAGCCACGGCTCAAAACTCTTTTTCCAAAATGCACCAGCAACCTCTGTCTTGATCAGCTGCATCTGAGACATGGTTCGCGCACACGCTCTCCTACCTTTTGGTGAGGGGCGTCACCTTTCAGTTTGTATACGGGTGTCCGACAAGTAATGGAGCTGTGATGGACGCCTATTGACAATGGAATTTTCGCGGGCCTATGGTGACAAGGTTTTTATGATGGGCAAGAGGGAGCTTCACGATGGCGCAGTTTGAACTACAACCGGATGAATCCGAGCTACAGCAATATGCCCAACAATGCTGGCAAAAGGCCGGCGAGCGGGAGCACGAACTGGAGCAAGTGGCCTATGCGGCTGGTGCAGCGATTCGCGCAGGCGAATATTCGCTCGCGAACCTTGAAGACATCGTGCGTTGGAAGTCGGAGCGCGTGGTGCACTTCCTGATCGCCAACAGTGAAGCCAATATCCGGCGCGTGCTGGCAGTGGCGGCATCTCCCGCCAGCTCGACGCGTCAGGCGGTAGAGGCGCTGATGGAGCTACGCGGCGTGGACCTGGCTGTTGCATCGGCTATTCTTGCGGCCATCGACCCGGAGAAATATAACGTTCTCGACTTTCGTACCCTCGAGGCCCTGGGACATGCGCGGCACGACGTGGAGTTTTACGCCGAGTACGTCGCCTTCTGCCGCCGGCTGGCGGAGCGCGGGCTGGTGAAGCCGCAAAGCGATTTGCCTGGCGCCACACCGTTGCATGCGCTCGAGCGGGCGCTGTGGGAGTGGTCGCGCGTACGCGCGGAACAGCGCATTTTGGCCTAAGCGCGGGATGCGCAAGACTCGCAACGTTGCGCAGGCGCATCCACGCCCTCGTTCGAGCGTGTAAGAGAACCAGTGCGGGCCTTTGCCGCAGATTCTTCTCTCCTGAACGTCTTGTTTGAAAAGTGCCCCGCGCCGACCCGGCTCGGGGCCTTTCTTTTTTGCGTCCGGCAGGATTACAGCTGCCCTCAGGCGGCTACAAGCGTGGATCAGCGTGGCGTGAATCAGGCAACGATGGGCTGCCTGGTCGCTTCCTGCCCTGTCGGCCTCGCTCAGGGCGATGGGGCATCTCCCACATCAAGAAGAAAGTTGTCGAGGCAAACCGGCGGGCCTGCCTTTTCCGCCGTGACCCGGAATACTCGGAATATTGACGGCGCCGGGAAGAAGTCCCGCCGCAAATTCCGTGGCCGAACGCACGTCAACCAGTTGCGCCCGGCGTCCTTCGGCATGCAAGCACACCAGATTGCGAGGGAGATGGTCGTGGTTGCTGCGGTCGGCATGATTGTCCCTCTACTGGGCAGGAGCGCTGCCCGGCGAAAAAGGATTCGCGCGGGTCGATTTTCTTGATCTGCCGGCGGCGGGCCGGTCCAAGTTGGGCGGGCTGACGGGCACATCATTGGCCACACATCATTGGCCACACATCATTGGCCGTACAATCAAACCCGTGAGATCCTCGTTCGAAATCGGTCCCGTACACATTGGCGCGAAACGGTTGTTTTTGATTGCAGGCCCTTGCGTGATCGAGTCGGAGCACCACGTCCGCACGATGGCCGAAGCCATCCAGCGCATCGCCGCCGATCTTGGAATCCCCTACATCTTCAAGGCGAGTTACGACAAGGGGAACCGGACTAGCGTGAAGAGTTTCCGGGGGCCGGGACTGCTGGAAGGCACGCGTATTCTGGGGCGGCTCGCGAAAGATACAGGACTGCCGGTATTGACCGACGTACACGAGCCGACACATTGCGAAGTGGCGGCCGAGGCCGTGGACGTCTTGCAGATTCCGGCGTTTTTGTGCCGGCAGACCGACCTGCTTGTGGCGGCCGGCAAGACCGGACGCGCCGTCAATATTAAGAAGGGGCAGTTTGTGGCGCCCGGAGACATGACGCACCCGGTCGAAAAGGTGCGTTCGACGGGCAATGACCGCGTGTTTCTGACCGAACGCGGCGCCAGCTTCGGCTACAACAATCTTGTGGTCGATTTCCGCTCGTTGGCCATCATGCGCGAGATGGCGCCGGTGCTATTTGACGGAACGCACTCCGTGCAGCAGCCTTCGGCGGCCAATGGCGTGAGCGGCGGGCAGCCGGAGTTTATTCCGCTACTAGCGCGGGCGGCCGTCGCCGCGGGGATTGATGGCCTGTTCCTCGAAGTCCACGACGACCCGGCGCATGCGAAGTCGGATGGCGCGAACGCGCTGGATTTGAAGCTTCTGAAACCGCTACTGCAGAAGCTGCTCGCGATCCGTGCAGCCGCAAGCTGAGACGCAGCGAGTCGTACGACGAACGACACAGAGAAGGATCATGAAGGCCTCGCCAACTAGGGTGCCCTTGCCCCGGAGCGGTAGTCTTGGCTGTTGCGAGGATTGAGCAATGGACAGACGAACCTTCTTGAAGAATGGCGCGGTCACAGCTGGAGTTGTGGCGGCCCGAGCAAATGGAGCTGCGAGCGGGCTGGGGTCCTCAGGGCCTGATCTGAATCTCAACCGACATCGATTTGGCGTGAACTACACGCCGTCGCACAACTGGTATTTCTGCTGGAACGACTGGAATCCCGATCCGATCCGGCGCGATCTCGACGCGATTGCGGCGCTGGGCGCCGACCACATGCGCATCATGCTGGTGTGGCCTTTTTTTCAGCCCAATCCAAAATGGGTGAGCCCGGCGCACCTCGATCGGCTCGATCAGCTGATCACCCTGATGAGCGAGCGCCATCTGGATGCGCTGGTGACGATGTTTACCGGGCAGCTGAGCGGATGGTTCTTTTTGCCATCGTTCAATCGGCTCAGCGACGGGTTCTACACCGACCCCGCAATGCAGAGTGCGCAGGAACTTTACGTGCGCGAGGTGGGACGAACGCTCAAGCCCCATACAAATGTCATCGGATTCGATTTCGGCAATGAGCTGACCACATGCTGGCAAGGGCCGATTCCCGCAGGCGACGCGTGGATGAAGAAGATGTTCGCGCTGATGTACGAGGTATTGCCCGATGGCCTGCACATTAACGGGCTCGATCATCGGCCATGGTTCACGCGCGACACGTTTTCGCAGGAGGCGCTCGCAGCAGCACGCTTCCCGGTCACCCATTGCTATCCCTACTGGAGCGAGGCGGTAAAGTACGGCGGAGCGATGGATCCTCCCAGCGTGCGGATCATGGCCGGGATGGCGGCGCTGATCCGTTCGTACGCGGGCTCGCAGGAAAAGCCGGTGTGGGTGGGCGAGTTCAATACCTGCATCAAGGAGTTGCCGGAGAAAGGCCAGACAGAATGGCTGGAGAAAGCCGTACTCGCCGGCATCGACGAGGGCGTGAATTGGTTTACCTACTGGGACAGCCACGATGTGGATCGCAGATTCGAGTTCAATCCGCTGGAATACACTCTGGGACTGCTCACCAATGACGGCAAGGTAAAAGAACAAGGGCGGGTCTTCAAGCAGCTGGTGGCGGGCTATGCGGGCAAGTCGGTTGCGTATTCGAAAAAAACGTTGCCGCAGCCGCTGGCGTTGGCCGATCGGACGCAGGACAATACCTGGAAATGGATTCTGGACTGGATGGGATGGACGCCTCCGGCTTAACCTGTTCCTCAGCCAAAGCATCGATTTGCGGCTGATACCATTTCCGCATGCTTCTACCTGCCCTGCGACCAACCCTGCGCTCCACAACCTCGTTTACCCTCTGCCTTTCGCTCGCGATGCTGTCGATGGCCGGCGCAGGTGCGGCTGCGCAGAGCGCCGCGACAGACCCGGCCCATGTAGAAGAAGTGCTGAACAACCTGAATCGCGGGCGCAATGTGAGCCAGGTGGCGGTGGCGCCGGATGGCAAGCGGCTGGCGTGGATTGAAGGTCCGCGCGGAGGCGGTGAAATCTGGCTTGCCCCCATCGACAATTTGAAGAACGCAACGCGCGTCACCGCAGCGACCAAGTCCAGTGGGCATTGCCGCGAGAACGACATCCTATGGGAACCGGACTCGAAGGCTTTGGCCTTCTTCTCTGACTGTGCGGCGCCCGGCGACCAGATGGATCTTTACTTGTCGCGGCTCGATGGCAGCGCGGCGCGGCGGCTCACCGAGTCGAGGGGCTATCAGAAACAACCTGCGTTTTCTCCCGATGGAACGAAGATCGCGTTCCTCTACGTCGAGGGTGCAACGCGCCCTGCCGGAGCCCTGGCTGCGATGAAGCCGCCCTCGGGCGTGATCGGCGAAGACGACATTGAAGTGCAACGCGTCGCCACGGTGCCCATGAACGCGAGCGGCCCGGTCGCGCCCACCGAAGTGACGCCGGCCAAGCTGCATGTGTACGAATTCGATTGGGCCCCCGATTCGAAAGGGCTGGCCTACGTGGCGGCCGACCCGCCGGGCGAGAACAACTGGTGGGTCGCCAAGCTCTACACGCAAACCCTCAACGGAGAAGTGCGGCCGATCCTGGCGCCTGCCGATGTAGAAGGTGAGTTGCACGGGCTGCAAATTGCAGTGCCGCGTTGGTCCCCCGACGGAAAGGTCATCGCATTCATCGGGGGCTTGATGAGCGATGAGGGGTCGACCGGCGGCGATGTATGGATTGTGTCTGCGCAAGGCGGAACGCCGCGTAATCTCACCCGTCGGAGGCCGACCTCACCGGCATGGATCGAGTGGGACGACGATGAGCACATCTTCGTGACCGAGCTGGCCGGCGGCAACGAACAGTTGATGCGCTTCAGGGTGCAGGGCGATCGCACCAGCGAAAACGTGTCCACCAGCTTCGGTGCGCCGATCTTCAGCATTCCCGGCACCGTCAATGGCGGGCCGCTCAAGATGAGCCTCTCTTCGACCGCCCATCATTCCATGTTCGTCTTTAGCGCCAGCAATTTCGATCGGCCTGCGGAGATCTATGCGGCCAAACCAGGAACCGTCATGACGTCAGGACTAGAAGGCGTGATCCAGTTATCGCACCTGAACGACGGAATCGAGCCGGCGTGGGGCAAGTCGGTCTCCCTGTCATGGAAGAGCGACACATTTCGCGTGCAGGGCTGGCTGATTTTTCCCAAGAACTACGATTCTGCAAAAAAATATCCGTTGGTGGTCGAAGTGCACGGCGGCCCGGCAGCGGCGGCGGGTTCGCAGTGGGGACCGCGCGGCGGCACCAATGCACTGGCCTTATCCGCCTTCGGCTATTTTGTGCTGGAGCCGAATCCGCGCGGAAGCTACGGGCAGGGAGAAGAATTTACGCAGGCCAACCGCAAGGATTTCGGCCACGGCGATTTGCGCGACATCCTGGCCGGGGTAGATGCCGTGATTGCCAAGTATCCGGTCGATCCCGGGCGCGTGGGGCTTACCGGGTGGAGCTACGGCGGGTTTATGACGATGTTCGCAGTGACGCAGACCGACCGGTTCAAGGCCGCCGTGTCGGGCGCCGGCATCTCAGACTGGCTGAGCTATTACGGCGAAAACTCGATTGACCAGTGGATGATTCCCTACTTTGGGGCGTCGGTTTACGACGATCCGGCCGTGTATGCCAAGAGTTCGGCGATCGACTTTATCAAGCATGCACATACCCCGGTGCTGGCCGTGGTGGGCGATCGCGACGGGGAATGCCCTGCCCCCCAGTCGTATGAATTCTGGCATGCCTTGCGGGCCCAGCATGTGCCGGCGCAGCTGGTGGTATATCCCAACGAAGGGCATGGATTTGTGGATCCGGCCCACCGGCGGGACGTGATGGAGCGGACCGTCGAATGGTTCGCCCGGTATATGCCGCCTTCTTAGGCCTTCCCTGCTCGCCAACCGAGGAGCGGGGAGTCTATCAGCTATCGGCAAAGTTGCGCTTTTGGACCATCCAAACCGCCCGCTTTGCCCTGATACACTCTTCTTTTGGAGAAGAATCGGTGCGTTGTGCGGACCGGCCGGACGAAATCGGCGTCTTCGCGGCCGATTGCCTAATCGGATTGAACCTACGCCACCCCAAACCCAGATTTCCTGGCGCATTCAGAAAGACCGTCCCGCAGCTCGTTGCGTGGGACGGGGAGGATTCATGCGGCGGTATTTAACGCTTCTTTTCATCTTCTGCCTGGCTATCCCGGCGGGGATTTCGATCTCCGGCTGCGTGCGTAACCCGGCCGGAAACTATTGCAACGGACTTGGGTACGGGTTGAAGGACACGCAGCTGTACGCGATCGACCTGGAGCCGCGAACCACCGGGATCTCGCTGGCGTTCGGCCAGACGCGCCAGGTATCGGCCCCGACGGCCAAGACCTGCAAAGGCGCCCCGGTCAGTGTGGCCTCGTACACATTCGGCACCACGAACAATCAGCTGGTGGACATTACCCCCTCGGGCAACCTCTGCGCCGGACGGTGGAACCGCAACTCGGGCGGCGGCATCGCCGACTACACCATCTGCAATGCGCCCAGCCCGCTGCCCAGTTCGAGCGGACTGCCCTATGGGAGTGGATTCATCACGGCCGAAGCCGAAGCGGTGACGTCGAACCCGGTTCAGGTCTACGTGCACTCGCCGGTCAGTTCGATCGCCTTATCACTGGCAGGACAGCAGGCTTGCCATTCGCAGGGCGCCGTGGCCCAGCTCGACTCCGAAGCCTGCTTTGCCAGCAATGGCAAGCAATATGAACTGTGCGCACCGCCTTCGACCACCACGTACTCCTGCTCGGCAGGATTGCCCGCCGGAGCGACCTCGGTTCCCGACTGCACAACGGCCATTGGTGTGGCCAGCTACGCGGTGGGTACCAGCGCAGTGGCCACCATTAATGCTGAGACCAACCAGATCACGGCCGAGTTGCCGGGCACCACGGTGATTACGGCATCGATTGCAGGATCGGGATCGTCGGCGGGTTACTTCTCCACCTGCTCGCCGAAGTCCATCGCCGTGACGCTGGCGAACGGAAAGACTACCGGAACGGTGACCCAGGGCGTGCAGCAGAATTTGACGACCACGGTGATCGACACCGCGGGCAACCCAATTACGGGACTTTCGCTCGACTACCAATCGACCAATCCGCTGGACATTACAGCCGGAGCCACCGGCGCGATCAACGCCACCTTCCCCGGCTCGGCTTCGGTATATGCGATCTGCCAGCCTGCAACCTGCAATCCGACACCAATCAACCAGATCGGTGCAGGCAGTGGCACCGGGCTCTCGATCTCAAGCAACGCGGTCAACATCACCACTCCGGGAACAGCGAGCAGCTACGTGTGGTTCTCCGCGCCTGGCCAGTCGCAGTACTTTGTCCCGGTCGAGTTGCTGACGGGAACTGCCGGCTCGACAGTGCGCCTGCCCTATGTGCCGAACTCCATGTTGATGGATCAGACCGGAGCGAATCTCTACTTCGGCTCGTCGCATGAGTTGATGATCTACACCACCAGCTCGAATGCGCTGGCAAAGCAGGATCTCACGGTGCCAGGCGTGGTGCTGGCAGTTTCGCCCAATGGCCAGACCCTCCTGATCAACGACCGGTCGCGGAAGGTGTTCTATCTCTATGCCACGACCGGCGCGATCAACGCGACGTTTGGCGGCATGGGCACAGCAGCACAGTGGACCCCGGACGGGAAGACGCTTTACATCACCGACAGTGCCTCGGCGGGAACCGGACATAGCGATACCCTCTACGTCTACAACGCCAACACCGGCTGGACCACCTACGATCTCACCGCCTCGGGTGGAGCCCAGCGACTGGCCCTGATGGTGCCTGGTGTGGGCGCATACCTGAGCGGCAATCCGACGGTAACGCATACCTGGTGCCCGTCGGGCACGGTTGGTGACTACGCCGGCACGGTCTTCTATCCGCAGGGCGATTCGGTTGCCCAGGCCAACGATGTGCTGGCGTCGACCACCGACGGGCAGCACATTCTGGGCGCAGCCTTTGCCGGCGGCGGCATCACGCTGAACGACATTTCAATCTCGATTCCCACAACCGCGGGCTCGAACGGCGTCGCGACTCCTGTGGAATGCCCGGTATCAACCGCTGGCTTGCTCTCGCCATTGGTCATCACCTCCACGCCCAACGCGCCGCAAACGCTGACCGTAACGGCGACGGGCGTGAATCAGATTGTGAGTTCACCGGCAGCCGTGGCGCAGGGCGCACAAGCCGCCAGCACCAACTTGAGCTTCGTCACCTACAACGGAACGACACCGGGCGCGACGTTGCCCTATTACACCCAGACCGCGGGCAGCAGCGCACCGGGCACCGTGGGCTATCTCACGCTGACGGGAGCAGCGGCAATCACCGCTCCCGTGGCTGGCGCCTTCAGTTCCGATGGCACGCTGTTCTTTGTCTCTACCTCGGGCGACAACGAAATCCACTACATCAACACTTCAACTTTGAAGGATACGCAGCAGATCAGTCCGAACCTGCCGCCGTGCGCTCCAGGATCGGATCCGAACTGCACAATCACCACGCCCGTCACCGGTTCGGTTCCAGCAACGGCGATTGCAGTCAAGCCGCGGTCGACTACCTAGCGATCCAAAGATTCGCCAACACTGCCGGGGCCTCCACCAGGGAGGCTCCGCAGCTTTTTGCGGCGCCCGCTGAGGCTCGGTACGCACGATAGAATCGAAGCATGATCAAGGGGATTTCGTTCCTGCGCCCCGCCGGCGACGCTGCTCTTTACGAGCGGCTGTCGAGTTTTTTGTCGGCGCTGGGATTCGCAAGCGGCAAGGGCTGGAGCGAGCCGGGAAGCCGCGGCGCCTCATTTCTTGCGCCGTTGGGCAACTTCGAAATTGTCGACGGGCAAATGCCTTCGACGGCCAGCGTGCTGGTCGAGGTGACCGAACTGGACGCCGTCCATCACGCCGCCATGACGTGGCTGCGGGCCCGATCAGAGACTGTGAAGGCAAACCCTGCGCTGTCAGAGGTAACCGAAACCCACTGGAAGTCGCGCATCTTTACCGTCGAGCCGGAAAAGGGATTCGCCTTCACCTTCTGGGCATGGACCGATCCGCTCAAAGGAAAGCCTGTTGCCATCGAAGGGGACCTGTCGGCAGAAGGCATGAAGTTTTCCATCGTCGTCGCGCGTTGGAATGCAGTGATCACCGACCGGCTTCTGGATGGTGCGCTGGATGCCTTGCTCCGCAGTGGCGCTAAGCGCGAAGACATCGACGTGGTGCGCGTGCCGGGCGCATGGGAGATTCCTTCTGCAGCACGTACCATTGCCGAACAGAAGAACGTAGACGCCGTTGTGACCCTTGGATGCCTGCTGCGCGGCGAAACCGCACACTACGAGGCAATCTATAACGAAGTGTCGCGGGGCATCGGGCAATCACAGCAGGACACTGGCATTCCGCATAGCTTCGGCGTGCTGACCTGCGAGACGTTGGAGCAGGCGTTGAATCGCGCCGGGATCAAGGCCGGGAACAAAGGCTTTGAAGCGGCTGCGGCAGCCATCGAGATGGTGAGCCTGACGCGCAAGCTGCAGCAGCGAGGGCCGGCGTGACCGCGGGCACCAGGCGCAAGTCGCGCGAGCTGGCCATGCAGATGCTGTTTCAGGCTGACGTGGGCAAGCAGACACCGGAGCAGGTGAATGCCACTTTCTGGCGCAGCGGCGACGCGGTTGAGCCCGACGTGAAGGGCTTTGCCGAAGACCTGTTTCGCGTAGCAACGGAGAATCAGGAAAAGATCGATGAGCTGCTCGTCGCCAACTCGAAACATTGGCGGCTCGAGCGCATGCCGGCAGTCGACCGCAACCTGCTGCGCATGGCGGTGGGCGAGATGCTGGGGTTCAAAGGCACGCCGTTTCCCATCGTGATCAACGAGGCGCTGGAGATTGGCAGGCGCTACTCGTCTCCCGAGTCGATCAACTTTCTGAATGGCATGCTCGATGCGGTCGCGCATAGTCTGCTGCCCAAGTAGATCGCTTACACGGCGTCAAAAAGCCCTGCGCAGAGTTCACGAATCCGTTACAACACATCGCCGTCCGCAGGCGTCCAATGCTCAGGGATTTGATACCGCAGTTATCCTCAGCAAGGCCGGCGGATCGGGCTGCGCTGTCAATAATTTGCGATCCAGTTTCAAATTAGAGGCGTACCATGGAACCTGACACGCTCCGGCGTTGTAGCGGCGAAAGGAGAAGTTTCGAAATGGCAGACGATAGCAGGACACAAGGATTGGCCTGGTTTCTCGCGGGTATTGGCGTTGGCGCGTTGATCGGCATTTTGTATGCGCCCAAGAGTGGACGCGAGACGCGCGAAGATCTTGCACAGGGTGCGCGTGAGGGGACAGAGTACCTCCGCAACAAGAGCAGACAAGCCGCGCAGCAAGTGGGAACGATGGTCGACCGGAGCAAGGAACAGTTCGGGGATTACGTCGATCGCGGCCGTGAAGTGGTCGATCGTGGGCGCGCGCAGTGGGAAGAGTTTGTCGAGCGCGGCAAGAGCCTCGTAGGCGACCAGGCAACCCGCGTAGCGGCAGCCGTCGACGCAGGCCGCGAGGCCTTCAAGTCGGCCTCGACCGAGTCCGCGGAGTAGGTGCGTCATCCCGTCTTCATACGGCCCATTGCCGATGGAGCAGTTCATCATCCGGAGCGGAAAGCAACTTTTCCGCTCCGGCTTTCAGTTTCTGATTCCGAGACCGCGGCCATCCGGCGCGAGATCGATCGGTGGCAAACGTGAATAACGAAACCCTACTTCTGATCTTTGTTGCCTGCACGGGAGCTGCGGTGCTGATGCAGGCCTTTGTGCTGCTGGCGATGCTGATCACCGCCATGAAGGCCCTCAAGCTTGCCCAGCAACAGATCGAAGAACTCCAGACCAATGTGTTGCCCCTGGTAAAAGACACCAAGACGCTTCTGACCAATGTCGGACCGAAGATTGAATCCGTGGCCAACGATGTTGCCGAGCTGACCACCAGGCTGCGCGTGCAAAGCGCGAAAGTTGAAGCTTCGGCCGGCCAGGTCATGGAACGCGTCTACAAGCAGACCAACCGCGTCGACATGATGCTGACCAGCATGCTCGACACGGTAGATCGCACCGGTGCAATAATCTCTGAGGTGCTCAGCGTCCCTCTGCGGCAGCTTTCAGCCTTTGGCGCCTTCGCGCGTGCGGCCGTGGGCACCATGCGCAATGGCCCTCCCCGCAACGTGTCAGAACCGCAGCCGACGCACTCCCCTGCCGACAAGGATCTGTTCGTCTAGAGCATTTCTCTCATAGATGTACTCCATACCCTGCGAACCTGAACCAAGCTTGGGCGTTATCTGGAGTGATCTGAGGTAGCAGTTCCGAGATGGCCTGATCGAGAACCTCGCTTGTTCTTGCTTTGGCCGATCGGAGG
>DATAVC010000037.1:0-34616 GCA_036267935.1 Occallatibacter sp. | reverse complement strand
ACATGGTGCTGTTGCAGAGATTGAACCTATTCCATTCGAACGGCTGAAGGGCCTTTCCCAACCAAGGGCCATGATCGCGATTGCGAAGCATAACAGGGGATTTCTTCGAACGAGGGATTTGACGAGGATTTTAGTTGCGTCTGGGTTGATGAAACTCACCAAGAATTCGCAGTCAATAGCTTCACGCCTTATCCGCGATAGCGAGCGATTTGAACGCATCACGGATGGGTTCTACAAATTGAGGGTGACTGAGCCACAGGGCCAAGCCGTGGAGGTAGCGGCGGAGAGCGCGCAACGTCTTCAATAGCCCTTGGGGGGGCTTTAAATGGGATATGGCGGGCTGTCGGCTTTTCTACCGATAGTCAAAAACGAAGGCCAAGCCAAGCTGGATCGCCGGTATCGCCGAAAGAGAGACTTTCCCCCACTTCTCTCGCAGACGGCTTTTGTCGAATACCCGCAATTGATGGCACAATGCTACGCGGTCTCTACTCGCAGATTGACCGATAATCGGAATCTGCTCTTGTGCCGGGATGCGAATGCAGAAAGATGGGTGCTTATCCCCTTGCCGCGTTTTCGTAGTGGCCGGTACCACCACCACTGTGTTATTCCCATTTAACGTGCGTCGTGACATGACAATCCAGAGACGGTCATCTTTCTGCTCCGAGCCCCTCGCGTCGGCATCCTCTCCCCAGTACATGTCTCCCTGATCTAAAATGTCGAGGGGCTTAACTAAACTAGGCGCTTGCATCCGCTATTACGTCCTTCATTGAAAGAGCCACAAGCTCCTGCTCTTCCTCATCAAAATCTATATGAATAATAGCTTCGTCTACATGCGCCACGTCGGTTGCCTGCCGAATGTACGCGTAGGCGTTGACCAAACTGCGCAGGCCTTCAGAGATACTTTCGAGGACCTCAGGGTAAAGGACGCGCTCACAGCGCAGAGATACCCGCAAGCAATCGAGGTGAAACCTGCTCGCGATAATGTGATAGACGAAATCCTGCGCAAGCTTCGGATCAACCTTATTGATCCGCTCTCGCGTTTCCTCGGATTGTTTAACTCGGCTTACAATTTCGTTGATCTTTCTGAGCGTCCAAACCGTAAAGATGGCCTGATCAGCAATGTCTTTCCCGAACGAGCCAACAGATTCTCGAAAATCGGACTCCATCTCGGAAAAGGACTCCCAAGAAAGCCTTTCGATGACTTTCGGCTCTACTACGGCTGAGATCACGTTGCCCATCGCTATGGTGACCAGCATGTACTGCGCGAACACGGCCTGCCGAGCCGCCTCGAACTCTGCGGCGGTCCGTCTTGAACACACCTCTGTAATGGCTTGATTCAAGATGGCCTGTGCGGCCTTGAACATGTCGTTCGTCGTCCCTGTGACGCGCGCTGAAGCATGCTTTGCAGGAAGCGCGAGAAAGGCCAGGTTCTCCCTCGGAGGGCTCCCAGCCTCAACCTCAAAGCACATTGTCGATTCCATATTCATTCCTTACCGGTGAAGTGCCCACCTAGGCAATGCCACAAAAGTTGCCTACGCCCCATCGGGATGCCAGCGGGCCGAACTTGCCTTTTTCGCGATTTCGGTCCTACGCTTCGCGCTCATAGTTTTGGCACGCGAAGGCCCACCCTTCAATCCGCCTTTGCGGGCGGACTCCCTGCGCTTGTCGGATGCGGCAGGGTCGGTGAGTGCTGCTTGGACGGTACGGAATGCGCGCACGTTTAGATCCATGCACCCTCCCTGTACTGTAGACGCGTCGCGCGCGCCGAGGATTCCCTCATCCAAAGCACCTTACCCCAGATTCATAAGTGCGCGCCAGTGAAAATCCAGGAATGCACAGCACTTGTGTCATAAAAAGAGACTAACACGCGCACGGTATTAAATTGAAAATTATGCTTGACTATTCGGCGTAGCTCAAGCATAATTTTCATTATGAACACACTCAGTCAAGAGGATCGGGGCAAGGTCGTAGCCGCCCTCGTGGAAGGCAACAGTCTCCGCGCCGTCTCTCGCATGACTGGAATTGCTCGGAATACGATCACCAAATTACTCGTTGATTTGGGTGAAGCGTGCATGAATTACCACGACATTAACGTTAGAAACATGAGAGTTAAGAGACTTCAATGTGATGAAATTTGGGCCTACGTAGGGGCGAAAGCTCGCAACGTCTCGGTTGAGAAGAAGGAGATCGGTTGGGGGGACGTTTGGACATGGGTGGCTCTTGATGCCGACACCAAATTCGTCGTGAGCTACCTTGTGGGGGGCCGTGGCGCGGATTGGGCTCAGGACTTCATGGATGACTGCGCGAAGCGGATTGAGGGGCGCGTACAGCTCACCACGGATGGTCACAAATCGTACCTCGTGGCTGTGGAAAACGCCTTTGGCGCAGATGTGGACTACGCGATGCTCCAAAAACTCTTTGGCCCTTCAGAGGAGACGGACCGACGCTATAGCCCGGCCAAGTGCATTGGCTGCGATCTCAAGGTCGTTTCAGGCAATCCCGATCCGAAGCATGTCTCGACAAGCTATGTAGAGCGTCAAAACCTGACCATGAGAATGCATATGCGCAGGTTCACACGGTTGACCAATGCGTTCAGCAAGAAGTTGGACAATCACGCTTACGCGGTTGCGCTCCACTTCATGTATTGCAATTTCGTCCGCATCCACCAGACGCTTCGGGTCACCCCCGCAATGCAGGCAGGGCTAGCCTCTTCGCCATGGACAATCGGCGATTTAGTCGCCCTTATTTCAAATTGAGCCACTACCGACTCCGCCCCTTGCACTTTTCGCGAAAACCCCGCAACATCGGTCCCATTCTCTGGGCACGATGGCTCTCAGGGCACGCTATAGGTGCCGCTATTGGATACGGTCGCAATCGTCCCACTGGAGGACGAAACGGACGAAACACCTCCCTGGAGAATAGCCGCGTTCCAGGTCACATTCGCACCGGATGCTGGCGAGGCCAGGAATCCGGCCAATCCGGTGAGGTCGGGGATGACGACTGTGGTTGACCCATTCAGATAGTTCTGGGTAGCGGTGACTGAAACAAGGTTCTCGGCAGTGTCGTCCACGAGCCAGATCAAACCCACCTCGCGGTACACACTCGTCGCGGGGAAACCCGTGTAAGAAAGATCGAACGAGGGCAGAGGGGCTGGCGTCGGACCCGCATAGGGCCACGCAGGCGGAAAAGCAATGGACGCGGGGCCCGCCGTAGGGAGAGTCGTCCTGACCGCTATTGCCTGTGAGGGTTGGGAAGTGCTGGAGGCATGTGCCAGGAAGGAATAGGAATCGCCCATTTCTGCTGCTCCCGCCGGCACGACAGGGTACGTGGAGGTGGCAAGGCCTGCGATCGAGATCGATCCGTTGCCGGCTATCTGGTAGCCCACCAGTGTCGTCGGGGCCGTGTAGCCGGGCGGCACGTTCTGATAAGTGAGCGGCGCCGTAGTTGTTTGGTCGGCTGCGCCCAGAACGATCGTCGCTCCGCCATTCAATGAGCCGGGAACCGCCTGGCTGTTGAAGTTCTTGGTCGCGACCAGACTGGTTGCTGCCTGGTTGCCACCCGGGCCCGCCGGCGCGTAGACCAGCACCATCACCCGGTCATTGCCCGCGGGCGCTGAAAGGCTAAAGCTATCCGTCAAATTGGGGAGCACGTGCGGGAAAACCGGTGTCGGGTTAGCCGGTCCCTGGGCGTAAATCTCTACAACGCCGGCCTCGGGGATGGCGCTCGCATCCACTGATCCCGTCAGGATTCCAGTGGGCCCGGCGGAAGGCAGCGCAATGCCAGGGCATGATCCGTCGAACGAGGTTCCGTCGAGAGCCGTCGCTTCAAAGACATGCTCCTCTGTGAGGGAGATTGGAGTCGTTGTGGATGGGGGCAGGGACTCCGGCGGACAAGCATAGGCCACGGCGAAGGGGGTTGTGTCGCTCGGCAGGCTGAGCGTCAACTTGCCGGAGGTGAGTGTCGCGGCGGTAAACGGTCCCGAGCCGATTTTTGTAGCAAGCGCGGAGGGCACTCCGCCCACGATAGTGAATGTGACGGTAGCAGGGCTGTTGCCGCCGCTACCGTTCGTTGCGTTTCCACTGCTGGAGTTCCCGCCACAGCCCGTAATCAACAAGAACGCCGAAGCAAGAATCGATACACGAACGAGTGCTAAAGACATCGCGGCCCTTCCGAGCTGTTACCACTGGCTTGAAGCTCTTGGCCTCGGCGGGCAGTCCGCCGCACTCGGTTGCTATTGAATGGAATGCACCGTCCAGGCACCGTTCACCAGGGCAAAGTCCGCGTGGCGCTTGGTGCTTAGCTTGTTGCCCGGGTTGTGCGCGATCTGCTGCAACAGGTCGGGAACGCCGGTCAGGTCGACACCTTCAGTAAAGTCAGCACCCTTGGCGGTATCTACGCCGGCAACCATCTCATCGGAGATGTTGTCTACTTCGTGAGCCCGCAAGTGGTTCTGCTGCACCGTGATCATGCGGAACGTGTAGTCTTTGTCGTCAAGGCTTTCCGGGCGCCACTCGATCTTGTCACCGCCGTCCGGTAGCTTGACAACCTTCTTGCCCTCATCGGTGAGCTTGAAGTCTGCCCAGTACTTGTTGGGGAAGATGGTGGTGCGATTCCAGTATTTCGCCATCGCCCCCTGCACCATTCCGTCGTTGTTCACCTGGATCGAGATTCCCTGCGGCGTTCCGTGGTCGTAGTCGGTCTGAATCAGCGCTTGCGCCTGACTCTGGGTCAAATCGGGCGCTGACTTGCACCCTGCCAGGACCAAACCGGCCCCGAGAAACGCTACCGCGCCTAAAGTATTCCATTGCAGTTTGTTCTTCACGTTTTTTCTCCCGTAGATCGCGTCGATGTCGTTCCAACTTCTCGACCCGCCATTTTTCTCTTACTTTCCATTGCTGTCAATGGAGTTGACGGTGACCGGACACACACTCAAGCCCGATTTCTGTGGATTGGCCTGTGGATTTGAACGGGGCGAGCCTGCTTGCTCTCTGTGCCTCACTTGCCGGTTATGCGGCTCAGCAGGAGGTTGAGAAAACCGCGCTCATCCGATTCCATACAGACTTGCGCATTTGGCTCTCCGGCCACGGCACGGGTAAACCCTTTATCATCAACGACGATGCGTATCGGCTTTGCCGGGCAGAGGTCAGGTCGAAAGGTAAAGGTCACCGCCACCGGATCGAACAAGGTCGGGGTGGGGCTATGTCCGTCGGCGTGGTCCATCCACTGGTGATAGAGCAACGTCAGTTGATCGGTGAGCGGCGAACCATGACCGAAAATCTCTTCCCGCTGCGCTTGCTCCAGGTGGATCTGTGTTGAATCGAGCGGCAGGACGAACACCGGCACACCGGCGGCAAACAAGGCCTGGGCTCCGGCGGGATTGCGGTTGATGTTCCACTCGGCATCGGCAGGGCGGCGCTCTCCGTTGCGACCGTCGTAGCCGCGCTCGATGCTGCCACCCATCAGGACGACACGTTTGAATTTACGAAATGCCTCGGGATCGCGTTCGATCGCCGCCTGGACAGTAAACAGCGGCCCAATCGCAATCAACGTGATCTCGCCGGGATGTTTCGTGGCCTGGTCAAGCAGGAAGGCTGCTCCATCCGCATGCACCAGGGCCGGGGCTTGCAGCGCATAGGCTTTCTGGGTCATCAGGTTGTCAGTCTTCGAGGCGGGACCCGCCGCCACGGGGATGTCTTCCCGCCCCACCGCCTTCAGGTAGCGATCCACAATCCTGGCGCGCATCTCGGTATCGCCGAAGGTTGTCGTGATGCCCAGAATCTTCAGCTCGGGACTCTTGAGCGCCAGAGCCAGGGCGAAAGCGTCATCGATGTCATCGCCGATGTCGGTATCGATAATGACCGGTTGCGCCTTGATCGCCGCATCCTCGCCGCCGGCCCTACGCGCCCCAAGCCCAAGCCCCATCATCGCAACTACCGCAGCCAGCAGAAACTTGCCCTGAATGCTCATGCCAGCCATCCTAATGCCCTTCGCCGGCACCTCGCCCGGCGTGATTGGCACGGCGCACCCCCAATACTCGTGATTCAGGTCACTGCGCGAAACTCGGACCTAATTTGTCCTAGATCACACGGACCAAATTGGTCCGGGTTCAAGTGAAGCAAGCGCCGGCACACTTCGTTTCGATCTGCGCCGCTTCGCGGATGGGCCAACCCGCCCAGAAGGATGTCTCGTGAAACCTCGTAACGTCGTGCCTGCTCGTAATCTTTGGATCTGTTTTTTGCTCTCTCTTTTCTTTGCCTTGCCGTGCCTTGCCCAGACGTTCTCCATCTCCGGCTCGGTACATGACAGCTCGGGTGCTGTCCTTCCCGGAGCTGCGGTGGCAATCCGTCTGCACGCTGCGACATTCTCGGCGACGACGGATGGCGAGGGAAATTTCCGCACGACCGTCGACTCCCCGGGAACGTATCAACTCGACGTCCGCGCCGCGGGATTTCTGCCGGAATCTCAGGCCGTCCATGTTGCCGCCGACGCTCCCGATGCGATTGTCTCGATTGCCCTGGCGGTGGGCGGCAGCACGGAGAGTGTGGAGGTGACTGCCGATGCGCTCGCGGCGGAGACCAGCAGCACGCAGCTGGGAGAAAGCCTCGACAACAAGAAAATCGAGAGCGTTCCGCTCAACGGGCGCAGCTTTACGGATCTGATGGCGGTGCAGCCCGGCATCGTTCCCCAAAACACGGCGCAGCCCGGCGCCGTGATCATGACCGGCGTGGCCTCGACGCCTCCTTCCGGCGATGCGAATCCCGGCAATCTTTCGATCAGCGGACAACGCGAAGCCTCGAACGGCTTCCGGGTGAACGGCGCCGATGTCGAAGAAGACGTGAACATGGGGACGTCGATTGTGCCGAACCTCGACGCCATTGATTCCTTCCGCGTGCTGACGTCGAACTTCGACGCCGAATATGGCAATTCATCCGGCGGCCAGATCCTCGTCGTCACCAAGTCGGGAGAAGCTAAAGTCCACGGCAGCGCGTTCGAGTTTCTCCGCAACACCGATCTCGACGCGCGCAACTACTTCTCGCAGGATCGAGCCGCGTACCGCCAGAACCAATTCGGCGTCACGGTGGGTGGTTTTCCATTCCAAAAAGCGGTGGCCCTGTTTGCCGACTTTCAAGGGACACGTCTCACCGAAGGCATCGACACTGGCACCATCTCGGTCCCGTCGCTGGCTGAGCGCACCGGCGACTTTACGCAGAATCCGCTCACCGGAAACGTCAGCGGATCGTACTGGGCTGGGCTGCTCTCCACCCGCCTGGGCCGCGCCGTGACCGTTGGAGAATCCTATGCCGCGGTCTTTCCGGACGGCACGATTCCGCAAGCCGCGTGGTCGGCTCCGGCAAATGCGCTGCTCTCGTTCATCCCGCAAGCCAGCGCCGGTTCTTCGCTGTTCTCCACGGCAGCCGAAGCGCAGACACTCACCGACAACAAGGGCTCTCTGCGTGCTGATTGGACGCACAAGACGGGCACACTAACCGCCTACTACTTCGCCGATCACTACGCGCTCGACAATCCCTATCCGACGGGTACAGGCGGAGCCAGCGTTCCAGGTTTCGATGCCACGTCGCATGGACTCGCCCAGCTTGCCAGTCTTGCGCACACCATCACCATCGGCTCGTCCACGCTGAATGAGTCGCACCTGAGCTTTATGCGCAATGCCAATGCGGTCGGTCAGCCCAAGGGTGGTGTGGGTCCGACGCTCGCGAGCCAGGGCTTTGCGAATATCGTTGCCCTCAAACCCGCGACCGAGGGCATTGAAAACGTCGCGTTCAACGACTTCACCCTGGGCACCGACACCACGGCGATCGTGCAGAGCGAAAACATCTTTCAGTTCAGCGATGCCTTCTCGCGCATCCTGGGAGGAGGCAAACACGGGCTCAAGGTCGGGGGAGAGATCCACTCAAACCAGATCAACACGCACCCGGATGTCGTTTTCAACGGCAGCTTCAGCTTCAATGGATCCGAAACGGGCCTCGACTTCGCCGATTTCCTGCTCGGCGTTCCTTCCAGTTACACCCAAGGGCAGGCTCACGAATTCTACAACCGCAATCTCTACCTTGCGGCGTTTGTGCAGGACAGTTGGAAAGTCTTCCCGACCCTTACCTTCAACTACGGCGTCCGGTGGGACAGGATTCGGCCGTGGGATGAAAAATTCAATCAGCTCCAGACCATCGTCCATGGAGAACAGTCGGTTGTGTTTCCCGATGCGCCGCGAGGGCTCGTCTTTCCCGGAGATCCTGGAGTTCCTTCCTCGCTTGCCCCGGCCCGCAACGATTTTGCTCCGCGTGTCGGCCTTGCCTGGAGCCCCAGCCCTGCGGGCGGCAGCCTCTTGGAGAAGCTCGTCGGCAAATCTGGGCAAACCAGCATTCGCCTCGGCTATGGCATGTTCTTTACCGCCTATGAAGGGCTCTCCGCCGGCATCATGAGCGCGAACCCGCCTTACGGCTACACCTACACATCGGCAGCGCCTCCGCTCTTCGACAATCCCTTCACTGTCGCGGCCACGGGAGCCAATGCAGGGCAGCGTTTCCCTCTGCAAGCAGTTGCCTATGGCGCCAGCCCGATACACCCCAGCACCAGCGTTAACTGGGTCCAGTTCGAACCGCTCGTCGGCATCCCTGCCGTCGATCCTAACGACGTTACACCCTACGCCGAGCATTGGATGGCAAGCATCGAGCGCCAGTTCGGTGCGTCCACGCTTGCGACGGTCAGCTATGTGGGCACGGCGTCGCATCACCTGCTGGTGCTTGAAGAAGCCAACCCGGCCGATCCCGCTCTCTGTCTGAGCCTTGGCTCGGCATGTGGGCCCTTCCATGAACAGGCCGCGCGCACAGAATTCAGCCAGGCATTCGGCAGCGTGGAACTGCAGCGCACCCTTGCAAACGCCAACTACAATGCCTTCGAGGCCACCCTGAATCACAAGGCGCGCAATTTTGAACTGCTGGCCGCCTACACCTACTCCAAATCCATCGACCAGTCGTCGGGTCTTCCTGAACCGGTCAATCCAACCGATGCATCGCTGAGCCGCGCGCTCTCGGCCTTCGACATGCGCCACAATTTTGTCGCGACGATTCACTATGATCTGCCTGCGCTCCGTTCCCAGGGACTGGCGCGGTCCGTCGTGCAGAACTGGTCAATCGCAGGCATCGCGCGCTTCACGTCAGGTCTGCCGGTCACGCTGCTCAACAACAACGACACGTCTTTATTGGGAACCATTCCGAACGGCATCAACAACAACGGCGTCGATACGCCGCAGTGGTCCGGCAGGTCGCTGCACTTGAACACCAACCCGCGCGGCAGCGGGGCGATGTTTGACGCTGCGCAGTTCACGCTGCCGGCCTTGGGAACCAACGGCAACGCACGGCGCCGCTTCTTCTCCGGCCCGGGAATCGAGAACTTCGACGCTACGCTGGCCCGGAGTTTCAAGGTCCGCGAAGGCCATGCGCTCGAATTCCGTGTCGAAGCGTTCAACGTCTTCAACCATGCGCAGTTCTTCGGCGCATCGGCGGTCGAGGGCAACATCTCGAGCGGGAGTTTCGGCCAGGCGGTCAGCGCCATGACTCCGCGCTTGATGCAAGTGGCGCTGCGCTACAGCTTCTAGACAGTTCAGTTCCTGAGGCAGGCCTTGGTTGCGAACCTGCAACGGTCAGGCCTTCTCGAGCTTCGCAACGATCGCGTCTGCGTCGTAGACGCAGCCGCCCCAGACTCCGCCACTCGCGTGCACCAATGCAGCCCATAGCCGGGTATCGTCGGGCAGCGCCGGATGCGGTTGCAAATCTGGACGAGGACTGCGCTCGTGCAACACGCGCGCGCCTTCGTCTGCGCCGAACACGCGTTCCGCATCGCCCACCAGTTCAACCGAACCCACAAGGCTCGTCCGGTCGACCACGATCTCGATCTGGTCGCCCTCGCGCACTTTTCCAATCGGCCCACCAGCCAGCGCCTCCGGCGAAACGTGTCCTACGCACGCGCCGGTCGACACGCCGCTGAAGCGCGCATCGGTCAAAACAGCCACGTGCTTGCAGTGGGGCAGAGCTTTCAGCGCAGAGGTCACCTGGTAGATCTCCTGCATCCCCGCGCCCTTCGGTCCGCCGCAGATCAGCACAATCACGTCGCCGTGTCCGATGGCGCCTGATTTGATCGCGCGGATCGCCGCTTCCTCGGTGACGAACACACGCGCCGGCCCGACATGACGAAAAACCCCTTGCTCGTCCACCAGGGAAGCATCAATCGCCGTACTCTTGATGACCGATCCTTCTGGCGCGAGATTTCCTACCGGAAAGCACACCGTTGACGTCAGCCCGCGCGCGGCCGCACGATCCGCATTCATAATCACATCGTCTGGATCGATGCCGTCCAACTCTTTCAGACGCTTCCGCACGTCGCGCCGCCGCTCGCTGTCGCGCCACCAGTCGAGACACGCGCCGAGCGTCTCGCCGGCCACCGTGCGCACACTCTCGTCCAGAAGTCCGCGCGCACGCAACTGGAGCATCACCTCGGGCACGCCTCCGGCCAGAAACACCTGCACTGTCGCGAATCCGCTTGGCCCGTTGGGCAAGGCATCCACGAGGCGCGGCACGTTGCGATTGACCTCGGCCCAGTCGCTCACCGAGGGCCGCTTCAATCCCGCCGCGAACGCGATGGCCGGGATGTGGATCAGCAAGTTGGTGGACCCGCCGAACGCCGCGTGCAACACCATCGCATTGCGCAAGGCCGCCGGTGTCAACACATCCTTCATGCCCATGCCTGCCTGATGCATGCGCAGCAGAGCGCGCGCTGAACGCTTCGCCGCATCGAGCCATACCGGCTGTCCTGAGGGGGCCAGGGCGGTGTGCGGCAGCGACATTCCGAGCGCTTCGCCCACCACTTGCGATGTTGCTGCAGTGCCTAGGAACTGGCAGCCACCGCCGGGACTGGCACAGGCGCGGCAACCGACTTCTGCCGCATACTGCAGCGTGATCTGTTGCTGTGCGTAGCGCGCGCCGATGGTCTGCACCTTGCCCGCGTCTTCGCCCGATTCCGGAAGCAGCGTGACGCCTCCAGGGACCAGGATTCCGGGCAATGGGCCCGAAGACGCCAGGGCCATCATCATCGCGGGCAGGCCTTTGTCGCAGGTGGCCACGCCGAGCACACCCTTGCGCGTGGGCAGCGAACGCATCAACCGCCGCAGCACCATCGCCGCATCATTGCGATAGGGCAGTGAATCCATCATGCCCGTCGTGCCTTGTGTCCGCCCATCGCAAGGATCGGTGCACGCCCCCGCAAACGGGATGGCATTCTGCACTCTCAGCTCGCGTGCGGCTTCCGCAACCAGCAGCCCGACTTCCCAATGGCCGGTGTGGAATCCCAAAGCAATCGGCTTTCCGTCTTCGGCGCGCAGCCCGCCGTGGGTACTGAGGATGAGGAACTCCGGGTCTAAAAGGCGAGAAGCTTCCCATCCCATGCCGGCATTTTGCGACAAGCCGAACAGATTGCCCGAAGGCGCCGTCAGCAGCATGTCGGCCGACAACGGTAGGGCGCCCTCCGGACCCGCCGCATGGGTTGTGGTCTGCTGCAACGCTGAGGCCGGCGACTCCAAAATCGATTGCAATGAAATAGCGATGGCGATCGCTCCCCTCAAACTTTGTCCGTCTGACGCAGTTTCATACGTCCCGAGACTTGGTCAGTATAGGACTGCACGACCGGCGCTCGCGCTGCGCCCTTTGCCGCCGGCTCATCGCGCATGCCATACTCCGTGTGTCTTAATCTACGCGGCCACAACAAACTGCATGCAGCCTCTCTATCGCAAAATCTCGCGCCGCCTTGTTCCCTTTCTCGTCGTGCTCTACCTCGTGGCCTTTCTTGACCGCGTCAACATCGGCTTTGCCGCACTCACCATGAATCGCGACCTAGGCATTGGCGAAAGCCTGTTTGGCCTGGCCGCAGGCATGTTTTTTCTCGGCTACTTCTTCTTCGAAGTCCCCAGCAACCTGATGCTTCTCCGGGTGGGCGCACGCCGCTGGATCATGCTGCTGATGATTGCCTGGGGCATCTTCTCGGTCGCGACGGCTTTCGTCCCCAGCTCGACGCTCTATATCGTTCTGCGTTTTCTGCTCGGCTCGGCTGAGGCAGGCTTCTATCCCGGCGTGATTCTCTATCTCACCTTCTGGCTGCCGCCTTCGGTGCGCTCGAGCGTCATGGCGCTTTTTGTCACGGCTATTCCGCTTTCAAACATTCTCGGCTCACCGCTGTCGGCGCAGATTCTGCTGCTCGACCACGCAGGCGGCCTCAAAGGCTGGCAGTGGCTCTTCATCCTCGAGGGTGCGCCCGCCATCGTTCTCGGGTTCTTCGTCCTCTTTCTATTGCCCGATAAGCCTGCGGATGTCGCGTGGCTCTCCGCGGAAGAAAAGCAGACTCTCGCCCGCGAGCTCGCCGTCTCCGCACCGGCGTCCAAAGCGCACTCCCTTTTCGACGCGTTCTCCGCGCAGCCCATCGTGTATGGCTGGAGCCTGGCCTACTTTTGCCTGATGCTGGGTCTCTACGGCCTTGGCTTCTGGATTCCTACCGTGCTCGCATCGCGCGGCATTGCGCTCGCACATCTTGGCTGGGCCGCCACCTTGCCGTATCTCGCTGCCATCGTTGGCATGATCCTGTGGAGCCGGAGCTCTGACCGTCGCCGCGAACGGCGCATCCATCTCACGGCGTCATATCTGTCCGCAGCCGCAGGCTTCGTGCTGGCTGCCTTCGCGCCCAATGCATCGATTGCGATTCTCGGCTTCGCGGTGGCCGCCGTCGGCGTGCTCTCGGCCATCCCCGTCTTCTGGAGCGCGTCCACACTCACTCTCGCAGGGCCGATGGTCGCGGCGCATATCGCGGTGATCAATTCGATTGGAAATCTCGGAGGCTTTGTTGGCCCTGTGGCCATGGGGTGGCTGCGCGAAACCACGCACAGCTACCTCGGAGGCCTGGTCGGCATCGCGTTGTGTCTTGCGGTGGGCGCCGGTACGGTCTCGCAGCTGTGCAAGCCCTCGACCCCGGATTGAGTGTTCAACGCATCACGGCTGCGCGCCGACGAGGTCGAGCGTGTACAGGTGCGGCTTCGGCGCAGCTTCAGCGTAGATCGCGTCGGACAGCGAATCCTCGAACGCCTGCATCACATCCTGCCCGCCGGTTTGCGCTCCGGTATCCGCCTTGCGCACGCGCATGCGCAGGTGAATGTAGTGCGCCTCATCGCGGTCGCGCACCAGCCAGCTCACCCGCTGTGCCTGGTGGAACATGGGCGTTTCATAGTCGGCGAGATTGATGCCTGTCGCCAATTCATCGGCGGAGAAGGTTCCCATGACGCTGTCGTCGATCCGTAGTTGATAGCGCCCGGCGCTGAGCCCGGTCACGCGCAGTGGCTCCTGGTCCAGTTCTTTCTCGATGTCGGTCAAATCAAACAACAGCGCCTGCATTGCATTGCTGCGCGCCAGGGGCAGCGGCTCGGCGTTGTCGGTCTCCGTCCAACGAATCGTGGCCTGATTCATCTCCAGATGATCGACCAGCGTATTTCTCTGCTCCGTCGCCTGTCCGATGCGAGCGTCGATAGTCACCGACGAGACGAGTGCCGGCGCATTCCATCCCTTGAGCAACTCCTCCGCCATCACCCAGTGCGCCAGAATTTCGGGATGCACGCGGTCTGGCAGCAGCAGTTTGGCCATCTGCGGATCTAGCGCCTGCGCCTTCTCGAGCGTGCCCACCACTTCAGGATTCAGATCGACGAAGCTCGCGCCATACTTCTGCGCCAAGCCGCGATCTAACAACGCGAAGTGCTGCATGACCGCGTTGTACCCGCCGCCAAACACCACGGGCCGGGTTACATCGTCGTAAGGCGACGGTCCCAGCAGGGTGATGCGCGCGCCCGGCACATGATCGCGAATCGACTCCAGCAGATGCTCGTAGCCCTTCTCATACTCCTCGTCGTTCTCACTTGTCGCAGGATGATAGCGGCCGTCATTCATCCCCAGCATGACCGTCACAACCGTCGGGTTCTCGCTGAACACATCGCGCTGCAAGCGCTGGTCGATCGGCCCGCCCCCTCCGCCCGTCACGCGATCGCCGCCCACGCCTGCGCCAAAAAAGTGGACTCGCATATACGGAAACCGCGTCGCGGCATACAGCTCGACAAACTGGTTGTAGAGGTTCTGTTCCGTAATGCTGTCGCCGTAGAAGACCACGGTGTCTCCGTTATGGAGATAGAACTGGCTCGCATCCGGAAGCGGCTTCGCCGGCACCGCAGAAGACTGTTGCATTTCGAGCATCAGCTGTCGGGTTGCATCGTGTTCCTGCCCCGTTGACATCGGCGCAGGCGGCGCCATCGCCACCGCGACCAGCGAGTCGGCACAACCGTAGTACAAGAACCACTGCTTGTGAAACCACACCAGCCCCTCGGCAAACGTAGTTCCCGCCGCGTACTGTCCCGTCTTTTCGTACGGCAGTTCGGGCTTCAGCAGCGGCGCTTCGGTCTGCGTCAGCAGATGCATCGGATTGCGCGCATCGAACAACGCCTCGCCCGCCGCATAGGCATTTGGGCCCAGGGCTGGATCCCCACCATCCGGCGCATTCTTGCCGTTGTAGAGCACCACGATCCCCGCGCTGGTCAGCACCGGCGGAGGGCCCGTCTCGGGGAACGTGCTGTCGAAATGCCCGGGCCGCGGCTGCAGCAGCGCCACAGGGCCACCGCTGGAATCCTCCACCGGCGTCCAATGAATCAGGTCCGGCGACGTGGCAATGTGGATCGCACCCTCGCCCCAATACATCCAGTACATCCCGTTGATCCGTGCCGCAATCAGCCTGCCCTTCACAACATGGGTGACAATGCCTGCCGACTTGTACTTCAAGTGCGCATACTTGCCGCCTGCCGAGGTCAGGAATGCCGGGCCGTATTTCGTCCAATGCAGCAGGTCGCGCGACGTCGCCACGCCCACGGAATACGTATCGCGATTCCATTGCGTGTAGGTGAGCACGTAGGTGCCATCCTCGCGCTCCACGATGCGCGGGTCCTCGACACCGCCGGGCCACTCGCGCGGCTTTTGATCGTCGTCCGCGGGATAGAACACCGGCTCGCCCCTCCGCGTGAAATGGATCCCATCGGTACTCTCCGCCAATCCCAGCCGCGACGTGTGCCCGCCAATCTCCATTGCGCCAGAGTTGTCTTCGGCGCGATACAGCACAAACACCTTGCCATCGCGCTCGATGGCAGCGGGATTAAACGTGTGCAGCGCTTCCCATTGCACCGGCGCTTTCACAATCGGATCGGTGAACGTCGACTCCGGCCGCGGTGCAATCACCGGATTGCCTTGCGCCGGCCGCACAAAGGGCCCAATTACCCACGGCTGCACGCCTTGCGCATGCAGACCGGCGGCGCACAAAAATGCCCATGCCAACTTCATTCGAATTTTCATCTTTTGTCCCAGCTGCGCATCGCTCGTACCCGCGCGCGATCAACCGGAACCATCTTATAAGCGATCGCAGAGGGAGTGTCCCCCAGCTAGCCGTTCGCAGCAGGCTTTTGAGCGCCGTAGAAGCTCAGTGCAGCATCCCCCTGCTCCAGCAGCCGCGTCCGGTGCAAGATTCCGTAGGCGTCGTTCAGATGCTCTTTGCGCCGATGCTCCGCAATCACCACGGCATCGGCAGCCAGCAGCCGTGCAGCGGAACCGCCCAGCGCGTGCAGCGTCCTCTCATACTCCTCGGCCGCATCGTACGGCGGATCGAGAAACACCACGTCGAATCCGCGTGCGTCCCTCTTCGCTCGGCGCAGATGCTCGCGCACGCTTTCCGCTTGGAGGTCGATACCAATCTTCAATCCCAACGCAGCAACATTGGCGCGCAGGACCTTTAACGCGGCCGGGGCATGCTCCACAACGGTCACCAGTTCAGCCCCACGGCTCAGCGCTTCAAGCGCCACTGCCCCCGATCCTGCATACAGGTCGAGAACATGAGCGCCCTCGATCCGCGGAGCGAGCACGCTGAACAGCGTCTCCCGCAGCCGATCGCTTGTGGGCCGCGTCGCCAACCCGGCGGGGGCTTGCAGCGGCCGCGACCGATAGGTTCCAGCAATGATGCGCATCGCCCCTCAGCATATCCGAGTGGGAATTCCGTGCCCCCGGCTCCCAGCCCTTCGTACCCCCTCTTCACGGAAGGCCATCTCCCCGCCAAGCGCCAGGGTCCTCGCCGGCAGGCCTTCGTTCACGGGGCATGACCAACTTGATGTCCCCGGCGACAGGTCTTCTTCCGTGGGGCGTGAGCAACTACAATTCTCCTATGCGAGGCTGGTCAGTTCCGCTGGGCCGATGGCTGGGTGTCGAACTGCGCGTTCACACATTCTTCTTCCTGCTCGCGGTGGTGTGCCTTGGCCTGAGCACAGCCGATGGCTGGATGCGGGGCATCGGACTCTTTCTCGTTCTGGTGGTCGCTGTTGTGGTCCGCGAAACCGCGCGTCTGATCGTCGCGGCGTGGCTCGGCTTGCGTCTGCGCGCTATTCTCGTGCTTCCCATTGGCGGCCTGTTTGCTTACGCCAATCCCGAAAGCCAGGAAAACTCGAATCAGGGCATCGGCCAATTCGCGATCGCTTTTGCCGGCCCACTTGCCAACTGCGCCACGGCCGCGGCACTCGCGGTCACATTCCTCGGAGCGGGCGGCGACGTCCACCTGTTCGATGAGCCCTGGATCACGCCCACTTACCTGTTGCGCAGCATGGTCTGGATGCAGGCGGGGCTCGGCCTGTTGCACCTTCTTCCCGCCTACCCGCTCGATGCTGGACGATTGCTGCGCGGGGAATTCGCACGTTCGCACGGCATTTCGCCGGCTGGCCGTGCAGCCAGCGGTCTCGGTCAGTTGATCGCCCTCGGAGCCATGCTTGCCGGCATGCTTCTGCACAGCCCATGGCTCATCATCGCCGGCTTCTTCATCATGATCGGCGCGCAGATTGAAGACCAGGGTGTCTTCTTCCAGTCCGTCGTCGACACGGTGCGGATGCGCGAGGTTATGCTCACAGACTTCGCAACCCTCTCTCCATCGGATACGCTCGCCGATGCACTGGGCCGCTGCGTGCACTCGCTGCAAGAGGATTTTCCCGTGGTCCGCGGACCCGAACTGGTCGGCATCGTCTCCCGCCAGCGCATTGTGGATGCACTGCGTAACGACGGCAACGGCTATATCCAGTCGGTCATGTCCCGCGCCTTCCAGGTTGCGCGCCCTGAAGACACGCTCGGCGCCACGATTCGCCGCCTCACCGCAGGCCGCGGCCTCTCGCTCATCCCCGTTACCGAAAGCGGCCGCGTGGTCGGCATTGTCAGTGTCCAGAACCTGATGAGCTCGATGACCCTGCTGGCCGAACAGCGCCGCATCGAGCGCGAAGAAGCCGAGTGACCGAAAGGCAGTTCACAGTTCGGAGTTCACAGTTCAGAACTTTCCGGGCAACGCAAGCGCACAACTTGTCGGGACACGGTACTGTGAACTGAGAACTCGTTCATGCCCTCCGAAACCCCATCTCTCGCTCCCGGCCTCTATCTCGTCGCCACGCCGATCGGCAACCTCGACGACATCACACTGCGCGCGCTCGACGTGCTCAAGCGCGCCGACCGAATCGCTTGCGAAGACACACGCCAAACCCAGAAGCTTCTGAACCATTACGGGATCACAACGCCCACGCTCAGCTGCCACGAACACAACGAGCGCAGCCGCGCCACGGAGCTGATCCAGGACATACAGGCCGGGAAGGCTGTTGCTGTTGTTTCGGACGCAGGTATGCCCGGTATCAGCGATCCTGGCGGTCTTCTGGTGAAGGAAGCCATTGCCGCGGGTGTGCCCGTGATTCCCATCCCCGGCGCCAACGCCGCGCTCAGCGCCCTCATTGCCTCAGGCCTACCAACGGCTGAATTTCATTTCGTCGGATTTCTTCCTGAAAAAGCCGGAGCCCGGCGCACGCGGCTCGAAGAGCTGGCAGCCGTGCCCCGCGACCATGCGCAGACGCTGCTCTTCTACGAAGCTCCGCATCGCATTGCCGACACGCTCGGCGATCTCGAATTCGTTTGGGGTCCGGCCCTGCGCGCCGTGGCGGCACGGGAGCTTACCAAGCTGCACGAAGAGTTCCTGCGCGGCACCGTCGCAGAAATCCGCAAAGAGCTGGTCTCCCGCGACCGCATTCGCGGTGAATTTGTTTTGCTGATCGAAGCGCCCGCACAATCCGCCACAGCACTGGGCGGCTCGGATCTCGCTGGGCGGGAACGCCTATCGGACCGCGTTGCTCGCCTGCAAACCGAAGCCGGCATCGACGAAAAAGAAGCCCTCAAACGGCTCGCCCGCGAATTGGGTCAATCCAAATCGGAGCTCTATCGTGAGTTGCAACGGGAACGCGCCAAGGTGCGCTAGCGCTTCGCCCCGCGCTCGCTCTTCTCCTTCTCGAAATGCTCTAGAAGAACGACATTCAGCAGTGATTTATGTACCCGGATGCGGTCCTTGTATTCGATAAAGCCGAGCTTGCGAAACCGATTCATGAAGAAACTGACCCGCGACCGCGTGGTCCCGATCATCTCTGCCAATGTTTCCTGAGAAACCTTGGGAATCACCCGTTCCTGTTCTCCCGGCGCGCCAAATTCTGCCATCAGCAGCAAGATCCGCGCCAAGCGTTTCTCGCTCGAATTGAAAAGTTGATCCACCAGATCGGCCTGCGCACGCATGCTGCGCGTCAGCAGAAACTTTAAGAAGAGATCAGACAATGCGTGCTCTTCATGGAGCGCGCGAATCATTTCATCGCGTGTAATCTTGAGAGCTTTGCAGGCGGTGATGGCTGTCGCAGTCGACAGACGTAACCCGGGAACGCCTGCCAGCGCCGCCTCGCCTACAAACTCACCGGCGGCGAACATCAGGATCGTCGCCTCTTTGCCCGCGCTGGAAAGAACCGTCAACTTGGCTCGGCCCTTTTGCAAATAAAAGACTGAGTCCGCCGGCTCTCCCTGCGAAAAGAACAGTTCCTTAGGAGCAAGTTGTACGATTCTTCGACCCAAGCCGGCAGTCGACAGAAATGCCTCAGCATTGAAGGCGGGTTTTTCGATGTCGACCATCATGACAGTCCCCGTTCTTGCGGCAGGACTCGTACAACGAACTTCGACTCCATCGTGGCGGGATCGACTCATTCAGGCTAACAAACCTTGCGATGCACGGCGGACGATCTCTTGCGCGCGCCAAACATTGTTCGACTGTCAGACGAAGGAACCTGGGGACATGCCACCCATAAAGAACAGCCTGCGCTCAGTCAACCCCTGTGGAGAGTGGGGTAAAGGCGCCGGTCCCTGGTCTATTGCGCCTTGTTGACTCCATCCAAGCCTTCAACCACCATGCGGACGGCCTCTGCCGCGTCCCTCGCCACTTCGAGCAGCTCACGATTTTCCGCCCGCAGAAACCCCGCCTTCACAGCCGTGTCGAGAAACGTGAGCAGCCCATCCCAATAGCCGGCCGTATTGATCAGCACGCAGGGCTTGCCGTGCAGCCGGAGCTGCTTCCAGGTGACGATCTCCATCAACTCATCCAGCGTGCCGTACCCGCCCGGCAAGATCAGGAAGGCATCGGCCAGGTGAACCATGCGCGCCTTGCGGATGTGCATCGTCTTCACCACCTCGAGATGGGTCAGGCCGTTATGGGCAATCTCGCTGCCCGACAGAATCTCGGGCAAAATTCCGATGACCTCGGCGCCGCCGGCAAGCGCCGCATCGGCAGTTGCGCCCATCAGGCCGACACTGGCTCCGCCATAGACCATTCCCAGCCCTGCGGAGGCAATTGCAGCGCCCAAAGCCCGCGCTTCTGCCAAAAAGGCAAGATCGCTCCCGTCGGCCGACCCGCAATACACCGCTACTCTCCGTGCAGCATCCTTCTCTACGCGCATCTTGCTGCCAGCATAGCGCGGGCCTCTCCCTGCCGCCCATTCCTGCCGCGCGAACAGGTGGAACCGCCTGGCTCTCTTCGGCGTATCCTCTGCAGTGCAGCCGAAAGTCAAAGCGCGCTGCCTGGGAGACCTCTATGCGTTCGATTGCCGTCCTCTCCGCCGTCACCGTTCTCGCTCTCGCCGTACCGTTTGCGCACGGCAAGATGCCGGAGAAGAAAGATTCGGCCAACGCCATCGTCATCGTCTTCAAAGACGGTCACCGTCAAACCTTCAACCTGGCCGATATCTCGCGTGTGGAGTTCACCGGAACCGGTGCCGTGCCGGGCGTCAGCTCGAACCCGGAGTGGCCCGCGCACGGTCGCTATGTGGGCAAATGGGCCGTCGGGGACGGCAATGGAAACTCGTTCACCATTACGCTGAGAGAAGACGGCAACGCCATGCGCTCGATTGGGGACATTCACGGCACATGGACCTATGTGAATGGCGATGCGCTGATCAACTGGGACGACGGCGCGAAGGATGCCATCCGCAGAGCCGGCTCCGGCTTCGAGAAGTACGCCTACAGCCACGACAAATCGTTTGGCGATGAGCCCGACAACGTGACCAAAGCGCAGAACACTACGCCGAGACCGATTTAGAACATTTCCCGCAGCAGTTCACGATCCTGCAGCCGCCCAGTCTAAGTCTCTCCGCGCGCTGCACGCGATGCGCCAGGCAGGTAAACTAGAGCAGGATCCTTCCCGCCTGGACCGACGCCGTGCAGCCGCTTCTCTCCAAATTGAATCCTGAGCAGCGCGCAGCCGTCGAAATCACCGATGGCCCGCTGCTCATCCTGGCTGGCGCCGGATCAGGCAAAACCCGCGTCATCACCAGCCGCATTGCCTGGCTGATCCAGGAAAAAGGCGTCTCGCCGGACTCGATTCTCGCGGTCACGTTTACCAACAAAGCGGCAGCCGAGATGGGCGATCGCGTGGGGAAGCTGCTGGGGCACACGTCTTTAGCCAAGCCCCTGATCGCAACCTTCCACTCGCTTTGCGTGCGGATTCTGCGCCGCGACATCGAGGCTCTGAAAGTCGGCGCCGACGGCCTGACGCGCTCGTTCGCCATCTACGACGAGAACGACCAGCAAGGCATCGTGAAGCAGATCATGCGCCGCATGGGACTCGATACCAAGCAGCTGACGCCGCGCACCGTTCTGGGCCGCATCTCCTGGGCCAAGAATCACATGGTCGATCCGCAAGCGTACTATCTCGACTCCAGCGACCCGAACAGCGAGCGCATCGCGCACATCTACCAGAGCTACAAGGCGGAGCTGAAGAAGAACAACGCGCTCGACTTCGACGATCTGCTGCTTGAGGCTGCGCGCCTGCTGAAGGTTTCTGCCGAGACGCGCGAACGCTACCAGCGGCGCTATCGCTATCTGCTTGTCGATGAATATCAAGACACGAACCGGCCGCAATATGAATTGATGAAGCTGCTGGCAGGCGAGGAGAAGAACGTCTGCGCCGTCGGTGATGAGGATCAGAGCATCTATTCCTGGCGCGGCGCCGACATTCGCAACATTCTCGAGTTCGAGAAGGATTTCCCCGACGCCAAGATCATCCGTCTGGAGCAGAACTACCGATCGACGCAGATCATTCTCGAGGCCGCCGGCGCGGTGGTGGCCAACAATGTGCGCCGCAAGGGCAAGAAGCTGTGGACGGATCGGCAGGGTGGTTCTCTCATCGGCTACTACGAAGCTCCCGATGGTGAGAACGAAGCGCTCTTCATCGCCGATCGTATTCAGAAGTTTCTGCGCGAGTCGCACAGTTCATCTGAAATCGAGAGACCCGAGCAGGGCCATTGCGCCGTGCTCTATCGCACCAACTCGCAATCGCGGCTGGTGGAAGAAGCGCTGCGCCGCCACGGCATCGCCTACACCATGGTGGGCGGCTTCAGCTTTTATGAGCGGGCAGAGATCAAGGACCTGCTGAGTTATCTCAGGCTGGTGCGTAATCCGCACGACTCCATGGCGCTGCAGCGCATTGTGAATACGCCGCCGCGCGGCATTGGCGCTACGACGCTGGCGACACTGGAACGCCTGGCCTTGGAAACCGGCGCATCGACGTGGGACGCGATCGCCGCCGCGCTGCACAATCGCCTGATTCCGACGCGCGCGCTGATGGCGCTTGAATCGTTCCGCCAGCTCATCATCGACGCGCAAGCCATGATGGATCCCGACTTTGCCGGCAAGCTTTCTGCTGATGTCGCCGAGGCGCAGCCGGAGCCGGCCGACACGGACTTCAGCTTTGGCATCGCGGCGCCCACAGCAGTAGAGAATCAGCAGGTGGCCGAGCAGCTTGAGGCCACAGCCGATTTCCTCTTTGGCGACAACAGCTCGGACTCGGATCAGATGTCTCTTTTGGATGCGAGCCACTTCTCGCCCTTTGCGGCCCAGCCCAAACGGCCGTTTCTCAAGATGCCGAAGAAGTCTGCGGAACCCGATCCGCCGGAACCGCCGGCCGCGGGATCCGAACAGCGTTTGCAATCCGCAGAAGAGGGACGGGCAAACGCCTTCCGAGCGCCGGGGGATGCGGCGACGCTGCCCGAGCTGATTCGCTTCTTGATCGACCGCACCGGCTACATCAAGGCCCTCGAAGCCGAAGCCTCGCCGGAATCGTTCAGCAGGATTGAGAACCTGAAAGAACTGGCCAACGCGGCGCACGATGCCGAAGAGCGCGGCGAGACGCTGGCTGAATTTCTCGACCATGCGGCGTTGGCCTCTGACACGGACCAGTACGATCCCGAGTCGCGTGTGACCCTGATGACATTGCACGCTGCCAAGGGACTGGAGTTTCCCCTCGTCTTTCTCGCAGGCATGGAAGAAGGCCTGTTCCCCCACTCGCGTACGCTGATGAATCCCGAAGAACTCGAGGAAGAGCGGCGTCTCTGCTATGTGGGCATGACGCGGGCCATGAACACGCTGGTGCTGACGCGCGCGCACTATCGCCGCCGGTATGGCAATGACGCTCCCGAAGGCACGGTTCCGTCCCGTTTTCTTGAGGAGGTTCCGCCCAACCTGGTGGAGAATCTCACGGGACGGTCCCCGGCATGGTCGACACCCGCCTACAGTTATGGATCGCGCCGCGGGCACGGTGGAGACCGCTCGAACGACTTTGAAGGGCGCCACTACAACTACGAAGACGAGAGCCAGGACGTGCCGCGGGTGGCGGCCGGCAGCACTACCCGCGCCAAGTCGAAGAGTGCGCCTGCAGACAGCGGTTCGATCGATAATATTGCCCGCTTCTTCAGCGGAAAAGCCGGGACAGGCAACGCCTTTGCCCGCCCACGCATGGACATTCCTGAATCCAGCGGAGCCAGCGGCCTGAGGAAAGGACAGCGTGTGCGCCACGCCAAATACGGCGAAGGCACGATCCTGGTGCGCGAGGGCGATGGCGAAGACGCGAAGGTGACGGTGATGTTTACCCATCATGGAATGAAGAAGCTGGTGGAGAAGTTCGCGAATTTGCAAAAGATCTAAGCGTCCTGGCTGCCACGGCGCTTGAGCCGACGCGTGCGGTTTCGCTACCCGGGGTTTTCACTGCCCATGGTTTTCGCTGCCGATGTAAGATGGGTGCGATTCTCACGAGCGGAGTTGTCACCGGGGAGAACACGCAGCCTCCCCAGTGAGTTTGTTGCTTGTTGGAACGCCGTTAAGCGGCGGGATCGCTCATGGCAAGCGCCTGCGGGGGAGCGACGACCGGAACCGACTGTTCAGCCCGGTGATCGTCCAGTTCATTCAGCAGTCTCTTGCGATCAGGCAACTGACGCGTGTGGACGATTTTTACGCCTGTCTTGCTATCAATCCTGAGCTCATTGTACTTTTCGTTCAGTGAGACGTTCTTCACGTCGTGCCACGCGATATGCTTGCGGCCACGCAGCCAATAAATCTGCTCGATACCCTGCTCGTTGGCGATGATGGTCGCGGGAAATACCATCAACAGGAGCAGGATGAAGCCGACGCAGAGGGCCGGAACGGCCAGGTCTGTACCGGATTTAATTCCATGCGCGAGAGCGGAGAGGGTGACGAACGTGAGGCAGCCAATAAATAGATAAACACCCCAGAAGCTTTTGCGGTTGGGCGCGAAAGTAAGCTGTCCATCCGTGGTCTTGCTCGCTTCTCTGCCCTTGCCGGCTTTGCTGGCAATCAACTTGGCCAGGATGAGAAGCACAAGCACGGCGAGGATGAGCGGCGCCATGAGTGTGAAGTAATCCATGGGCACATCTTAACCCGCTATTGCACAAGTTCTTACTCACTCCCGGCGGTCCATTGGTTACAAAAGTCCGGTCTGGCGGGACGACGTTCGCTTCCTGACCCTGATTCGGGTCAAAGTGGACGAATCGGGTCCTTAATCGTTCCCCTCTCGCGCCGACACTCATCCGTCCCGCCGCATTCGTATCCGCTTCGCACCAAAGCCCATTGGACTTTCGTAAGAGACGCCTAGAATCCGAGTTCTGGTGACTTTATGACGATCGAGATTCCAACACTCACAACGCGCAAGACGAGTCTTCTGCGACCCATTCTCGTCGGTGGCGCGATTGCCGGCACGCTCGATCTAACCTCCGCATTCCTCAGCTTCGGTTTCGATGTGCCGCGCGCCATTGCTGGAGGGTTGCTGGGCCGGTCCGTATTCCGCAGTACCAGCCCCTTGATCTGGATTTTGGGCGTCATTCTGCACTTCACCATCGCCTTCGGCGCCGCGACTATCTATTGCCTCGCCAGCCGGCGTCTGCGTTTTCTGCGCGATCATTGGCTGGTGTGCGGCATGTTCTTCGGCATTGGGGTCTTTTTAGTGATGAACCTGATTGTGCTTCCGATCAGCGGGCTCCACGCCGTGGGGCCTTACCAGCTGCGGGGGCTCATCCAGGGAATCGGGGTGCACATGCTCATTATCGGATTGCCGATATCGGATTGCCGATCTCACTCAGCCTGCGCACGCTTTCGTCCTGATGTTTGGGAGGGCGATGCCACGTGGTGTTGCTCTTTACTCGAGCCCAATCTCGAGCCCCTTGCGGGCATCGCCGCGCGGGACGCGATCGGCGGGCATGCGCTTGGCAGGTTCCGCACCATCCAGCACGCGGAACACGCCATCGGCGAGTGCGCGCAGCTCGTCTTCGCCGGGATACACCCGCATCGGAGCAATCCATTGCAGGTACGCGCGCAGCCGGGTCACCACGCGATCGGAATGCGCCATTCCTCCCGTGAGCAAGACTGCATCCACACTGCCCTCAAGAGCGGCGGCCATTCCTCCCGCTTCTTTGGCGATCTGGTAGAGCATCGCGTCGAGCACGGCTGCGGCCTGGGCATCGCCCGCGTCGATGCGTCGCTCCACTTCGCGAAGGTCGCGCGTGCCCAGATAAGCAAACAGGCCGCCTTCACCGAAGACCATGCGATCCATCTGCTTCGCGTTGTAGGCGCCGCTGCAACAGAGCTTAATCAGATCCTGGACGGGGAGCGATCCGGTCCGGTCGGGCCCAAACGGACCGTCCTGCGGGGTGTTGTTGTCGATCATGCGCCCCGCGCGATGGGCCGACACCGTTGTGCCGCTGCCCATGTGTACGACCACGAGGCGCAAGTCTGCGTAGTCCTGGGCGGTCTCGCGGGCAAAGCGCCGGGCCACTGCCTTGGTATTGAGTGCATGCCCGATCGGCAACCGCGCGATCGCGGGATGCCCCGACAGCCGCGCACAGTCCTGCCACTCATCCACCGTGACGGGATCGACGATGTAGGCCTTTGCACCGGCAGCGTGGGCGAACTTCAGCGCCAGCACCGCGCCCAGGTTGCACGCATGCTCGCCGCGACGGGCAAGGCGCAACTCCTCGACCATGACGTCGTCGACGAGGTAGGTTCCGCATTCCATGGGCGGCAGCAAACCGCCTCGTCCTGCCACGGCCGCAAACTGCGCCAGATCGAATCCGGCTACCTGCAGCGCTTTCGCCAAAGGGGCGGCGCGATAGTCCAACTGCGCGAGTGCCGACATGCCGCGAAATTTGTCGAGCTCCTCGTCGCTATGAACGAGCGCGCCCATCCACTCCGCTTTGTCCCGGCGAAACACGCCGAACTTGGTCGACGTCGAACCCGGGTTGATGGTCAGAACGCGCGTCTCGTGGTTCGGCACAAGCGGGCCCCTGCAAGCCAGTCCGAGTGTACGCCGCATCTGACGCGCGAGCCGGGAACTGCGGTCACACGTCAGGAGGTGAGGAAGGAGTTAGAGGGGTTGGCCCAGGCGCTTCTCGAGCAGTGCCCGGTAGGTGCGGCTCACACGGGTGCGCGATCCATTCTTCAACACGGCTTCGAACTCCCCGTGCGACATCGGCTCGAGCTGCACGATGCTTTCGATATTCACCAGCGCTGAACGGTGCACGCGCACGAAGCGCCGCGGATCGAGGCGATCAGCCAGGTCGTTGAGCGCGGCGCGATACAACAGCTCTTTGCCGCCGACATGCAAGGTGACGTAGACGCCCGCCGCTTCAATCCAATCGATATCGATGGCGCGCACAAAGCGCGTGGTTCCACCGGATTTGACGACCAGCCGATCGAGGCGACGCTCCGTGGCAGGAGCTGCAGCGACCATCTTGAGAATGCGCTGGCCGAACTCCCCAATCGAGCGTTCGTCGAGCCGCGACTTTACCCGCGTCATGGTCGCTTCAAAGCGCTCATCGCTGAACGGCTTCAGCAAATAGTCGAGGGCATTGGCCTCAAAAGCGCGAATTGCGTGCTGGTCGTACGCGGTGACAAACACGGTCAACGGCATGTCGGCGGCGCCGATCGCGTCAATGACGCCCAGGCCATCCAGTTCGGGCATCTGGACATCGAGAAACACCAGGTTGGGCTTCTTCTTTTCGATGGCTTCGACGGCAGCTTCGCCGTCGGCGGCCTCGGTGACGCCGGCAATCTGCGTGTCCTTGGTCAGCAGGTCGACCAGGCGCTGCCGGGCCGGCTCCTCGTCGTCTGCGACAAGAACATGAATTGGATCAGGCGAGCGCGCGTCCATTTTCCCCTTCTCCCACCAGGCGCAATGGCAGTGACATCTCCACGGTAGCGCCGCCTCCCTCGCGGTTGCGGACCTCAAATCGGCTGGCGCCATTGGGATGAAGCCCCGCCACGCGTTCCCGCGTAATGGCCAAACCAAGGCCAGCGGAATTCTCCATCGTCCAGCCCGGCGGCAGGCCAACGCCATCGTCGAGCACGCGAATCTCGAGCTTGCCGTCGTTTCGTGCCGCCTCGACGGTGACTGTGCCACCCGCCGCGCGCCGCGAAATGCCGTGGCGAATCGCGTTCTCGACCAGCGGCTGAATCACCAGGGCCGGGACAGCAGCGAGCCGAACCTCGGGCGCAATCTGCATCTTGATCTTCAACTGGTTGCCGAAGCGAATCTTCTGGATGGCCAGATAGTGCTCAAGAAACGCCAGCTCCTCAACCAATGGAACTTCCTGCTTGTCTCTGGATTCGAGCGACAGGCGCAGCAGATCGCCGAGGTGCTCGATCATGCGACGGGTCAGTTTGGGATCGCGTTCGACATGGGACGAAATCGTGTTCAGGGCATTGAAAAGGAAATGCGGGTCAAGCTGCATGCGCAGCGCGTTCAGCCGCGCTTCAGCAAAGCTGTGTTCAAGCCTCTCCAGTCGCAACTCGCTGTTCAGGTAGCGTTCGTAGTAGTTGTACGCCTGCAGCGCGCCGACGATGATCCAGTACACGAGCCAGCACCAGATCTGCCATCCAATGACCGATGGGCTGATCAGATTTTTGATGCGCAGCGAACTCCAGGTCTCGACACCAAAGGCCGCACGCACGGCCGTGAAGAGATAGAAGTAAATCTCGGTGAAAACAATACTCAATCCAAAATGTGCGGCCACGCGCCGTGTCAGATCTTTGCCGGAGAAGGGCAGGCGCCGGTCGACAGCCATGATGAAGGGGGTAAGGGCTCCCCACGTCCACCATTGCGCCAGGTAGATGCGCAGTTCGTTGTGCCAATGGTCGGTGGCGAGGCTGGGCAAGGCGAACAGGACGCCGATCGCCGTCCAGCCGGCTGCGGCAAGCAGGATGCGCATGGTCCAGTGCATCAGAAGCCGCTTGGGCAAAGACCTGGGGGCCGTTTCCGCTGGCGCGGCCGGCCATTCACCCGTTTGTGCGCGAGAAGCAATCACCGTCTTCCTCACCGATTGCAGGACGCTTGCAGGCGCGCCTCAGCCAGTTGTATGCCTAATCCAAAGTAGTCCCTTGCCGCGACCTGGGTCCATGATCCTGTCGCCACCGGGTCACAAGGGGACACGGATTGGCTCCTTCCCGCCGTCAATCGGCGACGCTCGGCAAGGCTTACGGCCAGGTGGCGGCCTTTCTCGGCCCTGGAATTCTTGTTACCATGAAGTTCGCATCGCCCAACGGTCCGGGCTGCCTGCAGCAATCTGAGTGAAAGAGGATTTTCGAAGAGTGGCAAACACAAAGAAGCTCGAAGACAAAGTGGAACGCAAGAAAGTGAAGCGCGCCTCACGCAAAAAGGCCGCCCCGAAGGCCAAGCGCACAACACCGCGTGGTTCCAACAAGAAGAAGATCAAGAAATTGGTGCGCGGTCAGTCGAAGCGGTAGTCCGCAGACGCGCCGTCATTCCACCGGGCCGGTACAGTCGTATCGGCCCGAAGCTCCCTCTCCCGCTCGTCCCTCCAAAGACTCTAGGTTCTTTTTGGTCTTCATGTACACTGCGGCATAAGCTTTCTTTGCTTTCTGCGAGGTAGATCGTGGATTGCCCTCCCTCAAGAAAGTGCGCCCACATCAAGGAGAATCCCGCTGCCAAGCCAACTGCTTGCCCGCAAATCCATTGATAAGCTGATTCGCGATTCAGAAGAGCCCGAGCACGCGCTCAAAAAGACGCTCGGCCCGTGGTCGCTGACCGCTCTTGGCATCGGAGCTGTGATCGGTTCAGGCATCTTCACGGTCATCGGCACGGCCATGGCGGGGCAGAAATTCGACACCCCCGAGATCAGCAACACTCCCCTGATTCATTATTTGCTGACGCACACCGCGATGGCGGGGCGGCCGGGCGCGGGTCCTGCGCTGGCGCTTTCGCTGGTGATGGTCGCTATCGTCTGCGTGTTCACCGGCCTCTGCTATGCCGAACTTGCGTCGATGATTCCCATTGCGGGGTCGGCCTACACCTACACCTACGCCACGCTCGGCGAACTGGTGGCCTGGATCATCGGGTGGGACCTGATCCTGGAATATGCGTTCAGTAATATGAGCGTCAGCGTTGGATTCGCGGCGCATATCGAGGCGCTGCTCGAGTGGTTCGGCCTGCATCCGGAGCTGCGATGGATTTCGCCTGCGTATCTCCCCACGGGCCTGCAGGACCTGGCTGGAAACGATCTTTACGCAGCGGGCTGGCACTTCGGCTTCAATATTCCCGCGTTCCTGATCGTCATGCTGCTGACGGTGATTTTGGTGCGCGGCATCCGCGAATCGGCACGCACCAACAACATTCTGGTGCTGATCAAGATTGTCGCCATTCTGGCCTTTATCATCGCGGCCGCCAGCTTCATCAAGCCGCGCTACTGGCATCCCTTTATGCCCAACGGCTGGACCGGCATGCTGTCGGGTGGGTCGATCATCTTTTTCACCTACATCGGCTTCGATTCGGTCTCCACCGCGGCTGAGGAATGTAAGCGCCCGCAGCGCGATCTTCCCATCGGCATCCTCTCCACCCTTGTGGCCTGCACGCTGCTCTATGGCGGCGTGGCTTTGTCGCTGAGCGGCATTGTTCCCTGGCAGTCGATCATGGGCGACGGCGCGCCGGTGGTCAACGCACTCAAACGGCTCTCGTTGCAGCCGGGCGGCAGCAACCTGCACTGGGTCGAACTGATTGTGCTGATCGGCGCCATGCTTGGCATGATTTCGTCGATCCTGGTGTTTCAGCTGGGCCAGGCCCGCGTGTGGTTTGCCATGTCGCGCGATGGCTTGCTGCCCAAAGTTTTCGGCAACATCCATCCGCGGTTTCGCACTCCGGCCGTTGCTACGTGGGTCGCAGGATTCGTGGTCGGCATCCCCGCTGGCCTGCTGGACATCGGCACCGTCTCCAATCTTTCCAACATCGGCACACTTTTTGCGTTTGTCCTGGTGTCGATCGCGGTCATGATTTTGCGCTATCGCGAACCCAACCGTCCGCGCGCCTTCCGCGCCCCTTTGGGACCGGTCTTTCCGGTGCTCAGCGTGATCTTCTGCCTGGTGCTGATGATGGGACTCGAAGTGCTGACGTGGGCAGCCTTCTTTATCTGGCTGCTGGTGGGGTTGATGATCTACTTCTTCTATTCGCGTCACCGGTCTGAGTTTGCGGGAATGCGCTAGGCGACTTGATCCCTTGCGGGAGACGTATCCGTGCGAAGCAGAGCAGTTTGTTCCGGGTGTGGCTGCAGAGACACGCTTCGGCGCGTTGAAACTGCGAGCCACTCGAAGCACCGGACGCATCTGGACGCGACGGGCTTCGCGCCGGATGCTCTTGCAAATTCCTTACCGGATTGCGATTCACGGACAGAAATATGAACCCAAAGTAATGGCGATCCTCAGCCCGCACCGGGCATCAAAGTTTATATGCAACGGGATTCAGACAACGCTCGCGTAGATGAGACGAAGAACGGCACCGAGACCGCTAACCTTGGCCCCAAGCGCGAGGCCAACGAGGTGGTCGCCCTTACCCTGTCGATCATTCGCACGCCCTTTGGAAAAATGATGGGCGCGCGGACGCGTCTCAGCGGAGATGCCGACCCCAGCGCAGCCTGATCGAAGAACCTTTCGCTGGTTGCCGCGATCGCCCCCCTAGCGTCCGCCCATCTACAATCTGCAGATGGAAGACATCCAGTCCTTCATCCGGCGTCTGCCCAAAGCCGAACTCCATCTGCATCTTGAAGGAACCATCACGCCGTCGACGCTGGCCGAGCTAAGCGCCCGCCACGATGCCGAGCCGATGCCTCTGGCTGATGCCGAGACCCTGTACCAATTCACAGATTTCACTGGCTTCATCAATGCCTTCAAGGCCGTGACGCGTCGGCTGGTTGGTCCGGATGACTACGAGCTGGCCGCCTGGCACATGCTGCAGGCACTCGCCGCCCAGGGCGTGGTGCACGCAGAGGTCTACATCTCGGTTGGCGTCATTTACATGTGGCGGAATCACGACGCCACATGCTTCGAACCCATCTTCGAAGGTCTTGAGCGAGCGCGCATGCGCGGCGAACGCGAACTGGGCATTTCGCTCTACTGGATCTTCGACGCTGTCCGGCACTTTACCGTTCCCGAAGCGGAGCGCGTCTTCCGCAAGGCCATCGAACTCCGTTCCTGTTATCCGTCGATCATCGGCATCGGACTGGGCGGTGATGAACGCCACACCGGCTCAGAGCCGTTTCGACACCTGTATGCCGAAGCAAAGGATGCCGGGTTGCGCCTGACCAATCATGCGGGAGAGACCACCGGGCCTGAAGCGATTTGGGAAGCACTGGCGATCGGTTCCGAACGGCTGGGCCATGTTCTCTCCGCGATCAAAGATCCGGCGTTGATGGAGGAATTGAAGAGGCGCGGGCTCGGCCTGGAGTTGAATCCCACTTCGAATGTGCGCACCGGTGTCTGTTCTTCGTTTGGCGCGCATCCTCTGCGGCACTACTTCGATGCGGGACTGCTGGTGACTCTCAACTCCGATGACCCGGCCTTCTTCGGCTCCGATGTTGCCCACGAATACCTGCTGGCTCACAGCGAACAGGGATTTTCGCGCGACGAACTGCGACAGATTGCAGCGAACTCCATCCGCGCAAGTTTTCTGCCCGATGAGCGCAAGCAGCACTGGCTCTCCCAAATTGAAACAACACGCTGAGCCGCGTTCCGTCATCAAACTAAAGTTGTGCTCTTACTTTTCCTATGTGAGACAAGTCAAAGGAGAACTGGGTTATGATCCCAATCAGGAGACTGTGCGGAATGTCCACGGAAGCCGTAGAGATCGAATTGACGGACGAGTCGTCAGAGGGCCACGTTCTGCAGGTTCTTGGATGGTTTTCGGTGGGCATGGCATTGGCGGCGATTGGCTTTTACGTTGGCCGCGAGTTGCGCGACCGCTACAAGTTCAAGCAGCGCACTCCGTATGACTTCTACTCCAACGCGGGCGAAGCCCAGGCCCCGGAATACGGCATGGGCATCTAGCTCGATCGACATTGTGCAGTCCAGCAGCCCGCCTCGTTGGCGGGCTTTTTGCTGCGCGACACCTGTAGCGCAGCCCGCCCGGACATTGCCTGCCCGTAGAACCCCAAAACTTTATTTCTTCGATTGCAGCTACCCTTTCAAAATCCCATGTCATCCTATGTTTACTACCGGACATAGCAGACGTCCTTTCGTCACTCGCCTGCAGAAGCAAGATGACTGGTCCGCGGGGGAGCTTCCCTCCAAGACACGAGATGCCTTTTTCATGGCACCCTCACCAGCGGTGAACAGGCGGTGTGCCATGAGTGATGTCGCGAATCTTGTCCCCATCGATGGGGACGAAGCGAGTTCGGCCGGCATTCGGGAGAGGCTGCGGCAGAGCCAGCGCCTCGCGGTCGCAGGGCAGTTTGCCGCGACGATCATGCACGAGATCAACAACCCTCTTGAAGCGATCTCGAACCTGAATTTTCTGCTTTGCGAGGACGCCCACAATGCAGGTGCCGTGCGCCTGTATAGCAAGCAGATCGACGAGCAGCTTGCCGTTCTGATCCGCATTGCGCGGCAGACGCTCAGCTTCTACCGCCCGGTCTCGGAGAGAGCACCGATCGTGGCACTCAATCTGGCAGAGGCGGCGCTTCGCATCCATCAAAAAGGAATCGCGGCCAAGCGCATCCGGCTACATGTGCGACTCCCGAGTGATCTGATCATCGAAGTCCAACCGGGAGAGATGCTCCAGGTGCTCTCGAATCTGATCGGGAACGCTCTCGATGCGCTTCCAGCTGAGGGTGCGCTCTATCTTCGTGGACACCGCTCGAACCGTGCAGTGCATCTGCTGGTCGCGGATGGAGGCCACGGTATTCCCTCCTCGCTCGCAAAAAGGATTTTCGACCCATTTGTCACCACCAAGGCAGGCAAGGGTACCGGCCTGGGACTCGCCATCTCCAAGGCCATCGTCGAAAAGCATCACGGCCAGATTCGAAGCCGCAGCAGCACCAGGCCAGGCCGCAACGGAACTGCCTTCCGTATTTCTCTGCCTCTCCCGCAGCAGGCCGTTGCCGGCTAAACGGTCTATGTCCAATATTGGACACAATTTCCGGGCCAAGCAGCGTAGAGTACCGGTGGATCGTTCGTTGATCTATCCAGTCCGAGAACGCAATTCTCTTCGCCATCATCAGGCGGCTATCCCTTGCGAGACTGAAGATGGCTTCCTATGGCGCAAAAGACTTTCAATCAGCTACTCGATTCCCTCCCCCTTGCCCAGCGGAAGGCCCTGGTTGCCCGCATGGAATCGGTTGACCTTCCCATCGGGACAATTCTCTACAGGACCGGCGAGCAGCCCGAGTACGCCCATTTCATGACCTCCGGGATCGCTTCGATCGTCACCTTTATGGCGGACGGCGCAGGCGCCGAGGTGGGTCTCGTTGGCCGTGAGGGTTTGGTGGAGGGCATTAATCTGCTGGGACCCGCGAGCCCGCCCACGACGGCCTTCATCCAGGTAGAGGGCTCTGCCCTTCGCATTCGCTACAGCGAGTTGCAAAAGCAGCTCGATTCGTCGAGTGTGCTTCTCCGGCGCATTCTTGCATTTGTCCAGTGCCACGGTTTCATCCTCAGCCAGATTGCCGCCTGCAATGGGCTGCACGAGGTAGAGGAACGGCTCGCACGCTGGTTGCTGATGGTGCAAGATAGAATGCAGAATGCGGAGTTTTACCTGACCCAGGAGTTTCTGGCCGAAATGCTCGGCATCCGACGCACCAGCGTGTCAGCCGCCGCCGGAAATCTCCAGCGGAATGGGCTCATCACCTACCGTCGGGGGCATATCCAGGTGCTGAAACGCAAGGAACTGGAAGGTGTGGCCTGCGAATGCTATCCCATCGTCCGCAACCTTGCCGGCCTCATCGATTCTTAACGGAAGCCGGGCATCTCTTCGCCGCCCTCGTCTCGAGCGACATTTTCCCTCTTGCATCCCGCTGCCCTTTCTGTTGTGCGCCTGCCAAACCACCTGGAAGCCTGCGACCCGCATCGTATCCGCTTGTGCTCGGCGAACCGTTTGCTGAGACCCAAAGGAGACTTCGATGGCTTCCCCCAAAAAGTGTGGCAACAGTGCTTGTTCGTGTATTCCCCCTGAAGGCGCGCAATACTGCAGCCCCCATTGCGAGGGCCTCGCCGGCAAAACAGAAGTGATGTGCCAGTGCGGCCATCCGCATTGCAGCGGCGCAACCAACGCGTAGGCAAACACGGGGTGCAACTCATCTTCGACCCACCCTTGCGGGGCTGTCCATCAGTTCCGCGGGGGGTGCGGTCGCTTCAAGGACGGGATCGCAGTCGCATAGGAGCCCGGTGGCATCCCAGTGACCCGTTTCCACAGTCCCACTGCGTTACCCTAGTCCCTTATGGGACGCATTCGAGTTCTCTCCGATCAGGTGGCCAATCAGATTGCCGCCGGCGAGGTTGTTGACCGTCCCGCTTCGGTGGTGAAAGAGCTGCTCGAAAATGCGC
>DATAVC010000036.1:0-26735 GCA_036267935.1 Occallatibacter sp. | reverse complement strand
CCGAACGCCCGCCGCGCCGCATACCGCGCTTCCTCCGCCGACACGCCGCGCTCGCGCTGCTCTTCTTCTTCCAGCTCCAGATCCGAGCGCAACTCCCGCTCCAGATCCGCATCGCGCTTCCCCATCCGCCACCACCGCATCGCCATCAACCCCGCCCTCGTCCGCCTCAGCCTTCAGCCCCTAGTCCCTGGCCCCTGCTTTTCGTTCCTTGATTTGGGGGGCTAGCGGCTAGAAGCTGGTTCCGTCTCTCGTCCCTCAGTCCCTAGTCCATGTCCTTATCCCTCGCGCGTCCCCGTCCTCTCTTTTGCCTCTACGACGGAGGGAGCAGGGGCCTTCAGGCCCCTGAATATCCGCATCGAGAAAGAAGGGGCTTCAGCCCCGGTCGCTCCTGGCCCCCGATTTCGAAGCGAGCGGCGAGAAGCTGATCCCGTTTCCTCGTCTTCAGCCCTAGCCCCTAGCCCCTGCTTTCGTCCCTGCCTTTCTCAACCCTCCACCACCGGCCACATCACACGCGCCACCGCCTCCGCCATCTGCTTCCACTGCGACTCCTCCACCACCAACTGCTTCTTCCCCGCATCCGTCAGCCGGTAATACTTGAACTCCCGGTTGCGATCCGGAGCCATCTCCCACTGCGCCGTCACCCAGCCCCGCTTCTCCAGCCGGTGCAACGCGGGATACAACGATCCATGCTGCATCTGCAGAAAATCATGCGTCGTCCGCTGAATGTGCTTGCCGATCTGGTGCCCATGCGCCGGCCCATACAAAAGAGTCCGCAGAACAAGCATGTCGAGCGTGCCCTGCAATACCGCGTTACGCTGCTGCGCCTCTTTGTTCATAGAAGACATTCGACCCTCAACTGCCGCCGATGGTAGACATCCGACTATCGCTTGTCAATCGCTCGGTGACGAACTGCGCTTATGCTGGAGACATGCCCCCAACACCCGGCGATCAACTCGACGCACTCCTCGAAGCCGCCGGCTTGCGAAGTCTTCAAAGAGAACAAAATAAACAACTTATAGACTATTTCGAACTCATTCAGCGCTGGAATACCCGCACCAACCTCACCTCGGTCCGCTCTCCTGACGCCATCCTCCAGCGCCACATCGTCGAATCCATCGCCGCCGCCCAGGCACTTCCCCCCGGCATCACCACCCTGCTCGACTATGGATCGGGCGCAGGCTTTCCCGGCATCCCCATCGCCATCTGCCGGCCTGAGATTGCCGTCACCCTGGCCGAATCCCAGAACAAGAAAGCAGCCTTCCTTCAAGAGGCGATCCGCACCACCGGCATCGCGGCTCGCGTTCACTCCGGCCGCGCAGAGACGCTGACCATCCGTTATCACTGCGTCACCCTCCGCGCCGTCGAGCACATGGACGAAGCCCTTCCCGCCGCAGCCCTCCTCGTCGCCGATCAGGGCTGGCTCGCTCCCCTCACCACCCTCGCCGACCTGCCCAGGATCCAGGCCGCCGTGGGCGCCCGCTTCACCTGGAATGCGCCGATCGTCCTCCCCGGCAGCGAGCAGCGCATCCTCGCCCTCGGCCACAGCGTCTAGATTCCCCCTTTTTGTTCAGGAAAATGGGAGCCCCGGTCCGGCTCCTGCCCGCGCCAGCTCTGGCTTGGCTCCCAAGCACAGACTCTCGAACACCGCCCGTAGCACATAGACCCGCTCTCTTCCGCAAACCGCCTCCAACTGCGGTGGTAAACGTCACAAATGTTCCACGTGGAACATTTCGGAAGGTCGGTTGCCGCAGGGGTTTCCAGAAAACCGGATGCTCTGCCCACCGGGCGGTCGAAAGCAAAAGGCGAAGAGAGAGCAAATTGTCCCACGTGGAACAATTTCCTAGAGACAGCGACTCATCGAGCCTTCAGTCGCGGAAGGCCCGGGATTCTAAGGTCTGAATCCCCGAGAATCTTTGCGCGGGAGTATTTGCTGCCTACCGATGCCTGTTTGCGATATCGATGTCGATGCTCCATGCCGGGTGAATGTTCCACGGGGAGCATTCCCTAGCGCGGCGGACGACGAAGCGGTCCTTTAGCGGGCCATACAAAGGTCCGCAGAGAACCGAAATCCAAAAGGCGAAGAGAGAGCAAATTGTTCCACGTGGAACAATTTCCCATCGGCGTATCGCCGACCGACCTTCCACGCGGTCCGCCTCGAGATTCAGGCCGCGAGGATCCCGAGGCCCCCGAGAAGTGTTCCACGGGGAACAGTCTTGCGTCGCGCCAAGGGGGGGGGCAGGGAGCTCGCGCGCTAGAAACGCCTTCGATCGAGGATGGAAACTCCGCAGAATTGTTCCACGGGGACAAGAGCGAGCCTTGCCCGCTTCCTCCATCCACTAGATCTTCCCAATAGGACATGGGTTCACTGTGAGCGTCCGAATGTTCCACGTGGAACAATTTCCCGACGGTAGATGCCGTCAGCTTCAGGGGATCCCGGTCCCCGAGGTTCCGGTCTGGAAGATCCGGGCTGCGAAGAATGTTCCACGTGGAACATTCCGGGCTCACCGCAGGAATTCCGGGGTCGGCGGCCTGCCCGACAAATTGCTCCACGGGGAACATTCTCCTTCGCCCAAGAGCCCGCCTTTGACTGCCGATTCAGGATTTTTTTCGACCTGTCCTGTGCATAACTTCGGGGTTGCTCGATTTCGCAAATTTTCTGCAACTCTCGCCACATCAGCCGCTTACACATCCCGCCCCCACACCCCCAAAACGCTTTCCACAACAAGACCGGGTTCTCCACAGACCGCGACAGCCCTCGCCCTAGCCCCCGCCTTTTAAGCTGAAATGCCATGGGCAAGATTCTCGGTGTCGTCAATCAAAAGGGCGGAGTCGGCAAGACTACAACCGCGATTAACCTCGCGGCCTGCCTGGCCATCGAGGGTCTCAACATCCTTTTAGTCGACTGCGACCCTCAGGCCAACGCATCCTCCGGCATCGGTATCCCGCGCGACGACAATCGCCACTCCATCTATGACGTCCTCGTGGGAACCTCCCAGGCTGCCCAGGTCATCATTCCCACCGAAATCAAGAGCCTTTGGCTTCTCCCGGGGTCGAAAAACCTGACCGGCGCCAATGTCGAGCTCACCGGGGTCGAAGGCCGCGAAAGCCGCCTCAAAAATGCCCTCGAAACCGTGCGCGGCAACCACGATCTGGTGATCCTCGACTGCCCGCCCGCCCTTGACCTATTGACTCTAAACGCTTTAGTGGCAGCAGACTCGCTCATTGTCCCCATGCAGGCTGAGTATTTCGCCCTGGAAGGCATCTCTGAGCTGGTTTCGACCCTGGAGCGCGTGCGCGGAGCCTTCAATCCGGGTATTGAGATCGAGGGTGTCCTCCTCACCATGTACGACGACCGGACCAATCTCGCCCAGCAAGTCACCGAAACCCTGCGCGAATACTTCAAGGAGAAACTGTTCCACACCGTGATCCCGCGCAACATCCGCCTGGCCGAGGCACCGAGTCACGGCAAGCCGGTGGCGCTCTACGATCCGCGATCCAAAGGCACCGAGGCCTACTTCGAGCTGACGGGCGAATTTCTGGCGCGCAACAAGATGGAGAGCCCGCGCAGCCGTGAACGCAAAGCTGCCGCAGCCAAGACCGAAGTGCGCTTCTGGCCTTACTCATGACCGAGGCGCCTTGGGCGCGGTCGGTTCCTCCCAATGAAATCGAGAAATTTCCGGCTTGATTTTCGCCGGTGCGAGGCGTACTTCCATGACATCGATGGCAACCGATCCTAAACGACGGGCTCTGGGCAAGGGGCTCGATTCACTTCTGCCGCGGGTGCAGCCGCCCGCACCGGCAGCCGCGCCAGCTCCCAGCTCTGACCGCGATGCCGACATGCAGCGCGAGATTCCGGTCGAGCTCATCGATCCCAATCCGTTCCAGACGCGCTCGACCATCCGCGAAGAACAGCTCACGGAGTTGGCCGCATCGATCACCGCCAACGGAGTGATTCAGCCGATCCTGGTGCGGCCGCAGGCCAACGGGCGGTTCCAGCTGATTGCCGGCGAGCGGCGCTGGCGGGCCTCGCAGCTTGCGGAGAAGAAGACCATCCCCGCACTCATGCGCCGGGTATCGGACGAGCAGGCGATGGAAATCACCATCATCGAAAACCTGCAGCGCGCCGACCTCAACGCGATGGAGCAGGCGCGGGCTTTCGATCGACTGGGGCGCGAGTTTCACATGACGCAGGACCAGATCTCGCTGCGTACCGGAAAAGATCGCACCACGATCGGTAACTTCCTTCGTTTGTTGAAGTTACCAATGGACATACAGACCCGCGTCGAATCCGGCGAGCTGAGCTTTGGCCATGCCAAGGCCCTACTGGGGTTGCAGCATCATCCGGGCATCGAGCAGGCACTCAAGAGGGTCTGCACTCTTTCGCTCTCTGTTCGCCAGACGGAGAATCTAGTGCAGAGCATCCTGTTTCCCGAGGGCAAGAAGGGGCCGAAGCCTGAAGAGCCGGTGGACCCGAATGTGAAAGAAGTCGCCGAACAGCTGCAGCGGGCGCTGGGGCTGAAGGTACATATTGAGGATCGGCGTGGCCGCGGCAAAGTCATCATCGAATACGCCACCCTGGCCGACTTCGATGGCCTGCTGGAGAAGTTCGGAAGTTAATTAGAAGCAGGGAACGAGGGAAAAGGGGAGTGCATGCATCAGAAGGAACCGGCCTACCAAACGCCCTTACGCATAGCCAGACCGTCACAGCAATCGGCCTCTCGAGAGACTGCCCTGCCGAATTTTCTGAATTTCTATATGTGTCAGCAGGACGGCACGGAATGGACCGACAGCTGGTCGTGCACGAGCAATCATCCATGTCCAACTTGCGGTCTGGAGACCGAACCAAATCGGTCCATTGACATCTGAGCGCCTTCCGCGCCGCGGCACACTGTGAGTGAACACCATCGCAGGGAGGACTCTTCTCGGGTCACAGTTCTTGCAATGCGTACTTACCGCGCGTCGTGAATTTCAAAATTCCAAGATCACGAAGAACCTGTAGCTGCTGCCTGATCTTTTCGCGGATATGAAGGTTGCGCGGGTACACAGCCGAGAATTCGGCCTCCCTGGCATAAATCTCTGAGAGCGCGAATTCTGACTTCGAAAGGTCACGAACAAACTTCAGCGTTAAGGCTGCCCATCCTCGCTCTTCCTTCGAAAGGGTTGCAAGTGGGAGATAGCGCTGGAACCGCCGACGCACCTCAGTTTTCGGCAGCACAGCGCCATCCTTAATCAAGGGCACCTCGCCATCGGGTGGAATCCTGTCAAGCCGGATGTTGCAGCCGATCCACCCTGCGCGTCGCGCGCCCTCCCTCAGCGGCGGACGCTTCTCAATAGCCCAAGGAACGAGAAAGCTAGAGTGTATTGCTGTCAGGGAGAGGATGCGCCAAGCGGCATTCCGTTCAAGCAAACATAGAGTGGGCGCGCGATTGAGATTGATTCGAGCGATTAGAGAAGAATACGCACCATCGACCAAGGACCTTCGGGGGCGCTTTTGGAAGGTCTTTAGTTCGTATCGATGACCGCACGACTCGCATGAAAAATCTGTAGCAATCGTGTTCGCCTTGGATCGCGCAAGCGACTCTTGGTCGCAGGCGAGACAATAGCAGTTTTCTGCAAACCAAGCCTCGGAGATAACACGCGCACACTGCGCCTTACTTGTGTACGCAGAGGCGATGGACAGGTTGCACACGAGTTGCATGGGAGGCAGATCAAATTCTAAGCCTCAAATGTTGTACGCATCAGTCTCAGGCAAGATTCTCTTCAAACAAGGAGGCTACCGACACAAAGTTCGTGGGGCAATCCGGAGTATCCGCTGCACCGGCGCGATGCGACGTTCAAGAAGGCTCCGCGAAGCCGGCCCGCGGCTGCGGAGAATCTGACGTTGCCGTTGTTGCCGGGGGATGAAGTGTAGGGGCACCCGGCTCACGTTGACGGTCTTGCTTTCCCACCCTTGCGCTGCAAGGATGGGGCACCCCCTTCTCTTGGGAGACTGAGGGCGTCGCGGAAAAAGACAACCGCAGATCCTTTCGACTCGGTCGCACAGCGACCATCGCTCAGGAGGACAACGCGTGGGTTCGTCGCTTTCACCCGTCTCACCACCTCAGCGACGTGGACCTGTCGCCGGGGACCCCGGCCAGAATCGAGACATGGGGCACCCGGCTCACGTTGACGGTCTTGCTTTCCCACCCTTGCGCTGCAAGGACGGGCACCCCTTCTCCTGGGAGACTGAGTGCGTCGCGGAAAAAGACAACCGCAGATCCTTTCGACTCGGTCGCACAGCGACTGCCGCTCAGGAGGACAAGGCTTTCAGGAGAAGGCGCCTCTTGCGCTAGTGCGGGTGGAGTTTGACCCAGGTGTGCATGAAGCGGGCGACGCGATAGAAGAAATACAGAATGGCGAGGCCGCCGCTCCAGCCGATGGCGGAGAACATGCTGCGGGGATGTCCCAGGGTGTTGGGGATGGTCTTGACTTCGGCGAGGTCATCGGAGATGAGCTCGGACAGCGGCATCCAGCGGCCATGATACTCATCGCATGCCAGGTCGGAGAGAGCGATCTCTGCGGCTTCGACCCGATGCGGGATTTCATCTTTTGAGTAGGGACCAAGCATCCTGCCGTCGCGATCGACGAGGTAGGCCATGCAGAGATTGTGCTCCCTCGGAGCGCTTGAGATTTGCACATGACAACTTTTTTTACACGCGTGTCTCAGGATGCGGAGGGCCCCGTCGGATCGTCTTCGAGATTGGAGAAGGGGAAGTGGGATATCCACGGGTTCGTGCGGATTGAAGTTGCGCACGAAGCGGATCCGTTTGACCCGCTTACCCCATGAACGACTGCGCGGGTTCTCAGGATGACACGGCGGTGGGTAGTTGAGGGGATGGGGACGACAGGATGGGTTTTCAGGAGGACAAGCGCTTGATTCGTTGCTTTCCCACGTCTCAGAATCGAGACATGGGGCACCCAGGTTCGTAGGGATGGGCACGCACTGTTGGACTCGCGGGTGGGTCGGTCACCCGACCGCAGAGAGGCCGATGCTCGCGCGCTACGCTACACTGGCACCTTCCTGTCGCTGCTTCTTCTAAGGAGGTTCGGATGCGCTTGTTGCTGGTAGGTGTGTGTCTTTGCACTGCGGTGAGTTGTGCGGCGGGGCAGAATGCTCCGGGACCCGATGTGACGCCGTATCTGAATATCACCGCGCCGGTGTATGTGCTGGAGCATGTGCGGGTGATCGATGGGACGGGATCGGCGGCGCGCGAAGACCAGGCCATCGTGGTGCGCGATGGACGGATTGAAGCGATCGGCGCTGCGACGAGCGTGACCGTTCCTGAGGGCGCGCAGCGGATGGAGCGGGCGGGATACACGGTGATTCCCGGGCTGGTGGGCATGCACGACCACCTCTACTACACCGACTCGTATGCGGTGCAGGTGCGGGACGGCAAGCTGGAAGAGCCGGGGTTGATTGTCCCGGAGATTGCCTACACCGCGCCGCGTTTGTACCTGGCCGCGGGTGTGACCACGATGCGGACGACGGGCAGCGTAGAGCCCTACACGGATTTGAAGGTGAAGAACCGCATCGATGCGAACCTGATGCCCGGTCCCGCAATGGATGCGACGGCACCGTACCTGGAGGGCGCGCCGACGCGCTTTGCGCAGATGCACGAGCTCACTGGTCCTGAAGACGCGCGGCGCATGGTGGATTTTTGGGCCACGCAGGGGATGACGTCGTTCAAAGCGTACATGCATCTTTCGCGCGCCGAGCTGGGCGCGGCGCTTGAGGCGGCGCACGCGCACCACATGAAACTGACGGGGCATTTGTGTTCGGTGACGTGGCCCGAAGCGATTGCGCTGGGCATCGACAACCTGGAGCATGGGCCGGTGTTTGCGGACACGGAGTTTGTTGCGGACAAGAAGCCGGACACGTGTCCCACGGGCGGAGCGGCGAGCTGGGCCGCGGTCGATATCGGGAGCGCGCCGGTGAAGGCGCTGATCGAGAACCTGGTGAGCCATCATGTGGCGGTGACGTCGACGCTGGCGGTGTTTGAGGCCAGTGTGCCGGGGCGGCCGAAGCTGCAGCAGCGGACGCTGGATGCGATGTCGTCGGAGGCGGCGCAGAGCTATTTGACGGCGCGAGCGCGGGTGGCGCTCGATTCTCCGACGACAGCCCTGATGCGTAAAGAGATGGATTTCGAGATGGCGTTTGTGAAGGCTGGCGGACTGCTGCTGGCGGGGCCCGATCCCACGGGAAACGGGGGCGTGCTGCCGGGTTTTGGCGACCAGCGCGCGCTTGAATTGCTGGTGGAGGCGGGACTGACTCCGGAGCAGGCGATCCAGGTTGGAACCCAGAACGGGGCAAAGTTTCTGGGGCGCGCTGATCAGATTGGGACGCTGGCGGCGGGCAAGCAGGCGGATATGGTGCTGATCAAGGGCGATCCATCGAAGAAGATCGAAGAGATGGAGAACGTGGAGACGGTGTTCAAGAATGGCGTGGGGTATGACGCGCAGAAGCTGGTGGAAAGTGTGCGCGGGCAGGTGGGGATCCGGTAGGCGGAAGGCATTTGGGACGGGGTGGACGCGGGGCTGCAGGCACGCCGGACTGCTTTTTGGGCTGTGGGACGTCCAATGGAAGGACGGGGCGGCTGTCCGGGACACGGAGCCAGAGGATGGGCTGCGGGAATGGGCCGGGTTCGCCGGATACAATGGGAAGACGCAATCCTCGTGCGGTTCAGCGCGATTCTCGTTTTGATTTGGAGCAGGTGGACGTGAGATTTCTGTTGGGCCGCGGGGCGCGGCTGAAGTGGGTGGCAAGAGTAGCTTTCGCGCTGGCGTTGCCGGCTGCAGTCCTGTCTGCTGCATCCGCAAAGGGTGGGCCGACGGAGACCGCGATGAGCGCGGAGACCCACGACCTGAATGGACATACGCAAGCGACTCTGACGGTGAGCGTGGTGGCGAAAGATGGCCAGCCGGCGCAGGGTGCGGTTGTGATCGCGGACGAAGGCGAGCCGCTGGCGGGCGTGGCGCTGAATGGCGATGGCCGGGCGACGGCAGTGTTGTCGCTGGCTCCCGGGGCGCACAACCTGACGGCCAGCTACGGCGGCGACACGGTGCATGCGGGCTCGGTATCCGAGGTGCGGCCGGTTGCCGCAGCGACGGGATCGACACCAGATTTCACCATCGCGGTTTCGCCGGCAACGATCACGCTGACGCAAGGGCAATCGGGCCTGGTTGTGGCTTCGGTGACGCCGGTAAATGCGGCTTCTCTGACGGCGCCGATGTTCGTGACCATGTCGTGCGCAGGTTTGCCTGACCAGTCCTCGTGCGTGTTTACGCCTGAGAATCTTGAGGTTCTGCCCAACACGACGACGGCGATCACAAGCTCGATGAACCTGGCGACGGCGGCGAGCAACAGCACGGCACATCTGGATCATCCGCGCAATGGCACGGCAAATCGCGTGACGTGGGCGATCGTTCTGCCCGGAGCGCTGGGTTTGGCGGGCCTTGCCTTTGGCGCGCGGCGACGGCGCTGGCTGAGCCGGATGGCGTTGTTCGGGCTGGTAGGGGTGATTGCTTCGTTGGGAATGACGGCGTGTGCGCCGCTCTACAACTACCGCAACCACGGGCCTTCTCCCAATTTGCCGACACCGGCAGGCACGTACACATTGCGCGTGACGGCGCAGTCGAGCAACGGGATCACGGCGACCACGCACACCACGACGATGGTGCTGACGGTGAAGTGAATCAAAGACGGGGACTGAGGACCAGGGACTAGGGACGAAGGACGAGGGACCAGGAAAGTACTTCAAGACAGAGATTGGGCAGGGCGCACTCGCGGTGAGTGCGCCTTTTGCTTTTGGTGCGGGAACGGGAGAGAGCGACGGAGGACAGCTTCTGGCTCTCGCCCCTAGCTTCTAGCTTTGTGCTTTCCCACCCTTGACCCAACGAGGGTCAAGGATGGGGCACCCCGCTCGGTGTTCATTCTTCCCTCTTCCCTCGGTCCCCTGTGCCTTCGTCCCTGCCTTGCGCTTCTATTCGGGGGTTAGGACAACTTTGATGGCGTCGCCGGACTGCAGGAGCTTCATGGCGTCGGCAAACTGCGACAGCTTGAGCCGGTGGGTGATTACAGGCTCGAGGTCGAGCTTGTTGGCGGCGAGCAGGGCTTCCATCTGGAACCAGGTCTCGAACATCTTGCGACCGTTGATGCCCTGGACGGTTGCGCCCTTGAAGATGATGTCGCGGGCGAGGTCGAGTTCGACGGGGCGCGAAGGAATGCCGAGGAGCGAGGCGCGGCCGCCGGTGCGGAGGAGCGAAAAGCCGAGTTCGATTGCGGCGGGATGGCCGGACATCTCGAGGAGGACGTCGACGCCAGTGCCGCCGGTGGCATCGAGGACCTGTTCTTCGACGCGGCCGGAGGAGGGATCGAGGGCGAGGTCGGCGCCCATTTTTGCGGCCACACCGCGGCGATGCGCGTTGACTTCGATGGCGAAGACCTTGGCTGCTCCGCAGGCGCGGGCGACGGCGATGGAGAAGAGGCCGATGGCGCCGCAGCCGGTGATGGCAACGGTTTTTGCAGCGATGGCGCCGGCGAGCACGGTATGGACCGCGTTGCCGAGCGGGTCGAGCAGAGACGCATAGTCTTGCGGGATCGCGGGCGAGAGCTTCCAGATGTTGGATTCGGGAAGGATGGCGTAGCTGGCGAAGGCGCCGTCGGCATCGACGCCGAGGATGCGCACGTGCTGGCAGACATGGGCCAGGCCAGTGCGGCACTGGAGACATTTTCCGCAAGCGACGTGCATTTCGGCGCTGACCTTGTCGCCCTCTTTGACGGCGGTGACGCCGCGACCCACGGCAGCCACGACGCCGGCGAACTCGTGGCCGGGGATGAGCGGCGGATGAATGCGGCCCTGCGCCCACTCGTTCCACTCATAGATGTGGAGGTCTGTTCCGCAGACACTGGCGGCCTGGACGCGGACGAGGACTTCTCCGGGACCGGGTATGGGAACGGGGACTTCGCGCAGTTCAATGCCCGGAGCGGCGTTCGCTTTGACGACGGCCTGCATGGTGGTGGCCATGGGTGCGGTACCTCCTGCCGAACGCAAACAACCTAGTCTATCAACCTGCCCGGGTGGGTGCGGCAGTGATAGAACGGAGGGGACGCGTGCGCGGGCAGGAGATTGCGGGGATGTGGAAGAAAATCGCTTTTGTTCTTTGCGTGGGAGCAGCTTGCGGGCTGGGCAATCGAGTGGGCGCGCAGACGGCGGACCAGGCGTGGCTGAAGGATGCAACGCCGCAGCCGAATCCCGAGGCGGTGCGCGCGCTGGGCAAAGGGCCGCTGGAACAAGCGGCGCTGGAAGAGTTGCGGCGGGGAATCGGCAGGCACAAAGAATCGAGCGAGATTGTTATAGGGACGGTGGATGAAGTCGTCCATGCGTTTCCCGCGTTGCGAGTGCCGACCGCGAGGGCGCCCGGGCCCGAGGGGTATTGGCTCTATCGCGAACCCGACAACAAAGACCTGGTGATTGCGGGCGCGGACGAGCGCGGCGTTCTGTATGGCGCTTTTGCGTTGCTTCGTCTGCGTGGCGAGGGCCAGACGCTGGGAGGAGAGGTGGTCCGCAGCACGCCGGCGATGGCGATTCGCTGGGTGGATGAGTGGGACAACGCGGATGGATCGATTGAACGCGGGTACGCGGGGCGGTCGATTTTCTTCGAGGGCAGCAAGGTGCGCGACGATCTCGCGCCGGTGGGCGAGTACGCGCGGCTGCTGAGTTCGGTGGGCATCAACGGCTGCAATGTGAACAACGTGAACAATGCCGCGCCGTTCTTGAACGCGGAGATGCTCAGTGGCCTGAAGAGGATTGCGGATGCGATGCGGCCATGGGGTGTGCGGCTGGCGATGAGTGTCGATGTGGCGAGTCCGCAGAAGGTGGGAGGACTGGCGACGTACGATCCGCTCGATCCGCAGGTGAAGGCGTGGTGGACTGCGAAGGTGAACGAGATTTATGCGCTGATTCCCGACTTTGCAGGGTTCACGGTGAAGGCCGATTCTGAAGGACAGCCCGGCCCGGCAAGTTATGGACGCACGCCGGCGGATGCGGCGAATACGCTGGCCGCGGCACTGGCGCCGCATGGTGGCGTGGTGTTGTATCGCGCGTTTGTCTACAACCATCATCTTGACTGGAACGACAAGAAGGCTGATCGGGCGCGTGCTGCGTACGACATCTTTCATCCGCTGGACGGAAAGTTTGCGCCGAACGTGATTGTGCAGATCAAAGAGGGCCCTATCGACTTTCAGGTGCGCGAGCCGGTGTCGCCGTTGTTTGGCGGGTTGACGCAGACCAGTCAGGCGATGGAAGTGCAGATCACGCAGGAGTACACGGGACAGCAGCGGCACCTGGTGTATCTGGCGCCCCTATGGAAAGAGGTGCTCGACTTTGATCTGCGTGTCGATGGAAAGTCGACGCCGGTGAAAAACATTCTGGCTGGGACTGCGGCATTTGATCGCAAGGTGTCGGCGCAGGCGGCAGTTGACCGGAACCGCAGATCCTTCGACTCGTCGGCACTACGCGCCAACGTCGCTCAGGATGACAAGTCTGTTTCTCGTACGAATTCCGTGGGGCGGCGACTGGGAGGGATGGTGGGGGTGTCGGGCGTGGGGCGCGATGCGTGGCTTGGCTCTCCGCTGGCGCTGGCGAACCTGTATGCGTTTGGGCGGCTGGCGTGGGATCCGAATCTTGCGCCGGAAAAGATTGCGGAAGAGTGGACGCGGCAGACGATCGGCAACGATGCGGAGGTAGTCCGCACGGTGACGCGTATGTTGATGCAGAGCTGGCCGGCGTACGAAGGCTATACCGGGCCGCTGGGCTTGCAGACGCTGACCGATATTACGGGAAGCCACTACGGCCCAGGCATCGAGGGCAGCGAGAACAATGGATGGGGCCAGTGGCATCGCGCGGATCACGAAGGCGTAGGCATGGATCGCACGGTGGCGACGGGGACGGGCTATGCGGGGCAGTATGCGCCGGAGGTGGCAAACATCTTTGAGAGCGCGCAGACGACACCGGATGATCTGCTGCTGTTCTTCCATCATGTGCCGTACACGTATCGGCTGCAGGATGGGAAGACGGTGATTCAGTATCTCTACGACAGCCACTATGAGGGCGCGGCGCGGGCAGCAGAGTTTGTGAAGGACTGGGAAGGGCTGAAGGAAAAAATCGATCCTGCGCTCTATACCAAAGTGCTGGCGCGGCTGCAGTACCAGGCGGGTCATGCGATTGTGTGGCGCGATGCGGTGACGCAATATTTCCTGAAGCTGAGCGGAATTCCGGATGAGATGGGACGCGCGGGGAATTTTGCGGGAAGGCTGGAAGCGGAGGACGCAAAGCTGACGGGCTACGAAGTGATCGATGTGAAGCCGTGGGAGGATGCGTCGCGAGGGAAAGCGGTCGCGTGCGATGCGAAGGAAAAACAGCGGAGCTGTTCGGCAGAGTGGACGTATCACGGTGCAGCCGGCGTGTACGACGTTGCGATTGAATATTTCGATCTGCAGGGCGGCGTGGCGCAGTTCGATTTCCGCGTGCATGGCAAGAGTACGGGCAGCGGAGCGGACTGGGTTGCCGATGCGACGTTGCCGACCAAACGGCCGCACGGGGACAATTCGGTACGGCACGTGGTGCGTGGCATGGTGTTGAAGCCGGGTGACGTGCTTGAGGTGACGGGCACGCCGGATGGGAGCGATCCAGCAGCGCTGGATTACCTTGAGGTGATGCCTGTGGCCAGCTCGATGCATTGACGGAGATGGTCCCTGAGGCGCATGGTGGCTGCAGTTCTGGCAGACTGAGATCGGAATGGCAGGAGCAAGGATGATGTGCACGGCGATGTATTTGGTTCTGGCGGCGGTGTTGACGAGTGTGCTGCACGCGCAGGATGCTGCGCCCGTGGTGGTGCGGAAGTTGACGGTGACGGTGACGGACCAGCCGAATGTGAACTGGCATGCAAAGATGGCGCCGTTTGAAGGCGAGTCGTGCACGGTGCAGGATCTGCAGGATCGGATCCTGATGAAGATGCGGGACAACGGCTACTACATGGCGCAGGTGGATACGCCGCAGTTGAGCGATGTGCGACCAGAAGGCGGCCAGAGTTCCGCGGATGTGACCGATAAGGTCGTGGCCGGCGATCAATACATGATGGGGCAGATTTCGTTTCGCGCCACGTCGCAGTACAAGAGAGACCAGATGCGCGCGATGTTTCCCATTACGCCCGGCGGCGTGTTCAACGCGAGCGCGATCAATGTGGGCATTGAGAAGCTGAAGGCCTCGTACGAAGCGGACGGATTTGCGGATGTGGGGGCGGTGCCGTCGGTCGCGATCGATGATGAGAAACATGTGATCGATGTTTCGGTCGAAGTGGAAGAAGGCCTGCCTTACCTGTTTGGGCAGCTGACGCTGGACGGGCCGGAACCGGTTCCGGGAACGAGCAAGACGCTGCTGAAGGCATGGGCCGAGGTAGCCGGCAAGCGTTACAATCCCGCGGTGCTGCAGAAGTGGCTGGCAGCGCATGCGCCGAAGGGCGCACCGGGTGGTCCCGCGATTCATCCCAAGGCGGAGGGGATTGCGAATACCGAGGCACACACGATGAATGTGCGGCTGGTGTATTAGGAAAACAGTAGACAGTTGCCAGTAGGAAGTCGCAAGTAGCCAGGAAATTCAGGGCGCGAGGCGCATGCGGTAGTGGAGGCGTAGAAATTCTTTGCCCCAAAACCGCAGCACGTGATCTGCGCGGGCCATGTTGTTTTCGGCGGCGTAGACCGTGATTCGTTCTTGCATCGCGCGCACGTAACGCGCCCAGACGATGCCTTCCTTTCCATGGACAACGAAATAGAAGCCGGGATCGCCGAATCTCTCTCCCGCAGAAAGGAGGGAGAACGATCCGTCGGCATGCGACTCGGGCTTCATGAGCACGATGGCGTTGCCGTTGGGCAATGGGAAAACAACTTTGACGCAGATACCATCGAACCCGGGCACGACGCACGTGGAATAACTGCCGGCGTAGATGACGTTGTGCGTTGCGTGCAGTTCGCGGACCCACGCTGTCTGGATGAGGCGGCCTGACAGGCGGTCTCTCATTTGCAGCACGGCGCTCGACATTCCTTTGCTGCTATCGAGCGAGGAAAGAGGAACGTTGAGTTGTTGCAGGCGGCGGCTGAAGAGCAGGGCGAGCGCGTTGCCGAACGGACGGAAGAGCGTGTGCCATTCGGCCCATGCATCGAGCTCGTAGGCGGAGGTTCGTTCGTAGAAATCATGAACGGCTGGAGAGACTGTGCTGGGATCATTCAGACGTCCGGCCAGAGTACTGAAATCTTCCATGAGGCCGCGGGTGCCGCTCTCGACGAGTTCGAGCCCGTGCTGTTCCGCGTACACGCGAAAAAAAGTCTTTCCGATGATGCGGGTATTGCCTACGGGGCCGTCGAGCCAGGGGTGGTCCGCGAGATGGACGCTGCGGCCGGTCAGCTTGACCCATTGCTGGGTGACCCAGTCGGTCAGATAGCCCGATCGTTCTCCAAGCCAGAGCACGCCGCATTATCCCATAGATGCGAATCGGGCCTGCGGTGCGCTACATTGTGGGGTGCGGTTTGACGCCGGTCCATGTCCAGGCAGTGATCTTCCATCCTGCTGCTTCGCGATGGAGGCTGAACGTCATCTGGCCTTCTTCGGTGGTGGGCTTGGCGTTCTGCTTGTAGACATACACGGTGGGCACAATGACGTAGGCCGAGCTGCCCTCGATCTCGATACGGGTGGGCTTGCTGTATTTCACTGAGCCATCGGTGACCCCGGTTGCCTGTGCGTGCTTGTCGTAGGCCGCGGCCCAGTCCTGCGCGGCGTGGGGTCCGATCCAGCGATAGGGTGCGAACTCGTCGATGATGCTCATCTGGTTGGGCGTGCAGGCGGCGAAGAAGGATTGGGTGTCGCCACTGTTAAAGCCGTCGATGGCCTGGCGGATGGGGGCGACGACGTCTTGCGCGGGGGCCATGGGGACGAGTGCAACGGCGAAGACGAATACAGCGAGGGACCCTACGAACCTGGTCATGATGTTCTCCACGGCGGCGCCGGATGGGATGGGATGTTGTCGCAGGCTCTCATTCGCATTGTGGACTGTCAACGGAATTCACTGGGATGTGCCTCGGGGTGGCGCGCTAGTCTGAAGGGAATTCGTGATTTTCCCTGGAGCGTCCCGTTGAATTCTTCAAATTTGAGTCGCCGCAGTTTTCTTGGCGCCACGAGCGCCGCTGCCGTTGTTGCTGTGAGCTCGCACCCCGTGATTGCCGATGTGGGCAAAGCGGCGCCGCCGGCGCTTGCGGCGTTGCCGGTGTTGTCGGGAGAGTCGCGGCCGTTTACGAATGCGGAGCGGCAGGCGCGGATCGAACAGGCGAAACGATTGATGGCAGCAGCGAAGGTGGATGCGATTGTGCTGGCCAACAGCACAGCCTCGTCGCGTTATTTTGCCGATCTGTCGTTGTATGGCGGCGAACGGTTGTGGGCGCTGGTGATTGCGGCGACGGCCAAGCCATTCCTGGTGTGTCCCGCGTTTGAAGAAGGACGTGCGCGCGAGTTGCTGGAGGCAGGGCCCCTGGGCAAAGACGCGGATGTTCTGACGTGGCAGGAAGACGAAAGTCCCTATGCCACGCTGGGAAAAGGATTGAAGGATCGGGGGCTTTCCGCGGGCACGGTGGGTTTGGACGAGAACATGAAGTTTGTGTTTGTGGAGGGGATTCGTGCGGCGAATCCGCATTTGAATCTAGTGCTGGCCACGCCGGTGACGGCGGGCTGCCGCATGGTGAAAGATGCGCACGAGATCGAATGCCTGCGACTGGCATGCCGCGCGACGCTGCTGGTGTATCGCGCCGTGGCGCAGTCGTTGATGCCGGGCATGACGACGAAGGATGTGCACGGACTGGTGGCTGCGGCGTATGAGCGCGTGGGGTTTGAAGGCGAGGCCAGCCTGAACGTGGATGCATTCACCGCGCTGCCGCATGGCTCGCGCCAGCCGCAGACGCTGCGCGAGGGCAGCATTCTGATGCTGGATGATGGCTGCCTGGTGGAGGGCTACACGTCGGACATTACGCGCACATTTGTGCTGGGCAAAGCGACCGACAAGATGAAGCAAGTGTTCGACCTGGTGAAACGCGCGCAATCGGCTGCGCTGCAAACGGCGCGGCCGGGTGTTCCAACTGCCGCTGTGGATGCGGCGGCGCGCAAGGTGATTGTGGATGGCGGCTATGGGCCGGGGTTCACCTATTTCACGCATCGCGTGGGGCATGGGCTGGGCATGGATATGCACGAGTGGCCTTATTTTGTGAAGAACAACATGTACGGATGGGATCTGACGCCGCATCTACAGGCGGGCAATGTGTTGAGCGATGAGCCGGGGGTATACATTCGCGGCGAGTTCGGTGTGCGTCTTGAAGACGACTTGCTGGTGACGGAGTCCGGTGCGGAGTTGCTGACCGCGCAGAGTCCATCGATTGAAGATGCGTTTGCGAATGTGGGCTAAAGGAGGACGGAATGAAAGCTGCGATTGTAACCGCTGCAGGCAAGACGCCCATCTATGGGGATTTTGAAACACCGGTGGCGAAGGAAGGCGAAGAGCTGATTGCGGTGCGTGCGGCTGCGCTGAGCAACCTGACCAAGATGAGAGCGTCGGGTGCGCACTACAGCTCGAGCGGCGTGTTTCCGGCGATTGCGGGGACGGATGGTGTGGGCGTGACGCGGGACGGGCGGCGCGTATATTTCGCGATGCCGGAAACGCCTTTTGGCTCTCTCGCGGAGTTCTGCCCGATCAGCACGAGGCGATGTGTGGAGATTCCAAGCACCGTCGATGACGTTACGGCGGCGGCGATTGCGAACCCCGGCATGTCGGCCTGGGCGGCGCTGGTGGATCGCGCCCATCTTGTTGCGGGTGAGACGGTGATGGTGAACGGCGCTACGGGGACGGCAGGCAGGATCGCAGTGCAACTGGCAAAATATCTCGGCGCGGCCAAGGTGATTGCAACGGGCCGCAACGCGCAGGAACTGGACGAGCTGAAGCCGATCGGCGCCGATGTTGTGATTCCGTTTGCGCTGGATGCGGGGAACCCTGCGGGCGCGCAAGACTACGAGGACGCGCTCAAGCAGAGCTTTTCTGCGGGGATCGATGTGGTGATCGATTATCTGTGGGGCGCGAGCGCGAAGACGACGATTGTGGCGCTGGCGAAAACAATTGACGATCGGCCCGCGCGCTTTGTTCACGTGGGCGGCGCCAGTGGAGCGGAGAGTATCGAATTGCCTGGAGCAGCACTGCGCGCAGCGGCGATTACGCTGATGGGCAGCGGCATTGGAAGCGTGAGCCGGGCTGTGCTGGTGGAGGGGATCAGGAAAGTGTTTGAGGCGGTTGAGCCGGCGGGGTTGAAGATCGCGACCAAGGTTGTTGCTCTGGCCGATGTGGAGAAAGTGTGGGCGGGCGCCAGCGGCAAGCCGCGCGTGGTTTTCACGGTTGGATAGCGAGAATGCATCGGAGACATGCAGCAGGCGCTGCGAAAAACCAGCGATGCAGTAGAATCGCCCCCATGCGATTCGCTTTGCGGTTTGATCCACGGTTGCGCTGTGTGTTGTCTGGAGCTGCGCTTGTGATGTTGGCTTGCGTGAACGTGCCGGCGGAGGGACAAGCCGCGCAGAGTTCACAGCCGTTGACGGCTCTTGAACAGAAGATGGCAGCGGTGGTGGATGCACATGCGGCGGAAGACCAGGCGCTGTTGCAGCAACTGGTGGATATCAATAGTGGGACGATGCACCTGGCCGGCGTGGAAGCCGTGAAGGATGTGGTGGCGGCCAAGTTTGAGGCGCTGGGATTCAAAGTGCGATGGGTTCCCATGCAGTCGGTCACGGGGCGTGCGGGCGATCTTGTGGCGGAACACCTTTGCCCGGGCGGCGACGGCCGGTGCGGCAAGCGGATGCTGTTGATTGGGCATATGGACACGGTGTTTGAGCCGACGAGCGCGTTTCAGAAGTATTCCCTTGTAGAAGGAACGGACGGCAAGGTGGCGACGGGGCCGGGCATCGCGGATATGAAGGGCGGGTTGGTGATCATGCTGGCGGCGTTGACGGCGTTGAAAGAAGCCGGTGCGCTTGACCACGCGGAGATTCGCATTGTGCTGAGCGGGGATGAGGAGCGTACGGGCGTTCCTCTGGAAGCGGCGCGACGGGACATGATTGATGCGGCCAAGCACAGCGATGTGGCTCTTGAATTTGAGCCGAGCGCGCGGCTGAACGGCCAGGATACGGTGAGCCTTGGGCGGCGCAGTTCGACGACGTGGCATCTGGAGACGAGTGGATTGAGCGGGCACTCGTCGCAGATTTTCGGCACGCGGCTGGGGTACGGCGCGATTTACGAGATGGCGCGGATACTCGACACGTTTCGCCGCGAGCTGCCTGAGGAGGGACTCACGTTCAGTCCAGGCCTGGTGCTGGGCGGAGCGACCGCCGCTGTGAATGGCGACGCGACGGGCGGATCGGCGATGGGGAAAGCGAACGTGATTGCGGCTACGGCTTTGGCGTTGGGCGATCTCAGGACATTGAATAACGAGCAGACTCTTCGCGCGGAAGGCAAGATGCGAGCGATTGTTGCGGCGCATCTGCCGCAGACGGATGCGAAGATCGGGTTCGATGAGAGCTATCCGGCGATGGCGGCGACCGCGGCGGGGCGGGAGCTGATGCAGCAGTGGAGTGGGATCAGCGTGGCGCTGGGTCTGGGGCCGGTGGGAGAGAGCGGTGTGATGACGCGCGGCGCGGGCGATATTGCTTTTGCGGCGCCCTTTGTGCCGGGCCTGGTCGGCGTTGGCATGTTGGGGGAGGGCTATCATGCCGAAGGCGAGAAGGGGTATCTGGATTCGGTGGTTCCGCAGGCGAAGCGCAATGCGGTTTTGATGGAGCGGCTGAGTCGTGAAGGGAGGAGGGATTAGTCGCTCGAGGATGGGGCACCGGGCTGCTGCTCCGTTGCGGTCAGTTTTGTAGAGTCAGGGGCGAAGGCTGGAGGGTGGCGTTGCACAGCTGGTCGCGGCCATTGCGCTTTGCGTTGTAGAGACCTTCGTCGGCGATTTGAATCAGAGTTGCTGCGTGTTGCTCCTGCCTTGGAACGATGGTGGCGCAGCCGATGGACACCGTCAGGCGACTTTCAGCATCTGCGTCGAGCGCGGCATTGAGGCTGGTCAGGTTGGCTCTGATTTTTCTGCCGATCTCTTCCGCTCCATAGGCATCGGTTGTGGGCAGGACGACGACGAACTCGTCGCCACCGAAGCGAGCGACCAAATCTCCCGGACGGACGACAGCTTCGGTTGCTGCCTGCGCGATCCGCTTGAGACATCGATCTCCGGCGAGATGGCCGAGCGAATCGTTGAGATGCTTGAAGGAGTCGGCGTCGATGATGAGGAGCGAGAGGGGCTCCTGTAGGCGGGCAGCGCGGGACCACTCGTGCGCGAGGCACTCGTCGAATCTGCGGCGGTTGGCCACGCCGGTGAGCGCGTCAACGATGGCCAGTTCCTCGAGTGCTTCGTTGGCCTTGAGAAGAAGTTCTTCGTTGTGTTTTCGTTCGGTGATGTCTCGCATGAGGCTCAGAATGCCAGCCGGAACGCCGGTTTTCTGATCGCGAAACATGCGCAGACTAGCTTCGAGCCAGATGTATTCCCCATTGCTCTTCTGGCAGCGGTACTCGATGCTTGCGCCTTCGGCGCCGAGCCGCAGCTGACGCACGGTGTCTTCAAGTTTTTCGCGATCGTCGGGGTGGGCAAGATCGGAAAGCTTCTCGCCGAGCAATTCTTCGGGCTTCCACCCTTTCATTTTTTCGACTGCCGGAGAGATGTAAGTACGGCGGCCATCGAGGTCGGCGAGGAGGATGACGTCGCGCGAATTCTCGGTGACCAAGGCATGAATGGCGGCAGTTTCCTGCAGGCGGTGTTCGATGGCGTTTCGGTCTTCGAGGATGACGGACACGATGTAGAGAAGAAAGATGCAGCAGGCGATGAAGAACTGCAGCTGGATGCTGGACTCGATCGTATCGATCGCTTTCGACGCGGCGAAGGGTCCGAAGCCGTGAAGGGTGAACCAGCTCGCGGCTGTTGCGATGAGGAGTGTGGAGAGAGCCGCTCCGCCTAACCCTACGCGCATGAGAAGAAGGACGAGCAGCGGGAGGATGAGGATGAGGCACGGCATATTGTTCTGGCCGAAGGCGAGAAACGTGACGATGGTGAGGACAAGAGGATAGAACCAATGTTTGCGAAGGCTCGCGACGCTGGCGAAGCGCGCTTGAAAGATGGCGACGAATGTGGGAACGATGATGGCTGCTCCCAGGCCATCTCCCAGGAGCCAGTCGACGAGCGTTTTGACGATCGAGGTGTGCCGCCAAAGCGCCATGACGAGGGCAAGAATGGATCCTGCGACGAGGGGACCGGCGAGGACGGCAGAACCGATGAACCGGACGAGGTAGTTGCGGTCAGTGAAGCGGGGAAGGCAGGTGGACTTTCTCCGCAGGAGGAGAGCGCCGATCAGGATCTCGACGAGATTGAGACTGTTGTAGAGGAGGTTGGTGGGCCAGGGTTCGCCGATGAGGGCACTGCCGACGAGCATGGCCGCGATGCCGGCGATGAGATAGCCGCGCCAGCGCCAGCGAGGAGCAAGCAGGAGGTAGGTAAGCAGCACTCCATTGGCGCTCCACATGAGGTTGGCGCCGCCGCCTTCGCGCTCGAAGAACGAAACGGAGACCGTGGCGAGGCCAACGGCGAGGAAGCAGTACGCGAGATAAATTGCGGATGGATGAGTTCGCCACCGGGTGTGATTGAGGTGGCGCGCGGCATGTGACCTGCTGACTTGCAAGCAGTTCCTCGTGATGATTTCGATGAGGCCAGGCGCGCTTGATTGCGGCTGTCTATTCGCGAAGTCTATCGGACGACGGTGGCCTCGCCCCATCCCCCAAGCGCTGTAATTTGAGTACCTTCGTCACCGACGCTGAGGAAAATGAAGCCTGCCTTTTCGCGGGGGCCGCGGGGGTTCGGCGGGCTGGTGCGGGGCCGGAATGCGTGGCGGCTGGCCCAGGGTTTAGCGCAGGCGGCGCAGGCCTTCGACGGAAGGCACGAAGTAATAAGAACCGGTGAGCGGCGTAGTGAAGCGGGTGAGTGCGTCGCGGGAGCCCGTGGTACGTCCGGCCATGCTGTCGAGCATGCTGGAGAGACGTTTCTGCTCGGCGCTGAATCCGACGAACATGGTGCCATGATTTTCTACGGTGCCGTAGGGCATATTGCGGCGGAAGATATGTCCAAACTCGTCTTGATCGGTGCGCGCAACATGCGAGTCCGCCGGCTTGTTTTCGAGCTCGATGCTGTCGGGCTTGGTGCGGCCCATAATGCGTTCCTGCTGCGCGACGGGGAGAGCTTCCCACTCGGAAACCTTGTGTCTCCACTTTTGCAGCAGGAGGATTGAGCCGGCGGCCCCCGGAATTCCTTCGGGCAGGAGCGCGGCAACGGGCGCGTCGAGGAGCGTGGGATTCTCAGAGCCGTCGATGAAGCCGGTCAGGTCGCGATCGTGCCGGTACGACCAGCTGGACGTTTCGTCTTTGAGGACGGCCTGGCCTGCGAGGTCGTTGACGACGGAGCGAGCCATATCGAAGAGGACGTCGTAGGCGCTGCCGGAAAGCCAGACGAGCGCATCGTGTTGCGTGGCGGGCATGACGAAGCCTTCAGTGCCCTGGATGTCGCTGTTAAAGCCCTCGAGGCCCGGGGGCGCGTCCTGGGGAACCATTGCGCGCCAGAGTTCAGGACGGAAGCCGATGACGAAGTTGACTCCCCCGGTGGTGGTGCGCGGTTCTCGAATGGCGGAGATGGTGGCGGCGAATTCCCTGCACTGCTTCGCATCGAGGATGTCGAACTCCAAGTAGGTATGCGAGGACGTGCCCAGAGCAAAGATGCCAGCCTGAGGGGTGTACATGCGGCTGATTATAGAGGCGGTGATGCAGGCGCATGAAGAAACAGTGCATGGATCCGCGACCCCATTTTGCAGGCGAGACCTGGCTGCGGACGATTCAATGCGCCGGCAGGATTTCTCGGAAGCGGCGCCGGACTCAGTGCTATGACGGGACATGGTCTCGGTTACAAGATGCGCTCGGCGGCGGTGATGGCGAGATCGTTGATGCTGGCTTCGCGGCGCTGCATCAAGCCGGAGGGCGCGAACTCCCACAGCTCATTTCCATAGGAGCGGTACCACTGGCCGCTGCTGTCGTGCCACTCGTATTGAAACTTGACGGCCATGCGGTTGTTGCGGAAACCCCAGAGTTCTTTCTTGAGCTTGTAGTCCAACTCGTGGGCCCATTTGCGCTGGAGGAAATCGATGACTGCCTGGCGTCCGTCGAGGAACTCGATTCGATTGCGCCATTGCGTGTCTTCGGTGTAGGCGGCGGCGACGCGTTCAGGATCGCGGGTGTTCCAGAGATCCTGGGCCATCTGGACTTTGCGGGCGGCGACTTCAGGATCGGTAAACGGCGGGACAATCAGGTTGGTCATCGAAGAATCCTCTCCTTAGCCAAGTTAGATGAAAGGGTGATGGGGTCGCCTTCGCGCAGTGTGCCGGGACTGGCGATGGAGCAATCGAGGGCCAGCTTGCCGTTTACTTCTCTGGCGATTTTGCGCAGGACGCCGAAGTCTTGCTGGAGGGTGTCAGGATCGTAGGTGGTCATGACGCAGCGCATGCGCAACTGCGCGACGTTGATGACGACCGAACCGGAGAGGAGCGATGAACCGGGCCATGTTCTCTCCGCCTGCCCGGCTACGCCGCCCACTACGATGTTGGGGCGCAGACGCCGCAGGTCCATCTCGAGTTGCTGGATCGCGCCGTCGGTGGCGACGAGGAGAGGCAGGACGTCGAACCGTTCGGTGCGCTGTCCGGCATCGACGAGATGGACCGCTTCGCCGGCCGCTTCTCGCGTCCGATCGAGTGCTTCAGGCGAATCCCACGGATAGTGTTCGATGAGTGTCACGCCCCGCGCGGAGACCGTGGCCTGGAGGCCGAGCAGGCCGGGATGCGTGCGCGCCGTGATGATTTTGTCGCGCGCGTGCGAGACGACCACGATGTTTCTGTCTCCCTGGATACCGCTGGTATGGATTGCGGCTTCGGTGAGCCGTTCTCCGCGCATGCTTTTTACGGGATAACGCCACAGCTGCTGGATCAACATTTGGACCACCCTGGCCGGAGTGAGGAACTTGCGCCCTGGTTGCTCTTATGCGATTTGGGAAAGTCGAATTCGGTCGCAGGGATAAGATTTCCGACCGGTCGGTAAAGATTCAGGAATTCTGGATTGGACGAAATGAATCCCTACCGAATGATCGGCATATATAAGTAAAGAGAGGATTCTATGGCGCACCGGATCGTGAGCGACGATGTTTTTCTGGCGACTGCGTTGGAGTTGTTCCGCACCTACGGGTTTGAGGGCGTGAGTCTGAAGCGGCTTGCGGACGCGACCGGGCTGGAGAAGGCCAGTTTGTATTACCGCTACCCGGGCGGCAAGGATGAGATTGCGATGGCGATCGCGAAGGATGTTGTGGGCTGGTATGAGGCGAACGTGTTTGCGACGCTGGCCGGTCACGGATCGACGCGCAGGCGTGTGTCGCTGGTGACGGAGCGGCTGCGGGAGTTTTATGGAGGCGGGACGAAGGCGTGCCTGATGGATGTGCTTTCAATCCCCGGGGGGTCGGACGCACTGCGCGTTGCTCTTCGAGGAGCGATGCAGGCCTGGGTGGGCGCGTTTACGCAGGTGGCACGCGAGAGCGGGCTGGGGGCTTCGGCGGCACGCACGCGCGCCGAGGAAGCGATTGTGCGGATTGAAGGCTCGCTGGTTTTAGCGCGGGTGCTGGGAGATGCGGCGGGCTTTGAGCGCGTGCTGAAGGCACTGCCCGATCTGCTGACGGTGGGTTGAAGCGGTCAAGTTTCAGACGATGCTGCGAGGGTCAGAGGAGGAAAGGTACGAGGGCGGCGGTCTGCTGGGCATAGGCGGTATAGGTCTCGCCGAACTGGGAACGCATCCATTTTTCTTCCATGCGGAACTTCATCCAGAATGCGAAGAAGAAGAGGGCGAGAGCGATGAACCCGCGCACCTGGGAGAGGGCGATGGCAGTGCCGAGGAGTCCTGTGAGAACGCCGGTGTAGATGGGGTGGCGGACGAGGGCATAGGGACCGGTGGTGATGAGTTCGTGGTCCTGCTTGATGGTGACGGAGCGGCTCCAATTGCGGCCGAGGTGGACGCGGGCCCAGACGGCAAAGAGGAGGCCGGCGGTGGTGACGGCCACTCCAGCCCAGAAGGATAAAAGGCCAAAGGACCAGAGATGAAGGTAGAGCCAGGGCAGGGGGATGCGGGTTGTGGAGAGCAGGACGATGGCGAGCAGCATGATGCAGACGCGCAGGATACGCGAGGCCGCCGGCTCAAGGCGCTGGGTGGTTTTCGTGTTGGCGGCTTTGATCTGCCAGTAGAGAAAGAACAGGATCCAGACCGCGGGAAAGAAGTATTGGTAGAACCAGAGCATGGACGACCTCTTGGCGGTGATTACGCAGGGGAGCGCGGGGCGGTTCCAGGGGACGCGCGCAGCTGTGGAGATCATAAGGCAGGCGCATGGAGAGTGCTCTGAAGGCTGCTGCTTCCTCCGAGTTCGAGAAGGTGTGAGAAGGACAACAGCCGGATCCGTTCACTCGAGTTGATGGGGAGTGGGGCGTGCGGCGACGAGCGGGATGCGGAGTTGCTGCGGGCTAGGCGAGGTTGCGTTTGTAGAGGGCGAGGAGCTCGGCCCATGCGCGTTCTGCGCCGGCTTCGTTGTAGACCTGACTGCCGCGCACGGTCCATCCGTGATTGCAGCCCTCGTAGACTTCGACGGTAGCTTTGAGATTGGCGGCGGCGAACGCTTGCTTGAGGGTGTCTTTGGCAGTGGGGTCGCGCTTGTCGTCGTTGTCGGCGACGGCGCAGAGGACTTCAGCCTTCATTTTAGAAATGGAGAGGTGCGGACTGTCGGGCTTGTCGGTAACCAGGCCTCCCCCGTGGAAGGTGGCGGCTGCGCCGATGCGCGTCGCGATGGTTGCGGCGGTGCGAAAGGTGAGCGGTCCGCCCATGCAGTAGCCCTGCACGCCCATCTTCTTTTTCTTGTCGGTTTGCGGTTGTGCATCGAGGAAGTCGGTGTAGGACTTTGCGTCGCTGCTGCCGGCGTCGGCAGTGAGAGCCGCGGCCATGGGCATGACCTTGGCGCGATCTTCGGGCTTGCTGAAGTCGAATGAGCCATCGACAACGGGGGCCTTGGCGCTGCGGTAGAAGGGATTGGGGACGAGGACGGTATAACCTTCTGCGGCGAGGCGCCGGCCCAACTCGCGGAAGACGGGCCGGAGGCCGAGGATGTCGGTCCACACGAGGACGGCGGGCCAGGAGCCTTTGCCTTCGGGATAGAGGAGCACGGAATCGGAGACACCGCTGGCCATGGGCACGTTGACATCTGTTTCGACGACCTTGGCCTGTGCGGGGGGTGCGAGGGTGGAGTGCAGGGCAATGGTGGCGGCTGCGGCGATCCCGAAGGTGCGGCGCGAGAGGGTGGGATCGTGGGTCAGGCCCTGGTGAATGAAGTCATCGCACATGGGGAGTGTCTCCGTTGTTGGTCCCGGAAAGTATGGAGGAGGGGGCGCGGGTTTGTCGATGGAACA
>DATAVC010000035.1:0-1528 GCA_036267935.1 Occallatibacter sp. | reverse complement strand
TTCAATGGGATGGCGGGCGAGAGATTTGCGGTTCGCAATTCGGGATCAACGGCCGTAGTTGAGGGCATTGGCGATCACGGCTGTGAGTACATGACCAACGGCCTGGTGCTGGTACTTGGCGCTTGCGGACGCAACTTTGCTGCCGGCATGAGTGGCGGCATTGCCTATGTCTTCGACGAACGCGGAGACTTCACGGAGAAGCGTTGTAATGCCGAATCGGTCGATCTCGAGCGGCTGCTCGAAGACAAAGATATTCGGATCGTCCGCGATCTTGTGACGCGCCATCACGAATTGACCGGCAGCCCGCGGGCCAAGTGGATTCTCGACAACTGGAGCGAGCAGGCTTCGCGTTTTATCAAAGTTTTCCCGCACGAATTCAAGCGAGTGCTGGGTGTGGCTCGCTCGGAGCAGGCATATATCCCGGTGGAGTCAGTTGCGGTCCTCGCCAATGCAGCGCAAGGGCAACATGAGCGGGTGCAAAATGGGTAAGACCACCGGTTTCATGGATTACTCGCGCGAACTTGCTCCGCGTCGGCCAGTGCTGGAGCGCGTGAACGACTGGTTCGAGATTTATCAGGATGTCCCCGAGGAGCAGCTTCGCCAGCAAGGTGCACGCTGCATGGATTGCGGCGTTCCGTTCTGCCAGACCGGATGCCCCGTCAACAATCTCATTCCCGACTGGAACGATCTTGTTTATCACGGACGCTGGAAAGATGCAGTCCGCCAACTCCACGCGACCAACAATTTCCCGGAGTTCACCGGGCGAATTTGTCCCGCGCCGTGCGAGACGTCGTGCGTGCTCGGCATTACCTCGCCGCCGGTCGCAATCAAGCAGAACGAAAAGAACATCGTCGAGCGGGCATTCCTTGAGGGATGGATTCGCCCCGAGCCGCCAAAGATGCATAGGGGAAAAAAAGTCGCGGTGGTCGGCTCCGGGCCGGCAGGTCTTGCAGCAGCACAACAGCTATGCCGTGCCGGCCACGCGGTCACGGTCTACGAGAAGTCTGACCGCATCGGTGGATTGCTTCGCTACGGCATTCCGGAGTTCAAGCTGGAGAAGCACATCATCGACCGTCGACTCGATCAGATGTCTGCGGAGGGCGTGAAGTTCGTGACCAATGCGGAAGTCGGACGCACTGTGCCAGTTGAGGATTTGCGCCGCGATTTCGATGCCATCGTTCTTGCCGGCGGCTCCGAGCAGGCGCGCGATCTGAACGTTCCGGGTCGTGAACTGAAGGGCATTCACTTTGCCATGGAATTCCTGCCGCAGCAGAACAAGCGCTGCCATGGCGACACGCTCGATTCCTCTGTCGACATTCTTGCGAACGGCAAGCACGTGGTGATCATCGGTGGGGGCGATACCGGCGCCGATTGCCTGGGCACCTGCCATCGCCAGAAGCCACTCTCGGTGCATCAATTTGAAATCATGCCCAAGCCGCCGGACGGGCGTGCGCCCTCGACCCCCTGGCCGCTGTGGCCCATGCAACTGCGCACCGAAGGCGCGCATGAGGAAGGCGGAGCCCGCGAC
>DATAVC010000034.1:0-35412 GCA_036267935.1 Occallatibacter sp. | reverse complement strand
CTGACTGATTCTCTGCAAGCCGTAAGTGTACTGCCTCGTCACAGATCCGGAGCCGGACAACTCGTCGACCACCTGAGGATAGCCGGTCGGATTTAGATCGTCGACCAGATAATAGGTAGTGACGCCGCTCACCGTCTTCGCCACCCGGTCTCCGTCGCCATCGTAGAGCAACCCAACGGTGCTTCCCATCGACATCAGATGGTTCTCAGAGTCGTACGTGAACGTCTTGCTAGCTGTGGTCAGGACATTGCCATTGGCGTCGTAGGTCTCGGTCGACAGCCGGTCGTCCGAATCGAAGGTGGAGCTGCCGGACGAGCGATTCAATTTTCAGGAGAAAAATTGGTCGGGGAGAGAGGATTTGAACCTCCGACCCCCTGGTCCCGAACCAGGTGCTCTACCAGGCTGAGCCACTCCCCGACGTGGGCGTGCAATGGACCCGCCAGCGCTGCCTGGTACCTTCGGCCTGCGGTTGCACTCCGGTTAGTTTAGCAGAAATGCCCCGGCGCAGAGAGGTCCGGGCTGCTGCCCACTCCACAGGGCATTGGGGCCTCCTGGCTCTCCGCAGCAAGGGTCGTTTTGCCCTACTTCTTCTCGTCCGTTGCAGGCAGCGCGCCGGGGAAGATGCCCTCCAGAGGAGCACGGCGCTTGTCTTCGCCCACCGGATCAGGCAACGGCTTGCGCGGCAGCATCTGGTCGCGCTGCGCTGCGTTGTAGACAAAAATCGCCTCGACCGTTGCGATCTCCTTCAGGTCAGCCGGCTGCAAACGCTCCACAACGTCCTGGTTCGAGTGATGGGTCCGGCTCTCGTAGTCGAGATCGTCCTGGATAAATTGAAAGCCCGGGATCCCGACAGCGTCGAAACTGAGGTGATCGGTCCCGCCCGTGTTCCGCATGCTCAGCGTCGACACGCCAAGATCCTTCAGAGGCGCAATCCATTGCGCAAAGATTGGAGCGATCGCGGCATTGCCCTGCAGATAGACGCCGCGAATCTTGCCCGACCCGTTATCGACATTGAAATACCCTGAGACCAGCTTCTGTTCGGGCTTCAGTTCCAATGGTCCCGAATAGCGCCGCATGAACTCCGGCAGTGCAACCTGGTCAGGAGCCGTCGAGAGCGGCGCCGATCCGAAATGCTGCTTGCAATAGCCCTTCGATCCGAACAGGCCCTGCTCTTCTCCACTCCACAGAGCGATACGAATGGTGCGTCGCGGCTTGATGTCGAGAGCCTTCAAAATGCGGACCGCCTCCATCGCAACAATGGTGCCCGCTCCGTTATCCGTTGCCCCGGTGCCGGCGATCCAGCTGTCGAGGTGCCCTCCCAGCATCACGATCTGATCCTTCAGCTTTGGATCGGTGCCGGGAATCTCGGCAATCGTGTTGAAGGCGTGTTCGTGTTCGCCGGTGAACTTGGTCTCGACATCCATCTGCGCGCTCACCGGCACATTGGCCTGGACAAGGCGAGAAAGCCTACCATAGCTCTCGATGGCCGCCACCACCACGGGAATCTTGACGCGGTGCTCGGCAACATACGGCGTCCGGCCCAGCGTCGCCCCGTTGTCATCGAAGAATGTGCCACCCGAGCCCCCGCCATTCTTGCCGTCGCGGCTAGGCTCGATGACGCCGGCAACCTTCTCATCGGCGAAGAACTGGGCCACCTTTTCGAGCAAGTGCTGCCGTTCAAGGCGAGCATGGATCCTAGCCTGCATCTCCGGCGAAATTCCGCTGACCGCAGTCACCGGAAACTCCGCCAGATCCTCGAGCTCTTTGTCGGTGTAGCGTTCAAACAACGCCTTGTCTACCGGTGGAACTTCGCGCATGGGCCCAAAGAGAACAATCTTGCCTCCGAGCTTTCCCTTGTATTTGTCGAAGTCCTTCTCATCCTGAATCGTGACCGCGACGACATCGCCGGTGACGGGACCAGGCGTCGAGGGCGACCAGGGCGTGGCCTGCACAATCAGAATGGCGGTGTCGGGCGTGACCATCCGCGCCCATGTGTTCAGCTGCTGCCAGCCCAGGCCGAATTCGCCCCAGTCTTCAAGGTGCGCGTTCTCAAGACCGATCTTCGTGAGTGTGTCACGGGTCCACTCATTGGCCTTTTTCAGATTCGGCGATCCGGTGAGGCGAGGTCCGATGCCATCCATCAGCGCCGTGGCAAACTCCATCACATGCGAACGATTGAGGCCCTCCTCGCGAATCCGCTCATACATGTTCAGGTCGAGCGTTTCGGTGGCTGGCTGAACTTCGGCATTGGGATCGACAGCCGCCGGCGGTGGAGGGGTTTTTGGCTTGTCGGCAGCATGCAAGGCAAGCGCGGCGCACAAAAGGCCTGTGGCGCAAAACGAAGCAGTGTTTCTCGGCATCGAAAGGGCTCCGGTGAGAAGGGTGAACGCTGTTGGAAGCATTCTACGGCATGTTTCCAGGCAGCGAACCGAAGCCCCTTGACGATCTCGTTTAATCGCTCTTGTCGTCCTTCGTATCGATCCCGCTGGGCAGGTCGATTGCGACAAGGGCATAGTGCGTGTTTCCGTCTTTCGGCGTTTCAAAACCCACAATGTGCTGATGGTGCTTCGAGCCGGCCTTCAATTGAAGATCGCCCGAGAAATCCATCCCATCACCCTGGCCATTCACATTCACGTGGGTATTCTTGCCGGAGTCGGAGCAGTCCAGGCCCTCCGCGGTGACCGTCGGCGTTCCTACCGGTGCATTGCCTTGGCAGGTGATGACATCACCGAACCGTTCCATCGCCTTCTTGTAGAAAGCCGCCACCTTATCCTGCGAATCGCTCGAGGTATAAGGAACGGCACGCACCCGCAGTTGCCATTCGCCGAAGCCCATATGAACATCGGCCGATCCGTGCTTGTCGTCATTGCGCGAGATTTCGGCGCCCGGATAAGCTGGAAGCCCAAGATCAGCAGCCTTTGTCTCGTTGGTGTTCACGTGAACGCCGCCGAAGGGCGTGTCCACCTGGACCGATTTATCTTCGCCGTTCGCGCCTTTTTCTGTGCGCACGCGGCATCCTGCACTCCACGCCATCAGCGCCAGGACCGCCACCAGCATCGCCGTTTTTCGCAACATGGCATTTGCCTCTCTTTCCTAAGTACGTCACCGCCCACTGAACGGTTCCTTTGACCCGGATCGGCGTCTTGTTTGAGCGCGCGTCCGTCCTTCCTATATCGTGATTCGCATGAGGATACTGGATCTCCCACGGGTTTGCATGTGCGTTGTTCTCGGCGCCTTAACGGCGTGTGCCATAACCTCCGCGCAGCCTTCCTCGCCTTCCCCCGTTCATATAGAAGTCCACTCCCGACAGACCATGGGGCCCTATTCCCCGATCTGGAACTACTTTGGGGCCGACGAGCCCAACTATCTGTCTGCGCCCAACGGAAAGAAACTGCTGCGAGAGCTCGCGGATCTCAGTCCCGCACCGGTCTATTTTCGCTCCCATAACCTCTTCACGACCGGCAATGGCGACGGCTCACTCAAGTGGGGCTCGACCAATGTCTATACTGAAGCTCCCGATGGGTCCCCAGTCTACGACTTTACAATCACCGACAAGATTTTCGATGCTCTCGTGGCCGCCCATGTGCGCCCCCTTGTCGAGATTGGATTCATGCCTGAGGCGCTTTCGTCTCACCCGCAACCCTACCGGCACACCTTTCCCAACGGTGAAATCTTCACTGGCTGGAGCTACCCTCCGAAAGATGAAGCAGCGTGGGCCAAGTGGTCAAAACTCGTAGAGGCCTACGCCGCCCATCTCAAGCAGCGCTATGGCGCACAAACCGCGACCTGGCTATGGGAAGTATGGAACGAGCCGGATATTCCCTATTGGCACGGCACCGCGGCCGAATACGACCGGCTCTATGACCTCACCGCCGCGGCCATTCGCCACGCACTGCCCAACGCGAAGATCGGTGGCCCCGAGGCGACCGGCGTCAGCGATCACTCGGAGCCCTTTCTACGCCAGTTCCTTGAGCATTGCGCGCACGGCACCAACGCCGCGACAGCAGGAGTGGGCGCTCCGCTGGACTTTATCAGCTACCACCCGAAAGGCCATCCCAAATTTGTCGACGGTCATGTCGTCATGAGCATCGCCACACAGCTGCGCGCCGTGGAACGGGGCATGAAAGTCATCGCGAGCAATCCGGAATGGAAAAACACGCCCATCATTCTTGGTGAAAGCGATCCCGAAGGCTGCGGCGCCTGCCTGAGTCCGCAGAACGGCTATCGCAACCGCCCGCTCTATGGCGCCAGCGTGACCGAAGCGACGATGCGTACCTATGAGCTCGCGCGGCAATACGGCGTCACCGTGCAGGGTGCGGTCACGTGGGCCTTCGAGTTCGAAGACCAACCGGCATTCGCAGCTCTGCGCGCTCTGGCTACCGATGGAATTGACAAGCCTGTCCTGAACGCATTCCGCCTCATGGGCAAGCTGGGGGGCGTTTGGGTCAACACCGAGAGCGACGGCGCACTCCCCTTGCAACAGATCGTTGCGCAGAGTGTGACAGGTGCGCCCGACGTCAACGCCATCGCAACGCGGAACGGCAGCGAAGTCGATGTCCTGCTGTGGAACTACCACGACGCAGATGTTGCCGCCGAGGACGCGCAGATCAACTTGACCATCGACGGGATGCAGGGAGCCCATGGAACAGTCTCAGAATTCCGCATGGATGCGAGCCACAGCAACGCGTACACAGCTTGGCAGCAGATGGGAAGCCCTGCGGAGCCGAACGCCGCGCAGTTGGGGCAGTTGCGCAAGGCAGGCCAACTCGATGAGACCGAGCACAGCCATGACCTACCGTTCAAAGACGGTAAAGCTCTCCTGACTCTAGCCCTGCCAAGACAAGGAGTTGTCGTGGTGCGGCTTCAGGAGAAGTGAAGCATCAATGATGCTGACCGACGTCGCTCTCGGTCGGCTGATGGCTGTCGGCGCTTCCGCCCGTCGCCCACAGAATGCAGCTCGCGAACACGATAACGAGGACCGGCACAACGAAGAATGGTGACGTAATATCCATGGTCTGAAGTCTCCTTCTGCGTTACCAGCGTCCCCAGGCACGCGTAAAGTAGTCCGCCAGCGACATTCCAATCAGCACCAGGAACGTGAACACACCGGCACCCACCGTAAGCTTGGTCAACTTGGTGCTGTACTTCACGTGCATGAAAAACAGCACCACCAGCATCGCCTTGAAGACCGCGATCCCCAATGCGGCAATCGGGTTAAAAATGCCCCACTCCTGGTACGACGCCCATACCGTGGTCGCAGTAAGCACAAGCAGCGACCCGCCGATGATGGCGTAAATCCTCGGGCTTACGATGTGATGCTCGCGTTCGTGCTGTTCCGGCTTGTCATGCGGGTCAGTCATATCGTGTGTCCTTGTCCTTTATTGATGACGGCTGATGAGATACAGCAGCGGAAACAGAAATATCCAAATAATGTCGACGAAGTGCCAATAGAGGCCGAAGTTCTCAACAAAAGTTACGTGGCCCGTGGTGTATGCGCCGGCTTGCGCACGGAAAATCATAAAGCCCAGAATTGCGATGCCGATGATCATATGCACCGCGTGCATGCCGGTCATGGCGAAGTAAAGAAAGAAGTAGAGTTCGGTGTGGCGCGCCAGATCGAGCGGCAGCGCCTTGTCGTGATATTCGGCGAACACTTCAGGGTCCGAAGCAGGATTGACGAACGACTGCACACTGTAGTGAAAACCGGGAACGTGATGCTTCTCCCACTTCTCGTGGTACTCGATCGTCTTGATGCCGAGAAAGACGAGGCCCAGAACGAACGTGACCACGAGGCAAAGCACCAGCGCGCCCTTTTTACGCATCTCCGCTGACCAGACGCCCATGGCCATTGTGAAGCTGGACGTGATGAGGACCGCGGTGTTCGCGGTTCCCCAGCCGATCTGCAGCTGGTGCGACGCTTCGACAAACGCCGGATAATACCAGTTGCGATAGATCAGGTAGGCGGTAAACAGGCCGCCGAAGAACATGATTTCGGTAAGCAGAAACAGCCACATGGCAAAATTCGTGGCGTCGTTCTGCTGCCCCATCGTTTCAAAATGATGGCGCTGGTACGGCGGATGCTCGCGGTGAGCTTCCGCTGCGCCATGGGCAATCGCTGTGCTATCCGACACTAGCTACCTCTTTTTCCTGCTGGCGTTCGAGCCACTCGTAGTCGTAGGCTTCGTGATCCACAATCGGAATCTCAGTGAAGTTTTCAGTCAGCGGCGGCGACTGTACCTGCCATTCAAGCCCGGTCGCCTGCCATGGGTTGCTGCCGGCGATTGCGCCGTACTTCAGCGACCACGTCAGGTAGAGAACGGGCAGCAGATAGCCCACGCCGAGAATCGTTGCGCCCGCCGTCGAGAACACATTCAGTACCTGGAACTCGGGCGGATAGGAAGCATAGCGGCGTGGCATGCCCAGCGTACCGAGAATGAACTGCGGGAAGAAGGTCAGGTTGAATCCGATAAAGGTGACAATTGCGGCCAGCTGCGAGATCTTCTCCGGATACATGCGCCCGGTCATCTTGGGCCACCAGAAATGCACCCCGGAAAGGAAGGCCATCAACATGCCACCCACCATGACGAAGTGGAAGTGCGCCACGATAAAGTAAGTTTCGGTGAGGTGAATGTCGGTGCCCGACGCCCCCAGAAAAACGCCCGTCATGCCCCCAATGGTGAAGAGGCCCATAAACCCGAAGGCATACAACATCGGCGTCTCAAACGTGATGGAGCCTTTGTAGAGGGTGAACGCCCAGTTGAAGATCTTGATCGCCGAAGGCACCGCAACAAGCATCGTCAGCAGCGAGAAGATCAGCACGGCATAGTTCGAGATGCCCATGATGAACATGTGATGCGCCCAGACGAAGAAGCCGAAAACTGCGATGGCAACCGAAGAAAACGCAACTGCAGTGTAGCCGAAAACGCGCTTGCGGCTGAAGGTCGAAATGACCTCGGAGATCACGCCCATGCCGGGCAGAATCATGATGTAAACGGCGGGGTGCGAATAGAACCAGAACAAGTGCTGGAAGAGAAGCGGATCGCCGCCCTTGGTCGGATCGAAGACGCCGATACCCACCGTGCGCTCGAGCGCGAGAAGAACAATGGCGATGGCCAGCACCGGCGTGCCGAGCACCATGAGAATGCTGGCGGCGTAGTGCGACCACACGAACAAAGGCAGCCGGAACCAGGTCATGCCCGGTGCGCGCATCTTGTGAATCGTCACGATGAAGTTCAGGCCGGTGAAGATCGAGCTGAAACCGGCAATGAAAACCGCCATTCCTGTGGTCAGCACGTGGGTGTTCACGTAGTGCGTCGACAGCGGAGTTGTGAAGGTCCAGCCCGTGTCAACACCGCCCGAAGCCATGGTGTAGATCGCCAGGATGCCCGCAGCCATGTAGAGATACCAGCTCAGCAGGTTGACCTTCGGCAGCGCCAGGTCTTTGGCCCCGATCATCATCGGGATGAAAAAGTTTCCGATCGTTGCGGGCACCGACGGTACGAGAAAGAAAAAGACCATGATGATGCCGTGCATGCTGAACACCTTGTTGTAGGTGTCGGTGGCAAACAAATCGCTCTGCGGCGTCAGCAGCTCAAGACGGATCAGGCCCGCCAATGAGCCGCCCACAAAGAAGAAGAAGGTGATCGAAATCAGATAGAGAATAGCGATCCGCTTGTGGTCGCCGGTCAGCAGCCAGCTCAGCAGGCCATTCTCCTTGCTCAGATAGCTCATCTTCGGCATCGTGGCCGTCGACTGGTCGGGAAGTCTGACGATTGTGACTGCGTCGCTCATTGCTTCACCATCCCTTGTGCTCCGGAACCTTGCGCGGGAGCCTTGCTCGGCTTGCCCTCACCTTCAGGCAGCAGCGTCGTCGTTGCCGTCGTCTGCTGCACGCGGTAATCGGAATTCAGATTCTTGATGTACTCGACCAGATCGATGACGCCTTCTTCGCTGATCTGGCCTTGATATGTCGGCATGATCGGCGCATAGCCTTCTGTGATATGTTGCGACGGACTCAGGATTGCCTCGCGCAGGTAAGCATCGTCTGCCACAATCTGCTGGCCGTTCGACAGAGTGAGCTTTGAGCCATACACGTTGGCCAGGCTCGGTCCCCGCGCGTCAGGCCGGGTGTTGTGGCAAGCTGTACAGCTCAAGCTCGAAAACAGCCGCTCGCCATTCTGTGCCAGCGATGCGCCGCTGGTCGATCCTTCCAGCCACTTCTTGTAGTCCTCAGGCGACAACACCACCACGTCACCGATCATGTGCGAGTGCTCGGTGCCGCAATATTGCGTGCAGAAAAGGTGATAAGTCCCGGGCAATGTCGCCTCAAACCAGACCGAGGTGTAGCGGCCGGGGATCGCTTCGCGCTTCACACGAAACGCCGGAATCGAGAAACTATGGAACACGTCCTGCGAGATAATGGTCAGTTGAATCGGGCGGCCGATCGGCACATGCAACGAGTTGATCTCGTGCTGTCCCCCGGGATGCTCCGCTTTCCACATCCACTGCTTGCCCACCACGTAGATGTTCATGGCATTGGCAGGCGGGGTATAGATGCGGAAATAGAGCAGCGCGCCCCAGACAAACATGATCAGAAAGAGGCCGAGAGGAATGATCGTCCACGTCGCCTCCAGCAGCGTCGAGCCTTCGATCTGGGTCGCGACGGGATTGCGCTTGCGGCTGTAGAGGATCGAGAAGCTCACCACAAGCAGAATCACGATCGTCAAGCCGACGAGGCTGACCAGCACCATGAAGAAATAGAGCGCATCCATCTGCGGCGCGATCTTCGACGCCTCCGGCGGGAAGAGCGCGAAGTTCGTCATCCACTTGACGAGATACTGCCAGAGTACTGGACTAATGTGCGGCATTCTCTATCCGTTCACCTTTGCTTCTTTCGCCGGCAGGCGCGCCTGCCGATAGTCCCTGCGGAACATGATCACCATGAATCCACCCAGCAAAACCAAGGTCAGCAACCCACCCAGCTGTACCACCCGCGCCACGATGAGCGAATGTTTGTTGGTTTGCGGATCATAGTGATAGCAGTACGTCAGAATGTTGTCGACCGGTGAGCCGATCCGGTTCGACGACGCTTCGTTCAGACCCAACAGCATGTCCTTCGGCGAATACTCGACGCCCATGTAGTACTGGGCCAGCTTGCCCTCGGGCGTCACGATCTGAATCGAACTCGCATGAGCGAACTGATTCAGCTTTCCATCGGGCCCGGGAATCTTGACATAACTGAAGCCCACGGCGCGGGTCAGAGCATCGATATTTGCCTGCGTACCGGTAAGAAAGTGCCAGCCGTTCGCCGTCTCAGGATGCCCGTAGCGCTTGAGGTAGCTGCGCTTCTTCGCCGCAGCCAGGTCCGGACCTTCGTCAGGATTAATACTGACGACGACAATATTGAAATCCTTGCCGGGAACGAAACGCACCATCTCCAGCGCGCTCGTCAGGCCGTTGAGCTCTTCTGAGCACAGCATGGGGCACGTGAAATAAACCAGCGCAAGGATGGCCGGCTTCTTGCCGAAATAGTTGGCCAGATGCACCGGCTGCCCTGCATCGTCTACAAAAGCCAGGTTCAACGGCAGCTGCTGATTCAACCGCTGCGCCACGCCAATGTTCTTGAGGACAGAGGGCTGCTCATTGGGCGCGCCCATCTGCTTATCGGCATAGCTCGACACTTGGGCGCAGAGCGCGGTCGCGCACACCACAATCCCAGCAGCTGCGAACGTTGTGGCGACGTGCAACTTTCTCCGGATTGAGCCTGCGAACTGCATCATTGCTACTCCTCTACTGCAACCGGTCGTCTCACTCGTGACCGGGGCTCCCAGCGACAGGTCTTCGTCGCCGGCGTGTGGTTACTGCTTCTGTCTTGCTTCAGCGGCTCGCGCGACGGCTTCATCCTGCTCGTACGCCGTCGGCGCAAAACCCGAGGTCAATGGAATCGCGACCGTAGGCTTGGAGTCTCCCGTCATCAACGTTGCCTGCTGCGTCGTTGCCGGCGCCACCGGCAAGCCGCGCTGCGCAAGCAGTTCCATCGCGCGGTCGACCGGAATCCGAACCTTGCCCTGCGACTGATCGACCCAGCTGTAGTTGTCGAGCAAAAGATCTTCGCGCTGATGCAAATCCGCAACGTCCTGGTTGCCGTCGTCGGTCTGTATCCGCGGCGTAGGGAACCGCTGCGTCAGCTCTGCCATCTTGTGCTGCAACTCGGGGTCGGTCGGCAGATTGCCCAATTGCCGCACGTCGACCGTCGTGACCCACTTGCTGGTCGGACCGTCTTCCTTATTCATCCAGGCATTGATCAGCTTGCCCATCCCGTAGGTGATGATGCCGCACACCGCGACAAAGATCGCCAGCGAGGTCAGGAAGACGATAATGCCCGTGACTCGAACATCAGATTGCTCATAGCCGGCCGAAGAGTCGATCTCTTCCGGCTTGGGGCCATGCGAGCCGAGCGGATCTCCTTCATGCGTGGGCATGTTCAGGCTCCAGAATCTCCGCAACATGCGGATCGTTAGTCTGCACCAGCGGCCGCGTCTTCAGTCGCGTGCAGAAGAAAGCAAACCAGAACGACACCATCGCGACCGGCACAGCAACATACTCGAGAATTCCCCAGCTGAAGTGCAGGTTGCGGGCCGCGTCTTTAAAGTTCGGCTCGATCAGCCAGAACAAATCGAAGGCTTTGGCGAAGATCATCCATTGGCACACCCACGTCAGGCGCTTCTTGTTCCGCTTGATGTCGCGCGACAGAAGCAGCGAGAACGGAACCAGCCAGTGGAAGATGAAATCCAGCGTGATGATAATGCCCCAGTGACCCCGAATGCGATCAAGGTACCAAGGAATCTCATCGGGCAGGTTGCCGGACCAGATAATCAGGAACTGCGAGAAGGCGAGATAAATGTTGAGCATGACAAAGGCAAACGTCATCTTGCCCAGGTCGTGCTGCTCCGTCTGGCGAAGGATGGTTTTGAAGGGCTCGTCTTTCGAAAGCGCGATTGCCACCATGATGCCGAGGGCAAGAACCGAGTAGCCCTGCCCTACCAGGAAGAGAAGGCCATAGACCGATGAAAACCACGTCACATCCATCGACATGACCCAGTAAATGACTGCGGCGGTCATCGTGAGCGAGTAGACCACGATTCCAGGACCGCTGATGTTCTCGAACTTCTTGATCCAGTAGGGCGTCGTATCCGCGGATTCCGAGTCACGCTTGAGCGCCAGCGCATTCAGCCGATACGTGTACCAGAACCAGATGGCGAAGCAGATCAACAGGACCCCGATATAGGTCGTCGGATTCAACATGCTCCGCTTGAAATCAAGACAATGGGCCTGTATTTCGTTGATGAGGCCGTTCTTGAGAGCTGCCGCCGTAGATTCCGGGTTGGTGTAGACCGCCCACAGATACAGGCGCTTCATGAAAAAGACCGTGGCCACCCAGTAGACGAACACGATGGGCAGAGAGCGACTCATCGCTTCCAAAGGCCGGCGCAGTAAAAGTCCCCACTTGCCGCCGGAGCAGTACTGCACCATCAGCAGAGCCAGGCCGCCCACCGACCAGCCGAACGTGAGCAGCAATCCCAGAACCCATGCGCGGACCACGTGATCGATGGACCCATCGGCAATTGCAAGCCCCCCTGCAATCACCGAGAAGACCACTCCGATGATCACCGCGCGGTTCCTCCAGCCATCCACAAAGGCCGGTGCGCTTAGATCCGCGGGGAGCGTCTTGTTGTGCGTCTCGTGAGCCATTCCCTCAGTCCTTACTTCGCCGCCGCGCCAGGCGCGGGGGTTTTAGTTTGCGGAATATTGATTGCCGGATCAGCTGGGTTCGCCGGAGCCATCGCCGGCGTCCCTTCCTTGGTCACGGGCGGATAGGCTTGAATCGCCGTCGAAGGCAACGTCCAGGCCTGTGCATAGCCCGCGGGCAGATTCTGCTCGGCTGCGATCTCGCCCAGGCTCTTGATTTGTGCACCGGCAGGAACATCGCCTGGCTTTGCCGCCTGGCTCAACTGCAGCGCGCGAATGTACGCCGCAACCGCCCAGCGATCTTCGGGCCTAAGCTGCGCGGCATAGTCGGGCATTGCGCCATAACCGTGCGTCATCACATAAAAGTAGTGCGAGATGGGCTGCGACAAGCGCACCTGATCATGCAGGTTTGCCGCCGGCTTATAGCCCCGCTCCACAATTTCGCCCAGCCCATTGCCTACGCGCGAGTGGCACGGCGTGCAGTAAATGTTGAAGCGCTCCTGCCCACGGCGCAGCACATCCATCGTCACCGGAAACGGCATCAGATTCTGCTCTTCCTTGTAGCCGTTCGCTCCCTGAATTACGCCCGTGTAGAAGTAGCTATCCTCGTGCAGTTGTCCGCGCGCTACCGTATTCAGCACCTGCGGACGAGCACCACGATGATCGGCAAACATCACCGATCCGCGTTGCGGAATCAACTTCGGCTGATCCTGCATATCCTGGCGGCAGCCCGCAACCAACAACGAAGCGGAGATACCGCACAGAGCGGCAATGCGCGACACTTGATACCCGATACCCGATACCTGACTTCCCCTGGCCATCAGTACTCCACCTCCACAACTGAAGTGGGATTGAAGCCCTGGAGATAGGATCGCGTTGCCGCGGGATCGAACTTTGGATCCAATGCCTCGAGGCACAAAAAGAATTTGTCCGTGGTCGCGCCATTGCGGAAGTTCGGCGCATTGAACAGCGGATGATAGAGCGACGGCAGCCCGTTCAACGCCAACATGCCGAAGGCCGCCGACAAGCCCGCCCAGAGAATGGTCCACTCATACGCCGGAACAACGAATGCCGGCCACGAGTAAGGAGGACGTCCACCAATGTTCAGAGGAAATGCCAGGGTCGAGATCCAGGTCTCCAGCGAGAACATCGCAGCCAGGCCGATCAGGCCACCCGTCAGCGTCAAGAGCGGCACCTTATTGCGGTGGAAGCCGATCGCTTCCGCAGCTTCTTCGACCGGATAAGGCGTGTAGCAATCCAGGCGACGCCAGCCGTCGTGATAAGCCTGCTGCGCGGCGCGCACTAAGTCGCCCGGCGTTTCGAATTCGGCCAACAGGCCGTAGGTTCCTTCACGTGGCGGCATTAGTCGGCGGCCTCCGCAGCCTTCGGCCTGATCTTGGCCGCGGGCAGCAATATACGAATTTCGTTCATCGGAATCATGGGAAGGAAGCGCACAAACAACAGGAACAGGGTGGTGAACAGTCCCAGCGTGCCGACGAAGGTCATGTAGTCCCACTTCGTCGCGCGATAGGTTCCCCACGACGAAGGCAGAAAGTCGCGGTAGAGGCTCGTGACGACAATGACGAAACGTTCAAACCACATTCCCGTGTTAACCACGATGGAGATGAAGAACATGAACGAGATGTTGGTGCGCAGCTTGCGCGACCACAGCGTCGTCAACGGAATCGCGAGGTTGCAGGTGACGAGAACCCAGTAAGACCAGCCCATGGGCCCGAACATGCGGTTCCAGAACATGAACGCTTCCCAGTGGGATGCCGAATACCACGCCATGAAGGCTTCCATGCCGTAGCCATACGCGACGATGAAACCGGTCGCGAGCATCACCTTGCCCATGTTGTCGATGTGCCGCTCCGTCACCATCGTCTCCAGGTGATAGAACTTGCGCAGCGGAATCGCCAGAGTGAGCACCATCGCGAAGCCGGAGTAAATGGCCCCGGCAACAAAATACGGTGGGAAGATCGTTGTGTGCCAGCCCGGAAGAACTGCCACAGCGAAGTCGAAGCTGATGACCGTGTGCACCGAGAGCACCAGGGGCGTTGCCAGGCCCGCCAACAAAAGCGACGCCGTCTCATAACGCATCCAGTGCCGCGCTGAACCGCGCCATCCCAGAGAGATCATGCCGTAGAAGTACTGGGCAATCTTGCTTTGCGAATGATCGCGCATGGTGCCAAAGTCGGGAACCATGCCGATGTACCAGAACACGACCGAGATCGTGGCATAAGTCGAAACCGCGAAGACGTCCCACAACAGCGGCGAACGAAACTGCGGCCAGACTGACATCGAATTGGGGTACGGAAAGAGCCAGTATCCAAGCCACGGACGGCCCACGTGAATCAGCGGGAACATGCCCGCGCAGACCACCGCAAAGATCGTCATGGCCTCGGCAAAGCGGCTGATCGAGTTACGCCAGCTCTGCTTGAAGAGCAGCAAGATCGCAGAGATCAGCGTGCCGGCATGGCCGATACCGATCCACCAGACGAAGTTGATGATCGCGAAGCCCCAGGCCACCGGCTGCGTGATCGCCCAGATGCCGACGCCCTGCAGAAACAGCCAGGTGACCGCGACCAGAAGTACAGTTGCGCCCCCACCGGCAACGCCGAACAATGCCAGCCAACCAAGCGGCGTGTGCGGCGTAAGCACGATGCGCGTGATCTTGTCGGTGATCGTCTTAAAGGTCTCGCCAAGCGCAACAACCCGAAATTCCCCGGTTGCCGGGTCGATGGCGGGATCTTTCGTTCTCACATCTTTGGTTGCCATAGCGACATCAACCCTTGGCCGGCGCGTGCTCCACCGGCTCGGTTTCAAGTTCGGAATTGAAATTCAGGACTTCAGCCACATAGCGTGTACGGGGCCGCGTGTTTTGATCACCCAACACCTGGTACGTACGCTCCTGTGCATGCAACTTCGCAACGCGGCTCGTCGGATCGTTCATGTTGCCGAAGACAATGGCCGACGCGGGGCAGGCCTGCTGGCAAGCCGTCACCACTTCTCCATCGCGGATGGGACGATTTTCCTTGTCTGCCTCGATACGCGCCACCGTGATGCGCTGCACACAATAGCTGCACTTTTCCATCACCCCGCGCGAACGAACCGAAACATCGGGATTACGGGACAGCTTCAGGCTCTCGGTCTCGTAGTCAGAGTAGAGCAGGAAGTTAAACCGCCGCACCTTGTAGGGGCAGTTGTTCGAGCAGTAGCGGGTGCCCACGCAGCGGTTGTAAACCATCGTATTGAGGCCTTCGGGCGTATGCACCGTGGCGCCCACCGGGCAAACCTGTTCGCAGGGCGCGTTCTCGCAATGCTGGCAGGTCATCGGCTGAAAGTGCGCGCGGGGAGCAGCCAGATCGCCTTCAAAGTACGTGTCGATCCGCAGCCACTGCATGTTACGGCCAATGCGGACCTGCTGTTTGCCCACCACGGCAATATTGTTCTCGGCATAACAGCTCACGATGCAGGCATTGCAGCCCGTGCAGCTGTTCATGTCGATCGACATCGCCCACTTGTTCGCGGGATAAGTCCAGTTGGGGAACAACGAGGTCCCCATCTCGGGTGTATCGCGCCCCTCGCCTTCGTGCGCGAAGTTCGGATTGGCCTTGAACTCTTCAAGCGTCGCGTAGCGAATAATGCCGCGCGGACCGAGTGCCTCATCTGCCTCGAGCGAATTATTCGAGTGGCCTTCCGGCTGCCCAAAGCGCGAACCGCGATGGTCTTGAAAGTGGCTCTTGGTGACGGCCAGGCCCCATGTGCCATCTACATGCTTTAGCGAACCCGTCGCATAGAGCGGCGCCCAGCTTGGACGAATCAGGTACGCACTGAATCCCGCACCCGAACCCACGCGTCCCGCAAATTCACGCCCGTATCCGAGATAGACCGTGACCGAATTGTCCGGATGACCCGGCGCCACAATCACTGGAGCTTTCACTTTGCCGCCCGCTACGGTCAGCTCAACAATGTCCTGCTCTTCGAGCCCGAGCTTGGTTAGCGTTGCTCCGGAAACAATCGCGGCATTATCCCAGCTCAGATTCGTCACTGGCTTGGGCAATTCCTGCAGCCAGCCCACATTCGACCAGCGTCCGTCATAGACATTCGGATCGGGCCGGAAAATGATCTCCAGCGCATCCTTCGCGGAGGGTTCAGGAACCTTGGAGGACAAAGCAACTTTGCTTGTACCCACAGCGTAGGTCGTGTTCGCGATCCAGCCGTCGTGCAAAGCCTTCCGCCAGCCGGTCTCGAAGTCGCCCTTGATGTTGTCCTTCTGCGTGGTCCGAACCGCCTCATACGCGCTCAGCATCGGCTCGTCCAGCAGAGATTGAAAGACATCGTGCGCCGTCTTGCCGCCGTACAGTGGTTCGATCAGCGGCTGCACGATCGAAACCGTGCCGTCGTACGCGCGCGCGTCAGACCATGACTCGAGATAGTGCGCCGCAGGAAGATGCCAGTGGGCCTGCTGACCGGTCTCATCCTCGTTCGACCCCAGATGCGCAACCACTTTTGCCTTGTTGAAAGCATCCGCAAAGTTGAGATCGGCAGGCGCGTTGTAGATGGGGTTGCCGTTGAGAATGACCAGCCAATCGACCTTGCCCGCATTTAATGCGGCAACCAGCGACTTGATGCCCGCAATCTGATCGCTCGGCATCGCAACCGACGCATCAGACGATACTGTCACGGTCTTGCCAACATTCCCCAGAGCGGCGTTGATCGCAAGCGCCAGCGCTGCGACTGATTCGTCTTGATAGAGACCCGGCAACACGGCACACTTGCCCGCGCTGGCTTTCAGATCCTTCGCGAGGGCATTCAGAAATGCCGTCTGCTCGGCGGTCCATGCATACGAAGAGGCAGCCGCACCCGGAGCGCCCACCGCAGCAGCCAGCGCCGCCGCAAACGCCGAAACTTCGCTGGCGCGCAAGGCAAGCCGGTGCTCGGCCTTCATCCCTGTCGTCGTCGTCGAACTCTCCACGGCATACAGGCGATTCATCCCGTTTTCAGGCTGCTTGCGACGCGACGCGTAGTCCCGCAAAAGCTTATGGAAACCCGGATAGGCCGCACCGGAAAGGAAGTCCGCATCAAGCGAGACAATTACGTCCGCCTGACTCAGGTCGTACTGAACGTTCAGACCCTTCGCAAGCCACGTTCCGGCAATCGCGGGATCGTACTGGACAAGCGTGGCCTTGGGATATGCCTTCTGCACCGCGGCCCATTGGCGAGCCAGGGTCGGCGACGTGATCATCGCGCTCAGAAAATAGAGACCGGTTCCATCCTTGCTGGCTACGGCTTGCTCCCGCAGCTCCTGCACAAACTCGGCCCAGTCGCGGTTCTCGCCTCGATAAGTCGGATGCTTCGAGCGATCGGGATCGTAGAGATCGAGCAGCGTGCCTTGCGAAAACACATCGGAACTACCGCGGTTGTAGGCATGCTCAGGATTGCCGTCCACCTTGATCGGGCGGAACTGATCGCTCTTCACCAAAACCGGAACCGCGCCAGTCGGCAGCGGATTCGCCGTGGCAAAATACATCGGCTTGCCAAGCACCAGGTCTTCGGGCGCTTTGACATACGGATAGATAGGCTCGTCGGGCTGCTTGGTGCAACCAGCCACACCAGCCAGAGCCATCGAGGCGCCCATCAATTTAAGGAAGCCGCGCCGCGAAACAGGATCGACCCACTCCTGGGCCGCGCTGGGAAACTCGCGCTCCACGGCAGCCTGAAACTCCGCCGTGTTGGCCATCTCATCGATGGACCGCCAGTAGCGGCGTCCCTTTACGCCCTTCAGCTCTTCTCGCACCTGGGCCAGACTCAGTGGCTCGCCGTTCTCCAGCGCCGCCTTGTTCTTTCCGTTCTCCAAGGTGTTCCCCGTCGATTTCTTCGTTGCTTTCAACTGTTCGCGGTTCATCGATGGCAGACCTCGCAACTGGTCAGCTCGCGCGGTGTACGAATGTGGTACTGCTTCTCAAGAAAATGTCCCAGGTCCATCTGGCTGGTGAACTTCTGGTAATTCAATGTCGCGGGCAACGTCATTGCCGCCACATCGCCGGCCAACCCCCTCGAACCGTGGATAGGCAGGTTCAGTGCCGCCATCTGCGTTCCGGCGCCAGACGGATCCTTCGTCGTACAGCTCACGCTCTGTGCCGTCGGGGTTCCAATCTTCTCGTCACCAACCGCGCACCAGACTGGCCGATCTTCTGCCGGGCCTTCCCACGCCATGTTGTAGATCTGCTGCGTCGGACGAAGGTTCTTCGCGGGATTGCGATGGCAATCGAGGCACCACTCCATCTGCAGCGTGTTCTGCGCATACATCAGCGGCATCATGTCCACGCGCCCATGGCAGGTTGCGCAGCCCAGGCCCTTGTTTACATGAATCTCGTGGCTGAAGTACGCAAAGTCGGGAAGGTCATGCACCTTGGTCCAAACCAGCGATTGGCCCGTTGCCCAGCTATTCCGCACCGGCTCCAGCAGCTGCGCGTTCGTCCAGATTTGTGCGTGGCAATTCATGCAGGTCTTGGTGGGAGGAATTCCGGCGTAGCTCGATTTCTCGACCGTGACGTGACAGTACTGACATTGCAGCCCCAATCCCTGCACGTGGTGCTTGTGGCTGAAGGGCACCGGCTGCTCCGGCCTCTGACCCTGGCGGGTCACCCACGGAGAACGCTGCAACTCATCGAGCGTCACACCCAGTGCGATCACTATCAGCCCCGTCAACACCAGGCTCATGCGAGCCAAAGCATTGGAGCTGCGATCGAATATCTGCGCCATGAATGCTTTCCTGCTTCGATTTCTAGTTGTCGTGCCACATAGTGTGCGCCATGTCGACGATCACACATGCTGTGGTCAATTACGGTTTTGTTGCGAAGGGAAGCTAAAGCCTCGGTTGCCCCGAAAATTCAATATAGCAGTCTTAAGCGGTTGCGCAATGTGCGGCTTAGTTCAAAACTAGAAAAAATTTCGCGATGCGAAACACTTCTATCGCTCTGAAAAGACTTTGCTTTGTGACATGGAATGAATGGAGCGACAACCTCGCGATTCCCTGAACGCAAACGTATCAGAGAATGGGATTCCCCTCTAAAAATTAGCACATCAGTTTCTCTCTCCTCAATCAAACGCCGCTCATCGCATTCAGTCCTGCAGAGACAGCCCCCACGCACAGCCTTGTCACGCCTTCCGATCCTCCGAAGTCGAGGCATAGCTCTCTGCGAAACTCTCATCGGGCTGCGTCGACGGCCAACCCGCCATCACCAGAAATACGTCGAGAACAAACAGCGCGATGGCAAGGTCGTTGAACAGCGTGGCTTGGCGCAGATTCGGCCAAAACTGGTTCGCTGCCCACAATAGAAATGCAACTGCCAGCAAGATGGCCTTCAACATCTCTGCCGGCGCAGGTCGCCGCACCGTCTGATAGGCCAGATAGGCCACTGCGATCAGAGCCAGCGGAAAGGCCGCCAGCCAATCATGGGCCTGCGGCTTGAAAAAGTCCGGCCGCACATCCCACACCAGCAAGACCACCACGCCGGCCAACGTCATCCCACCCAGAATCATGGGAACCAAGCGGTGCACTCGATCCAGACGACCATCCATCTTTCCTTTATCGCGTCTTTCCCCGAAGGATTGCGTAAAGACTCCTCCATCAAACCCGCCAATGCCGCCCGAGCCTTCAGATAAACTCGGGTCCTTATAGATCCCGGCGCGAACAACCGCCGCTCTTCCTTTAGAATTCTGAAGAACAGTCCATCCGGGCTGCCAAAAGTCCCATATTGCGATTCGCTCGCGGACACAATCTCCGGGCGCAAGGTTCCACCGAACGAAGTAGCTGTCTCACGGACTCCTCCCGTGAAATCAAAGACCTAAAGGAATGGGTATGAAATACGCGGGATTGCTCGTGATGCCTGCAGGCTTCTTCCTTTCGATCGCCGCGATCGTATTGTTTCCCCCGTCCCCCATACGCGTTGCATTCGTCGTGTGCGGAATTGCCGTCGAAGCCTTAGGCTTGAGCGTCACAATCCGGGGAAATATGCCGGGAGAACGTCGTTCATGACCGCACCTGGTTCCCTGCCCTTCACTGAATCGCAAGCCGCCCTTGCGCTCGGCCTCCTGCTCGTCGCTCCCCTGGCGCCTGCCGGCGTCGCCCTGCTCAATACCGGCCTCGGCCGCTCGCGATCCGCTGCCCAGGCGCTGCTTGGTTCGCTGCTCATGATCGCCGCAGCCACCCTCGTCTTCTGCTTGATCGGCGCCACCTTCGCCGACGGCTCCGCCGGCACGGAGCACATCTTCCAAATGGCAGGCAAGCCTTGGAACTGGGCCGGAACCGGTTCATGGTTTCTCGGCGGCCTCGATTCTGCCTCTCCACGGGACGCACTGTCGTTGTTGTTCGAGTCCCTCGCCCTGGCTCTCGCCGTTCTTGTCCCCTGGGGTTCAGGCGCTGATCGCTGGCGCCTCATCGCGGGCGTTGCGGCCTCTGTGGTGATGGCTGGAGTTGTCTTTCCTCTGTTTGCCCACTGGGCATGGGGCGCGGGATGGCTCGCACAACTGGGAACCAACTTCTCCCTCGGCGCAGGCTTCCTCGATATAGGAGGCGCGGCATCGGTACACGTTCTCGGCGGCCTCGGCGCCCTCGTCGTCATCTGGCTCGTTGGACCAAGACGCGGCAAGTTCCCCAAAGAAGGCCTCTCCACCGCGATGCCGGGACATAACGCCGTTTACATCCTGTTCGGTTGCCTCATCGCCTTTGTCGGATGGCTTGGCTTCAACATGGCAGGCGCCATGCTCTGGCTGGGAGTTCTTCCCGGAAAGCTCCCGCTGACCGCCATCAACACGCTGCTCTCCGCCGCAGCCGCTTTTGCGGCAACATTCGCCATCACGCAGGTTCGTTTTGGCAAGCCTGACGCCAGTTTGTGCGCCAATGGCTGGCTCGCAGGCCTGGTGACATCCAGCGCCTGTGCCAGCCTCGTCACACCCGTCGAAGCCGCCTTCACCGGCCTGGTTGCCGGCGTCGGTATTCCTCTGCTGGTGGAGTTCCTTGAGCTTGCCGTCGCCATCGACGACCCATCCGGCGCGATCTCCGTGCACGCCGCCAGCGGCTTGTGGGGACTCATCGCGGCCGGCATATTCGCGCCCGCACCCGGCCAGCTGCTGGCACAACTCATCGGCGTGGCCACTCTACTGGGCCTGGCTCTCCCCGTCCTCTGCATGCTCTTCATGCTGATCAACCGGTTCATTGTTTTCCGGGTCGATCCAGACGGCGAACGCATCGGCATGGACCTGCACGAACTGGGCGGCAGCGCCTATCCTGAGTTCGTCGTCCACCGCGACGATTCGTTCCGCTAGCGCTTCGCCAGCAGCAACATCAGAGCGAACAGCAGCACGGGTGCCAGGGCCAACCCCGCATAGAGCAGCATTTTTTTGTTCAGGCCCCGCCGGCTCCGACCCGACAAGAGTCCGCGCTCTCCCACGCCCACCTGGTCCTGATGCTCCAGGTCCCACATCATCTCGTGGGCCGTGGCATAGCGATGTCGCGGATCGCGTTCCAAAGCCCGGTAGACGATCTCTTCCAGTTCCGGTGTGATCGCATCGTTCAAGGTGCGTGTACGCGGAGGATCGATCAACAACCGCTCGTTCATCGCTGCGAGCGGACTGGGCCCCGAAAACGGGACCTGCCCCGTAAGCATTTCGTACAACAGGATCCCCAGTGCGTAAATATCGCTGCGCTGATCGCCGCGCTGCCCCTTCACCTGCTCGGGAGAGATATAGTCTGGCGTGCCCAGGGTCGCGGAAAGGTTCACAAACGTCAGCCGCCGAGCATCTTCCTTGAGGGCGATCCCGAAATCGATCAATTTGATGTTGTCGTCTTCATCCACCATCACGTTTTCGGGCTTCAAATCGCGGTGCACGATGCCATGCTTGTGCATGTAGTCAAGCGCATCGCAAATCTTCAAGGTGATCCCTACGGCCCGGTCGATGGGCAGCCTTTTTTCGTCATTAAGAATCGAACGCAACAACCGGCCGTGCGCCCATTCGATCACCATGTACGGACGGCTGCGCTGCTCGCTGTTGAAGATCTTCACAACCCCGGGGTGATCCAGCAATTGCCCGATCTCTTCTTCGCGTTTGAACCGCTCGAACAGGACCGGATCGGCTTCCATCTCCGGATGAGGGACCTTCAAGGCCACCTGGACCCCGTTGTCGAGATTGGTAGCCCGATAAAGAACCGCCATGCCGCTGCGCGCGACAACCGCGTCGATGCGGTAGTGATCAATTTGCGATCCGGGCTCAAGTTGGCTCAAGTCAGTCTCTTAGTCCACCGCCATTCTTTCATGCATGTGCATAAGAAAGCTGTCAGGAATCCCGAAAGAAACTGTAGGGAGAGCCTACCCGTGGCCGTTGCTTTGGAGGGCACCAACCCGGGCCGATTGACCCAACCAACTCCCAAGCTGCCTATATGATGGGGAAACGTATGCTCGGCCTCGCGAGAGCTTTGGCGCCTTGTCTCCTGGTCGCATTCACCGTGGCGCCCGCCTTGGCTGCAGCAGCCGGCGCCCTGCATGGCCCTCGCCCCAAAGACGTTCAGGAGACCGGCTTCCTGAACCGCACGGTTGAAATCCACGGCACCCTCTATCACTTCCAGGTTTACCTACCGGAGGATTTCCGGCGCGACGATCGTCGCCAATGGCCCATCATCCTGTTTTTGCATGGACGCGGAGAACGCGGCGCAGAAGGGATGTGGCAAACCGAGATCGGCCTGCCTTCGGCCATACGGGACCATCCGGAACGCTGGCCCTTCATCGTCGTGATGCCGCAGTGCCTGCAGATGCACTACTGGACCGATTCCGACATGCTGACCATGGCCATGGCGGCTCTCGATCAGGAAACCATTGAGTTCCACGCCGACACCGCACGCACCTATCTCACCGGCCTCTCGCTGGGCGGCTACGGTGCATGGGAACTCGCCCGCGACTACCCACGGCGCTGGGCCGCGATTGCGATTGCTGCCGGCGGTGTCTTCTGGAGCTATGCGCCCGAGCGCTGGCACGAAGCCGCGACCTTACCTGCCGAGTACGCCCATGCCGTGGGACGCACCCCCATCTGGGTCTTTCACGGCAGCGACGATCCCGTCGTCCCCCTGCGCGAAGACGAGCTGATGTTCGCGGCGCTGAAAGTTTCCGGCGGTCATATTCGCTACTGGGTCTACCAGGGCCTTCACCACGACTGCTGGTTCCGTGCGTTCAACGAGCCCGATCTGCCCCGCTGGCTCCTCTCGCATCGGATTGACCCAAAACAGGAGCCGGCAGTCTTCAGTGAGCGTGTCGTCATTCCGCTCCACCCCCCGGCTCTGCGCCTCACGCCGACACAACTCGACAGCTTCACGGGCGATTACGTCGACGAACACGGCGCCTTGGCCGTCACCCTTTTCCGCCAGGCCGATCAGCTCTACCAGAAGAACATCCATGGCGAAATCAACGAGCTGGCAGCCGAATCGCTCGCCTCGCTCTTCTATCCCAACGGCTCCAGCCTGTCCCACGTCGCGGTCGAACGCGATCTCCAGGGCCGCATCACTTCGCTGGTTTTCCGCGATGACCGGCATGAAGAACGCTGGGAACGGCAACGGACACCCTCCCCCAGCCGATAAGCCTGGAATACCCTGGAACGCGGAGCGGCGGTTTGCCGTATCAACCTCTGTACATACTCTGGAGGGTTCGACCATGTATTGCAGCGCGTGTGGTCAGGCATTAGTTCCAGGACAACCGGTATGCGCCCAATGCGGGCGTCCGGTGGCAATGCCGGTGCCTCCGGTGCCCAACTTCGACTTCCAGCTTCAGAACTATTCCAGTCGCATCCGGGCACTCAGCGTCGTCTGGTTCGTCTATGGCGGACTCTCGTTAGCCTTCGGCGCTGTGGGCATGGCCTTCGCCGGGTCGTACCTCCATGGCGGCTGGAGCCCCTGGGGTCACTCCTTCGGGCCGGGCCCGGGTTGGTGGTTCGGGCCGGTCCTCCTTCGCTTCGGCTGGTCGGTCCTGATCGTCCGATCCGCACTCGCCCTGATCGCTGGATGGGGTCTGATGGAAAGGGCGCAATGGGGCCGCGTGGTTGCCATCGTCGCTGCCAGCTTCTCCCTGATCCGCTTCCCCATCGGAACAGCACTCGGCATCTGGACGCTGGTCACTCTGCTCGGCTATCGCAACACGACCCTCTACGAGCAGTTGTGAACGCAGCGGAGCGAGCGGAGCCAAACGCATAAGCACAGGCAACCACTTCTCACCATGCAGTCGATTCGCCTGAGCCAACGCCATCTCCTGGCAACGCGAACTCCGCTGTCATCCGTCACCGATCCGTTCTTCCCCTGACTTACAATCGTCCCATGAGCTTTCCGCAGAATCGCATGCGGCGCTTGCGGCGCACCGAGCCGCTGCGCGCCCTTGTCCGCGAGACGACGCTTGAACCCGGGGACCTGATCTACCCTCTCTTTCTTTGTCCCGGCAAAGGCGTGCGCAATGCGATCAGTTCCATGCCCGGGGTCTTCAACCTTTCTGTGGACGAAGCCGTGCGCGAAGCGGAAGAAGCTGCGCAGCTTGGAATCGGCGGCCTCTTGCTCTTCGGCCTTCCCGATGCGAAAGACGAGCAGGCTTCCGGCGCCTGGGACGATAACGGCATCGTCCAACAAGGTTTGCGCGCTTTGAATCAATCCAGCGCCGGCGACAAGCTGGTTCTGATCGCCGACGTCTGCCTCTGCGAATACACCAGCCACGGCCACTGCGGCGTCGTCAAAAAGACGGGCGATAAGTTCGTCGTCGACAACGATCCCTCGCTCGATCTGCTGGCCCGCACAGCGACAAGTCTGGCTGACGCAGGAGCCGACATCGTCGCTCCCAGCGACATGATGGACGGCCGAGTCGCTGCGATTCGCGACGCTCTCGATGCCAGCGAACACACCCAGACACCCATCCTCAGCTACGCGTCGAAATTCGCGTCGGCATTCTACGGACCCTTCCGGGAAGCCGCTGATTCGGCGCCGCAGTTCGGCGATCGCAGAAGCTATCAGATGGATGGAGCCAATCTGCGCGAAGCACTCCGCGAGATCGAACTTGATTTGGAAGAAGGCGCGGACATGATCCTGATGAAGCCCGCCATGCCCTATCTCGATATCGTGCTCGCGGCCCGCGAACGCTTCGACGTGCCCATGGGCGCCTACCAGGTGTCCGGCGAATATTCGATGCTCCAGGCGGCTTTCGAAAAGGGCTGGCTCGATCGCGATCGCGCCATCCTCGAATCGTTGATCGGCATACGCCGCGCAGGCGCCGATTTCATCATGACCTACTTCGCCAAGGACGCCGCGAAGCTCCTGTAACCCGCCTGATCGGCTACCATAGGGCCATCCATCTGCCTGGCTGCCATGACGATCCTGCAGATCCTCAGTCTTCTGTTCGCCACCGCAGCCGTCTTCGGACTGGTCAGCACCCGCTGGCTCAAGTTGCCCATCACAATCGGAACCATGCTGCTCACCGTGGTTGCGTCCGTCGCGCTCACGCTCGCATCCACCGCGGTGCCCGGCATTCATCTCTGGGCTACCGGCTTAGTCCGGCAAATCGACTTCGGAACCCTCGTTCTCAATGGCATGTTGCCGCTGCTTCTATTCGCCGGCGCATTTCTTCTCGACATCGATCAACTGCTGCGCGAAAAACTTGCCGTCGGCCTGCTCTCCACCGCCGGCACCGGCATCTGCTTCTTTCTCGTCGCGCTGCTGATGGAGCTGATGAGCGGCGGACGGCTGCGATGGATCGAATGCCTGATCTTCGGCGCGCTCATCTCACCCACTGACCCCATCGCCGTGCTCGAGATGCTGCGCCGCGTCGGCATCCCCAAACGCATCGAGGCCCAACTCGCCGGTGAATCGCTGTTCAACGACGGCATTGGCGCAGTCCTGTTCATCACCATGCTCGATGTGGCCACCGGGCACGCGCCCACACCCTGGCACGTCGCCGGAATTCTTCTTGCCAAAGCCGGCGGCGGCATCCTGGTGGGTTGTGCGGCGGCGTGGATTGCCTCCCACTTGATGCGTCGCGTCAATGCCTACCAGGTGGACATCTTGATGACGATCGCGCTCGCCTTCGCCGGCTACGCTGCGGCCAACTTGCTCAAAGTGTCGGCCCCGCTCGAGGCCGTCGTTGCGGGAATCGCCTTGCGCCACTTCAATCGCAAGCTGCCCGGCGAACGCATCGCGCACAACAGCGTCGACGGCTTCTGGACCGTCATCGACGAAGTCCAGAACTCGATTCTCTTCGTTCTGCTCGGACTTGAAGCCATGGCCATTGCTCTCGACCGCACCACGGTCTTCGCCGGACTGGCTGCAATCTTGTCTGTCAACGCCGTGCGCTTCTTGGCCGTGATCGCGCTGCTCGCACTGGTTCGCCTCCTGCGTCCGGGACACCGCAGCTCCACGTTTGTGCTCACCTGGGGCGGTTTGCGCGGCGGCCTGTCCATCGCCCTCGCGCTGTCCGTTCCTGAAGCTCTAGGGCGCTCGTGGATGCTCGGCGCCACCTACATGGTCGTTGTGTTCTCCATCGTCACCCAGGGCGCATCGATGAACTGGTTTCTGGCGCGCGACGCACGCAAACGCCTCGCTCAGAATTAAGATCCGCATCCGACCCCTTGCCACTTCTGCAGCGCGCCGGATGAGCCGACCTACCGCAGAAAAGCCAGCAGATCCTCGTTCACTTGTTTTTTATGCGTGGAGCAGAAGCCGTGCGGCGCCCCAGGATAAATTTTCAGGTTCGCCCCCTTCACAAACTTGGCCGACAACATCGCCGAGTCGGCGATGGGCACAATCTGGTCGTCATCCCCATGAAGGATGAGCGTGGGCACATTCATCTTCCGCAGATCGGCGGTAAAGTCCGTCTCAGAGAATTGCTTGATGCAGTCGTACGCCGCCTTGAACCCCGCCATCATGCCCTGCAGCCAAAAGAAGTCGCGCAACCCTTGCGACACCTTCGTGCCCTCTCGATTCGCACCGTAGAACGGCGCGGACAGGTCCTTGAAGAATTGCGACCGGTCCGCCAGCACATTGGCTCGAATGGCGTCGAAAACATCCATCGGCAGGCCGCCCGGGTTCCCTTCCGTCTTCACCATGAGGGGAGGCACCGCGCCAATCAACACTGCCTTGGCCACGCGCGCCGTTCCATGCCGTCCGATGTACCGGGCCACCTCGCCGCCACCTGTGGAATGGCCCACGTGGACCGCGTTTTTCAAATCCAGTTTCTCCACCAGTTCGGCCAGATCATCGGCATAGGTGTCCATGTCGTTGCCGTTCCAGGGCTGCCCCGAACGCCCGTGACCGCGCCGGTCATGAGCGATGGTGCGATAGCCGTGCGACGAGAGAAACAGCATCTGGTCTTCCCATGCATCCGCACTCAACGGCCATCCATGACTAAAGACCACGGGCTGTCCCGTGCCCCAGTCTTTGTAGTAAATCTCTGTGCCATCCTTCGTCGTAAACGTAGGCATTTTCTTTCTCCTTTTTGGTGAAGAGACAGCGTAGCGCACAAAAGAACCATGATCGCCCGTGTGCGGAAACGAATCGGGTGGTCCTGGAACCGTAACTGTGCTCAGAGCCAGCCAGAACGCCGCCCAAGACCGGCAACCATGAGATGTGCGCACAAATTGCTTTGATTCGCGCGATACATGTGTTTTTCTAAAAGTGCCCACCCATGCTCAAACGCCTCGAAGGCTATTTTGAATTCACACATCTGGGAACGAACTGGCGCACGGAGATTCTTGCCGGTGTCACGACTTTTCTCACGATGGCCTACATCGTTCTGGTGAATCCAGCCATCCTGGCAGCTGCGGGGGTTCCCCTCCCGGCAGTCACTGCAGCCACCTGCCTGTCGGCGGCCTTCGGCTCCATCCTCATGGGCATCCTGGCCCGCTATCCCATCGCCTTGGCTCCTGGCATGGGGCTCAATGCCTACTTCACCTACACGGTGTGCCTCAAGATGCATATCCCCTGGCAAACCGCACTGGGCGCGGTCTTCATCTCCGGCATCATCTTCCTTGCGCTCACGGGTGCCGGCATTCGCCAGATGATCCTGCGCTCCATCCCGCACGAACTCTATGCCGCGGTCGCCAGCGGCATCGGGTTATTCATCGCCTTCATCGGCTTTCGCAACGCCGGCCTCGTGGTCAGCGATCCAGCCACGATGGTCGGACTCGGCAACATCCGCAACCCGACAACGGCGCTCGCCTTGTTCGGTCTCATCCTCATGGTGGCTCTCGAAATCAAAAAAGTGCGCGGCTCGATCCTCATCGGCGTGCTCGCCACCACCGGCATCGCATGGGCCTTCGGCCTCGTACATTGGACCCCCACAGCAGGCGGCTTTCAAGCCCTCACCCAGACCGCCTTCAAACTCGATATCCGTGGCGCACTCAATAAGGGCTTGCTCGAAATCATCTTCGTCTTCTTTTTTGTCGACCTGTTCGATAACCTCGGCACCCTCGTCGCCGTCACCAAGCGCGCCGGCCTCATCGCAGCCGACCACTCCATTCCCCGCCTCAATCGCATCCTGCTGGCCGACGCCACAGCCACGGTCTTCGGATCCCTGACCGGCACATCCACCGTCACCAGTTATGTCGAATCCACTGCGGGCGTCGCAGCCGGCGGCCGCTCAGGCATCACCGCCATCGTCACCGGCCTGCTCTTTCTTGCCGCCGTAGGCGCAGCGCCGTTCGTCGGAGTCGTCCCCGCCGCGGCGACTGCCCCCGCGCTCATCCTCGTCGGCTCGCTCATGCTGGCCACCATCACCGAGATCCGTTGGCACGAGCCGCTGGTCGCCGTCCCCGCCTTCCTCACCCTCATCCTTATCCCGCTCACCTACTCCATCGCCAATGGCCTCGGCTTCGGCATCATCGCGTGGGCCGTGCTCCATCTCGTCACCGGCCACTACCGCAAGCAGGATTGGCTGCTCTACATCCTCGCTGTGCTGTTTCTGGCACGCTTTGTCTACCTCGGCGCCAGCTAGGCCAAGACCCTAAAATTAAGATCGATGACTCTTCGCGCCCGGCTGCGGCTTTCTCTCTTCGTGCTGGTCCTCCTTGGGAGCGCACGCAACCTTCCCGCGGCGGACACCTACCGCATCGTCCACGCTTATCCGCACGACCAGCAAGCCTTCACCCAGGGCCTCATCTACTGCGACGGACACCTCTACGAAAGCACCGGCCTCGAAGGCAAATCTTCCCTGCGCGAAGAGGACCTCGAAACAGGACGAATCCTTCAGTTCCACGACGTCCCCAGCCGCTACTTCGCCGAGGGGCTCACCGACTGGGGCAATACGCTGATCCAGCTCACGTGGCAAACCCACGTTGCGTTCGTCTACGACCGCGCCACCTTTCGCTTCCTTCGTTCATTCAGCTACGACACCGAGGGCTGGGGTCTGACACATGACAAAAAGAGCCTCATTCTCAGCGATGGCTCCGCGACACTCCGCTTTCTCGATCCCGCCACGTTCCACGTCACACGCACCATCACCGTCAAAGACCACGGCAAACCGGTGCACGAGCTCAACGAGCTCGAATTCATCCACGGCCAGATCTACGCCAACATCTGGCACGCCGACCGCATCGCCCGCATTGCCCCGACGACCGGCGCCGTTCTTGGCTGGATCGATCTCAGCGGCCTGCTTCCCGCAAACGAGCACTCCACTGCCGAAGCCGTGCTGAACGGCATCGCGTACGATGCCGCGCACGATCGCTTGTTTGTTACCGGAAAGCTGTGGCCCAGGATCTTCGAGATTCAGGTCGTGCCGGCGCGCTCTTCCGCCAGGCCGTACAAGCCCCACAACTGATTCCACGGGCCCAAAAGCACAGTCGCACCGGTCACTGAGGCCTGTCGCACGGGCGGATATACTGCTCGGCAATGGACCTCTTGTCGGTTCCGTCGATCCTGCAGAACGCCGTCATCCTCACGGTGATTGTTGCCCTTGCGGGCTACGTCATCACGTCGCTCAGCGCGCACATGCTGGCCCGCCGCCAAGACAAGCTTCGCCTCATCAACGAGCGTCTGAATGAGTTTTACGGACCGCTCTACGTCGCGTCCGAAGCCGGCAACATCGCCTACCGCTCGCTGCTCGAGCGCCAGGGCAAAGAGAAAAGCGAGCCCATTCTCGACTCCGAGATGAAGGAGTGGGTTCTTTGGATGATGACGATCTTCACGCCGTTGAATGACATCCGCGAGAGAATCATCATCGAAAAAGCGCACCTTATCGTCGAAGAAAAAATGCCGCAATGCCTGCTCGACTTCGTCACCCACGTGGTCGGCTACAAAGCAGTCCTGGCCAAGTGGGCTGACGGCGACTACACCGAACGCCGTTCGACAATCGGCTGGCCTCCGGAGTTCGATCTCTACGTGCGCCGATCCTATGCCGCCCTCAAGTCCGAGCAGACGTGGATCATGCATAGCCTGGCTTGGCGCGCATGGAACCGACTCTTCAAAACCGGTTCACAGGCATCGGCGCGCAGGCGCTAGACAAGCAACACCGGATTCAACGATGTGACACGCGCGACAGCCTTGCTGAGTCGCGCTTCCTGCGGACGTCGACCCTTATAGGCGGCCGAGCTGTAGATGTGTTCGATCGACTCGACCAGGTAAGCACCCGGAAGAAACATACCCGGCTCACTCATACCCTGGCCCGGCAAAAGAATCACATCGCCCACCTTGGGCAACGAATGCAGGGTCTCGAGCGGCACAACATTGATGCAGCTGCCGGCCCCGTCCACGAATTCGAGACAGTTGAGACTATGGAACGTGCCGTCGCGGATCTGCCGTGCTTCTTGCCTGGCCTTGAACGACTGGTAAAGCGTGGCAAGAACCGCTGGCATGCCGATCAGCAGCCCGAGAATACTCGCCAGGGATCCGAAATGGTCAAACAGCGCAGGCGTCACGTATCTCTCCTTCGCTGCCGGGCAGACTGAGCCTGACTGCGACGTTTCGGCCTCGGCCATCCATCGAGACACGTAGAGCGGAGCTTCAAAAACAAGCTCTCAAGCTTTCTCATGTTTCGCTGAAACGGACCGCGGCCAAGGTGGATACAACGGATGGGGGTGAAATCATAGTACGACATACCGCGCAAACCACGGGCCACTGGCGCGGCCGAAATAATCTAAGCGAGCCTTCAGCGGCCGAGGTTCTCCCAAAGGCGCAGAGTCGGTTCAGCTTGGTTGATCGTATAGATGTGCAGACCCGGCGCACCATTGCGGAGCAGCGTTTCGCACAGACGAGACACCACACTGACACCGAAATCGAGCAGCGCGGGCTTGTCATCCTGCAGATGCTCCAGGCGAAGGCGAATCCAGCGCGGCAAGTCCGCACCACAGCCGCTGCAGAAGCGCACCATGTTGGCAAAACCGGTAATGGGCATAATCCCAGGCACAATCGGAATTCTTATACCCGCCTTATCGCAGCGCACTACAAAGTCGAAATAGGCATCGGCGTTGTAGAAGAGTTGCGTGAGCGCGCTGTCCGCTCCCGCCTCCACCTTGCGGCAGAAATGATCGAAATCGACACCCGCGCTCGTCGCCTGCGGATGCACCTCGGGATACGCCGCAACCTCGATCTTGAACCAGTCTCCGTGCGTCTCGCGAATGAAACTAACCAGCTCGTTGGCGTAGTGAAACTCGCCCGGTGCCGACGAACTCATCGCCGTAGCCGGCAAATCACCGCGCAGCGCAACGATCCGCCGCACACCTGCGTCTCGATAGCGCTGCAGCAGGACAGCAATCTTTTCGCGAGTCGAACCGATACAGGTCAGATGGGGCGCAACCGCTACCCCCGTATGCCGGACGACCGTCAGCAGCGTGTCGTAGGTTCCGTCCTGGTCCGATCCCCCCGCGCCATGCGTCACTGAGAAATACTCGGGCCGCATCGAGGCCAGCTTTTCGATCACAGCAGGCAGCTTTCCCGCGGCCTCAGGTGTGCGCGGCGGAAAAAGTTCGAACGAAAATTTGGGAGTCGTCATAAGGACTGCAATTCGCGGTTGTTGGTTCTAAACTTTCTGCGGACGGCTCAAAATCAAAGTTCGTAGCTCCCAGGGCGGCTGCGAAACCGCGCACTGTGAACTACGAACTATGTACTGCGGACGGCTTAGTACCTGTAGAACTCGGCCTTGTACGGCCCTTCCACCGGCACGCCGAGGTAGTCCGCCTGTTTCTTGCTCAGCGTGGTCAGCTTCACGCCAATCTTCTCCAGGTGCAGCCGCGCCACTTCCTCGTCCAGCTTCTTGGGCAGCGTGTAGACGTTCACCTTGTAGGTGTCCTTGTTCTTCCACAGGTCCAGCTGGGCCAGCGTCTGGTTGGCAAAGCTGTTCGACATCACAAAGCTCGGATGACCCGTTGCGCAGCCCAGGTTCACCAAGCGGCCTTCGGCGAGAATAAAGATGCTGTTGCCGCTCGGGAACGTGTACACATCCACCTGCGGCTTGATGTTCAGCTTCTTCACACCCTTCTCGGCATTCAACCGGTCCATCTGGATCTCGTTATCGAAGTGGCCGATGTTGCACACAATCGCCTGATCCTTCATCCCCTTCATGTGCTCCAGGGTGATGATGTCCACGTTGCCGGTCGTCGTGACATAAATGTCGCCGCGGCCCATCGTGTCCTCAACCGTCGTCACTTCGAAACCTTCCATCGCAGCCTGCAGTGCGTTAATCGGATCGACCTCGGTCACGATCACCCGAGCACCCATGCCGCGCAATGAATGCGAGCATCCCTTGCCCACATCGCCATACCCGCACACCACCGCAACCTTGCCCGCCACCATCACATCGGTCGCGCGCTTGATGCCGTCGGCGAGCGACTCGCGGCAGCCGTACAAGTTGTCGAACTTCGACTTGGTCACGGAATCGTTCACGTTGATCGCTGGCACCAACAGCTTGCCCTTTTCGAGCATCTGGTACAGACGATGCACGCCTGTCGTCGTCTCCTCTGAAACGCCGCGCCAATCCTTCACGACCTTGTGCCAGTGTTGCGGATCCTCCGCGTACACCTTCTTCAGCAGATCTTTGATCACCTGCTCTTCGTGGCTACCCGAAGCGGATTCGACCCACTTGTCACCGTTCTCCAGTTCATAGCCTTTGTGAATCAGCAAGGTCACATCGCCGCCGTCATCCACCACCAGCTGCGGACCGCTGCCTCCCTTGTGCGCCAGCGCCAGGTAGGTGCAGTCCCAGTACTCTTCCAGCGACTCGCCCTTCCACGCAAATACCGGCACACCCGTTACCGCAATTGCCGCGGCCGCGTGATCCTGCGTCGAGAAGATGTTGCAGCTCGCCCAGCGCACCTCGGCGCCCAGCGACACCAGCGTCTCAATCAGCACCGCGGTCTGAATCGTCATGTGCAGCGAGCCAGTCACGCGCACACCCTTCAGCGGCTTCTCGGCTGCGTACTTGTTGCGGATCGCCATCAGACCGGGCATCTCGTGCTCCGCGATTGCAATCTCTTTACGGCCCCATTCGGCCAGCGACATGTCAGCGACCTTGTGGGCGATTTGTTCGACTTCGAGGGTTGGGGTGGCCATGCAGACTCCTTATATCAACGTATCGTGATATATTGATATGTAGCAGAACCCGCCCATGCCGTCAATCGTGAAAATCCTGCGCGCCGCCGCTGAGCCCAACAGGCTCCGTATCCTCCTGCTTTTAAAGGATGAAGAGCTTTCGGTGGCCGAGCTCCAGGAAATTCTCACGATGGGCCAAAGCACCATCTCGACCCATCTTTCGCAGCTCAAACAAGCCGGGCTAGTCGAGGACCGGCGTACGGGCAAGAACAATCTCTACCGCCTGACGCTCGCGGAAAATGCAGCCTTGGATCAGGCAACGACTTCAGTCGTACCGAAAGGTGCGCTAAACAAGAATGGGGATTTAACCCCTGCCGCAGGCGACAGTTTCCTCAACGAGCTTCTCGCCCGCGCCGCCAAAGAAACACCCGAGGCCGCTGCCGACCAGGCCGCGATGCGCCGCGTCGTCAAGAAGCGCCACGACAAGATGCGCGCCTTCTTCGACAGCATGGCCGGACGTCTCGGCAAAGACTACGTGCCCGGCAAATCGTGGAAGAGCATGACCGAAGCCATCCTGCACTTGCTGCCGCCGCTAACCATCGCCGACCTAGGCTCCGGCGACGGAAGCTCTGCTCTTTTACTCTCTCAAAATGCGGTGCGGGTGATCGGAGTCGATGCCTCTGAAAAAATGCTCGACGTCGCGCGCGACAGGGCAGTGCAGGCTGCAGCCTCCAACGTCGAATTCAGGCTTGGGGAAATGGAGGAAGTGCCGATCGACGATACCTCCGTCGATCTCGTCTTCTTCTCGCAGTCGCTGCATCACGCGGCGCACCCGGCCCGCGCCATCCGTGAAGGGGCGCGCATTCTTCGCCCCGGCGGCCGCATCGTGATCCTCGATCTCGCCCGCCATCGCTTTGAAGAAGCACGCGAGCTCTACGCCGACGAGTGGCTCGGCTTCAGCGAAGCAGAAATCGAATCGATGCTGACCAGTGCGGGATTCTCCAACGTGCGCGCCTCTATCGTCGACAAAACCGCCGAAGCCCCTCAGTTCCAAACCCTGCTCGCCGTAGGACAAAAGATCTGACACCTCTTCATCTTTGCCCGTGCGGGAGGGCCGGTGGGAAAACCATAGCGAAGTCCGTCGAGGACGCATGAACACGGGTTTCCCATGTCTCGATTCTGAGACGTGGGAAAGCAACGAACCCCTGCGCTCGTCGTCTGAGAACCCGCGCGTTTGTAACAGGGCACGACTTCCAGTCGTGCCAAATCTGCGCCTCATTTGAAAATCTGACACCCTGAGCGAAGTCTGGCGCCGCGCGCCAAACGAGTCGAAGGACCTGCAGTTGTCTCTTCACGCAGCCTCCATCCGCACGAACCAGGGATGCCCGACTTTGCCTTCGAATAGGGGTGCCCCATCCTCGCGACAGTCCCATCTTCGCCAGGGTGGGAGACCACGAACTCAACATTTAACCCTTGCCGATTAATTCCCCCTTTCTTGCCATACTGGAATCAAGCCTCGACAGAAGCCACGGCAAGGAGCGCACCATCCTGCGAAGCCGCCTCTAACCCCTTTGTCTGGAAGTATTTACGCTCTATGTCCTTGATTCAATAGAGTTTAGTGGAGGCAACCATGCCATAATTTCAATAAAAAGAGACATTTACGAAAAAAGGGGAGGGGGGTACCCCCCGGGGTACGGTACCCCCTCCCCCATCACGAGAGAGAGCGCCAGCCACCCCTTCGAGTCCAGTCGCGTTATCCTTGCATCCAACGCTCCTGAACATGACCAGCCCCATCGCAAATCCGGTCGAGTCTCGGTCCAAGGCAGCCCGTCTGACCCGCGTCCGCCGCACCGCGATCCTCAAGGCGCTGGCCGATCCCCGCCGGTTCGAATTGCTCGAGCGCATCGCCAAGGCCCATTGTCCCTTGGGTTGTTCCGACGCACTCTCCGCGCTCAAGATCGCTCCGGCCACCCTCTCGCACCACATCAAGGAACTGGAGAACGCCGGCCTCATCGAAATCGAGAAGGTGGGCAAGTTTCACAATCTCAAGCTCAAACCCGGCGTACTCGAGGCCCTGGCCGAGACCCTGCAGGCCCTCCCTACCGCTTCGTGCACTCCTCGCTGAA
>DATAVC010000033.1:0-4744 GCA_036267935.1 Occallatibacter sp. | reverse complement strand
CAGGTGGTGGGGCGCGAGCCGATGATGTACAGCTCCGGGCCGTTGTCGCAGAACATCGAGCTCAATGGCGGGGCGGATCGATATACGGATCCGAATACCAATCCGTCGCATGGAACGAGCCAGCTGAGCATGCCGAATGTTCCCAAGGAAGTACATACGCTGAACGATGCGATTCTGGAGGCGGCAACGAAGCTGGCCAAAACGCCTGCGGGACGGCGAAGGGTGATCTACGTCGTCAGCGATGGCAAGGAGTACGGGAGCAAGGCGAAGTTCAACGATGTGGTGAAGTACCTGAACGCGAATAAAATTGCGGTCTTCGGAACGCTGGTGGGCGACTCTTCGCTGCCGGTGGTCGGATTTCTGGACCGGATGCACCTGCCGTTGATGATGCGGGACAACTATCTGCCGGCCTATGCGAATGCGACAGGGGGATTCTTCATGGGGGAGTTCCTTCGCAAGGGCATCGAGACGAGTTTTGCGAGGATCGCCGAAGAGGTGCGGACGCAATATACGGTGGGCTACTACACGCATGAGCCGTTTATCGACGGCAAGTACCGTCAGATCGAGGTGAAGGTGCTGCGGCCTAACCTGACGGTGATTGCGAAGAAGGGCTACTGGCCTACGGCCGAAGCTTCGATGCCTCCGAGCGTGACGCCGATTTCCAAGTAGACTTGGGTTGGCCGCTGTGACAAGCCAGATCGGATTTCGATAGAGATGCTCGTGCACGGAAATGCGCTGCTGGCGCTGGCGGCCGCGGTGTTGTGGGGTGGCGGGGACTTTTCAGGCGGCATGGCGGTGAAGAGCGCGGGGGGCACGATGGCTTCGGCGCTGCGGGTGATTCTGTTGAGCCATGCAGCGAGTCTGGGGATTCTCCTGCTTCTGGCGTGGTGGCGGGGAGATGCGTTTCCACATGGGGCGGCGCTGGCGTGGGGATTGTCGGCGGGCGCGATGGCGGGGATTGCGCTGGCTTGTTTTTATGTTGCGTTATCGCGCGGGGCGATGGGAGCTTCGGCGGCGTTGAGCGGGCTGCTGGCGGCGGCGATTCCGGCGGCGGTGTCGGCTGGGGCGGAAGGATCGCCGGGAGTGTTGCGGCTGGTGGGATTTCTGGTGGCGGGAGCGGCGATCTGGTTGATTGCGGCGGGGCCGAATCCGGAGGCGAAGACGGCCGAACGCGGCACGGTGTGGCTTGCGACGATAGCGGGGGTGGGGTTTGGGATTTATTTTGTGGCTTTGAAGTTTGCGGGGAGCGCAGGGGTGATCTGGCCGCTGGCTACGTGCAGGATGGGGAGTTTGACGGTTTGCTCGCTGCTGGTGGTGGGGAGTTCTTTGAAGGTTCGCGGGGGCGAGAGGATTCGGTTTACGCGATTGATGGTGGCCTGGGCGATGGGGGCTGTTTTGCTGGACACTACGGGAAACTTATTTTTCATCTCGGCAACCCGGGTGGGACGGCTGGATGTGGCGGCGGTGCTGGCTTCGCTTTATCCGGCATCGACGATTCTGCTGGCGGCGTGGATGCTGCGGGAGCGGCCTACGATGCGACAGGGTGTGGGGATGGCGGTGGCGGCGGCGGCGGTGGTGATGATTACGATTTGAGGTTCGGGTGGGCGGTTTTTGGAGTTTGGCGCACGACCTGTTCGGTTACGCTCGTGGGTCGATGACCCTCCTTAGCGACGATGAGACCGTCGTGAAGATGGGGCACCCGGTTTTGGGGTGATGATTACGCTTTGAGGCGGATCGTGCGATGGGTCTGGTCCCTGCTGTTGCAGTAGCGTATGATTTGGCGAAAAATGAACACCGCCGTCCTGCTTCTGAGCACGCCGAGAGAATTCGCACGCAAAGGCGCGGTCGCCGCATTGAGCCAGTTCCTGGTTGCGCACCATGGCAGCGTCCTGCACTGCGACGACCACCTGGACAGCGCCCGCGATCTATCCCTGTCGCGGCTGGAGTGGGATCTGGACGGGTTCGATATTCCCGTTTCGGAATTCGAAGAGAAGTTCAGGCCGCTGGCCGAACAGTTCCAGATCAACTACAACCTAGCATTGACCGACTATAGGCCGAAGGTTGCCATCCTGGTTTCAGCTTACGACCACTGTCTTGCGGACCTGCTGTACCGGCAAAAAACGGGTGAACTGAAGTGCGACATTGTCCGGGTCGTCAGCAATCACACGACGGCCAGGCCGCTGGCGGAGTTTTATCAGATTCCGTTTCATCTGCTGACGAAGCCGGACGACAAGCGCGCGTGCGAACAGGAGATGCTGGGACTGCTTGGGCAGGACGTGGACCTGATCGTGCTTGCGCGCTACATGCAGATTCTGGGGCCGGAGTTCGTCGCGCAGTATTTGTTGCGCATGATTAATATTCACCATTCTTTTCTTCCGGCGTTCGTCGGGGCGAAGCCGTACCATCAGGCGTTTGAGCGTGGGGTTAAATTAATCGGCGCCAGCAGCCATTATGTGACCGCGGGTCTGGATGAAGGGCCGATTATTGAACAGGACGTGGTGCGGGTTTCGCATCGCGATACTGTCGAGGACATGTTGTACAAAGGGCGGGATCTGGAAAAGGTGGTGCTGTCCCGGGCGGTGCGCTGGCATCTGGAGAATCGCGTGCTGGTTTATCAGAACAAGACGGTGGTGTTTGTTTAGGTTTGCGATTGGGGGTTGGGAGACGCAGATCCCCTTCGGGGATGACAACAAGAAAGGCAACGGCTAGAGCAAGGGCAACGGCAAAAGCAAGGCAGCGGCAATAGCGCGGTTGTGGTGGGTTCTAGAGTTTGATGGCGGAGGGGTCTATGGTGGGTTTGGGATAGTTGAGATTCAGGCTCTGCATGAGGTCCACGATGATGGTGGAGATCGCAATGTTGCGATACCACTTGTGGTCGCTGGGGATGACGAACCAGGGGGCGTGTTTGCGGCTGGTGGCGCAGAGGATGTGGTCGTAGGCGTCGATGTAGCGGGGCCAGAATTTTCGTTCATGAATGTCGGCCTCCGAGAGCTTCCACTGTTTGTCTTTGTCGTCGAGACGAGCTTTGAGGCGGCGTGTCTGCTCGTCGCGTGAGATGTGGAGATAGAACTTGAGGATGAGGACGTGGTTGTCGGCGAGGAAGCTCTCGAATTCGTTGATGTCGTCGAGACGGCGATCGGCGACTTCGCTCGAGATAAGTTTGTGGACGCAGGGCGAGAGGACATCTTCGTAATGGGAGCGGTTGAAGATGCCGATCATGCCGCGGGGCGGAACCTGGGCGTGAACGCGCCAGAGAAAATCGTGACGGATTTCGAGCGGGGTGGGGACTTTGAAGGCGGCGACATCGCAGCCCTGCGGATTGATGCCGGAAAAGATGTGGCTGATGGTGCCATCCTTGCCGGCGGTGTCCATGCCCTGGAGAACGATAAGGAGGGCCTTGGACTGATTGGCGTAGAAGACTTCCTGGAGATCCTGCAACTGATTGCGGTGTTTGACGAGGACGGCTTTCGCTGCCTCATCGGACTTGTAGTCCCCTGTATCGGAGGATGGGATTTTAGCCAGCCGCACCTTAGTGTGTGGCTTGATGAGATAGGGCGACTTGATTTTCATGAGGCGAGGCTCGTGGAGGTCGAGGCTAGGGTAATGGCGAAAGGCGGACTCGCGGGCCGGGCTTACTTGACTGATTCTTCAGGTTTGGGGGTAACGGTGTGCGAGGCGTCGGCGGGCTTGTTGACCTCGTCGGTGACGCCCTTCATGCCGTCTTTGAAGCCGCGAAGACCTTCACCGAGGCCTTTTCCGAGCTCGGGCAGTTTCTTACCACCAAACAGAACAAGGACGAGCACGGCAATAACGATGAGATGCGTTGGTGTAAATAGTTCGCCCATACAGGTTCTCCCCGCAGCCACATATTGCGTGGCGGCTGCCATCCATTATTGTCGCACAATTGCAATCTACAGAGAGATACGGCTACCAGGGCGAGGCAGATGTTGGCTGAACGTTATATCTTGGTTAGTGAAGGAATTGCCGGACGGTTTTGGAAGAGGCTGGATGCTGCACAAGGGCGACGGCGGAATGAGGCTGGACGCTGGATTCTGGAAGAGACGTGGAGACGGATGTTGCGATTGAAGACGATTGGTGAAGCGGGAACGGCAGGAGCGCGGAAGATGGGCAATCGCGCATTGACGGGAGTTCTGGCGGCGGGCTTGCTGATGGCGGGTGTGCTGGTAGCGGGAACAGCGCAGGGATGGGCGCAAGGCACGGTTGCGGGGCAGCAGACGCAAACGACGGCTCCGGTTGCGACGTCGAAGATCGGGCCGGCGGCTCCGGTGACCTACGATAATAAATATGAGATCTATGGCGGACTGAACTTCATGAACTTCCAGGCAGGACAGAACCTGCCGAAGCGGATGAACCTGGGCGGCGGGGAGATTACAGGAACCTGGTGGCTATGGAAGAACGTGGGGCTGGCGGCGGACTACCGCATCGACGCGGGGACGACGCCGGTGTTTGCCAATCCTTTTGTCAACAACCGGCCGCTGGTGTATCTGAATACGGGCATGCTGGGAGCGCAGTATCGCTGGCTGAAGAATCAGTATGCCGCGGTGGACTTCCATGGCTATGCTGGCGTGTCGCATGGGACGTTTACCTACAGCCTGAAGGATGTGCCGGACCCGCAGGACCGGCTGCAGATCGGGCTGTACACGAACCGGACCAAGCCGATGGCGGCGCTGGGCGGGAGCATCGACTTCAACCTGTCGAAGAGGATGGCGGTGCGGCTCTCGCC
>DATAVC010000032.1:0-6498 GCA_036267935.1 Occallatibacter sp. | reverse complement strand
CTGCTGCTGGCGTCCAGCGTTGGAGACCACAATATCCAACCCACCCAAACCCGCGACGGCCTTTGCAACCAACTCTTTGCAATAGCTCTCCTCACGCAGATCGCCGGGAATAGGAATCGCTTTGCGGCCCTCCGCCTTGATCAGGTCAATCACCTCACGAGCGTCTGGCTCTTCGGTGGGGTAATAGCTGATGACAACATCCGCGCCTTCGCGGGCATACGCGATGGCAGCGCCTCTCCCCATACCGGAATCGCCGCCCGTGATCAAAGCCTTTCGCCCGGCGAGGCGTCCGGAACCCTTGTAGCTTGTTTCGCCATGATCCGGCCGCGGGTTCATCTTGCTGGCGAGACCGGGCCACGGCTGCGATTGGCCCGGATACGGCGGCTTTGGATATTTCGTTGTGGGATCGACGAACGGTGCCGCCGTGCTACCCCGAGCGCTCTGGCCTTCGAGTGGGACAGCCGCGGACAATGCGGCACCGGTGATACCGGCGCCCAGGCGGCCAACCAGGGCGCGGCGCGATAGTGGCTTTTGGTCTGAACTCATGTCGGTGGTCTCCCGTGTTCCCATTGCTCGTGCAAAGGAGGACACCTCGTCCAGTCCACCCTGTGTTGTAGATGGAGGCAATCGTCCCCGAGTGCGTTGCCCTCACCTGCTGAACGATTGAAGGTGGATGGCACAGAGGAGCACCGCGTCGCACTGCAACTCCCGCATCTTGCCGATAGACGAACTGCCAAAACCCGCCTTCGTTGATCTCACTCCAATCGAAGTAGTTATGGCGGGACATCCGCACCTGACTCTGCTCGCATCAGAGTTGCTGGCCCTCTGCCATCCACCAAGTGGCGGCGACAAGCGGCGCTCCGCCAGTTGAGTGCATGCGACACATCACAGACGAAAGGGAAGACTAATGAGTGTTGAAAATCTTCAAGAGCTGTTGATTGACGAACTGAAAGACCTCTATTCCGCGGAGAAGCAGATCGTGCGCGCGCTTCCGAAGCTCGCGAAAGCTGCAACAAGTTCTGACCTGAGCCAGGCTCTGTTGAGCCATCTCGAAGAAACCAAGGGACATGTTGAGCGGCTCGATCAGATCGCGGAGATCGTCGGCAAGAAACTGACCGGAAAAACCTGCGTCGGGATGAAGGGCGTGCTCGAAGAGGGCTCCGAAGTCCTGGAAGACACCGACAAGGGCGACGTGCGCGATGCTGCCCTTATCGGTGCCTCGCAGAGAGTCGAGCACTATGAAATGGCCGGCTACGGCACAGCGCGTGATTTTGCCAAGCTCCTCGGCATGTCGGATGTCGCTTCGCTTCTGGAGGAGACTCTGGAAGAGGAGAAGAGCGCTGACAAGAAACTGACCTCGATCGCGGTCGGTGTAAACAAACAGGCGAAGATGGCCGCCTAGAACGCACCGAACAGAAACGCGCAAGCGACGAAAGAGAAGGCTCTCGCCATGGGAGCCTTCTCTTTTTGTTTTGAAACTCTGCTCCGGATCGCGCTGTCACTCGCTGTCGTCGGACGGCTCGGTGTGATTGCCGAGTGATGGGTGAGGAACGAGATCAGGGATAATCGATTCCCCATGCACGTCTCATGTCGATCAAGGGTATCCGCCATCTTCAAACGGCGGAACGAAGCCACACCATCGCTGCGCCTGAAACGCAGGCCAGGCCGATCGTAAGCCACAGGACATAGTCACCCGGATGCCCGGATTGCATTGCCCGCAAGGGTCGAATGCCCGATTCCAAAAAGGCGCCGACCCGAAACCATCGCCTTAATTTCAACCGGAAGACCGACGTGCATGCCAGGCATCCTGCAACAACGAACGCGCCTATCCCTCGGATCGAAGAGCTTAATAGAGCTTCGGTCCAGGCAGGTAGATGAGCTTCCACGGACGTGCCTGTATAAACCAGATGCAACATAGCTGATTGCTGAGTGAAGGCCGCGCTCGCATCACGCAGCACCGCGAGCCAACGCGGTTCTGCTACCAGAAATATTGGAACCGCTATCATGACGGCCGCAGGCACATATTGATACCAGAAGATGCGCTGATCCTCGCCGGGGGTCTCCGGCAATTCTCCGATCTCTGCTGCCTCATCCGTGATCGGTTCTGTGCCCCACCCCAGAAACGTGTGCATGCCAACGCGCAGCACAGCGGCTGAGGTAAAGACACCGCCGAAGAAACACACCCAGGACAACCACGAGAGACCGAGATCCTCTGCCGCCTTCGAGATGCCGGCCTCACCCATCATCGTAAGAAACGGCGGGGCCGCTGCCAGACCGAAAGCTCCCAGAAACCAAACGCCTGCCGTCCAGTGCAACGTTTTTCCCTTCGCAAACAAGGTTCGCTCGCCGACAGCGCGTAGACGGTGCAACAGGATCCCGCAGCAGAAAAAGAGACTCGACTTGATGAAAGCGTGCGCGATCAGATACGTCATCATTGCCGCGAAGCCAAGGGGAGTCCCCATTGCAAGCGCCAACAGCATGATTCCCGAGTGGCTGATGGTTGAAAACGCGAGCATGCGCTTGAGGTGATGCTCGGCGTAGCACATCAAGCCGCCAATGATGACCGTCAGGGTCCCAAGCGCTATAAGGATCGCTCGCAGTTGCGATTCATGATGAGCGAAGGTCTGACCAAAGACGAGAAAACGCAATCGCGCAACCGCAAACAGGCCAAGCTGCACCATAAGCCCTGAGAACAGGACACACACGGGAGTAGGCGCGACAGCATGAGCATCAGGCAGCCAGAGATGAAACGGCACAATCGCGGCTTTGATGAAGAAGCCGCAGATCAGCAGCGTAAACGCGAAGAGGATCAGGGGGTCGTGACGTGAACCGAGAGCAAGGCCGATCTGCGCCATGTTGAGCGCGCCCGTGACGGCATAAAGCAGTCCGACGCCGGTCAGTATCAGGAAGGCCGCAATCGTATTGGTAACCGCGAAGTTGAAAGAGCCTTGCAGCGGCGCCGGCTCCTCTGTCTTCAGGCCGCAAAGAGCAAAGGCGGCTGTGCTCATGAGTTCGAAGAAGACAAACAGATTGAAGATGTCAACCGTCAGGCTGAAGCCTGACATCGCAGCGAGAAAGATCAACATCAGCGGCTGGAAGTGATTGGAGCCTGAATTGACGAGCCGCCAGGAAAACACCAGCGCGAGAAAAGTTAAGGTAGCGGCAAGAACGGCCAGCCCGGCGCCAATGGGTTCTGCCACCAGGCCAATCCCCAGGGCCATGCTGCCGCGTGGAAACCAGTAGCCCAACCAATACACACTTGGTCCATGGATTGCCCGCAACAAAAGAAGAGACGAGATCGCCAGAGTGGCGCCCGAAAACAGGATCCCGATGCTATCGGCAGCCGCGCGGGAAAGCCATTTCCTCAGGCAAGCCATAAGGGCTGCACCCACGAGAGGCACAGCGACGGGCAGTGGTGTCAGAAAGGAGGGCGCGTTCATCGTCAGCCTCGGAGTGTGCGCAGTTCATCAGGCGAGACTGTTCCTGATCTCTCGTGAGCCTTAACCACCATGGCCAGCAGCAGCGCTATGACCACAGCTTCAACGACCACATCGGTCAGCATGAGCGCCTGAACGATAGGATCGACTGTGAGCTTGCCCGGAGCGATATCGGCGAAGATAGGTGCCGCGCCGCCGATGCGATATCCAATACCCAGCAGCAGAATGTACGTGGAGCTCTGCAGAATCGCCAGACACATGACCGAATGCACAAGGTGTTTGCTCGTGACGAGCCCATAAAGGCCGCAGAAGAAGAGCCACGCGGCAACAAAGTACGGAAGCAGATGGAGAACTCCCGGCATCGTTTACTCTTCCGGGACCTGGCCCGTGATGATCTCTTCGAGATAGGTGTATCCCACTAACAAAAATGCGGCTGTGACCTCCAGGCCGACGCACGCGCTGATGAGTGCGATCGTTCCCGAGGAAAACACATCCCCGGTTGTGCCGAGAGGAAGGATATTTGTCAGAAAAGGGAGTCCTGCAATCAACGGAGAGAGGCCGATGAGAGCGTAGGATCCGGCCCCGACAGCTTCAATCGACTCGACCAGAGAGTGTGACGTAATGCGGCGAAAGGATTCGGTGTTCTCGCAAACGTACAGCAGGAACAGCGCGGATGCGAGAATGACTCCTCCTTGAAATCCTCCTCCCGGAGTAAGTTGGCCATGCAACCCGATGTCAAAACCGAACACCACCGTGAGGAGAATCGCGGGCATCGCAAGAGCTCGCACCGTCATGCTGAGATGCATTCTGTCTTCGACCTTGCCGACCTCGCGAGTGTCTTCGCCCTCCTCGTGCCGAAGCAGCATCATCACGCCCAGAACAGCGCTGAACAGGATGAACTCTTCGCCGAGCGTGTCAAATGCCCGGTAGTCATAGTTGATTGCATTCACAACATCGGTGGCATGCCGCTCATACACGCCCACGCGAGATATCACATCGCCATAGGGCCCGCGATAGCTGCCCCACGGCGGCAGATTCACAGTTGCATAGCAAAACAACAGGAAAAAGACTGAGCCAAAGAAAAGGAAAACGCGCTTGCGAGTCGTGTCACGCATCGCGCTCCTCCGAACCTCGTTTTGCGGCTGAGCGATACTTCATGCGCGAGATAGCGAGCATCACCATCAAAGGCAATGCCAGCGCGCCGACTGTGATCTGCGAAAGAGCAACGTCCGGCGCCTGGAAGACGAAGAATACGAGCGCCATCAGCACGCCATAAAATCCCAGCGCAAGAATCTGGCTGGTGACATCGCGCGTGCAAACCACCGCGAGACCGGACACGGCCACCAGCAGAAGAAGTCCTGCTCCCACCCAGATCATGTTCGCTCCTCGCGGACAATCTCGATTGGATCGCCGTCAATGGGTTCCCAGTGGCCGAGTTCGCGTGCACGAAAGGCTCGCGCCGTTGCGTGGGTGACCACAGAATTGCTCGCCAACAGGATGAGAGCTATCAGGAGAACCTTCCATGACGCCTGGCTGCTTCCCTGTGACAGGAAGACCGCAAGCGTGAGAAGAATGGCGCCGCCGGTGGCCGGCAGAGAAAGATAGTGCAGAGCCTGCGTCGGCTCTTTCATGCGCCACATCCCCAGCGCACCCAGGCAGCAAAGCAGCACGACCGCGCTCAAAAGAACGTCAAGGATCGCATGAGTCATAGATGCTTCCCCAGGAAGCGAGCGAACACCAGGCCTCCGCCGAAGGACATGATGGCCAACGCCAGTGGCAGATCCATAAAGGGAAAGCGGCCAAAGCCGACGGTGAAAAGTACCAGAGCAATGGTCACAATAACGGTAGTCATTTCCAGACCGACGAGCCTGCGTTCCGGCGTGCCGCGAAGACACATGTCTGCACACGGAATCAACGTGACGCAGACTCCACCTGCCGCGGCGAGCCAGACGTTCATTGGCGTTCCACTCCAGGCTGCGCTCCGAGTTCCTTGGCCATCCGCGAAACCTCGCTCCGCTGGAGTTGATGAAAGAGCATCCGGCTCTGTGCAACATCAATGCCGATCACAATGGAATTCGGCGTGAGCGTCGTATAACCGGTCGCCAACACTCCTCGCGCAACCAGCCGCGGATCATGCCCGCTGGTCTTGAAGCCGCAGAAGCGATAGAAAGAACCTGCCCTTTTTCCAGCAAGGTCCTTCAGCAGAACCAGCAGGATCGTATAACCATCGCTAAGGATGTACCAGGGGATGCGCCAGCAGGTAAGAAGATCGACCATCCGGAAATCGAGGTTCAGCGATTCCGTCTCGCCGACCCGGAACATGAATGCTGCCGAAAGCGCAAGAACAACACAACCCACAATCATCTCGTGAGGTTTCGTCCCGCCGACAAACAACACCCAGAGCGCCGCAATCACGAGACACGAAAGAATCGACAGACTTAAGGATGGCCTCTGCAAAGGATGCCTGCCTCCAATGACGCAACTACTTACGAAGCCGCCTCATAAGATGCCTGCAACTCGGAAGACGGCAGCCCATTTGAAGTAGACAATTCTGGGAAGCCTCGGCGTTCAATTCCGAAGCCTCACGCGCCGACTACATCGAACGGCCGCATCATCTCGTTATCCTCGTGCTCCAGGATGTGGCAGTGCCACACATATCGTCCCGTGTAGCCCACAAACGGCACGATGATCCGCGTCACATGCCCGCGCTCGCAGCGAATCGTATCCTTCCATCCGCTCTCCTCGGGCGCGGCTGGAATCGCAGCTCCCGTGTAACGCAGCGTGCCTTTGTCCTGGTAGTCGAAGACATCGAATGGCCGCCGGTCCAGCAGTTGAAACCGCACCATGTGCAGATGAATTGGGTGTGTGTCCTCGGTCAGATTCACCAGCTCCCATATCTCCGTCGTATCGATCACCGGCTTTTCGGTCACCGGCGCATGCCACGGCGTGTTGTTCAGTCTCATGCCCATCGACTGCTGAACCTTGTCCATCGTCTCGTCGAGCGTCAGCCGCCGTGTCCTCACCGCCCGGCTCTCCGGAATTCGTTCGATCGGCCGCAGCG
>DATAVC010000031.1:0-81825 GCA_036267935.1 Occallatibacter sp. | reverse complement strand
GAACTTCTGCAGGGCACGCTGGACCTGCTGATCCTGAAAGCAGTGTCGCTTGGTCCCCTGCACGGCTACGGCGTGCTGTTGCGGATCCAGCAAATTTCAGGCGAGGAACTGACGGTTCAGCAGGGATCTTTGTACCCGGCGCTCTATCGGCTGGAGCACCAGGGCACGATTGCGAGCGAGTGGGGCGAGAGCGAAAACAATCGCCGCGCGAAGTACTACAAGCTGACGAAGCTGGGGCGGGAGCGGCTCGGCGATGAGACCGAGAAGTGGAAACGGATGTCGGGCATCATTAATGGGATTCTGAGTACGACGCCGGAGGCGCTATGAACAAGCCTCCCGCATTTGTCGGAAGCCGTCTTGCTCGACTGCGTTCTTGGGTGCGGGCGGTAGCCCAGCGCGGGCGGCTCGAAGCCGAGATGGAAGCTGAGCTGGCGCACCATGTTGCGGCGCGGACAGAGGACTTGATTCGTACAGGTCTCGGAGCGGATGAAGCGGCACGGCGCGCGCGGATCGAACTGGGCCCGGCATTGATGCACAGAGAGAATATGCGGGCGTCCGTCGGGCTGCGCTGGTTCGATGAGATAGCGAGCGATCTGCGCTACGCGCTGCGGATGCTGCGGAAAAGCCCGGCCTTTACGGCGATTGCGGCGACGTCGCTGGCGCTGGCGATCGGCGCAAACACGACGATCTTTTCGGTAGCGAAGCAGCTGTTATATGAACGTCTGGCCGTGCCGCACGCGTCGGAGCTCCGCCTGCTTGCGTGGACTGCCACAGAACAGCACATGGCCGTTCATGGGATCTGGGGCGACTACGATCCATTGCCGGGCGGGCTGAGGGGCAGCACCGCTTTTTCGTATCCGGTCTTCCGACAGCTGCAGGCGGAGAGCCGGGTTCTGGATTCTCTGTTCGGTTTCAAGCGAACGAGGATGAACGCGACGATCCACGAGAATCCGCAGCCGGTGGAGGCGGAGATGGTCTCGGGAAATTACTTCGCGGCATTGGGTGTGAATCCTCAGCTGGGACGCGCGATTGAACCTGCGGACGACGCTGAGCCGGGACGGGGCGCGGTGGCGGTGATCGGCGACGGGTTGTGGGAGCAAGAGTTTGGCCGATCGGAGGCGGCGCTGGGCCAGGTCATCAAGCTGAACGATATGCCGCTGACCATTGTGGGCGTTGTTCCGAAGGGTTTCACCGGTGCAGACAATGTGCAGCAGGCGGCCGATGTGTATGTACCGTTGTCGATGCAGCCGCTGCTCGCGCCTCACTCTGCCACAGGCAGTCTGCTGAACAATACGCGGACATGGTGGGTGAACTTGATGGGTCGCGCGAAGCCTGGCGTGAGCGACGAGGGAGCGAAATCAGCTCTGGACGCGCAGGTGGGCGCGCTGGTTCGCTCCACGATGCCGGTGAGGCCTGGAGAAGATCTGCCACGCGTCGAGTTGCGCGATGGAAGTCGCGGTCTCTTTGAACAGGGCAAGCTTTTTGCCAAACCGATGACCGTGCTGCTGACTCTAGTCGGGTTTGTGCTGTTGCTGGCGTGCGCCAACATTGCCAACCTGATGTTGGCGCGCGGAGCTCAACGCCAGCGTGAGATGAGCGTGCGCCTGGCGCTCGGCGCGGGCCGCGCTCGGATTTTGCGTCAGATGTTGGTGGAAAGCCTGCTGCTGGCGGCATTGGGCGGCGCGGGTGGTCTGCTGGCCGGATATCTGGGGCGCACTGCCATTCCGAAATTGACCGAGAATGCTTGGGAACGGAGCGATTTTCAGATCCACTTCGATTGGAAAGTCTTCGCGTTCACTGCTGGAATCACCATTGCCACCGGCATCCTTTTCGGCATGGCTCCGGCGTTGGCGGCAGCACGTGCGGAAGTGACCCATGGATTGACAGACACCTCCGCCAGAACAACACGACGGCGCAAAGGCATGGGCGGCAAGGCGCTCATCGGATTTCAGATCGCGCTTTCAACGCTGCTGATTATTGGTGCGGGATTATTTCTGCGGACATTCACCAGTTTGAGTGCGGTGCACGTGGGGTTCCGCACAGATTCCCTGCTGTTGGTAAGGGTTGATCTGCCGGAAAAGCGGTACCCCTCCGGTAAGGACATTGCGCTTCACAAAAGACTGGAACAGGCGATTGCCGCTGTACCGGGTGTCGATTCCATGGCACCAGCCATTGAGTCGTACGTTTCGAATGACCGATCGAGTACGACTTTTCTGCCGGAAGGAGAAAGTTACAGTCCCGCGAAAGGTCAATCGGAGTATTACAACATCGTCGGCAACCGATTCTTCCAAACGATGGAGATACCGATGGTTGCGGGAAGAGCATTTGGCCCGCAGGATACGGCTACATCGCAGAAGGTTGGGATCATCAACCAGAGTCTTGCGAGGACTCGGTTTGCGGGGCGGAATCCTCTCGGTTTGACTTTTTCGCTGAACACGCACGATTCGGACGGCCACCAGAGCACAGCCGCGGATGTGCCGATTCGGATCGTGGGCATCTGCGGCGATGTGCGTTATGGAAGCCTCCGCGATGTTCCGCCACCGCAGTTTATTTTGCCCTACGTGCAGCAAACCGAGGTGGGCGGCATGGTCTATGAGATTCGAACGCGCATGAAGCCCGAGGCGCTGGTGCCGGCGTTGCGGCGCGTGGTGCGACAAATCGACCCAGATCTTCCCTTGATGGATATCCGCACCCAAGATCAGCAGATCGCTGCCGATTTGCAGCAAGAACGGTTGTTCGTGACGTTGACGGCGGGTTTCGGCCTCCTCGCGCTGATGCTGGCGTGCGTAGGAATTTACGGTGTCATGGCGTATTCGGTAAGCCAGCGCACGAATGAAATTGGCATTCGGATGGCGCTGGGCGCGCGACCTGAACGCGTGCTGCGGATGGTTCTCGGCGAGGCAACGTGGATGGTGCTGATTGGCGAGTGTTCGGGGATCGCCGTGGCACTTCTATTGGCGCGGACGATCGCGTCTATGCTCTACGAATTGAAGCCGTGGGATCCGGCAACGTTTGGGTTGTCGAGTGCACTCCTGTTCCTAGCGGCGCTGGGGGCGAGCGGACTTCCGGCCTGGCGGGCCGCGGCGGTGCAGCCGATGGAGGCCCTGAGACACGAATAAAGCCGGCCCCGCGGGGCAGGGAACAAGGGCCAAGAAACAGGGGACGTCAGAACAGGGGACCGAGAGAACAGATGAAACTCCATTCGTGGGTCATGCGGATTGCGGCGCCGGTTCGTTCGCGGGCAGGTGCTCTGTTTGAGCGCGGACGGCTGGAAGCCGAGATGGAGGCGGAGCTCGCGCATCATCTCGAGGAGCGCACTGCGGATCTGGTTGAGGCTGGCTGTGCGCAGGAGGAAGCCGCTCGCAGGGCGCGCGTCGAACTGGGCCCGGCATTGATGCACAAGGAGAAGATGCGCGCATCGGTGGGACTGCGCTGGTTCGATGAGATGGCGAGCGATCTGCGCTACGCGCTGCGGATGCTGCGCAAGAGCCCGGGCTTCACGGCAATTGCTGCGACGTCGCTGGCGTTGGCGATCGGCGCGAACACAGCCATCTTCACCGTGGCCAAGAAGGTGCTGTTCGATGCGCTGCCGGTGCGGAGCCCGTATGCACTGCGCATGGTCACCTGGGTCAGCGGTCATGAGCAGCCTGTGCCTCCGGCGTGGGGTGACGTATCGGAGAGGCCGGGTGGGGGGCTGGTGAGCGATGCCTTTTCTTATCGTGTGCTGGAGGAGATGCGCAAGCGTACGGACGTCATCGCGGACACGATCGGCTTCAAGGATGTGTCGATGACAGCCACTGTCGATGGAGAGCCTGAGGTCGTGAACGGCGAGATGGTGAGCGGCAATGTCTTCGACGCACTGGGAGTCGTGCCGATTCTGGGCCGAAGCTTCACGCAGGCAGAGGATGCCGGCCCAGGTCTCGGCCCGGTGGCAATCCTCAGCGAGCGCTATTGGGCGCAGCGATTTGGGCGTTCCACAACCGTGTTGGGCAAGACAATCTCCCTCAACGGAGTGCCTGTCACGGTCATCGGCGTGGGTCCGGCTCATTTCGAAGGGTTGCAGTTCGACGCGATCACGCAGGTCTTCGTGCCCATCACCATGCAGCCATTGCTGGTTCCGCGCGCACAAATGAGCACAGTATCGCTGCTCGACAATCCCCAATCCTGGTGGGTGCAAATCCTGGTTCGTCTGCGCAGCGACGTTCCTGAAGCGCGTGCGCAGGCGGCGCTCGATGTGGTGCTGCGGCAAACCGCGAAGGCCACGCTTGCGCCAACGCCCGCGCTGGATCAACTGCATCTTCAGTTCGCCCCCGGCGATCGCGGACTGGATTATCTGCACGGCAACTTCGCGCGGCCTTCGTATGTGTTGCTGGCGCTTGCCGGTTTGGTGTTGCTGCTGGCGTGCGTGAATCTGGCCAACCTGCTGCTGGCGCGCGCGGCCGCTCGGCAGCGCGAGATGAGTACACGATTCGCATTGGGCGCAGGCCGTGCACGCATCCTGCGTCAAGTGCTCACCGAGACCTTCCTGCTCTCCGCTCTTGGCGGAGGAGCCGGATTGCTGCTGGGATTCCTGGGGCGCGATCTGCTTCCGCAGTTGCTCGACAAAGGCGCGCGCTCCGCGGCCCTGCAGGCGGACTTCGATTGGCGTGTGCTGGCGTTCACTGCCGGCCTCTCGCTGGCGACCGGGATTCTGTTTGGCGTGGCGCCGGCGTGGCAGGCGATGCATGCAGAGCCCGGCACGGCGCTTAAAGACGCGGAGCATGCATCTGCCGGGCGGTCAAGAATGCGGCTGGGCAGGGGGCTGGTGATCTTCCAGATCGCGCTTTCATCGATCCTGCTGATCGGCGCCGGACTCTTCGTGCGCACGTTGGTGAATCTCAGCCATACGCCCCTCGGCTTTCGCAGCGACCACCTTCTGCTGTTTCAGCTCAACCCGCCGCGCGCGCGTTACACCGATGCACAAATCAATTCGCTTTACCGGCAGCTCGAGGCCAAGCTTAGCGCCATTCCAGGCGTGCTCTCTGCTTCGATGAGCAATATCGCGATCATTGGCGACGGTCAATCGGGAGCGATGTTTCATGTGCTCGGAACGCCTAAGGACAAAGAGGCAATTCGCGTGCAGACCAATGTGGTTGGCCAAGAGTTCTTCAGCACCATGGGCATTCCTATCGTGCGCGGCCGCGGATTCACAGCGTCCGACACCGCGAGTTCGCTCAAGGTCGCGATCGTCAATCGTGCGATGGCGCGCCGGTTCTTTCCCGGTCGCGATCCGATCGGGCAGAGCTTTGAAACCGATCCCGAAGATGTGGAAGGGCCGGTGCAGATTGTGGGCATCTGTCCGGACACGCGCTATGCAGACCTGCGCAGCGAGACGCCGCCGACGTTTTATTTAAATTATCGGCAACTGCAGAGAGGCGGTCGCATGGTCTTCGAGATCCACACGTCGGATGAGCCGGCCTTTGTCTTGAGCGCGATACGCGCAACGGTTGGATCGCTCGATCGCGATCTGCCCTTGATCGACGTGCGCACCATGCGGCAGCAGGTAGAGGGAACCATGGCCGATGAGCGCGCCTTCGCCGAGTTGACCAGCGGATTTGGCTTGCTGGCTCTGGCGCTGGCGTGCGTTGGCGTCTACGGGGTGATGGCGTATTCGGTCGCGCAGCGCACGAGCGAGATCGGTATCCGCATCGCGCTGGGCGCGCGGCCGCAGCAGGTGCGCCGCATGATTCTGCGCGAGAGTACGGGGCTGGCGGCGGTGGGGATCGTGGTGGGGCTGGCGGGAGCGTTGGCCTTCACGCGTCTAATCAAGTCACTGCTGTATGGGATTGCGCCAGACGATCCTCTTACCCTGGGAGCGGGCGTGGGCTTGCTGTTGGCGGTGGTGTTGATTTCGAGCTGGGTTCCGGCGCGGCGTGCGGCCGGCGTGGAGCCGATGGTGGCGCTGCGGCACGAGTGAGACAGGCGACTGGGAACTGGGTTCAGACGAAGCGACGAGGAACCAGGGACCAAGAGACCAAGAGACCAAGGGGACCAAGGGACCAAGAGGCCAAGGGGACCAAGGGAAAGTAGAAGTCCATTTTGGCCGGTGGTTCCGGGACGAGTTCTTTCGTGCAGCGACTAGATGACTGCTTCGACCCCGGGAGGCAGGGCAGGAATGCCGCCCCTGGCCTTGGCTTCAGCGACGACGGCATCGAGGTGTTCGAGGACTTCAGGGATGCTCATGGTGTACATCTCGCGACGGGCGTCGTATCCCTCTTCGATGATTTGTTTGAGGTAACGGCCGGCGATCTGGGCGGTGAGCTGGTCGGTGATGACCATGCCGGTGCGTTTCTTGTGTTCGACCCAGGCGGTGCAGGGCAGGGCGATCCACATGGGACGGTCGTTCATGTCGAAGCGGACATCGACTGCATCGGCATGGCGCGTGGCGATGGCGACAATATTTGCCTTCCACAGGCAGTGAAGGTCTTCTTTGCTCCAGCGGTCGATGACGTGGAAATCCTCGTACATGAATCTAGCGTATCGTTCCGGCGGAGGGCTGGGCAAGCGATCGATGGAACAAACGCCGGGTGGGCGCTTCCATTGGCGCACATACGCTTGTCTGCGGTGCGCCGAGATTGCCGGCCTTCAGGTCCCCTTCAACCTCTACCCTTTTGCGCCGATGAACTGCAGAGGGCCTATTGGCATGCAGGTGATGGTGGACGTGACGGATGAGATGCGCCGCGAGGCGGAGGCGCGCGGCCTGGCGGTGGTTGATTACGTTGAGTTGTTGCTTGCGCAAGGACGTGACCGTTTGAACCAGGGTTCGTCGGTCTCTGGCGCAATTGAACGGATTCGGGCTCTGCGGGGCGGAGAGAGATGATGGGGCCAGGTTAGGGAGCTGGCGGTGGACGTGATGGAGCATACGCGGGAACCGGAGAAACACCTTGCATTTGTTTCTCGGCCGAGTGCATACTATGCGCCAATTTTGGGGTCCCGCCATGAACATTTCTGGAGTCATCCGGTTGGATGGTTTGAGCGAGATCGCGGTGCAGACACTCAGCGAGTTTGAACTGCGGCATCCACAAGCCATTCGTGTCACCTTTGGGCCCCTGCAAGACTATGCCGTAGTGAGCTGGGATTCTTCGCGATCCCTGGCTGCGGTGTCGAGCCTGATCAGGCTTTTTCGGGCGATTGGGAGTTGAGGCAGGGCGGCCGGGCAGGGAATGTTCCAGCCTCGAGGGGGTTGGTGGACGCTCCAGTTTGCGCGCTGTTAAACTAATTGGGTTGCAGTCGTAGTGCGCCCACCTTGTACGGACCCGCCTGCAAGTCAATCGACGAAGGACATTCAAACCAAGTGGATACACAGACTCGTCACGCCCTGAAGGGCGACAAATTTGCCCAAGCCACGCAGAGCAGCGTGACTTGGATCAGCGGCCATCGCTCCAGCGTTTTGCGTTGGGTGATCACGCTGGCTGTTGTACTGGTGGTGGTTGCGGGCATCGCAGTGTTTGTGCAGATGCGCTCTTCGGCGGCCAGCGCGGCTTTAGGTACGGCTTTGGACGTCTATTCCGCTCCATTGCTGCCTGCGGGCGCTCCGGCGGAGACTGGTGTCTACGCGACTGCGGCTGAGCGTTCCAAGGCTGCCAATCAGAAGTTCCTGGCTGTTGCGCAGGATTTCGGCTGGCTTCAGGAAGGCACGAAGGCCCACTATTTTGCCGGGGTTACGGATGAGGAATTGGGGCAGAACGGTCCTGCGGAGGAAGAGCTGAAAAAGGCTGCCGATGCATGGGACCGCAATACTTCGAACCTTGCCAAGATCGCCCTGGCCGGTCTTTATCACCAGACCAACCGCGATGCGCAGGCGATCGATTTGTACAACCAGGTCACGGCCAAGCCCTCGGTGACGGTATCGGCGTCGGTGGCCCAGCTTGACCTGGCTGACTTGTATGCCGCTTCGGGCAAGCGTGATATGGCGCGCGTCTTGTGGGCCAAGATACGGGACGGCGACAAGGACGGTGCGGCCGGGGCGTTGGCAGCACAGAAGCTCTCCGGGCAAGGGCAGTAGTCCAATCTGCTGGTTCCGGCATGGGCCGGACAAAGTCTGAGCACTTTTCCGGGTGGCTGCGTCTGGTTAGGCATGAGCGCAAGCCAATCCGTTTTCGCAGGTTGGGTGGAGATCGCGCCAAGCGTTTTTGAGGACGAGGCTCGCCAGCACGTGGAAGAGGAAGCACTCGAGGCGTTGGTCGACCAATATGCGTCGACGCTGTACCGGGTCGCCTTTTCGATTCTTCGCAATTCCTCCGATGCCGAAGATGCCGTACAGGAGACGTTTTTGCGTGTCCTGCGCCATCGCGACACGCTTGGCGAAGTACGCGATCACCGTGTCTGGTTGATTCGCATTGTCTGGAACATTGTGCTGGACCGCAAGCGCCGTGCGAAAACGCGTCCGGAGACGGACGACGTGGCGGAACTGGCGCGCGTGCTGCCGGCTCGCGGTTTGAGCGCGGAACAACGAGCCTCTGCGGCGCAACACCACGCGCAGGTTCTGGCCTGCGTGGATCAGCTTCCGGCCAAGGAGCGCGAAGTCATGGTGCTCTCGGCGTTTGAGGAGTTGACCAGCGTGGAGATTGCCTCCGTGCTGGACATTACGGAGTCGAGTGTACGGTCGCGGCTGTTTCGAGCGCGCAACCTGATGGCGGAGCTGCTCCACCACGAGAGGAGTCTGCGATGAATACGCAAGGAGAGAATGGGGTTGGAGCCGCGAGCCTGGGCGAAGCCGATGCCACATTGCGTTTGATTGCCGAAGTGCCGGCGCCGGTGGGACTGGAAGATCGCGTGAAGGGTTCGCTGCACCGCATGCCAGCGGGAAGAGGCGGACGTCTGCTTGATTGGCCCGGCGGCTCGCGACGTTCCTGGTGGTTAGAAAGCGCCTGGGCGCGCGGGGCAGCAGCTGCAGCAATCGTGGCTGTGGTTGCCGGGGGAAGCTGGCAGGTGTATTCGAGGGTTCAGCCGAAGCAGGCGCACGTATTGATTCCGCATGTGGGGACGGCAAGCGGATTTGCGAGCGCGAATGCTGTTCGCACGCCGAAAACGTTGGATGCGCCAACGGTGACGACGGTCGCGACCGCATCGAGCGGAAGCAAGAAGCGGGAAGACACAAAGAAAAGGACTATGCGCCACGAACCTGCCGAAAGGGTTCGTCCCCCGGTTCGATAAGCGGACGTTACTCCGAAGAGAATGCCCGAATGACCAGTCCGATGACGGAGAGTGCCGCCGAGCCGATGATTGCCGGTCGCCACCCGTAGACATAGAAGCCCTGGACCACGTGCGACGCGATGAGAATCATGCCCGCGTTGATGACCAGCAGGAAGATGCCGAAGGTGAGGATCACGAGCGGAAACGTGATGGCCTTCAGCAAGAAGCCGAGCGTGGCGTTCAGGAATCCGATGACCAGCGCGGCAATCATGGCCGCCTCAATCCCATTCACAAAGAAGCCTGGCACAACGCGCGCAACGAATATCAAGGCGACGGCGCAGAGAAGCCAGTGAACCAGCATGCGAAACATTGAGCGTGCTTCTCCTTCCTGTAGGGCAACGATAGAAACTACTGATGGTTAGGTATAGCACGACGGTGCGCCGAAACCGAGGGGCAAGCTGCGCTGCTGCCGTAACTTTTTTGACACGCGCGGGGAGCACGGAAACATGCGCGGCGGGCTGGCGCTCGCTGTCGACAACCGCGAGAATGGTTTTATGAGGCTTGGTTTAGTAGGCTGGCGGGCTGGGTGGTTCTCGGCGATCTGGACGGCCGTGGCTCTGGGGCAGGTTGGGCGCCCCGTGAGTGCCCCCCTGCCTGACATTCGGCAGCTGATGCAAGAAGTGCAGGAGCATCAACGTCAGCTCGATAAGGTGCGCGAGACCTACACCTACACTTCGGTGCAGACGGTCCAGGACATGGATTCCAATGGCCAGGTACAGAAGACCCAGACCGAGGAGCATGAAGACTTCTTCGTGAACGGTCATGTGATCGAGCGAACCGTGAAGCGCGATGGGAAACCGTTGAGTGATCACGACGCGATGAAGGAAACCGAGCATGTAACGAAGCTGGTGGAGAAGGCGGAGAAGACACCCGCGGGACAGGCGCTGGAAGGGCCGACGATCAGCGTGACGCGCGTGCTGGAGATCATGGACGTGCGCAACGAGCGGCGTGTGCTGTTTCGGGGGCGGCCGGCCATCGTGTTCGACTTTGTAGGCCGCAAGGACGCAAAGACGCATGGGCTGGCGGAAGATGCTTCGAAGAAGCTGCAAGGCACGGTTTGGATTGATGAAGCCGACCGTCAAGTGGCGCATCTCGAAGTGAGTTTCGTGGATAACTTTCACGTGGTGGGCGGACTGTTCGCGAATATCCAGAAGGGATCGAATTTCAGGTTCGACCAGGAGCTTGTGAACGGAGAGCTTTGGTTGCCGACGGGCGGCGAGGGAACGATGCAGGCGCGGGTGCTGCTGGTGAAGAATTTTCGGCAGCATTTCATGGAAAAGGATTACGACTACAAGCGGTTCAGGGTGGAGACACAGCAGGGCAAGGATGTGCAGGCAGTTCCGAAGCCGCAGTGACGAACGGTATGCTCTGAACATCCTGTTTCGCAGGAGTACATGGATGAGCTCAACCAAGATCGCTCCGCCGCTGGTCGGCCAAGTTCTGGGATCGGTAGATTGCTCGTTTGCGGTCGCCGAATGGCAGGCAGAAGGAAGTCCGCCGGGGCCGCCGCGCATGATTGCGCCGATGCATGTTCACCATCACGACGATGAAGGCTGGTATGTGCTGGAAGGCACGTTGTGCGTGCAAGTCGGAGACGAGACGGTTGAGGTGCCTGCCGGCGCCGGGGTCCTGGTCAGGAAAGGCACAAAGCACACGTACTGGAACCCTACGGAGAAACCGGCGCGGTATCTCCTCTTTATGACGCCCAGGATTCTTGCGTTGATCGAGGCTTTACATACGTTGCCAGATCGGAAGCGTGAGGCCGTAGAAGCGTTGTTTGCGAAATATGACTCGGCGTTGGTGAACTGAGGAAGAGCGAATGTTTGCGCGGAGGATAGCGGTCGAGCGGATTGATGGAACCGGGCGGAGGCATGGGTGCCCGATGCGATGGATCGACAGCTTTGCGATGCGCAACTTCACCAACGATGCAGTCTTCGACGACACGCTCCCGGTGGGTGATGGTTTGCTGGAGGCTGGCCATCGCGTGCCACTCGAGAGATTGGGCCCGGCGATGGAGGACTGGTTTCGACGCAAGGGCTATTTGAAGAGCGATGAGCGGCTTGAGGTGAAGGAGCTGTAAGAGCCAACCGCCGGGAAAAGCCCTCCTTAGGATTAGGCGGCTGATTTTGCGAGGGGCCTGGTGGCCTCTGTAGTTGTTGACGAAGCCGCCGCGCGGCCTGCTTGGGCGACTTGTATTGCCTCGTGTCCGGTCCAAAGACGATATTCGGCCTGGCGGCGCGATTTGAGAGCGGCTATCTCCCGGTCGCCGGAGTGATCCCAGCGCAAGAGTTGAAGGGCAGCATCATCGGATCGGCCGGCGTTGAGGTCAAGGAGCAGGGTCGAAGTTGCGAGGCGACCTGAGCCAAGGTTGAATGCGAAATCCACGAGAGCATCGAACTGGCCCTGGCTGAGAGCGACGGTGACGAGGCGGCTTATGGCTTGTTCGGCGGTGCGGACATCCCAGAGCAGGATCACTTCGGCGTCAGTTTCGCAGATGCCGCGGGGATAGGACTCATTGGGTTCGAGGCGGTGGCCGTAGCCGATGGTGGGATAGTTGGCTATGTCGAAGTAGGTGGTGGGGCGAAAGCCCTCGGATTTTTTGACCAGGTCAAGACCTGCGGCGCTCAGTTGCATGATTCCTCTCAAAAGAAAACGCCACCCGGAAGGGTGGCGCGATTGATTGTTCCTAATAGAAGGCTAGCAGCGCGGGCGAATTAATCCGCAAAAGGCGGTGGGTCCTAGTGCGGGGTAACGGGCGGCTTGCCTGCAACCGCGAGGAAGTCGCTGAGAACGGCTGCCAAGGCGTCGTCGAAGTTGCGATCGTGGGTTTTCTGCAGAACGGCCAGGCCGATGGACTCGGTGACGGTCCACAGAACGTAGTGCGTCTTTCGGTCGAAGATGGTGAGCCGGAACATGGGGCGCGGATCGGCAGTGCCGTTTTGCTTGTTGGCGTTGCTCGGACCGTTGGGCGCGGTGAGTTGGAGTTCGAGGACGAGATCGGCGTAGGCGGGGTCGCTGGTCAGTTGAAAGGCGCCGGAGGACTGAAGCGAGCTGAAGAACTCGGCATAGGCACGATTGGTATCGCCCGAGAACGGCTGAGGGAAGAGGCCGCTGTCGGCTCCCGCGTTGGAGAGGAAGACGGTTTTTGCGGCGGAGATGGCCGGCGGAACCGGTGGTAGGGCTGGGCCGGACGGTTGAGCGAAGGCGGAATTTGAGAAACCCAAGGCAAGGGCGACAAGGCAGATTTTCGCGAAGTGATTCATGGGAACGGATCTCCGGTCCATGTGGAAAAAGACGGGTTGAAAAGCCGAAATGTTGCTGTACGGTGAAGGTCGCCCCGTGATAACCTTGCGCGATCGGTTGGGGATATCCCAAATTGATGGGCTCAAAAATGTGGATTACTCGGCATTCATGAGCTGAATTTGCTTTGCAGGATCCCACAATACGACACGATAAACTGCACCATGTTTGGTGCATTTTGTAAGCCCCGCTGGGGTAAGGCTTTAGCTCGACGATTGGCCGTTCCCCGGCAATTTCCGCCCTGGATCTCCTATTGCATCTCTTTTCAATGGTTGAGGTTACTAGTGCAGAACTAGTAAAATGGGCAAATGCTTATGAGACGAAACGCGAACAACGTGAACGGGAATGACCGTCTGCAGTTTTGGCTGCTGATTGGCGCGTCCTGCGTCGCGCTCGCCAGCCTGGTCCTCACGATACCGATGCGGACTGTGCAGGCGGATGCGGTTCTGTCCCGACCGGCGGCAACAGCTCCTCCTGCTGCGCCGGCACTGAGTCCGACCCCGGTGGTCGAGGCTCCGAAGAAACCTGCTGTCAAGGCGCTGCATGGCTTCGCTTCCTGGTATGGCGGAGTCTTCAACGGCCGGCTGACAGCAAACGGCGAGGTCTTCGATCAGAACCTGATGACGGCCTGCCATCCGACACTACCTTTCGGGACGAAGGTGAAGGTCGAGAACACGCGGAACCACAAGTCCGTCGTGGTGAGGATTACGGATCGCGGGCTGCTCTACGGGCGGCGCGTGATTGATTTGTCGTATGCAGCTGCGGTGCAGATTGGGATGACGGAGGCTGGGGTGGTACCGGTGACGATCCAAGTGTTGCCGCCGCAAAGCGAGAAGAAGACTAACTGATTGAGGGGATACGAAATGGAACGGCCAGCCTTGGGGCTGGCCGTTCCTGTTTTGCGTGCGGCTGAGGAGGCCCGCGGGGCTATTCGGCGTCGGGGCGCTTGAAGGGTTTCTGGAGGAGCATGCGGGCTTCGTTGATGCCGCCCTGGGTGTTGTCGTTGGTCTGCACGGCGAGTCGATATTCGGTGACGGCGCGATCACGCTGGCCTGTGAGGTCGAAGATCTTGCCGATCTCAATGTGGCTCCAGACCTCTGTCCAGGCCGGCTCATCGTCGCCGCGCAGAGCATCGCGGAAGGAGTTTACGCTGGCCTGATAATTGCGCTGGGTAAAGAGGAGCTCGCCGATGCGATAGCTGGCCAGCGAACTCTGCGGATTGGCAGTCAAGGCCTTCTGGTATTCAGAAAGCGCGCCGGGGAGGTCGCCCTGCGCAACCAGTTGCTGGCCTTTCAGGATGGAGATGCGAACCTGCAGGTCGGGCGAAGATTTGAGAACCCAGTCGCCGGGATCGATGCTGATGCGACGCGGACGTCCGAAGGTGTCCACAACGAACTGCGACTCGGTTCCAACGACGTCGATCTTCTGGTTCTCGGTTTTGCCGTCGGTTTCGACACGGATATCGACGGGCATACGGAATAGATCGAGATCCTGGTCGATGAAGCCGATGGTGCGGAAGCCCTTGTTATTTCCCAGGCGGTAGACGGTGTATTTGTCGCTGAACGTAGGGGCTCCGGTGCCATCGATCCACTGGGCAAAGAATGCCGTAAGCTGCTGCTGGCTTTGCGCTTCTGCCACTTTCTCAAAATCGCTGGCGCGCACGGATTTGTCGGTAAATTCACTTAGGACGCCCTTGAGGGTGGCAAGGAAGGCCTTGTCTCCGATTTCGCCGCGGAGCATGTGGAAGATCATCGCGCCCTTCTCGAGGGTCATGGACTGAAATTCGGGCGTGAAAGGATTTGTGCGCGAGATGCTGGAGAGGGGAACTGTGTCGTAGGCGAGCGCGCCAGCCGAGACATCCTGCAGGGCGTTGTGCAACGCGCTGCGACCGCTTTCTTCTTCCAGGTACATGAGCTCGCCGTAGCGGGCCATGCCGTTGGTGATCCAGGCATCGTTGAGGGTGCGCGGGCTGATTTCAGAGCCCCACCACTGATGTGCCACGGTGTTGGCGAGCAGTCGGACGCCGGATTTGTCGGCAATGCGCGAGCCCATGATGCCGGCGAGTTCGGGAGCCCAGACCGCAGGCAGCGAATCGTCGGGCATTTCGACGACGTTGAGGTGCGGAGACTCCGGCGAGCCGAAGCTGTCGGTGAAGAAGTCATATTCCTTGGCCACGGTTTCAGCCACCTGATTCCCCTGTGCCTGGTGGCTGACGGTCAGGTAGACCTTCACGTTGCCGGGGCCGGCACTGAAAGGGCCGAGATAGCGTCCGGCGATGACGGTGCCGGGAAATCCAGGCTTGTCCCAGTTGAAGTCGTATTGGTCTCCGGGCTTGCCACTGGCCAGCGTAACGGAGTGCGCTTCTCCCTGCGCGCCGCTGGAAAAGACGCGCATGCCCTGCGGCACCCGGATGTGCAGCTGCGCGGTGAAGCGGTCGGTCTGGTAGCCGGTGGTGGGAAACCAGCGCGCCGGATAGAGCAGGTAGGTGATAGGCTCTTGAATCGCCGCGAGCTTGAAGCCTTCGATGGGGCCGTCTTCGTTGCCGGTAATGATGCCCTCATACTCGAACGTCCAATGCGCGGGCTGCCCGGCGGTGAAGGGTTTGGAGGGCTGGATGCGGATGGTGCCGTCGGCGAGCCGTTCACCGGTGAGCAGCTTGCCGGATTCATCGGTGATCTTGGTGACTTTGAGCGCGGGATGAAAGCCGAAGCTCACCTCATCTGCGCTTTCAGGTGCCGTGAAGGTGACCTCAGCCTTGGCCGTGATGTGATGAGTCGCTGGCTCAAGCTCGGCGTCGATGACATAGCCGGTGATGTCGAGTGTGGCGCGCTCGGACCGCTGGGCGTGCAACTGGGCCGTCGGCAGCGCTGCCGCGGAAAGGCAAAGAAGGGCAATCGCAAGAAGGCGTGTCGGAATGGGAAGGGGCTTCATGGTCTGTCTACCAGGCATATTGTCTTTTCTTGACTTATACATTCGGCTGCAGGGTATCTCCGGTTCAGGATGGCACGGATTCGACGACAGGGGAAGCAAGGTCCAGCACCTGCAGCGTGATTTCGGCTACACGGTCGATCGCGTTCAGCGACTGCCCGGGGCGAGCCAGCAACGTACGTACCCGCTGCAACTCCTGCATCATGGACTGGCGTGGAGGGCCATCGGGTAGCAAAACTTGCAACTCTCTGACAATGTTGGATGCGGTGAAGTCGTGCTGAATGAGTTCAGGGACGACTCGCTTGCCGGCAATGAGGTTGACCATGGCCACGTGGGGCACGGTGACAACGCGTTTGGCGATGGCGTAGGTGAGGGGCGAAACGCGATAGATCACGACGAAGGGGTTTCCGATGAGGGCGGCTTCGACGGTGGCGGTGCCGCTGGCCACGATGGAGGCACGGGAGTGGAAGAGGGCACCTGCGGTGCGGCCAACTGCGGCACCTGCGGTGCGGCCAACTGCGCCTTCGGCGCGCCTGTCGCTTATGAGACGAATGATGAGGTTCTGCTGGAAATTGCCGACCAACATCTCGACATGGCGGCGCTGTTGGGCGGTCAGGGTTGACGCAAGTGGAACGAGGAACTGCAGTTCTGGATTGCCGCGCGCCAGAGGGTAGTCACGGGACAAGAGAATTGCCGCCTTGATCATCTCGGGCAGATTGGCACCTATTTCCCTGGCGCGGCTGCCGGGGAGCAGGGCGATCCACGTTTTCAAAGGATCGAGCTGATTTTCGGTGGCGAATTGTTCGCGCGAGATGGTGGGCAGTGGCAGATCGGCCAGAGGATGGCCCACGAATTCGGCTTGCACGCCGCGTTCGCGATAGAACGGTTCTTCGAAGGGAAAGATGACCAGCATGCGGTCCACATATTTCTGGACGAGCTTGATGCGGTGTTTCTTCCAGGCCCAAAGCTGGGGGCTGACGAAGAAGAGGACGGGGATGCCGAGGCGGTGCAACTCTTCTGCGAGTTTGAAATGGATGTCGGGAAAGTCGATGAGGATGGCGAGGGACGGGCGGCGTTCGCGGATGGAGTGCTTGAGGCGGCGGAATTCGCGGTAGATGCGGGGCAGGTGGCGGACGACTTCAGTGATGCCCATGACCGCCATGTCTTCAGCGCGCACGATGCAGTCAAGGCCAGCATCGACCATGCGCTGCCCGCCCATGCCGACGAATTGTGCGTTGTGACCTTGCGCCCGGAACTTCTTCTGCAGCGCAGCGATCAGCATGGCGCCGTAAGCCTCGCCGCTAGCTTCTCCGGCCGAGATGAAGAGGGTGGGATCAGGCATCCATGCGCCGTCTTTCAGTGCGCTGATTCCATGATAGCGACTGGAGGGGAGGTGCAGGGCCAGCCGGCAGGTCTCGACCCCGGCAGTGACTTCGCGCCCATTACTTGCGCGGCATGGGAAATCGACGAAAGCTGCATTGCCAATCAAGCCGAAACAGGAGAAAACAGTATCACGCTTCAGCGCGAGGGAGGAATTCGGGAAGGGGGATCCTGAGGGCCTCCGTTCTCGCGCTGAGGCACACTTCTGGGTGATCCCACTCCTGCTTTCGGGTCAGAGACCTTCGCCTTCTCCCCGCTGTTCATGAGTCGAACGCGAGATCGATCGATCCTTCCTCTCCTGGCGAGTTTTGTTTTTCGCGGCTCCTTTACACATCTTGTGACCGAGGGATTTCTGGCACCGCCTCTGCCGGTGTCGCTCTTTGAGGCGCTTGATCTTCGGCGCGCGTCGAGGGCTTCGGCGCAGAAAAGAACTGTGCGATGCGTTTCATGTCGCGTTATCGGGACGAACATGGCGTGCCCATTTTTTTTGAGGTGGGCGAAGATCCATCGGCGCGTGCGGCACACCATGTGCGGACGGAGAAGCGGCGAGTGGATGCGCGGTGTCTAGACGAGGACGAGAGTGGACCATAGGGCGGTCGGCGTTTTTTTCGAGGCGAGCCGCTAGAACGTTTTGCTATGGGGCGAGGATTGCCGGTGTTATTCGCTTGGTTGAGTCGAGAACGCCGGAGGTGCCGGGTTGGCTGCTTTCCGCTTGGCGAGAAGGCGATGGACTCGATTCCGGAGCGCACCCTCATCATCATTGCCGGTAAAGCCCATCTTGACTTCCAGTTCGCAGCCCTTGGAGCGCTGCTTTAGAAAGACGGCGTGAACTCCCGGATACAGTGCGCCAAAGACGATGAAGGAAGCTCTCATTTGTTCATTGTCCATTGCGACGATCCTGTAATTTCCCATGTTGCCTAGAGTGTCGGTGACGGCGCCCCAAACATCTCTGCAGGGGAGCGGGTAGGGTTTTGCGGATGCCGGGATTGCAAATGCGACAAGCAGGACGATCAACGAAAGTCTGGACATTTTTCCTCGAATCGGAATCCGGGCGCGCGCATATCGCGCAGGACGGCCGACCCACGTTCTCGCCGGGTAGTCTACGCATGGAGTGGGGGCGCTTCAGTGTTCCGCAGCACAATTCGATGGGACGACGCTCCGCCAAGAAGCGGGGCCAGCAATCGGGTAACTATTCTCAAGCCGATGTACTCGCGCACCTTACCTGGCTTTCGCGGCTTCGTACGCTGGTGATACACTCGGCGCACCTGCACGGGACGACAGATCCAAATTCCCTTCTTGAAGGCCTTCCCAACGCAAGGTTCGACTTGGAGGTCGACGATGGAGAATCATGGCGAAGCCCCGAATCCGGGACTCGTGTTTGAGATGGTGCAGGCAGCGCAGCGTACAGCGGCATTGAAGGCAGCCATTGAACTGGACGTGTTCCGCGCCGTGGGCGAGGGGCCGGGCGACGTGGCGTCGATTGCGCGTCATTGCAAGGCGTCGGAGCGGGGCACGCGCATCCTGTGTGACTACCTGGTGATCAATGGCGTGCTGGCCAAGAGCGATGGCCGCTATCAGCACACACCCACGAGTGCTCTGTTTCTCGATCCGCGATCGCCGGCGTGCATGGCATCTGTTGCAGCGTTTCTTTCGCGGCCTGAGGTGACGGAGCCGCTCGCCAAGCTGGCGGATGTGGTGCGTGCAGGACGTACGTCGATGGAAGGTGCAGGCACGGTCGAGCCCGAGAATCCAATCTGGGTATCCTTTGCCGAGAACATGGCGCCGATGATGGAGCCGATGGCGGGTCCGCTGGGTGCGGTGGTTCTGGAAGGGCACGATGGGCCGATGCAGGTGCTGGATATTGCGGCTGGGCATGGACTGTTCGGCATCGAAATCGCGAAGCAGAACAAGCAGGCGCACGTCACGGGATTGGATTGGGCAGCGGTGTTGCGCGTGGCGTTGAAGAACGCAGAGAAGGCCGGCGTGCACGATCGCTACACGATGCTGCCGGGGAGTGCGTTCGACGTGGAGTTTGGCGGGCCGTATGACACGGTGCTGTTGACGAATTTTCTGCATCACTTCGACAAGGCGACGTGTGTCGGCTTGTTGAAGAAGGTGAGAGCGGCGCTGAAGCCGGGCGGCAAAGCTGCCACGCTGGAGTTTGTGCCCAACGAGGATCGCGTGTCGCCGCCGATGCCTGCGGCCTTCAGCATGACAATGCTGACGACGACCGCCGATGGGGATGCCTATACGTTCTCAGAACTGAGCAAGATGTATGCGGATGCGGGCTTCACTGGCGTCCGCGCGCAGCCGATCCCGATGAGCCCGCACACGATTGTGATGGGGACGGCCTGAGACACAGGAAACAGCGAAGATGAGACTAAGGGACGCCGAGGCTGGCGCTCAATCCCGCGTGCCCCGGATCGACGCGATTCGCGTCAGGCGTTCACAGCTTCGTGAACGGCGCGACGGGTGCGGACCGAGGCGGCCAGTTCGCCGAGGAGCTTGAGGGTCTCCGACCAATCGATGCAGGCGTCGGTGATGCTCTGCCCGTAGACCAGAGGCTGGTCGGGAACGAGCTTCTGAGTGCCGGCGACGAGGTTGCTCTCGATCATGATGCCGATGATGTTGCGATTGCCTGCGGCAACTTGCGCGGCGACGTCGCGACAGACGAGGGACTGGCGGGTGTAGTCCTTGAGGCTGTTGGCATGGCTGCAGTCGATCATGACGCGCGGCGCGATGCCTGCCTTCTCCATTTGGGCAACGGTGTCGGAGACGTGGTCCGCGGTGTAGTTCACCGACTTGCGACCACCGCGAAGAATGATGTGGCAATCGGGATTGCCGGTGGTGACGAAGATTGCCGATTGTCCATGCTTGGTGTGGCCGAGAAACGTATGGGAGTGCTGTGCGGAGAGCACGGCATCGACGGCCACCTGCACATCGCCCGAGGTGGCGTTCTTGAAGCCGACCGGACAAGAAATTCCCGAGACGAGCTGGCGGTGAACCTGGCTCTCGGTGGTGCGCGCGCCGATGGCGCCCCAGCTGACGAGGCCGGCAATGTATTGCGGCGTGATCATGTCGAGGAATTCGGTTCCGGTGGGTACGCCCATTTCTGCCAAGTCGAGAAGGAGGTTGCGCGCTGAACGCAGGCCGTCATTGATCTTGTAGGAGCCGTCGAGGTGCGGGTCGTTGATGAGGCCTTTCCATCCGACCGTGGTGCGCGGTTTTTCGAAATAGACGCGCATGACGATGCGCAGGTCCTGGACGTATTCGGCGGCTGCCGATTGCAGCAGTGCCGCGTACTCACGTGCTGCCTTGGTGTCATGGATGGAGCAAGGGCCGACGAGGACCAGCAGGCGTGAGTCGAGGCGGGCGAGGATGCGACAGATCTCAAAGCGAGCATTGAAGATCGTGGCGATAGAGGCATCGCTGAGGGGGCGCTCTTCTTCAAGAAACACGGGGGGCAGAACGACCGTGGTGCGCTGGATGCGGAGATCTTCAATGATTTGGAACATGGCGTGGATTCGAGAGCTGCTGCACGGCGCATTGCATTGTGCGGCAAGCAGGTGTGATCTTTCCTCCACTTTATCAGCTTGTGGATGAGACGTCGCAGGTCGAGGACGGAGGGGATGAGATCAGGCCGGGAGTGTGCCGGCGGTTTTCCAGTCGAGCCGCACGAGGCCGGGGGTCTGTTCGAGGCTGGCAAGGATTGCGGGGACGTCGCCGTCTCCACTGATCGCGGGCCACCGCACCTGGCAGTCATAGGTTTTTGTGTGCTGGCTGAGATCGTACGAGACGGAAATAGATTTGAGGCGGAAGTGGGCACGTTCAAGTTCTGCGCGCAGCTCTTGGGGCGACGGGCGATCTCCCACGATGGTGAGGGTGAGTTGTCCGAGCTGATCATGCTCAATGCGGCGCTCGAAACGTCGCAGGCCCCAGAGGACGGAGAATCCGAGAGCCGTGCCGGTTGAGCCGAGGATGAGCTGACCGCCTCCGAGGCAGAGGCCGACGACCGTGGCAAACCACATGGTTGCAGCAGTGGTGACGCCGAGGACGGTTTCGTTCTTCCGCAGAATGGCACCGGCGCCGATGAATCCTACGCCGGTGAGGATGCCGAGGGGCAGGCGCATGAGATCCATGACTACGTAGGAATCGTGCGGCTTGCCGTTAGTAGGGAGGAGCAGGTTCATCTGGAGCATGGAGATGGATGCGGCGAGCGTTACCAGCAGGGTGGTGCGCAGGCCTGCGAAGTGGCCGGTACGGCTGCGCTCGAAGCCGAGAAGACTGCCGGCGATGAGGGTGAGCGCCAGGCGAAGGGCGATTTGCTGCCAATGAATTTCAGGAGACATGGGAACGGCGCCTCTGGCCCTGGGAGCATTCAATTCGCCGTATTGGCGCGCTGAGACGGCGAAGGCGGGGTACTTCGTCTAAGTGAATGAGAAAGCGGGAGATTCGGTTCGGTTGCTCCACCTGCGGTGAAGTTGCATCGTCCTTGACATAGCAGTTCCTCACTCCCTAGAATTAAAGAGGATACCCTCATCCTTTTTCTGTCGTAGGCATCTGATGAAACAGGGGTTATCGGGGTTTGGCCCCGGGAGGCTTCATCAGAACCGGCGGGGCACGAACGGCTCAGGGAGAGCCGAGACGATGGCTGACACGCGCATAAGTCCGCGAGAGCGGCTAGTGCTGACTGCGATCATCGAGCTTTACATAGCTACGGGTGAGCCTGTGGCTTCCCAGGCGGTGGCGCGTGCGTTTGCGGATCGCGATGGGTTGAGCTCGGCGACGATCCGGAACGTGATGGCTTCGCTGGCGGATGCAGGGCTGTTGGAGCAGCGGCACACCTCGGCAGGGCGAGTTCCGACGCCGGCGGCATTTCGCTATTACGTGGAACAGATGACGCGGGTGGATCCGCAACTCGGCCGGATGCATCTCGGCGTCGAGGCTGGACCGGTCAATCCTCTGAGCGAACAGCGCCGCGGACAGATCGAAGACGAATTTGCAGGGGTCACGAGCAGTACCGAGTATCTTGAGCGCACCTCACATGTTCTGGCCCTGATTTCGAGCGGGCTAGGCGTCGCGCTAGCCAGTTCGCCGGCAACGCAGGTGCTGGAGCATATTCATTTTTCGCGGCTTTCGACCGGTCGGGTGCTGGCGGTCTTGGTAACGAAGGCTGGTGCTGTTCTGGATCGCGTGCTGACGCTGGACCGAGAGCTCACCCATCTGGAGCTGGAAACTGCCGCACGGTATCTGAACGAGAATTTTCATGGCTGGCCGATCGAGCGGATTCGCGTGGAGGTTGCGCGGCGCATTGAGGTAGAGCAGGCTGCCTACACCCAGATGCTGACCTCGGTAGAGGAGTTATGCCGGAAGGGTGCGTTGGCCGCGGGAGATGCGGCGCCGGCCCTGTTTGTCGACGGTATTTCGAATTTGATTGCGGCCGAGGTGGATCGCGAGCGGCTACACCAAATGTTGCTGGCGCTTGAGGCCAAGCAGCGGCTGGTTGCGTTGTTGACAGCGTATGTCGATGGTCGCCAGCAGGAAGTGCGGGTTGTGGTGGGGCTCGATGATGCTTCGCCGGCGATGCAGGATCTGGTCCTGATTGGGGCACCGGCACGGCTGGGAGGCGGAAATCTGGGCACCGTTGCGCTGATTGCGCCCACACGAATCCAATACCAGGAGATGATCCAGGCGGTGCGGTACGTAGCGCGCCTCTCGGAGCGCATCCTGGAGGTTCCGGCAGAGTGATCGGCAGGCTTGGCAAGGTTCTGTATAGAAAGCCTGTCGTCGAGCATCCAATGACTGAGAGCGTCGGCACAAAAGCGCAACTGCGCGGGATTTATCATTGAAAAAGAACATTGAGAAAGTATTGGGGAGATTGCGTAGGAGTATGCCGGATCAGGAAGCAGAGTTGAAGACGCTGGAGGCTGCGGAGGACGTGGCTCCGGAGGGCGTCTCGGCAGGTGATGGTGAGATTGAAGCGGGAAGCCGCGTCGAAGTCGAGAAGCTGAAGGCCAGTTATGAGCAGCTAAAAGCGGAACGTGACCAGTTGGTGGACCGGGTTGCGCGGACGCAGGCCGAGTTTGAAAACGCGCGCAAACGCACGGAGCGTGAGAAACAGGAGTTTCGCGATTTTGCCGTGGGCAACGTCGTGGAGCAGTTTCTTCCGGTGCTCGATAACTTTGAACTGGCGCTCAAAGCGAAAGGTACTGCGGAACAGCTGCGGTCCGGCGTCGAGCTGATTGTGAAGCAGATGGAAGAGATTCTTCGCCAGTTGCAGGTGCAGGCGGTGCCAGCGGTCGGCGAGGTGTTCGATCCGAGGCATCATGAAGCGTTAGGGACTGTGGAGCGCGACGATTTGCCTGACCAGCACGTAGCCGAGGAAGTGCGCCGCGGATACAAACTGCGCGAGCGTTTGCTGCGGCCGGCGCTGGTACGCGTCGCCTCCAATCAGAAGCAGACAAATGACTAGGCGATAAGCTTCACGGCTCAATCGCGCAGAAGTGGATTGCGGCCGTCCGAGAAGCTTTTTTTGCGCGGCGCGATGCGGAGTCATCCGCGGATGTGCCGAACCCAAGAGGCAGTAGAGCAGGATTGAATACACGAGTGAGCAAAGCTGATTATTACGAGGTTCTGGGAGTTTCGCGTGAGGCGAGCGACCAGGAATTGAAGAGCGCCTACCGCAAGCAGGCGCTGCGGTATCACCCTGACCGCAATCCAGGCGATCAGTCGGCTGAAGACAAGTTCAAGGAAGCCAGCGAAGCCTACCAGGTGTTGAGCGATGCGGATAAGCGCGCCGCGTACGACCGCTTTGGTCACGCCGGAGTCAGCAACATGGGCGGAGGGCCGGGCGGCTTTGGCGGCTTCTCGACAACCGTGGATCTAGGCGACATTTTCGGCGACTTGTTCGGCGAGATGTTCAACATGGGCGGGGGCCAGCAACGGCAAGGCCGGCAACGGCGGGGCGACGATCTCCGCTTCGACCTGACCATCGATTTTGAGGATGCGATCTTCGGCAAGGAAACCGAGATCAAGATTCGCCGCTTTGAAGGATGTGGGACGTGCCACGGCAGTGGCAGTTCATCGGGTCGCGGGCCGAGCACCTGTCCGCAGTGCCAGGGACGCGGGCAAATTCGCTACCAGCAGGGATTCTTTTCAGTGGCGCGCACGTGCAGCGCATGCGGCGGCGCAGGCGTGATCGTGACGGACCCGTGCGGGACCTGTCATGGTGAAACGCGCGTGACCAAGGAAGTGAAGATCGGCGTAAAGGTTCCGCCGGGCGTGGAAGAGGGAACCCGGATTCGCTATAGCGGAGAAGGGGATGCGGGCCGATCAGGCGGCACGACGGGCGATTTGTATGTCGTGCTCGCAATCCGCGCGCACGACTTCTTCCAACGCGATGGGTACGATTTGCATTGCGTGGTACCGATCAGCTTTCCGCAAGCTGCGCTGGGCGCCGAGATTGAGCTGCCGGGCATCGACGGCACGGTGATGGTGAAGGTTCCTGAAGGCACGGCGAGCGGGAAGGAATTGCGTGTGCGTGGCCGCGGAGTGCCATATCTGAACGACAAGGGCCGCGGCGATCTGATCGTGAAAGCGATTGTGCAGATTCCGAAAAAGCTGACGCGCGCGCAGCGCGAACTGGTGGCACAACTGGCGGAGTCGCTGACGGTGGATAACAAGCCTGCCGCTCCCGGGCTGCTGGACAAGATGAAGGATTTGTTCAGCTAACTTGAGCTTGATTGAAAGACGTACGCCCGAGGGAAGAATCCTTCGGGCGTTTCGCTTTTTGAGCGCAAGGTGCGCGTCACGCTTTGCGCAGGGTGATGACTGTGATCTCTGGCGGGCAGTTCAGGCGGAATGGAACACCCACGGTTCCGATCCCTCGATTGACATAGAGCTGCAGATTATCCAGTCGGAACAACCCCTCGACATACTTCTTTCCAAGATCGGGCAAGTTGACCGGTTTGAGAAGGGGGATACGAATCTGGCCTCCGTGCGTATGGCCGCTGAGCATGAGGGCGACGGAGCGGCCGGCGGGATGGGCGAGAAGCGTGTCAGCGTAGTCAGGCTCGTGGCACAGCAGGAGGACGGGCTCGTCGTCGCGCTCGCGAAGAAAGTCGGGGAGAGCGCCCTCGATGTTGGGACGGCCTTCGAGGCAGTCATCCAGTCCGGCGAGCCAGATGCGCCCGGAGCCGCGTTCGAGCGGCGTGCATGAGTTTCTCAGTACCGTCATGCCGCTTGAGGTTAACGCCTCAGCAATGGCAGGCGCATTGACGATGACGTCGTGATTGCCGAGGACGGCATAGCGCTGTTTGCATTCGAGTCCGCCGAGAATCCGAGCGCCCTTCCACGCGGCGTGTATCGAGAGACTGCGCGGAAGGAATTCGTGGGTGACGAGGTCGCCGGTGAGAAAGACCGCATCGGGGCGGAGGCGATTGATGTGCTCGACTGTTGCGCGGAGGAAAAAGGGCTCGGTGTATTGCTCGAGATGGATGTCGCTGACCTGAACGATGCGGAATCCATCGAAGGACGCGGGGAGATTGGGCAGGGCGATCTCAGGATGCGTGGTGTCGATCAGGTGGCGCGCAATTTCGCCCGAGTAGAGTGCCAGACCTGCGGCGCCGGCCACGCCGGCGGTGAGGAAACGGCGACGGGTGAAAGACGAAGCAGGAGAAAAGCGCGAAGAGGCCACAGGTCCATGATATCGGCAGGGGATGCCGAACTGAGGGCCAAGGCCGGCTCAGGCGGTAGGTCGAATCTGGGGACTCTTCGAAGGGATATTGGTGGAGCTGAGCGGGATCGAACCGCTGGCCTCCTCGTTGCGAACGAGGCGCTCTCCCAGCTGAGCTACAGCCCCACAACTGTTCCAGTTTACCAGCGCGCGCGCGTTCCAGGAAGGCACCCGGGTGATTTTGGGCTTGCAGGCTGCAATCCGGTGATTTGCGAAAGGCCAAGCGGTTGTTCCGAGGGCGACACCTGTCAGCGAGCGTAGGTGAAGGTCCCGCAGAGGTCGGGCGAATTGCGTACGGCTTCGAAGGTAAATGTGGGCGGATTCGCTCCTGAGAAGAAGGCGACCTGCAGGGTGCGTCCTGTGGCAAAGGTTGCCATCCACTGCGTGTCCTCAGTGCCGCACAGGGTGTTGTGGCGTAGAAAGCGCTTGGCTGCGGGCACGGTGAGCCTGTAGAGCGTGCCTGTGCCGCCGACGTTGACGTCGGCATCGAAGACCGCCGCGACTTCGGCAGTGGCGAGCGTCTTGGCCTGCACCAGGGGAAACGCGATGAAGTTGATGGTGAGTTTTGAGGGCGACACGGTGATGTCGCCAGTGATGGAGTCGGCCGTAGTGCTGGCGGCGCGCCAATAGCCTTTGTCCTGCGCAAGACACGGAAGGGAGCAGAGGAGGGTGAGAAGAGAAGCCAGGAGGGGAGCGGGAGTCTTCACCTCTTGAGCATGACAGTAGAGGGAGGGGTGGGGCAAACAAGGCTCTGCTGGGGAATGCGGCAGCTTAAGGCAGCTTTCAGATACATCGGCGATGCTCTTGTTCAAGGAATCAAGAACGAGGCGAACGACTGTGGAGAGCAAGTCAGGTTGCGGGCAGCATCGTGGCGTCCGTGCATTGAAGTATGGTGCTGGGTTTTGCGGGCTTCTGGCGGGCGTCCTTCTGGTCGCAGTTCGCGCTGTGGCACAAACTACATCGGACGGAGAACAGGCACAGGAGAATTACCTGTCGGGCCAGAAAACTGCAGAGCGCTTTGGGCCCCCTTCAGGTACGAACGATGTTGCGTACTGGTATGGGTCCAACTACCGAACGGCTTTCGTGGTGGTACCCGGAACAGACAAGGCAGCATCGATTGTGCGCAATGCGATCGAGTACAAGCACGCGAGTCTCTGGGCGCTGGGAAGCACTTTCGCCGACGTGCTGGTGAATCAATCGAACAGTGCCGAGCCTGCAGCCGGCGGAGGTCCAGGAGCGACCGAGTTGTACGCCACCTTGCGATCGGATGTGGGGCTGAAGAGCGTGGCCGGATCGACAGTCTTCGCGAAGGGACCGCTACGGGATGTTTCGTTCGAACTGGGGGCGAACCTGGAGACCAAGAACTCTTCGTATGCGCCGGCTGAGAGAACGCTCTATTTCGGTCCCAAGTTTCAATTCAAAGTGCCCAGGGGTTACGTCAGAGTGGGACTTCATCTGCGCAAGAAATGGAACCATGAGGGAGTTCTCGGCAAGTCGGAGAGCTACGATCCAGACTTCAACATTGAGCCGACGTGGTTGTTGCCTTTCACGGTGGGGAAAGCCCACCTTGCGTATAGCGGTTTCGCGGACTACAACACCTCAAGGGCAAAGACTCCTTTGGCGGCGCGACGGTTGCGGAGTTTCTTGTCCGGAACTATGTGGCGATCGACATTGGCGGGCCGCTGCTGCACAAGCCGCAGTTTCTGGATTTGAATTGCGGCTTCTGGTATTGGCACAACGAATACGGTAAGCCGGCGTCGGATGCCGGAGCTTCGCAGATTACACCGATGTTCGGCATGACGGTGCATTTTTCGGGAGTCCGGCCGAATCGCGGAAGGTAAGCCGTAAGGACAAACCGGCAAGGGTAAACATGAACGATGCATTTCGATCGGCACTGAACGTACTTCTGGTGGAGGATGATCAGGAGCTTGCGGGCTTTGTGCGCGCGGGCCTGGAGGAAGAAGGTTGCGCCGTGAAGGTATGTTTCGACGGAGGGTCGGGTCTGCGCCAGGCCGAGTTGCACGCGTTCGACATTCTTGTTCTCGATGTCATGCTTCCGGTGCTGAATGGGTTTGAAGTGACGAAGCGACTGCGTATGCAGAGTATCCGGACGCCCATTCTTCTGCTGACGGGGCGGGACGCACCGGAAGACATTGTGCAGGGTTTGGATGCAGGCGCGGATGACTACCTGACCAAGCCCTTCAACTTTGATGTGCTGCTGGCTCGGATTCGAGCGCGGACGCGATCGGCCACGGGCAAACACGCGGGGCAGCTGCGATTTGCAGATCTGTACCTGGATGTCGAGAAGCATGAAGCGGTGCGTGCGGGACAACGGCTGGACCTGACGCGCACAGAGTTTTCGATTTTGGAGACATTGATGCGTGGAGCCGGCCGGGTGATTCCGCGCAGCAGGATGATCGACCTGGTGTGGGGCGACCGGGAAGTGAGCGAGAACAACCTGGAAGTCTTCATGCGCTATCTGCGGACCAAGGTGGATCGCCCCGGACTGCCGAGGCTGTTGCACACGGAGCGGGGACTGGGATACAGCATGCGGGAAGGGGTCGATTGAAGCGCTTCTCGATTCGCGTCCGTCTTGCGGCCTGGTACTTTCTGAGCGTCGCCACGCTGCTGATTCTCTTTGCAGCGGGAAGCTGGTTCACGCTCAGGGCGAGCATCTACCGGTCGATCGACCGCGATCTCCGCTATCGAATGGCGGTCGTCGTGCCGTTTCTCCAGGGGCACCTGATTCACACACAAGAGCAGTTCAAGCGGGCCTTCGCCGACTCGTCAGATGCTTCGATTGTTGGTGTCTTTGTCGAAGTGACCGACGATCAATCGAATCTGGTGTACGAGTCGGAGTTGCTGGCATCGCACCATGTTCCGCGGATGGAAGCGGGCCCGGCAGACGGTTCGGTAGCAGTGACGACGGAAGGGCGTCATGGCTGGATGGTGCGGGTGGCGAGTGAGCGTGTGTTGATTGGAGGGACAGGGCTGACGATTCATGTGGTCGAGCCGCTCCGGGACATGCTGAATTCGCTGCGCGATTATGCACTCTATTTCAGCCTGATGGTCCCGATTGCGTTGCTGGCGACGACGAGCGTTGGGTACTGGATGAGCCGGCGTGCGCTGGCGCCCGTGGAGCAGATACGGTTGCAGGCCGATGCGATCGATCCCACGGACTTGACCGCACGGCTTCGGGTCTCAGAGACGGACGATGAACTGGCACGGCTGGCGCAGACGTTGAACGCCATGTTGGTACGAATTGAGTCGGGCTTTCGTGCGGTGCAGCAATTTACCGCGGATGCATCTCACGAACTGCGCGCGCCCCTGGCGCTGATCATCACCGCTGCGGAGGTTTCGTTGCGTCGCCAGCGCTCGCGCGAGGAACTGGCAGAGGCCTTGGGGAAAATTGTGCGGGAGGCGCGGCACATGTCGAAGCTGGTGGAGGATTTGCTGGCGCTCGCCCGCGGTGATGCGCACAAGGCAAACGTCGAGTTCACCCCGGTTGACGTGGCAGGAATGCTTCGCGAGCTTGTTTTTGAGTTACAGCCTGCGGCCGCAGCCAAAGGCATCCAGCTGGCGGCCTCGCTACCCGAAGGCGAGTTGTATGCGAGTGGCGTGGGAACCGATCTGCGACGTTTGTTTCTCATCCTGGTCGATAACGCGATCAAGTACACCGAGTCGGGATTTGTCCGGCTCGAGCTGGACAGCGACTCGTCCCAGGTGCGCGTGGCCGTGCTTGACAGTGGCATCGGCATCGAACCTTCGGGGTTGCCGCATGTGTTCGACAGGTTCTGGCGTGCCGACAAAGTTCGTTCGCGCGCCGAGGGGGGTGCGGGCCTGGGACTCTCGCTCGCTGCGCAGATTGTGCAACACAATGGCGGGACAATTCTCGCGGAGAGCGAGCCGGGACGGGGCAGCACGTTCACGGTGCGCCTGAACGCAGCCACTGTCTGAGCGAGTGCCGAGGAGTTCTGAGAGGGGCGTAGATTCGGCAATTAGCCTTTGCGTGCGAGGCAAGATCCAGGCAAAAAGAAAAGGCCGGGGATGCCCCGGCCTTTGTCATCAGCTCGCGGAATTCCAGTACCACCTAGACCCGAGAGCTGAAGCACCTGCGGTGCGGCCGATTGCGCCTCGGCACGCCAACCGCGCTTAAAGCTGGTTCATGTTCTGCAGAAACTCCGCATTATTGCGCACCTTCTCAAGGCGACTGATGAGCAGTTCCATGGCTTCAACCGGTGAGAGCGGGTTGAGCACCTTGCGGAGGACCCAGATGCGCTGCAGATCTTCTTTGGGAATGAGCAGCTCTTCTTTCCGGGTGCCGGAGCGCTGAATGTCGATGGCCGGGAAGACGCGCTTGTCGACGAGCTTGCGGTCGAGGATGATTTCCATGTTGCCGGTGCCCTTGAACTCTTCGAAGATGACCTCGTCCATGCGGGAGCCGGTATCCACGAGGGCGGTGGCGATGATGGTGAGCGAGCCGCCTTCTTCGATGTTGCGGGCTGCGCCGAAGAAGCGCTTTGGACGCTGGAGAGCATTGGAATCGACGCCGCCGGAGAGGACTTTGCCGGAGGGTGGCACGATGGTGTTGTAGGCGCGGGCCAGGCGGGTGATGGAGTCGAGAAGGATGACGACGTCGCGCTTGTGTTCGACCAGGCGCTTGGCTTTCTCGATCACCATTTCGGCAACTTGCACGTGGCGCGCTGCGGGCTCGTCGAAGGTGGAGCTGATGACTTCGCCCTTGACCGAGCGCTGCATGTCGGTGACTTCTTCGGGGCGCTCGTCGATGAGCAGGACGATCAACACGACTTCAGGTTGATTGGCTGTGATGGAGTTGGCGAGCGACTGCAACAGCATGGTCTTGCCGGTACGCGGCGGAGCGACAATCAACCCGCGCTGGCCTTTGCCGACGGGGGTCAGCAGGTCCATGACGCGACCACTCACAGCCTCGCGGGTCGTCTCGAGCTTGATACGTTCCTGCGGATAGAGCGGCGTCAGATTGTCGAACAGGATCTTATTGCGAGTTTCTTCGGGCGACTCGAAGTTGATGGCCTCAATTTTGACCAGCGCGAAGTATTTCTCCCCTTCGTGGGGCGGACGCACGTTGCCGCTGATCGAGTCGCCAGTCTTGAGATCGAACTTGCGAATCTGAGACGGAGAGACGTAAATGTCATCGGGGCCCGGCAGGTAGTTATAGTCGGGCGAGCGCAGGAAGCCGTAACCATCGGGCAGGATCTCCAGAACGCCGTCGGCGAAGATGTGGCCTTCTTTTTCGCTTTGGGCCTGGAGGATCTTGAAGATCAGGTCTTGTTTGCGGAGGCCGCTGGCGCCAGGAATCTCGAGGGTGCGCGCAATGCGGCTCAGCTCAGTGATGTTTTTTTCTTTCAGTTCAGCGATGGTCATATTCACCTGCGTTAAGGCGGGATGGGGTAGGGAGGGGTCCGAAAGGAAGGTTTGCTCCGGGAGGATTCAGGCGGGATTCGTGCAGCGGTAAGAATCGAGGTTCAAAGTGGATGTTTGCGAGGGGATCGGCATCGGAGAGGGGGCTGCCTGAAGCGGTAGCCACCCTGCGAACGATGCGATCCTCAAGCGATTGGGAGCAGTGGAGTTACGCGGCGCGACGAGTCTCGACCGGTTGATCCTTTGTCACGACGACCGGAGTCGGCATGGCAGGATTCGTGGTATGGAAACGGCCCAGGACTTCGTTCGTGGTGTCCTGCAGCCGGGCATTAGGCTTGTGCAGCTTCCGCGTGGCCTTGCTGGCCAACTGACAGAGCTGATATCGATTGGACACATGAGAGAGTGCCCCAAAAACCAAATCAGAACGCATGATAAGTATTCTCCTTCTACAATCTCCTGCCGACGGTACTACCTGGCACCGAAGGTTCAGTCGGGAGTTTGGTTGCTGTTGCTAAGCTGCCCCCACAGCCTCGCTCCTTGCACACTTTAGACGCACCAAACCACGGTGCAGTTCTAAAACTTTGACGCAAATCTTCAACTTTGGAACAGGCTTATGCCGCTTCTGAGGTCGAGATTGCCATTCCGGGATACTTCAGCTCTCATCAATCCGCTCTCCGGGGTGTGCACACTGCACACTACGGACGCACCCTTGGCGAGACCTTGCCATGTTCGATGCTTGGAATTGACAGAGAGACACGCGATTGCGCTGTGCAATCTATCCCTAGGATGGCACTCATGAATGTATACCGGGTGCTGTGGTCGGTCAACTTTTTTTTTGCACTCTTCGGTCACCGGTTTTGGTACCACCCTTCTGTAATTTTCTGCGTCTAACCAATTTTAAATGATAAAGATAAGAGGATGACCCCGTCTAGATTCGATCCCCGGCAGGGTGTGATCTCCGTCACCCTTGGTGGGCTCAAGATCGTTACGGCATGCTGTGGGGCGAGAGATGTGGAAAATCGGTGGCCTGCGTGCAGAGTCAACTTGTGCCCACGTCAGTCGCTTTTGGCCGCCCTCTCCCCGGCCGGGGGCTAGCTCCAGTAGCTGCGGTCGAGCGTCCTATATTGGATGGCTTCGGCCAGGTGAGCGACTGCCAGGTGCTCGGCTCCTTCGAGGTCGGCAATGGTCCGGGCCACCTTGAGAATGCGGTCGTGGGCGCGGGCGGTGAGTCCCTGCTGCTGCATGGCGCGCTCGAGCAGGCGTTCGGCGTCGGCGCTGAGCTCGCAGTATGTGCGGACCAGCCGGGTCGTCATCTGAGAGTTAGAGAAGATCTTCTCGCCGTTCTTGGCGAAACGCTTCTGCTGCCGTTCACGGGCGGCAAGGACACGGACGCGAATCTCAGCTGATCCTTCGGCGGCTGCTGAGCCGCGCAGCTCCTTGTATTGCACTGCGGGGACTTCGATATGGATGTCGATGCGGTCGAGCAGCGGGCCGGAGATCTTGGCGATGTAGCGCTGGATCATCGGGGGTGTGCACTGGCACTCACGCGACTTGTCGTTGAAGTAGCCGCAGGGGCAGGGATTCATTGCGGCCGCGAGCATGAAGCGCGCGGGAAAGGTGAGGGACATGGACGCGCGGGCGATGGTGACGGTGTGATCTTCGAGCGGCTGGCGCATGACTTCCAAAACATTGCGAGGGAACTCGGGCAGTTCATCGAGGAAGAGCAGGCCGTTATGTGCGAGGGAAACTTCGCCGGGGCGGGGAATGATGCCTCCGCCGATGAGGCCTGCATCCGAGATGGTGTGATGCGGCGACCGAAACGGCCGCTGGGTCACGAGCCCCTGGGCCGTGTCGAGGACGCCGGCCACGGAGTGGACCTTGGTGGTCTCGAGCGCTTCTTCGAAGGTGAGCGGCGCAAGGATCGAAGGGAGACGCTTGGCGAGCATCGTTTTGCCGGAGCCCGGAGGACCGATCATCAAGATGTTGTGGCTGCCAGCGGCGGCTATTTCGAGGGCGCGTTTGGCCGTCTGTTGTCCGCGGACATCTTTGAAGTCGACGGAGAAGTGTTGCAGTTCGCCGAGGAGGGTTTCTGTGGCGACACGGCACGGTTCGCGCTGAATAACTCCGAGCAACTGCGTATTGAGCAACTCGAGCACGTCGAGAAGAGAAGACACCGGGAAAACGTTGACGCCTTCGACGACGGCGGCTTCGGCTGCGTTGGCTGCGGGCAAGATCAGGTTGGGAATCTTCTTCTCACGGGCGAGGATGGCGACGGGCAGCATGCCGGGAACCGAACGGACGCTGCCATCGAGTCCCAACTCGCCGACGATGAGAAAGCGTGAGACGTCGGTGACCTGCAATGCGCCGTATGCGCCGAGGATGCTGAGAGCGATGGGGAGGTCGAAGCCTGAACCCTCTTTCTTGAGGTCGGCCGGGGCGAGGTTGATGGTGATGTGCGTGGGCGGAATCAGGTAGCCGGAATTCTTGATGGCGGCGCGCACACGGTCGCGACTCTCACGGACTGCGGCATCGGGCAGACCGACGGTATGAAAGTGGTCCTGATCGGAGACGACGCCGCTGTAGTCGACTTCGACATCGATCAGGTTGGCATCAATGCCGTAGACGGCTGCGCTGAGAGCTTTGAAGAGCATGAATTCAGTGAGTGAGTCTATCCCGGTGAAGATTCGTCCGCATGTGACGGCTGTCGCTGAGGTCGGTTGAGTCGGTCTCCGACGTACTCTTGCCAGATGGCTCCCAGATCGCTCATGGTGACGACCTTTTTGGTGCGCTCAGCATCGCAGGGGAGAGGAGAGCCGATGAGAAGCAAACAGATTGCAGATGAGCCGAAGACTTTCGTGATGATTCTCGACACGGGCGAGGAGCTGATGGGCTGTCTGAAGCAGTTTGCGGCCGAGCAGAAACTTGGTGGCAGCAGCTTCAAAGCGATTGGGGCACTCCGCAGCGTGGAGCTGGCGTGGTTCAACTGGGAGACAAGGAAGTATCAGACCGCGGTGAAGCTCGATGAGCAGGTGGAGCTGCTCTCGGTCATCGGCGATGTTGCGATGGAGGACAACGACCCGCAGGTGCATGCCCACGTGGTGGTGGGGCGCCGGGACGGGTCGGCCCATGGAGGCCACCTGGTGAATGCGGTTGTGCGGCCGACGTGCGAGCTAATTCTTACCGAGAATCCCCAGCATCTGCGCAAGCGGGTTGATGCCGATTCGGGGCTGGCGCTGATCCGGTTTTGACGTGAGCCAAGTCGGGCGGTTGTTGGGGCCGCACTCGATCTTGTCTCTTGCGGGAAGTCTTGCTCTAAGAGAGCTACAATCACACCGTGACGACGAGTCTCTTCGATCTCTATAAAGTCGGGGTTGGGCCTTCCAGTTCACACACGATGGGGCCGATGCGGGCAGCGTGCCGGTTTGCCCGCGGTTTGGTAGAGCGCTCTCTGGTGGAGCGAGTGGAACGAGTGGAAGCAGCACTGTACGGCTCGCTGGCACTCACCGGGATTGGACATGCCACCGATCGAGCGGTATTGCTGGGCCTGGCGGGGAATGAGCCGGCCACGATCGATCCTGCGGCGATTGAATCGACGGTCGCGGCGATTCGCGCTTCGCATCGGATTGAGATTGCCGGAGTGAAGCCGGTCGTATTTGAGGAAGGCCGCGATCTCTTATTCCGTCGAAACTTGATGATTCCTCCGGACGCGAAGATGCAACACCCGAATGGGCTGAGGTTGACGGCCTTCGATGCAGCGGGCGGAGTGCTCGATCAGCGGACGTTCTTCTCGATCGGAGGCGGCTTCATCGTCGAAGACGGTGTGAAGGCGCAAGATTCAGTCCAGGACGAGAAGCAGATCCCGTTTCCTTTCCACACGGCAGCGGAACTGCTGGCCACGGCGCATGCCAACGAACTGTCGATCAGCCACTTGATGCTGGAGAACGAATGTGCGCAGGTGCGCACGACGGACAAGGCACCGGTGGAAGCAGTGCGGGAAGGGATCGATCAGATATGGCAGACCATGCAGGACTGTATTGTGCGCGGAATGGCCACGGAAGGAACGCTGCCGGGGGGACTCAACGTGCGGCGGCGTGCACATCGCCTTGCGGAACGGCTGCGCGAGCGCGAGGTGGATGGGCGGCGCAGCGATCCCCTGGCACCGCTGGACTGGGTGACGGTGTACGCGATGGCAGTGAACGAAGAGAATGCGGCGGGGGGGCGCGTGGTGACGGCACCGACCAATGGAGCGGCGGGAGTGGTGCCGGCAGTTGCGCAGTACTACGAACGATTCGGACCGGAGTCGGACCACGAGGGGATGATCCGGTATTTTTTGACTTCGGCGGCGATCGGCATCCTTTACAAGGAGAATGCTTCGATCAGTGGAGCCGAAGTGGGGTGCCAGGGCGAAGTGGGCGTGGCTTGCTCGATGGCAGCGGGCGGACTGACCGCCGCGTTGGGTGGAACGAACGGCCAGGTGGAGCACGCTGCAGAGATTGCGATGGAGCACAACCTGGGAATGACCTGTGATCCGATTGGCGGACTGGTGCAGATTCCCTGCATTGAAAGGAACGCCATGGGCGCGGTGAAGGCGGTGCACGCGTCGCGGATCGCGCTCAGCGAGTCAGAAGAGCACAAGGTGTCGCTCGACCAGGTGATCCGGACCATGTATCTAACCGGGCTCGATATGCAATCGCGCTACAAGGAGACGAGCCTGGCCGGTCTCGCGCTGAACGTGATCGAGTGTTGATGCCTGCAATGTCCGGAATCGAACAAGCGGACTCTTCAGGGAAGTTGGAGGCCTCCAGAGCTACGATCGCGCCGGCGTGGCACACGATCGTTCTGGTCGCGGGCATTCTCGCCTTGTCCCTGGCGGGCAAGCTTCAGATCGCGAACACGCACCACACGCCGAACCGATTGGTCACCTACGCCGCAAGCGCGGGCATGGAACTGTTGTTGCTGGCCTGGGTCGCCCTGGGGTTGTGGCGGAGACAGATTCCATTCCGTTCTCTCTGGGGCACGCTGAGCAGAGGCAGTCGGGCATTGGCTGCCGACATCGGCGTTGCGGCGATGTTCTGGATCGTATCCCTGTCGATCCTCGGAACGGTCAGCGCAGTCTGGGCTGCTGCCGAAACCGCGCTCTCTCCCTCGCACGCGGCTTCAGCGCATGGGCTGAAGAACCCGGAGACACTGCGCGCGGTGGGCCAGCTTGCTCCCGCCACAGGTGTGGAGATGCTCTGCTGGGTTACGCTGTGCTGCATGGCAGGCACGATCGAAGAGATCGTCTTTCGCGGCTATCTGCAGAAGCAGTTCACTGCGTGGGCGCATGGGAAAGCAGCGTGGGGAGTAGTGTTCTCTGCGTTGCTGTTCGGTGCGGCGCATGGATATCAAGGTGCACGCAACATGATTCTGCTTGCACTCTTCGGTGCATTGTTCAGTGTTCTCGCGATGGTGCGAGGGAATCTTCGTGCGGGAATCATCGCGCATAGCTGGCACGATCTGGTTGCGGGATTGACCTTCGCATTCCTGCGAGCACATCATCTGGTCTGAAATGCGAGAGTGAAGTGCAGGTCGGGGTCGAATGATTGTTGCCACTTTTTCCACTCTCAAGTCGTTTTTTTCTTGACACTGAGGAAGCATGAATCTATACATTCCTCAACTGCATTTCAAATTGCAGCTTCGATGCAACCCATCGAAAAGGGAGAATAGGCAAATGGCAACTAAGAAAGCAGCCAAGAAGGCACCCGCGAAGAAGGCCGCAAAAAAGGCAGCCAAGAAGAAGTAACGGGTCAACCAACAAAAGGCAAACTCTGAGGGGGACGCTTAAAGCGTCCCCCTCAGAGTTTTTGCATGTATGCGGAAAGGTGCATGAACACAGGCGATGACGCGTAGACGCTGGATTGCAGAAAGATGGGACGAAGCAACGGCGACGGTTGCAGGAGCGACGGCGGATCATTTGATCCGCGTGTTGCGAGCGCAAACGGGCATGGCTGCGGACGTGGTTGCCGGGGGGCGAGTCTTCCATGCGGAGATCGCCGCGCTTGAAAATGGCCCGGAGGGGCAAAGCGAGGTGCGGTTCAATCTGCTGGGAGAAATGGATGCGGAGCCCGCATTGGCCATTACGCTGGTAATGTCGATTTTTAAGTTCGATCGCATGGAGTGGGCGATCGAGAAACTGACCGAGTTGGGCATCGCAGAGATCGCTCCGGTGATCGCGCGACGGAGTGAAAAGCACCTGACGCATGCCGCGTCGAAGCGCGTGGAACGCTGGAGGCGCATCGCGCACGAAGCCTCGCAGCAGGCCCGCAGGTCAGACATTCCCGTGATTCATGATCCGATTGCGCTGGCTGATCGGGTACGCACAGAGTCCACTTGCAAGCGCATCGTTCTTGCCGAACAGGAGCGGGGAGCGACGCTGCGCGACGCATTTGAAGAGGCCATCGCCGCGGCGGGAGCGGAGATTCCGTCTTTCGAGATTGCGATTGGGCCTGAGGGCGGATGGGCGCCGGAGGAAGAGGCGCTCTTCGATACCAGCGGATGGAAGGCCGTTTCACTGGGACCGCGCATCCTGCGAGCGGAGACGGCGGCGATCACGGCGGTGGCCGTGGCGGCATCGATGCTGGAGTAGCCGGCGCAGCCTGTCGCTGGCTCTCTCTTCCCAGACACCTCACAAGGGCTGCGAGAACCTCCGGTGCAAGGTTCCCGATTAAAGCGAGACGCCGCGTTTCCACGGGATGAAATCGTTTTGGCCAAGCTGCTCGGCTTTGGTCAAGCGTTCTCCGCTGGCCACCTGGATGCAGAGATTCAGCAATTCTTCAGCGCACTCGGGGATGGTGGTATCGCCGTTGACGATGCCGCCGGCGTTGAAGTCGATGATGTCGTCCATGCGTTCAGAGAGCACCGTGTTGGTGGAGATCTTGAGGACGGGTGCGACCGCATTGCCGGTGGGCGTACCGAGGCCAGTGGTGAAGAGGACGAGATTGGCGCCCGCTCCAGCCTGCGCCGTGACACACTCGACATCGTTGCCGGGCGTACACAGCAGGCTGAGGCCCTTGGTCTTCGCGTATTCGGGGAAGTCGAGGACATCGCGTATCGGTGCCACGCCGCCTTTGCGGGCTGCGCCGGCGGACTTGATGGCGTCGGTGGTGAGGCCATCCTCGATGTTGCCGGGCGATGGATTCATCTCGAAGCCGGAGTGCACGGCCTTGGCGCGCGCCGAATAGGCATGCATGAGGTCGTAGAAGCGCTGGGCGAGCTCGTCGGAGGCGCAGCGATTGATGAGCTCCTGCTCGACGCCGTGGAGCTCAGGGAACTCCGAGAGAAGAGTCTTGCCGCCCAGCTCGCCGAGCAAGTCAGACAGATAGCCAAGTGCGGGGTTGGCCGAGATGCCACTGAAGCCGTCTGAACCGCCGCACTTGAGTCCGATGGTGAATGCGGAGAGGGGAGCGGGGATTCGTTGGACCTGGTTGGCCTTGACGAGCGCGTCGAAGGTTTCATTGAGAGCACGGGTCATGAGCACCGAACCGCTGCCGGATTTTTGCTGATCGAAGACCAGGACCGGCTTGGTCATCTCGGGGTCGCGGGCCCGCAGCTCGTCGAGGAGTATGCTGGCTTGCGCGTGCTGGCATCCGAGGCTGAGCACAGTTGCGCCGGCGACGTTGGGATGATGAATGTAACCGGCGAGAAGACCGCAGAGGGCCTGCGCGTCCTGGCGTGTGCCCCCGCATCCACCTTCATGAGTGAGGAAGCGGATGCCGTCGATGTTGGGGAAGACCCTCTCGGCCTGTGCAAGGGCGCGATCGTCGCGCTGCTTGTCGCCGTTGGTCTGACGCTTGACGAGCTGGCGCACGTGGCCGCGGTAGCTGTTATGAGAACCGCCGTAGCCCAGTTCTTCTTCGAGCGCCTCACGCATGCGGGCGATATTGCGGTTCTCGCAGAAGACGAGGGGAAGCACGATCCAGTAGTTGCGGGTGCCCACCTGTCCGTCGGCGCGCAGGTAGCCCTTGAAGGTCCGCGCGGTCCATGGACCGGGATCGGGCAAGGGAAAGGCGACTGGAGTACGCTGTGCCGTGTAGTCGCCGGCGCGGTGGCGAATGGTGCGCGTGGAGATGAGGCCGCCGCGGGGAATGACCTTGATGGCCTCGCCGACGACCATGCCATAGAGGAAGATCAAGTCTCCCGGAGCGAGATCGGTGACCGCGACTTTGTGCTTGGCGGGGATGTCGTCGATGACGGTGCACGAGCGCTCGCCAATGCGGATGACGGTTCCGGCTCTGAGCGGCTTGAGGGCAACGACGACGTTATCACGAGGATCAATTTGCAGGATGGATTCAACCATAGTCGTTTGATAACCAGGGTGGCACAGAGTTGGGAACGGCTTGTGCCAAGGATACAGCGTGCGAGTCACGGGAGAATAGTGAAGAGCTGCACTATGATCGAAGCTTCGTACGAGAAGCGATGGGAGACGAGACATGAAGGCAGTGGTATTGGAGAGTCCGGGCAAGGCCGCCATGGCGAGCGTGCGCGCTGTGGAGCCGGCTGGAAAGGGCGAAGTGTTGCTGCAGGTGCGTCGTGTGGGGCTGTGCGGCAGCGATCTGAACTCATATCGCGGGCGTAATCCCCTGGTGAACTATCCGCGCATCCTGGGGCATGAAGTGGCTGCGACCGTAGCCGAGACGAGCGCTGATGCGCCGGAGTGGTCGGCGGGCACCGCGGTGACACTCTCGCCCGGTTCGAACTGCGGTACGTGCGCAGCGTGCCTGCGGGGACGCCCCAATGCGTGCGAGTTCAACCAGACGCTGGGCGTGCAGCGAGACGGTGCGTTGACGGAGTTTATTGTTGCGCCGGCGACGCGGCTGTTTCGCGCCAATCTAAGTTTGAAGGAGCTGTGCCTGATCGAGCCGTTGACGGTGGGCTTTCATGCGGTGGCCCGCGGACGCGTGCAGGCCGGCGACACGGTTGCGGTGATCGGATGTGGCGGTGTGGGGCTTGGCGCCGTGGCAGGTGCGGCGTTTCGTGGAGCGCGTGTGATCGGGGTGGACCTGGATGATGCCAAGCTCGCCCTCGCGCAGAAAGCAGGCGCAGCGGAGGCCGTCAATACCGCCAAGGGATCGCTGCATGAGCAATTGGCGGAGTTGACGAACGGGCGCGGTCCAGATGTGGTGATCGAAGCGATTGGTTTGCCCGAGACCTATCGTGCGGCAGTGGAAGAGGTGGCCTACACCGGGCGCGTGGTGTATATCGGCTGGGCCAAGGAGCATGTGACCTATGAGACGCGGCCGTTTGTGCACAAGGAGCTGGATATCCTTGGCGCACGCAATGCGCAGCCGGAGGATTTCCGCGAAGTGATTCGCATGCTCGAGGACCACCGCTTTCCCGTAGACGATGCCGTGACGCACACGGTGCCGCTGGAGGGCACGCCGGCGATCCTGGAGGCCTGGAGCCGTGAGCCGGCACGGTTCAGCAAGATCATGGTGGAAGTGGGCTGAAGAGCCCCGGCTCGATGACAGGCTTGTCGGGTGCGATCCCGTGTGGCGTTACAAGTGCGCGAAGTGAAGGAAGAGGCCTGCGAGCGCTCCGCCGATGAGGTCTCCCACGATGGGGATCGGAGCGTAGCTCCAATTGGAGCCGCCCTTGCCGGGGATTGGAAGCAGGGCATGCACGAGGCGCGGGCCAAGGTCGCGCGCAGGATTGATTGCGTAGCCCGTCGTTCCGCCCAGCGAAAGGCCGATGCCCCACACGAGGCTTGCCACGAGCCAGGGGCCGAGGCCGGCTGCAGGACCGGTTGCGGAGACACCGTGCGAGAAGATGGCGCCGGCGACGATGACGAGCACCATGGTGCCGATGATTTCGCTGGCAATGTTGGCAATGGGACTGTTGATGGCTGGCCCGGTGCAGAAGATGCCGAGCTTGGCGGCGGGATCGGGTGTTGCGCTCCAATGCGGGGCGAAGTGCAGGACCATGATCGCGGAGCCGGTCATGGCGCCGAGCAGTTGCGCTGACCATAGAGTGAGCAATTGAGAGTAGTCGCCGCTGCTGACTGCGGCGGCGAGAGAGATGGCGGGATTGAGGTGCGCACCGGAGCTGCCAAACGCCTGGGCAACGAGAACGCCGCAGAGCACAGCGATGGCCCACCCGGTGGCGACGACCATCCACCCTGCATCGGCGGCATAAGATTTGCGCAAGGTGACATTGGCGTTGACGCCGTTGCCGAGCAGGACAAGAACCAGTGTGCCGAAGTATTCACCGAACCAGACTGAATGCATGCAGTCTTCCTTGTGTGTAGCGCCGGCTTGAGGGCTGGGCGCATGGCAGAGCAGGATATGCGGAACCCAAGCATTGTGCCTTGCGAGGGTGTACTTCGCCAAGTCGTTGATCTGAGGTGAAGGCTATTGCTTCGTATCCTGTTCAGGCCCGATCGCCGCGTGTTCGTACTTTGGCCAGTGCGCGAGCAACTCGTTGACCACGGTGTGGCCGATCGTGTAGGCCGCTTCAAGAGAGGGAAGGTAGGCGCTGTAGCTGCCGACTCGTTGGCGTGCCAGGCTATCGGCTGCCGTCAAGCCGCGCGGCTGCTGGTCGTAGTTGCTGACGGTGCGCAGCACGAGGACCCGGTTGTAATCGACGCGTCCGGCGGCAGTGAGGTTCTTGAGAGCGAGCAAGGTGCCCGTGTCTTCCATTGCCGTGGTGACGAACTGGCCTTGACCTGAGGTGAAGTAGGGCACCCAGGCAGTGGCCCACTGGTCGAGGAGTTTGCCATGCCAGTAGGTGGAACCTGAGATCTCGTCGCCGAGTGTGACGAAGGGTGCGCGCTGTGATGCGGCGCCGTCGAACCCGGCACGAATCTGCTGCAGCTTTTCTGAATCGGCGAGGGGCACATCGCGCGTGAGATTGAACGCCCACTGAGTCAGGGTCGGATTGAGCGCGAAGACCTGTCCCGCGAGAGGCGTGGCGGGTTGTTCGTACGGCTTCGCCTTGCGCAGGGGGAGATAGCCGGTCGGCCAGTCGGAAGGAATTTCGCGAGGATCGATTTCGTAGCTGAGGTCGCTGTCGACAACCCAACGGGCCCATGCAGCAGAGCCGAGAGAGATGCGCTCCGGACTGCCGCCGGCGATTCCCGCAACGATCCAGTAGGCGTGGGTGAGATCGAATCGAGGGTCAAGGCCGAGCGCGGTGATGGTGGCCGCGGCGTGTGCTGTGCCCTGGCCGGTGAGCACGATCATTTCTCCGTGATCATTCATGCGCACCGCGTGATATCCCGCAGGGAGAGGGTAGACGCGATCGAGGTGATCGCGTTCAACCCAATATTGCAACTCACCCGGCTGGTCGCCGGTATCTTCGCCAATTTCAAACATGGCCACGATGACGACCTTCACCGGAATGGGACGCGGCGCGGCGCCGAGAGCCAGAGAGCTGAGTGCGGAGAGAAAGGCCGCGAGGCAGCCGGCAAATCGAAATCTGTTGGGCATAGAGAAATGATATGCAAGGATTTCGAAGAACTTTCAAAGATATGCGAGTGACGAGCGGAGCACAATTTCACGTGACCCCAGCGATAGATTGCGATAATCTGAGAGAGCGAAGCGAATCGAACAGCATGGTTCGCTCCCTTCCGGCCCACCTGGCTGCACGTCTCGCCTCTCCGGAAGCGTTGTATTGGATACGGCTGCGCCCACAGCTGTTTTGTTTTGCTTTCGGGTCCTGCATTTGTTGAGGTCCTGAAGTCTAACCGCATACAACTAGTTCAACTCTCATTCAGCATTCAACGCCAACGCAATTTAATCAAAAAAACACCTGAACTTTCTTTAGGAGAACCATAACGCAATGAATACTTTTGTCTCTGCCCTTCGTGCGCGCGGAAGACGCGTGTCTACGGGCATCATCCTCTCCCTTTGTATTTTGCTCTCTCATCCTGCATATTCTCAGACAGCCGGCGCCGGCACGATTAACGGTACTGTCATGGACGCAAGCGAAGCAGTGATTGCCGGTGCTATGGTCACGGTAGCGAACGTGGATACGGGAATCATGCACACCTACAAATCCGACTCCGCGGGCCTGTATGTCGCTCCGTTCTTGCAACCGGGACACTACAAAGTGAACGCGACTGCGACCGGCTTCAGCGGGGTCGAGGCGAAGAATCTGACACTCCTGGTGGGGCAGGTTTTGACGATCGACCTGACCATGGGTGTCGAGTCGGCTGCGACCACGGTGGAAGTGTCGAGCGAAACGCCGATTCTGAATATTGGGCAAACCGAAGTTTCGCAGGTTGTGGACCAGGCAATTATTCAGAACCTGCCGGTGAACGGGCGCAACTGGAGCGACTTTGTCCTGCTGACGCCGAACGTGGTTCCCGATGGCGGCAGCGGGCTGGTGAGCTTCCACGGCATCAGCGGCCTCTACAACCAGAACTATGTCGACGGCGCCAACAACAATCAGATGCTGTTTTCTGAAGCGCGCGGGCGCTCGTCGGGCGCACCCTTTGTTTATAGCCTTGATGCGATCAAGGAGTTTCAGACCGAGACATCGAACTACTCCGCGGAGTTTGGGCAGGCGGCGGGCGGCCAGGTAAATGCCATCACCAAGAACGGCACCAACGATCTACACGGCGATCTTTTTTACTCACTGCGTTATCCCTCATGGAACGCGCTCGACCCCTACAGCAAATGGGCTGCTCTTTTTAACCACGGCAATCCGTTTCTGCTCACCCAGCCGATTCATCAGCAGCAGGAGTTTGGCGGCAGCGTCGGTGGGCCGATCAAGAAAGACAAGCTGTTCTACTTTCTGACCTATGACGGATTCCGTCGTGTGGGTCGGGTGCTCTACTACCAGACCAACACCGTGACCCAGACGCCCACCGGCACGCCAGCGTCGACGACGATTATTTCGCCCACGCAGTGCCCGACCACACTCACGGCCACGCTGTGTACGGACGCAATCAACTTTCTGATCGGCCTGGGCGATGCTCTCCCGCCGACTCGATCCGTCAAAGAGAATCTCATCTTCCCACGCGTCGACTACCAGCTGAACCAGAACAACCTGATCTACGCGAACTTTAACTTCGCCGATTTTGACAGCAGCTACGGCTATAGCCCCAATCCGACTTACGCAAACACGTCTGCCAGCACCAATGGACCGACCAGCTATCACGAGCGGTTCCTGATTGCACACTGGACCTCGACCCTGTCGAGCACCGCGGTGAATGACCTGCGCTTCCAATGGGGGCGCGACCTGGAGACTGCAGGCGCGAACGCCTCGGGTCCGAGCGTGGGTATGGGCGCCGAGTCCTACGGCATGCCCAACGCACTGCCGCGTGTTGCCGAGCCGGACGAACATCGGTTCCAGATCACGGATGTTTTCTCGAAAGTGCACGGACGCCACACCTTCAAGTTCGGAGGCGATGTGAACCTAGTGCACGAAGTGATGATCAACCTGTTCCAGGGCGGTGGTATTTACGGCTACTCCGGCAGTGTGACCCAGGAGTTTGAGAACTGGGCCGCGGATGCGTTTGCCGGCCAGCCGGGCGACACGGATCCCTATGCCGGTTCGCACTACAACACGTTTGTTCAGACCGTCGACAAGGTGAATCCGACCACGAGCGGACGCGCGGGCGCCGACGACTTCTGGATGAAGATGTACGACGGGTTCGTCGAGGACAGCTGGAAGGTCAACCAGCGGCTCACCCTGAATCTTGGGGCACGCTATGACATCCAGCTGACGCCGAATCCAGCGATCCCCAACACGTCGTCTGCGCTGGCTACGGAGTACAACACGACCATCAAGAACGTGAGCGACCGCGTACAGCCGCGCATCGGTCTTTCGTGGAGCCCGACCAACGGCACCGTGGTGCGTGCGGGGTATGGAGTATTCACCGGCCTCAACCAAGGCAGCACGTACTATGCGATGCGGGTTGAAAACGGCGAATACCAGATCAACTACAACTACAAGGGATGCAATGCTACCTGCACCAGCAGCGCGGCCTTGGCGTTCCCCAATGTGCCGTTTCCGGTTCCGGGCCCGGCGCTCTCGAACGCGCTCTATCCCAGTGGGGGTGCGGCTCCGACGGTCACCGGCGTGAATGCGTCGGCAAGCACCAGCTTCCACGGCCTGTCACCGAACTTCGTGCCACCGCTGACGCACGAGTTCGATATCTCCGTGGAACAGGCGCTGCCGGGCAAGATGTCACTGTCTGTCGGCTATGTCGGCTCCCACGCCTTGCGGTTGCCGGTCTTCCTGGATGCAAATCTGGTCGGCCAGACGCCGCACGGGACGCGGGCATTCAACATCACCTACCCGAATGGGGTGACGAAGCTTGTCACTGTGCCTTACTACCTGACGACGGATCGTATCGATCCCACCCTGACCTCGATCAACTCGGGATTCAGTGTTGCCAACTCGTCGTATAGCGGCATGGCGGTCACGTTGCGGCGTCCGTTCGAGCATGGGCTTGAAGTGCTGGTGAACTACACGTGGGCCAAGGCAATGGACAACGACATGGTGCAGGGCGCCTTCGGCACATTCTATGGCGGCAACCCGGTGCTCGATCCCAACAACCTGAGCGCTGAGTACGGCCGTTCGGACATCGACATGCGGAACCGGTTTGTCGGCACGCTCATCTGGAAGCCGGCGTTTTTTGAAAGCAATCCGCTCATGAAGCATGGTTTGGATGGCTTCACGTTCTCCGGTACGGCCACGGAGTCGACGGGCTTTCCGATTGTTGCCAGCATGAATGCTCCGTCCTCGGTGGTTGCTAGCACGCCGGCGGCTGCGGACGGCAACATCTTCGGCGGTGCGATGAGCTCGTCTTCGGGTGCAGCCACGACCGGCCGTCCTCCGGAGATTCAGCGCAATAGCCAGCCGGGACCCGGAGTGCGCAATATCGACTTCCGCGTCACGCGCGAAGTTCCGATTCACGAGCGCATCCACATGGAATTCATCGGCGAAGCATTCAACCTGATGAACCACGAGCTCGTTTCGTCCACGAACACAACCTTCGCCAACCTGAGTGCACCCACGGGCACAACGGGAGCCTGCCCCACGGTGACAGGACTGCCGACAGGTACTCCTTTCGCGGGATGCATCGAAGCCTACGTGCCGTCGACTCCTTCGGGAGCCTTCGGCGTGAAGACAGGTACGAACAGCCTGCTCTATGGGCCGCGCCAGATGCAGATCTCGGCAAAGCTCTTCTTCTAAGCAACACGAGCCACTCATCTGGGCGTGGCGGCTTCGGCTGTCACGCCCATTTTCTTTTGAGCGATCGCGGTGCGCCGACCTAGGATGGGTGGTGTGCGGTCGGCGTTCTGCGCGGGCCGAGAGAAGCCGAGGTGCCGAGTGGGGAATGCGATGTGGAGATGGACGGGAGCAGCATTACTGGGATGCGCGGCGGTGGGCGGACTGGCGCAGGCGCCCGCGCACCGGTGGGCGATTGAGCTGCATGGGGGCGCCGGAGTCATCGAGCGCAAGACGATGGATGCGAAGACTGAGGCAGCCTATCGGGCGTCGCTGGCGGAGGCGCTGGAGGCCGGCGCGAAGGTGCTCGATGGCGGCGGTTCGTCTCTCGACGCGATTGAGGCAGCAATCAAGATTCTCGAAGACAACCCGCTGTTTAACGCAGGCCGAGGAGCGGTGTTCACGGCGGAAGGCAAGAACGAGCTGGATGCAGCCGTGATGGATGGGGCTACGCTGAAGGCCGGTGCAGTGGCGGGCGTGACACGTACGCGGCACCCGATCAGCCTGGCGCGCGCGGTGATGGAGAAGTCCCCTCACGTGATGCTGATTGGCGCCGGTGCCGATGCGTTTGGCGCGCAGGTTGGGCTGGAGGAGGTGGATCCGAATTTCTTTTTCACCGAGCGCCGCTGGCAGGGGCTGGTGAAGGAGCTCAAGGAGGGAGGCCTGCCGATTCCTGCACGACCTGCAGGCGCGCCTCCTGCGCCTGCTGAGCCGCAGGCCGAGATTGAGCCACCCGGGGCGCACAAATACGGGACGGTTGGCGTGGTGGCGATGGATAAGCAGGGGAATATTGCCGCGGGCACCTCGACGGGAGGAATCCAGGCGAAGAAGTGGGGACGAGTGGGGGACTCGCCGATTATTGGTGCGGGAACCTACGCTTCGAATCAGTCGTGTGCAGTGTCGGCGACGGGAACAGGCGAGTACTTTATCCGGCTTGGCGTGGCGCGCGAGGTCTGCAATCTGGTTTTCTTCAAAGGCATGCGCGTGCAGCAGGCCGCCGATGAGGTGATTCACAAGGAACTGGAGTCACTCCACGGCGACGGAGGCGTGATCGCGCTGACGCCGGATGGACAGATGGCCTGGAGCTTCAACACCCCCGGCATGTATCGTGCGCGGCAGGCGGAGGGTGGCAAAGCCGAGGTGGAAATCTACTCGGACGAGCCCTGAGAGCTCTCAGAGAACAGCCCTTACGCGACGAAAGGCACCGGACAAGAGCCGCAGGTAGGTACGCCAACTCAACAGATCGGATCGGGAAGGCTCTTTCTCGTCCCACTGAAAGTGCAGCTGGCGAAAGACCCAGCGATTATTTTCGCGGGTAAGAATCGCGGTGAGGCGAATCGGACGTTCTCTTTTGTAGGGGCCGACGGTTCCGATGGTTGCGATCCAGGCGACGTCTCCCGACGACCAGACGATGGCGTGATCGCTGTCAAAGCGTACATCGCCCCAATAGAGCCAGTCGCCTTCAATCAATTTTTTGGATGCAGGTAGGCCGCGTGCCCATTCGCCGGTGTCCCCGTTCGATCCGAGGATCAGAACATCTCCGTCGTTTGGGAAAAGGCTCGCAGCGAATGCATTCAGATCTTTGGGATCGCGTCGGATGTAGCCGTTCTGCAGGGCATGCAACTGCTCAACGATGGGCCCGCGAACCGAAGCCGGGGCGTTACCCGCTTGGGTGAGTTCGTGCGCGCGCAGTGCACGCGGCAGGGTGCTCTTCAGATGCAGACAGGCGATAAAGCCGAAGGCGAAGCTGAGCGCCGCGGTGAGCACTACAACGAACGGAAAGAAGAATCTGCGGTTGGACACCTTGCGTCCTCGCGCCGCGTAGGCAGACACCACCACACACCGATGGTGCTGGATAGAACCTAAACGGATAGCTGGCGCAAGCGTAGCATGGCGGCGCGCCTGGTTCTATCCCCGGTTTGTGGAGGGTTTCTACTACACTCTTGGCATGGCGCTTCAATTCACCACGTCGTACATCGAGGACGCGATCGCAGTTTTTCACTACTACAAGAAGTTGGGCGAGCGGGCGATGGAGCAGGTGGCGGACGATCAGCTGTTCGAAACCCTCGATCACGAAGCCAATTCGATTGCCGTGATCGTGAAACACATGGTCGGCAACATGCGTTCGCGGTGGACTGCTTTTCTGACTACAGACGGAGAGAAGCCGAGTCGAAATCGCGACGGTGAGTTTGTGAAACCGCCGGCCACACGTGCCGCACTGCTGGCAGAGTGGGAAGATGGCTGGCGCTGTCTGTTCGATGCCATCGGGCCGCTGACCGAGTTGGATCTGACGCGCAAGGTCGCGATTCGCGGAGAGGCACACTCGGTGATGCAGGCCATCAATCGGCAGTTGGCGCACTATCCGCACCATGTCGGGCAGATTGTGTTGCTGGCGAAGCATTTTGCCTGCGACCGCTGGCAATCGTTGAGCGTCCCTCGGAACAAGTCGGCGGAGTTCAACCAGAAGGTCGCAGCTGGAGAGGCAAGCCAGCGCTGATTTGATACGGGATCCTGCGCAAAGGCAGACGCAGAAAAGGCATCCGGGTTCGGATGCCTTTTCGTTTGCGTGTTGCGAGATTGGGCTTAGGGTTGCTGCGCTGCGGCCGAACCGGGCGCCGCTCCATTGCGCGCGACAGCTTTCTGCGCCAGCACCTTGTGGGCGTTATCTTCGAGCGCCTGTGCTTCGGGCAGGAAGGAGAGCGCCTTCTGAATCGATGGATCCCAATCGGCCATCACGTGCAGTCCCTGCAGCTGTCCGAACTGGCTGGTCATGACGAACTGCTTGATGCTGACCTTGACCCAATCGGAGACTTCGCCTATTTCCTTATCGGTCCAGGGAATGCTCTGGGAGGTCAGGTACTGCTTGAACTCGTTCAGAACCGCATCATCGACCTGGAAGTTTTTGTCGACGGAACGATTGGCCAGATAGTGGGCGGCGAAGTGGAAGAACGCAGCCTTGTAAATCAGCTCATCCTGGAAGTCGTTACTGCGAGGAGCTTCGACCTTCTCATCGGGAGTGATGCCGCCACCGCCATACACCGTGCGGCCGGAGTCGGTCATCTTAACTTCGCGATTGGTCGAGTCGGGCGCGGATGCTCCAGCGTGGTTGTAGTAGTAGTCGTAGAGCGAAACGCCGCTGTAGTTGCGCTGAATCAGGCGGCCGGAAGGCGTGTAGTAGTGATACGTCGTCAACGCTAGGCCGGTATTTTCGCTGAGGTTATAGACGGTCTGCACCAGGCCTTTGCCGAAGGTGGTTTCGCCGACGATGAGGGCGCGGTCATGATCTTGCAGCGCGCCGGAGACAATCTCGGCAGCCGAGGCCGTGTTGCGGTTTACCAGCACGACGATCGGGAATGTCTTGCCATCATTGCCGTGGTTGGCGGTATACACCTGGTCGGGATAGGCGCGACCGCGCTGCGAAACGATGGTTTGTCCCTTGGACAAGAGGTGATCGCAAACTTCGACCGCCTGGCTCAGCAGTCCGCCGGGATTGTTGCGAAGGTCGAGGACGAGGCCGTGGAGGTTGCTGAACCCGTCGACAGAGTCGATGACTTCCTGGGCAGTGGTTTCCTGAAATTGGGTCAGGTGGATGTAGCCGATGCCAGGCCTGATTTCGTAGGCAAGGTCGACGGAGGGATGGGGAATCTCATCGCGCACCAGGTCGAAGACCAGGGGTTTAGCCTGGCCTTCACGAACCATGGTGACCTGTACGTGGGTTCCCTTGGGGCCTTTCAGGGACTTGGCCACGAGATCTGAACTCATGCCGTCGGCAGATTTACCGTCGATCGCGGAGATCACATCGCCCGGCCGGATGCCGGCTCGGAAGGACGGCGTGTTTTCGTAGGGGGTGATGACAAAAACCTTGTTCGCCTGTTGCTGGATGACCATGCCCACGCCGTAGTAGCGGCCGCGCTGATCTTCGCGCATCTTGGCATAGGCCTTGGGGTCGTAGAAGTTCGAATGGGGATCGAGCACGCGCAGCATGCCGGGAATGGCGCCGTCGTAGATTGCGGCGTCGGCCTTGTCGCCGTTGATGGGCTCGGCATAGTTCTGTTCGACCAGGGCGTACACATCGCTGAAAGTTTTAAGGCTGTCGCGAATCTGGCTCTCATCCTGAGAGGACTGGGCCCCGACTTTGCGCTGCATGACGCTGCCGAGAAGAGCGCAAACGGCGAAAAAAACGGCGAGGCTGAAGAGAGCCCTACGGGCGCGTGGAGTCATGAACTGAAAATACCTCCGGACAGCTGGAGCGGCAGGCGCCAAGCAGGGCCGCGCAAGGGCAGTCTTGGGCTTGAGTATACCACTCAGTTATTTGACGAAATGGGCATCCGACTGGATAGCGATAGACCTTAGTAAGGGGCAAAAATGAAGGTTTTAAACACATATTCCCGGTCGATCTGCGATCACCTTATTCGAGTTCGAATCGCCCGTCTGCTATCCCGGCATTTACAATCACGTCTATGGTTCAGGGGCTTTCGATCGCCGCCTGTCCCGTACCGGCCTATGACCCTTCGCTTTCTTCGCTTTCCCGCAGCTTTCGTGTTCGTTGCGACGCTGCCTGTGATTTTCGCCCAGACTCGTACCTCGCCACCGGCAAGCCCCTATGGGGGCACAACCGTCGAGGAGATTGTTGCCCGGGTGAACGATCAGATCATCAGCAGTTCCGACTATGAGCGGGCAATGCAGGAGATGGATCAGGAGGAACGGCAGCATGGCGCGTCGATGCAGCAGATCTCCGAAGCCCATAAAGACCTGCTGCGCAATCTGATCGACCAGCAACTCTGGCTTTCAAAGGGGAAAGAGCTGGGAGTGACCGGAGAGACCGAGCTGGTGAACCGGCTCAACGAGATCCGCAAACAGTACAACCTAAATTCGCTCGAAGATCTTGAGAAAGCGGCGCACGACCAAGGCGTCAGTTACGAAGACTTCAAGGCGAACATTCGCAACCAGATCATCACCCAGCAGGTGATGCGCGATGAGGTTGGGCGCAGGATCAACATGACTCCCGGTGAGGTGCAGCGCTATTTCGAGGAGCACAAGCAGGATTACGTGCAGCAGGAAAGCGTGAAGCTGTCGGAAATTCTGGTTTCTACGGGAGCGGGGTCTACGCCGGCACAGATTGGCGGACCTCCGCCTGACGATCCGCAAAAGCTGGCCGATGCGCAGGCCAAAGCCAACGACATAGAAGCCAAGCTACGGGCGGGTGGCGACTTTGCGCAGCTGGCGCGTACCTCGAGCGATGGAACAACTGCTTCAGAGGGTGGCGATCTGGGTACGTATAAACGGGGACAACTTGGGTCGGTGTTTGAAGATGCGACGTTTCCGCTGAAGGTGGGCGACGTAACCGAGCCGATTCGCACCAAGCAAGGTTTCGTCATCTTGAAGGTGGTCGCACATACGCAGGGAGGCGTTCCGGCATTCAAGGATGTCGAGTCGGACGTCGAGCAGAATTTTTACATGAGCCGGATGGAACCGGCGATCCGCGACTACCTGACGAAGATGCGCGACGACGCATCGATCGAGATCAAGACGGGGTATGTGGATACCGGCGCCAGCCCCAATAAGCAGATCTTCCCGATTTCCTATTCGACCTACACACCGCCTTCGTCGAAGAAGAAGCATAAGGTTGAGCGGACCCGGTTCCGCGAGACGACGCACGGATTCCGGCAGAAGACGAAGCCGGGAGAGTTGGCTTCGAACGATCAGGCTGAGGCGCCGCCTGCGCCTGTTGCCGCCAAGAGCAAGAAGAAGACAAGCACGAGCGACCAGACTCAGGAGAAGCCGGGCAAGAAGGAAAAGATCCGCTTCGGACAGGCTCCTACCAAGACGCTGCCGAGTACACCGGCCAGCCAAACCGAAGATGCCGGCGCGGGTTCAACTGAGACGGCGAACGCGGCCAACGAACCGGCGAACCCGTTGGAGACAAGCGACGAGCCGAAGAAGAAGTCGCGGTTCAGCGATCGCTCAAAGCAACCGAAGCAGCCTAAGGTTACGAGGGAGCAGCAGCGCGAGGCTTTGAATCCGCAGGCACCAGACGCTGCAGAGGTGGCCGATCGTCAAACGCAGTCGTCGGCGCTTGGTTTAAACGGCGATCAAGCAAACAAGAAGAAAAAGAAGAACACCACCACGACGGGCGAGAAGACGCGTTTGAGTGACCATAAGAAGACTGAAGACACGAGCGCGCCGGTCCAGCCGACGCCCGTGCCACCGGTCGCCGGCGCTCCCGCTCCCGCGCAGACTCCATCCGCTCCGGCGCCCCAACAACAGCAATAGTTGGCTGGCGGCGAAACTTGAAAGGCCTCGATTCTTCGGGGCCTTTCGTATTGAAGCGGTTATTCGCCGCGCTTTTTCTCGAAGACCAGGGACGTTTTTGTCTCGCAATACCCCAGGTCGCGATAGAAGCGATGGGCGTCGAGGCGTGAACTCCGCGAGGTGACACGCACCGTTGGAACGCCGATATCCCAGCTCCACTGCTCGGCACTGCGACAGAGGCGGCGGCCAATCCCTTTGCCGCGCACCGTTTCGCTTACGACCAAGCCGGTGATCAGGGTGTAGGGCTCAGACTGCAGGTGACGTTGCACAGACACCTCGATCCACCCGACGACCTGCGCATCCTGGCAGGCGACCAAGGCGGCCTGCTCGTTGCGGTTACGCTGGTCTTCGATCCATTGGCGCACGGCTGCAGGCGTCCGCGTGTACCCAAGCTGGAGGGCCAATGCAGCTGCCGACTCTGCGTCGTGCGGCTCCATGGGGCGGATGAGAATCTCCTCGGATGGATTCGGCGAGGTCATCTGTTCTGATCTTCGCATGGGCACGGTTTGAGGCGCGGTTTTTGGTTGCTGTATGCTTCCCGCAGGATGAAGGATCTATACATCGCGGATTTGGCAGGATTCGAAGAGCAGAAGGTCTTCGATACGTTCTTTTTGTTGCTCTCAAAGCAGACGCGCAGCACCAAGACCAACAAGCCTTACCTGAGCCTGATTTTTTGCGACAAGACAGGCCAACTGGAAGCTCGGGTATGGGAACCGGGCGATGGGCGAATCGCCAAGGACGTGGAACGCGGCGATCTGGTGAAGGTGCGCGGCTGCGTGTCGCGTTTCGATGAGCGTCTGCAGATGAAGGTGGAGCAGCTTCGTCGAGCTCAAGAGGACGAAGTCGACCGGGCGGACATGATGCCTGCGACCACCTACGATGTGGATGGTTTGTGGCGCGATTTGATGGGATTCGTTGACAGCTTCACCGAGCCTCATCTGAAACAGCTGCTGACCACGATCTTGAGCGATGCGGTACTGGCACAGGCGTATCGCGAGGCGCCGGCGGCACGGCAACTGCATCATGCGTGGCTTGGCGGACTGCTGGAGCACGTCGTAAGCCTGCTGAAATTGGCTGATCGCGTGGTGCCTCACTATCCGATTCTGCAACGCGACCTGGTGCTGACGGGCGTGATTCTGCACGATATCGGCAAGGTGAAGGAACTGGCGTGGTCTGTCGGCTTTGAGTACACCGTCGAAGGAACGTTGCTGGGACACATCCAGATGGGTCTGGAGATGGTGCAACAGACGGTGGCGAAACTGCCCGACTTTCCGCCGCGTTTGAAGATATTGGTGGAGCATATGATCCTGTCGCATCACGGCAAGCTGGAGTTTGGCTCGCCGAAGTTGCCCATGATTCCCGAAGCGCTGGTGTTGAATTTTCTCGACGATCTGGACGCCAAGATGCAGTCGGTGGCCAACGAGTTTGACAAGAGCGCGCGCGACGGGAAGCCGGCCGATGAGTTGACGGGACGCGTCTGGGCACTGGATCAACGGCAGCTCTTGAATTCGCGAGCTTGGCTGAAGGGTGGAGAACCCGCATCGGCACTGGTCGCGGACGAGCAGAGGAAACTGGAGGGAGTTTGAGCGCGAAAAAGCTCAATGATCCCGGCGACAAGGCCGCAATTGAGGCTCGCCTGAGGAACCTGCAGCCGGAGACGATGCGGCATTGGGGCAAGATGAATGCCGCCCAAATGGTCTGCCACCTGACCGACAGCTTTCGCGGTGTGATGGGAGAGAAGCCGGCAGTTCTCAAGCGCTTCAGCTTCTGGCGGCTGATGAGGGGGATCGCGCTCTACGGGCCGATGAAGTGGCCCCAGGGGGTGAAGACCCGCCCCGAGTTTGAGCAGGGGGTCGGTGGTACGCCTCCGGCCGAGTTTGAAGCCGACCTGCACGCTTTGTTCGCGGCCATAGAGAAGTTCACGAACTCTCCTCGCGCTTTCGAGTTTTGTCCTCACCCGATGTTTGGAAAGATGACGGAGAAAGAATGGATGCGCTGGGCGTATTTGCACTGCGACCATCATCTTCGGCAATTCGGGCAGTGAAGGTAGGCAGGGGCTAGGCCAGGAACCAGTCCCACTGCTCTTTGGTGAGAGGGACGACCGAGAGGCGTCCGATCTGGACCAGCGGCGACTGGGCAAAGAGCTTTTCTGCCTTGACGGATGCGAGGGTCTTTGGCGTCTTGAGGCGCTTGCCGGCCTTGACGCGGACCACGGGAACCTTTGGGTTGGCGGGGTCGACGCTCACGACGGTGCCAGTTCCGACTGCAGTACGCTCGTCACCGGTGTGGTAGAAGATCCAGTGCGTGCCGGGTTTCATTTCGCGCAGATGTTTCACAGCTGTGGGATTGGTGACGCCGTCCCAGGTGGTCTCCTGGTCGCGGACCAGATTGTCGTAGGAGTAGACATCGGGTTCGGATTTGAAGAGGAAGTAGCTCATGGGAACAGTGAAACAGAGAAACAGCAAAAGAGCGAACCTAAATCTCTCAGCGTTGCAGTCATTCGCGGTTTCTCTGATTCGCTGTTTCGTTGCCCACTGATCCATTACAATCAAGAAGATATGATCCGTTTTTCGACAGCCGGTGAATCGCACGGGGAGGCTTTGATTGCGCTGGTCTCGGGGCTGCCGGCGGGACTTCCCGTCGATGTCGAGTTTGTGAACCGCGAATTGTGGCGGCGCCAGCAGGGCTATGGTCGCGGCGGCCGCATGAAGATCGAGACGGATAAGATCCACGTGTTGAGTGGGGTACGGCACGGCAAAACGATCGGGTCGCCGGTGGCGATCGAAATCGTCAATCGAGACTGGAAAAACTGGGAAGAGAAGCTGCCTGTCGAGGCCGGCGATCCATCGAAACATCAGGCGGTCGCATCTCCGCGGCCGGGGCATGCGGATTTGGCCGGCGCATTGAAGTACAACTTTCCCGATGCGCGTTATGTGCTGGAGCGGGCCTCGGCGCGCGAGTCGACGGCACGGGTGGCAGGCGGCGCATTTGCCAAGCTGCTGCTGCGCGAGCTGGGCATTGAGATTGCCAGCCACGTGATTCGCGTAGGCCGGGTGGAGTTGGAGCGACCTGCGACGTGGGACGAGATTGCGGCGGTGGCAGCGCGGAGTGAAATCCTGCTGAGCTGCGTGGATGAGGCGACCGAAGCACGCATGAAGGAAGAAGTCGAACATGCGTCCCGCACCGGCGACACCGTGGGCGGCGTGTTTGAAGTGGTGGCGCACGGAGTGCCCGCGGGCCTGGGCACCTACGCAACATGGGACGAGCGGCTGGATGGGCTCTTGGCGTGGTCGGTGATGAGCCTGCAGGCGGTGAAGGCGGTCGAGATCGGGCGCGGTGTGGTGGCTGCGGAATCGTTCGGCTCGATGGTGCACGATGCGATTCATTATGCGGACGGAGAGACAGGCAAACCCACGCGCTTCACACGGGAGCACAACAATGCTGGCGGGATCGAAGGCGGCGTATCGAACGGCGAGGATCTCGTGGTGCGCGGCTATCTGAAACCCATCTCGACGCTGCGGCGGCCACTGGCATCGGTGCGGTTCGACACGCGCGAAGCAACGAGCGCAAGCTATGAGCGCAGCGATATCTGTGTCGTGCCGGCCGCGGGTGTTGCGGCTGAGTCCATGGTGGCGATGACGCTGGCGAATTTGGCGCATGAGAAGTTTGGTGGGGACTCGGCGCTGGAGATGAAACGGAACTTTCAGGGCTACATCGAACAGATACGGAGCTACTAGTAGAAAGAATGATTCTGAAGATCGTGAAATACCCGGACCCCGTGTTGCAGCAGCCGGGGGAGCCGGTGACCGAATTCGACGCCGAGTTGCGCAAGTTTGTTGCGAACATGTTTGAGACGATGTACGCCTCGCAGGGCATCGGTCTGGCCGCACAGCAAGTGGGCGTGGCCAAGCGCGTAACGGTGATCGACCTGGGCCAGGGCAAGGATCCGGCGCAGAAGCTGGTGCTGATCAACCCGGAGATTATCTTTCGCGAAGGCAAACAGTACGAGGAAGAAGGCTGTCTGAGCTTTCCTGAGATTCGCGAGAAAATTGCGCGGGCTGCCAAGGTGCGGATTCGCGCCCAGGATGAGAAAGGCAAGTGGTTTGAGATGGACGGCGAAGAACTTTTGTCGCGTGCCTTTCAGCACGAGATCGATCATCTCGATGGAATGCTGTTCGTCTTCCGCATGAGCGCATTGAAGCGCGACCTAACCATGCGCAAGATTCGCAAGATGCAGCGCGAAGGCACGTGGTAAAGCCGTGAAGCTGGTTTTCTGCGGAACTCCGCAGTTTGCTGTGCCTACGCTGCAGGCGCTTCACGCGGCAGGCCAGGAGATCGCGCTGGTGGTATCGCAGCCCGACCGCCCGGTTGGACGTAAGCAAATTATTGAACCGACACCCGTGAAGCAGTCTGCGCTGGACGTGGGCCTGGCCGTGACCCAGCCCGACAAGATTCGCAACAATGCCGACTTTCGCGCGCAGCTTGAGGCTATCGCGCCGGATGCGATTGTGGTGGTTGCGTACGGGCGCATCGTTCCGCCGTGGATGCTCGCGCTGCCACGATTCGGATGCATCAATCTGCATGGCTCCTTGTTGCCGAAGTATCGCGGGGCTGCGCCGATTCAATGGGCTGTGGCCATGGGTGAGACCGTTACCGGCAACACGACGATGCTGCTCGAAGAAGGGCTCGATACGGGGCCGATGCTATTGCAGCAGGAAGTGCCGATTGGGCCAGACCAGACGGCCGCGGATTTGTTTGCAGTTCTGGCTGAGAAGGGTGCGCCGCTGATGGTGGAGACACTGTCCGGACTTGCCGATGGGAGCCTCCAGCCGAAGCCCCAGAATCCTACGCGGGCAACGCTGGCGCCGATCCTGACGCGTGAAGATGGCCGTATGGATTTTGCTGCGCATGCCGCGGCGGAATTAAGGAACCGCTGGCGCGGCTTTCAGCCGTGGCCCGGCGCGTTCACGGTGCTCGATGCGAAAAAGTTGATCGTGCACAAGATGGAATTGGTGGCCGGCGGACAGGCTGCGAAGGCCGTTGCAGAACCCGGGCAGCTTTTCGTCGATCAGAGCCGCCTGCTGGTGCGGTGTGCCCATGAAACGTGCGTGGCCTTGACTGAACTGCAGCTTGAGGGCAAGAACCGGATGACTGCGGCGGAGTTTCTTCGAGGGACGCATCTCACGCCGGGCATGCGGCTGGGCTGAGCGATGGCCATCTCTCCAGCGCGTAAAGTTGCCTTTGAAATTCTGCAGACAGTGGAGCGAAAGCGCGCGCACTCCGACGACCTGTTGCGCACCAAATCAGTTTCAGTATTGTCGCCAGCGGATCGTCACCTGGCAACCGCTCTGGTGCTCGGAGTCTTGCGCTGGCAGATCTGGTTGGACGCAGAGATTCGGCAGTTTCTCGATCGCCCCGGTGCGAAGCTGGATGCCGAGATTCGCCTTGCGCTGAGGCTGGGAGCATTTCAGATATTGCGCATGGAGCGCATTCCTGCGCATGCCGCGATCGACGAGAGCGTGGAACTGGCAAAGGATGCAGGACATCGCTTTGCAGCGCGCATGGTGAATGCCGTCCTGCGCAAAGTGGCGAGTGCTCCCCGGCCGGAGGCGAATGTCGATCCAGTGCAAGCCTATCCGTCGTGGATGACGGAGCGATGGCAGCAGCGGTACGGATCCGAAGCTTTGCGAGCGATGTGCGCCTTTGGCCTGCAGGAGCCGCAGACAGCGATTCGCCTTGTGGGGCTCGATTCGGAAAAAGATCTCTTGCAGGCCGGCATCGCGCTGGAGCCAGGAAAGCTGTTAACCGCTGCGCGCGTTGTGACGGCCGGCGATGTGCCTGCGACGGAAGCGTTTCAGCAGGAGCGCGTGCGTTTTCAGGATGAAGGGTCGCAACTGGTGGGCGAGATCGCGGGCCATGGAAACGCAATCCTGGACTGCTGCGCGGCGCCGGGGGGCAAGACACTGCTGCTTGCGGAACGCAATCCGCAGGCAAGGATTGTGGCCTGCGAAGCGAGTCCGCAACGACTTGGACGCTTGCGCGAACGGCTCGCGCCGTTGGGCGAACGGGTCGAGTGCAGGCAAGAGGATGCGGGCGCGATCAAGGAAAAATCTTTCTACGATTTGGTGCTCGCGGATGTGCCTTGCAGCGGGACGGGAACGCTGGGGCGCAATCCAGAGATCAGGCATCGGCTGAAGGCGGACGATTTCCCACGGCAGGCGGAGCGGCAGATGGCCATTCTTCGCACCGCGCTCCAGGCTGTACGGCCGGGCGGGCGTGTGGTGTATTCCACTTGTTCGCTGGAGCGGGAGGAGAACGAGGCGGTCGTCGAAGCCATTTTGCGCGAGCAGTCAGAGGCGCGCGTGTTGCCGTTGAGCGAACGGATCGAGGCAATGATGGGCGAAGGTGTCTTGACTGTCGAGGGAGCCGCGAGGCTCAAGGGGTGCGTGAGTCCTGAAGGCCATCTACGCTTGATGCCGGGCGCGTTTGGCTCCGATGGGTTCTTCGTGGCGCTCCTCAGTAAAAATTGATCTCGTTTATTCCGTGGGCAGACGCAGGGCCGCATAATCCTTGCCGAGCTGAGCGCACAGGGCCTCAACGGCAAGCTCGTGATCACTGCGCTGCGGCAGACCCGAGACCGTTACACTCCCAAGGATTCCAGCTCCTGTGACCGCGAGGGGAAAAGAGCCTCCGTGGGTTGCGTAGTCGGCAAGCGGAAGACCCTGACTCTCGATGAGGGTCACGTTCTTCAACTTCTCTTTCAGTCCGATCGCGTACGAGCTGCAATGGAAGCGTGCGACCACGTTGCTCTTCCGGCGCACCCATTCCACATTGTCGGGCGTGGTGCCTTCGAGTGCAATGTAGAAGAGTGGCTGGCCGAAGCGGCGCACATCGATGACGACCGGGAGGTTTCGTTCCGTCGCCATGGCGCGGATGCGGCTTCCTAGTTGCCACGCAATCAGCGTGTCAAATGCAGGCAGGACAAGTTCGCGCTCCTGCAGGGCGATGCGGTCGAGGTCTTCAGTCATTCCCATGGCAATGTCATCGTACACCGCGGTTGCACCTCAGTTTTGCGCGGTTTCTTCGGCGAGACCGCTTTGTGGAATGATGCCCAGTCGCTCATAAATCGGGCGCATGTCTTTGCGAATATGCGGGAGCCGCCACCAAAACCAGACAGCTCCGAAGAGGCAGGCGATACCGCTCACGATGACTGTGTGCTGCGCGCCGATGAGATGGGCGAGTGTGCCGGCCAGCAGGCTGCCGAACGGCGCCATGCCGACGAAGGCCATTGTGTAGTAACTCATGACGCGGCCGCGCATCTTCTCGTCGACGAGGGTTTGAATGATGGTGTTGCTCGCGGTCAGGCCCTGCATCATGCCGAAGCCGGTGAGCAGCATGAGGAGCATGGAGAGAAAAAGATTGGTGGAGAAGCCGAAGGCAATGAGGCCTGTACCGAAGGCGACGGCGGCTATAGGAATCATTTTGCCCAGGCCGCGTACGGAGCGCCGCAGGACCAGGCTCAATGCGGAAGCGAGCGATCCGATGCCAACGGCTCCCATGAGAAAGCCCAATGTGTGCGGGCCTCCGTGCAGAACTTGCACGGCAAAGACGGGCATGAGCACCATGAAGGGCCATCCCATCAGGCTTAGCAACGCGAAGAGCAAGAGGATGGTGCGGATCGGTGCGAAGCCCGCGACGTAGGTCCAGCCCTCGCGCAACTGCACCAGCATCGAAGTCTTCCTGGGAACCTCATTGTTTGCCGCGATACGCATCATGAGGAGCGATGCGATGACCGCGACGTAGCTGATGCCGTCGACCAGAAAGCACCACCCTTCGCTGGTTGCAGCGATCAGAATTCCGGCGAGCGAGGGACCGATCAAGCGGGCTGCGTTCACCATTGAGGAGTTGATGGCGATGGCATTGGAGAGGTCAGCGCGCTCCTCCACCATTTTGACCATGAAGGACTGGCGGCCCGGCATGTCAAACGCGTTGATGACGCCTTGCATCGCGCTGAGCGCCAGCACCTCAGGGATGTTGATGAGGTGTGCCAGAGTCAACCATGCAAGGGCAAAGGATTGCACCATCGCCAGAGTCTGCGTCCAGACAAGAACTTTGCGGCGATCGATGCGGTCGACGAGGACGCCCGCCAGGGGCGCGAGCAGGAAGGTGGGGATCTGGCCGGCGAAGCTGACCGTGCCCAGAAGCAGAGAAGACTTGGTGAGCCGGTAGACAAGCCACGAGGTAGCGACCCTGGTCATCCATGTGCCAATGAGCGAGATGCTTTGTCCGCCGAAGAACAGCCGAAAATTGCGATGACGCAATGCGCGCCATGCGTGTGACAAATCGCGCACCGCGTTCGCACGCTGCTGAGGCTCGGCGTTGGGATTCATCTGATTTTTTGATGCACCTCGCCCGCGGAGGGACGCGCATTACTTGGCGACTGTGAGTGTGACCTGGCTGTTGACGTCGACGCGTGCGCCCGCGATGGGTTGCTGTCCGATCACGGAGCCGGGAGCGATGGGGGATGCAGGCGGTGCATTGCCCTCGCCGACCGGAGGCACCGGCACGTCGATAAACGTGGGCGGTGCAACTTTGAAACCGACCTTCGCCAGTTGAGCCTGGGCAGTCACGATCGGAACACCCGTCAGATCAGGCATGACGTATCCGTCGGGAGGCGAGTCGTCTGCAGCAGCGACAAGGAGGTTCACGCTCGGCCGCTCGATGCCCTGCGCGTGCGAGGGCGGATCCTGAGCGATGACGGTTCCTTCTTCTACCGCGTTGTCTGGGAGCTTTGCTGTGGATCCTACATCGAGACCGACGCGGCGCAACTGAAATGCTGCGACACGCTGATCGATTCCGACGATATCGGGTACGTCGACCTTCTGGGGGCCGAGGCTTTCAGCGACACGCACGTGCCACTCGCGGCGCACCACCGTGCCGGGAGCAGGCGACTGGGTGAGGATGTGGCCGGCCGCGACATCTCCCGAGTAGTAGCGATTGTCGACGTTGAGGTTCAGTCCCATTCCGGCGGCCTGGCTTCGTGCATCCGCGACCGTCATGCCTTTGAGTGATGGCACTTGCACTTCAGCGCCATGAATCGCGAAGTGCATGGTGGTGATGGCCGAAAGCAGCGCGACGACGACCAGGGCCACGATGAGCGAGGCCATGCGAAACAAGCGCAGCAGAAGCCGTCCGTTCATGCGACGGGTTCTCCATCCGGATAGACGATTTCGTATTCGATGGGCAGAGCTTTCTCGAGCATCAGCGAGACCGAGCAATATTTGTGTTTGGACAGAGAGACGGCATCTTCGACCGCTTTGCGGGTCAACCGCGCACCGCGTACCGCGTAGGTGAGCTTGATGTGGGTAAAGACGCGCGGCGGTTCAGGCGCCTGCTGGGCCACTGCCGAAACGCGGAGTCCAGTGATGGTTTCACGCTTCTTTTTCAAAATGCTGACGACATCAACCGAGGTGCAGCTGCAGAGGGCCATCAGGACAGCTTCCATGGGGCTGGGACCGTGGGTGTGGGCGGCGTCGGCGTCAAAGACGATCTTGTTGCCGTTCTCAGCAACACCTTCAAAAACGTTGTCTTGCTTCCACTCGCTGTGGGCAATCATGGGGGATCTCCGTAGCGTTCCTTCTTTAAGGCTAATCGCTGCGCGTGGCGGTATACAACCCGGCGATGCCGAAGGTATAGGGCTGCCATGTGCCATGGAAACCCACGTTGCCCATCAGCCTCAGCAACTCGGACGGAGAAGGGAAGCTGCCCACCGATGCGGGGAGATACGCGTAGGGGCCGCTTTCTCCGCAGAGAGCGCGTCCCACGGCCGGAAGGATGCGTCGAAAATAGATGGCGTACGCCTTGCCGAGGATTCCGCCGGGTTCGCTGAACTCGAGGATGCCCAGTTTTCCTCCGGGCTTGAGCACGCGATGGAACTCGCGCAGTCCAGCCTGATAGTTGGCGAGATTGCGGAAGCCGAAAGCGGTGACGACCAGGTCGAGCGATGCGGAACGTAGGGGAAGATGCAGTGCGTCGGCTTCAATGGGAACGGCTGAGGCACTTTTGAAGCGCGTAAATTTAGTCGCGGCGCGGCTGAGCATGGGGCGCGCGAAATCGCCGGCGAGGATCGGCCGTGCTTCGCGTGGGCGATGTTTGAGTAGAGCCATTGTCATGTCGCCGGTGCCGCAGCAGATGTCGAGAATTGCCGCATCGGGTTCGGCCAGAACAGAGCGAAACTGGCGCGCGGTCCGGCGCCACCAGAGCCTGTCGATGTTGGCGGAGAGAACGTGGTTGAGCAGGTCGTAACGGGGAGCGATCGATTCGAACATCGCGCGCACAGACTGTGCCGCGGCGGCTTCGTCGTGAACACCCGCAGGTCTGGCTCCCGTATTCGGCATCAGCTGCGCCGTTCCCGCGCCTGGGTCAGCATGTAGCCAATCGCTACGGACAACTCGGCCGGCGTCACATCTTCCACCACACCCGCGTCACCGATTCCAATGGGCAAAACGAACCGCCTGACTCCACCGACATTCTTCTTGTCGGCACCGGTCGCAGCGATGAGCTTGGGTGCGCGTACTTTGAGTTCCGGGAGCGGGCCGTACCCGTGGATCAGGCGCTCGAGGCGTTCAAATTGCTGCGTCGAGATCGTGCCGCGACGCCTGGCGATGGCAAGAACGGCGATCATGCCCCAGCCGACTGCTTCGCCATGCAGCAACACCTTGTAGCGCGTGACCTGCTCGATGGCGTGACCCACCGTGTGCCCAAGATTCAGGATCATGCGCAAGCCGTTCTCACGTTCGTCGCGTCCCACGACCTTGGCTTTGATCTGGATGGAGGTGGCGATTACTTTCTCAAGCGCCTTGGGGTCAGCGTTCAGAATCTTTGCGGCGTTCTCTTCCATGTAGCGCACCAGGGCGCGGTCGCGGATGATGCCGGCCTTGATGCTCTCCATAAGACCGGCGCGCAGTTCGCGATCAGGCAGGGTGCCCAGGACCTCAATGTCTGCGAAGACGGCGATGGGATGGTGAAAGCTGCCGACGAGGTTCTTGCCCTCGGGCAGATTGACGCCAGTCTTGCCGCCCACCGAGGAATCAACCTGAGCAAGAAAGGTGGTGGGGACCTGGACGTAGGGAATGCCGCGCATGAAGATGGCGGCCACGAAGCCGCCCACGTCGCCCACGATCCCGCCGCCGAAGGCGATCAGCAGCGATCCTCGATCACCGCCGGCCGCAATCATCTGGCGCAACAGTCGCTCCGCGCTGGCCATGGTCTTGCGTTGTTCTCCCGGGGGGAGAAAGAGGGCGATGGGCGGTTCGGCAAACGAGGCAACAAAAGCCTCTCCCCAAAGGGCCCAGATCTCAGGCGAAGTGACAACGAAGACGCGGCGGGGCAAATCGCGGGTGATGCGCGCGATGCGGGGAGCAAGTGTGCGCAGCAAGCCGCTGCCTGCAAAAACGTCGTATCGGGCTGAGGGAGTGTCTACACGAATGGTTTGCACGTCAGTTTCATTTTAAAGGATTTGCGTTGTGTATTTTCTTAATCCAATTTGAATTGAAGCGCACGCTAAACTGGAACTATGCGTATAGGCGTTGATTTTGGTACGACGCGTGTCGTGATCGCGGTAGCCGATCGTGGCAATTATCCCCTTGTGCACTTCGAAGCGCCTGACGGGCAGATGCGGGACTGGTTTCCTCCCGTGTTGGCCGCAAAGGGTAAGACACGGGTGTACGGATGGGATGCCATCGCGGTGCAGGAGCAGGAGCAATGGACGCTGGTGCGGTCGTTGAAACGGGCGTTGCGCTCGGCAGGACCCCACACGGAGGTCCAGGTCGGCGGGCAGCTGGTTCCCTTGCGCCAGGTGATGGCGGAGATGATGGCGGCCCTGTTTCAGCAGCTCGTGGAGCACTCGAACCTGGGCGCGGAGCCCGGCGAGCCCCTGGAGGCGATGCTGGGGGTTCCAGCGAATGCCAACAGCAACCAGAGATTCATGACCGAGGAGGCCGCGCAGGCTGCGGGTTTCAAGGTTCTCGGGGTGGTCAACGAGCCGTCGGCTGCGGCCATCGAGTTTGGGTATCGCAGCAGCGACGAACGCAAGAACAAAGCCGGCAGCGGTCTTTTGGTGTATGACCTTGGCGGCGGCACCTTCGATGTTTCGCTGGTAACGCTTCGCGATGGGGAAAACATCGTGGAAGCCTCCGATGGCATCCCGAACCTGGGCGGGGACGACTTCGATGAAATTCTCGCGAACATTGCGGCGGTGATTGCTGGCCCTAATCCACCCTTCTCGCAGTTCGAGCGCCGCAGGCTGCTGGACGAGTGCCGCGAGAAGAAAGAGTCGCTCAATCCGAATACGCGCAAGGTGACGATTGACTTTGAGCGCGTGCGGCCGGGGATGAAGGAAGTCACGATTCCAGTGGATGTGTACTACGAGCGCTGTCGCCCGTTGATTGACGCAACCAAGCAAATGGTAGACAGAATGCTGCAGACCTACGCCGAAGGTGAGCTCGACACGCTCTACGTGACGGGAGGCGGTTCAGAATTGCCTGCAGTGGGACGGGTGCTGCGCGAGAACTTCGGACGCAAAGTCCGACGGTCAGCGTATATGCGCTCGGCGAGCGCCGTGGGACTGGCGATTCGCGCCGCGGCGGCCTCCGATCCGCTGAGGGATCAGTTCACGCACAACTTCGGTATCTGGCGCGAAGCCGATTCCGGCGGAACGATTGTTTTCGACCTGATCTTTCCGCGAGGCGCCCGCTTACCCGCACCCGATGAGCCGCCTCTTCGCTACGAGCGCATCTACCAACCAGCGCACAACATTGGCCATTTCCGTTATCTGGAGTGCTCGCAGCTGAGCGAAGAAGGCCAGCCGATTGGGGAGATCACCAACTGGGAGCAGATTCAATTCCCCTTCGATCCCCAGTTGTGGGGACGCGATCTGGCAGGTGAGCCGGTGCGATCGATTGCTCTCCCGAATGGCCTGACGGTGCGCGAGGAGTACTCGTGCGACTCGAATGGGAAGCTGCTGGTCAGGATCTCCGAGTCCCCGACAGGCCTCGAGCGGGAGTATGAAATCGGACAACTCGCGCCGGTTTGAGCGCGGCCGGCGCAGTCGCTCAGCAAATCGACCGAACTCAATCTCCAGTTCGCATCTCGCCGGCACGCAACCCAATTTTGTGGCTGAGATGGAACCGGCGAGGCCTGCTTTGCGTTTGAGCTAGGGTGGCTGCGGTCATCGAAGGCTTGTATTGCGGATTGCATTTCGGTTCGCGATTTTAGTTGTGGGCTCCGCTGGTTACAGCCTGTACACTTGCCAAAAATAGGAGGGAGTCTCAGCATGCAGACCCGGATTCAAGGCACCACGATGCCGGTGCTGGACGTTCAACTTGATCCAAACGAGACCGTTTTCTCAGAGAGCGGTGAGCTTTCATGGATGACCGCCTCGATCCAGATGACGACGCATACGCAGATGGGCGGCGGCGGCGGGCTGTTCGGCGTGCTCAAGCGCGTGGCCGGCGGCGGAAGCATCTTCATGACGGAGTATCGCGCCTACCAATATCCGGGTGAAGTATCCTTTGCCACCAAGGTGCCGGGTCACATTGTTCCGGTGCAGGTGGGGCCGGGGCAGGAGTACCTGATTCATCGGCATGGATTTTTGTGTGCTACTCCGCAAGTCTCGATTGGCGTCGGGTTCCAACAGTCGCTGGGCGCGGGTATCTTCGGCGGCGACGGTTTCCTGCTGCAAAAGCTGAGCGGTGTCGGGATGGCGTGGCTCGAGCTCTCAGGAGAATTGATCGTGAAGAACCTCGCGCCCGGCGAGATGTTGCGCGTGCATCCGGGACACGTGGGAGCGTTCCAAGCGTCGGTATCGTTCCAGATCACCACGGTGCCGGGCATCAAGAACATGATTTTTGGCGGAGATGGCCTGTTCCTGGCGGTCCTCACGGGGCCCGGAACGGTATGGCTGCAGACGCTGCCTATTTCGCGTTTGGCGCATCAGATCAGCGAGTACCTGCCGCGTGGCGAGAGCCGCCAGGTGGGTCCTGCAGCGGGTGGCGCGTTGTTGGGCGGCATCGTCGGGTCGATCTTGGGCGGCGATCAATAAAGGGCAAAGACGGATTGAGCACCGCGGATGACTGAGATTACTCGAGCACAACGTAGCCGGCGCAGCGATATCGTCTTCGTTTTTATCCTTGCGCTAGCCTGCTACGTCGCGTGGCTTATTCGCGACGTATTGGTGCTGCTCTATGTCAGCGCGCTGTTTGCCGTCGTCTTCGCGCCGGTTGTCCACGCAGTTTCGAAGGTGCAGGTGCGAGGCTGGCAACCGTTTCGACGGGTTGCGGTCTTCGTTCTTCCTCTGGCTGCCGTTGGCGTCTTGTTAGCGTTCGGATTTTTGGCTCTTCCGCCGGTGATCCGAGACTTGCAGGAATTCTCGAAGGAAGCGCCCACGCGGATTCCGGCACTGGTGCAGAAGGTCAAGAGCATTCCCTTTGCCGATCGCATTGATGCCGACGATCTCGATGCGAAGATCCAGAACTTCGCGGGCAGCGCTGCGACCTACGTGCTGGTCTCGATCAAGGACTGGGCGGGCAAGCTATTCAAAGTCGTCATGGGCTTGATTCTGACGGTCTACTTCATTCTCGAAGGAGACCACGCATACCGGTGGTTCTTATCGTTCTTTCCACCCAGGAATCGAGAGCGGCTGGATCACACGCTGCAGCGCGCAGAAGTGAGGATGGGTAAGTGGCTCATCGGGCAGGGAACCCTGATGCTGGTGCTCGGACTGACCAGCACGATCGTTTACATCTCGCTGCATCTGCGCTACGCCTATGCGCTGGGGGCCCTGACGGGATTGTTGAACGTAATTCCCGTGGTGGGCGCGGCGGTCTGCATCGCACTCGCGCTGCTGGTGGCTGCGATTGATTCGTGGGGACGCGTGATCGGCGTTGCGGTCTTTTATCTCATTTACCTGCAGGTCGAGAACTCGTTCCTGGTTCCACGGATTATGAAGAGCCGGGTCGGGCTTCCAGGCCTGGCGATTCTCGTGTCGCTGCTCCTTGGCTCCGCAGTGGCGGGTGTGGTGGGGGCGTTGGTATCCGTCCCGACCGCAGTTCTGGTGGCGGAACTGGTGAACGAGTACATGGTGAACAAGCCGGCGGAAGCCTGAGACTCTGGTCGCGGGTCGTGCTGCTTAGCGAATGCTGCGCAGGGTCGCATCGACTGCGAACTTCATCACGCCGCAATCAGAGAAAAAGCGAACGAAGCTGCCGGTGAGCGGATCGTTTGGCTGCGCTTTGACCGGGCTCGCCTCAGGCTGCCGTCGATCGAAAGACGCCCTCTGCAGAGTTGGCACACGCTGCATGGTCTTCGGCGCAGCTGCCAGCTTCAGTTCGCCTGCCCCCTGCGCATCCAGAACCAACGATGTGAGGCGCCGTGCGAGGTCGAGATCAAAACTCTCAGTGACAAACACCATTTTGCCGCGCCGGGTGATGACGACAGGACCCTCGCTGGCGGTGTAGACCTGCTCCTCCGTGCCGTCGCTCGAGGATTTCTGCGACTCCATGTCCGGTTTCAGTCCTGAATACTTGCGCCCCAATTCAGACGCGTAGAGCTTGGCGAATTCCTGCGCAGATTCGCTGCTCTTCCACACCGAGAGATAGAGCAAGGCGATGGATTTAGTGGACGCTTGTTCCGCGGGCGTTGCGCTACGCAGCTGCCCTGCCCAGTAGAGGCCGCCGTCCCATGCAGGAGTCAGAGTGCGGGCCGCGCTTTCTCCGCCAAAGATTCCGGTGAGAATGTGCACGTCGAGCTCGCCCACCTGACCGATGTCGTAGGGGCGATACAAGCCGTCGACGAGCGGATGGATGTCAGGAAGAAGAGGAACGACCGGCATGTGGCCTTTCTCATATTCGCGGGGGTTCATGATCTCCCAGCTGGATGTGGGCGGGCGGTCGAGGGCGCCGGAAAATGCAGCGGCCTGGCCCTGATCCATCCACACATCCTGTTCGAAGCTGAGGCCTTCGCGATAGGGAAACATGAGCGATTCAGAGAGCAGCAACGGGGCCCGCGCCAGCACCGGCGAGTCGCCCGTCCCGGTCATCCCCTGCTTGATCACTTCGACCACTTCAGGGTCCTTGATCAGGCTATGTCCCATCGGCTTCAGGATGTTGTCCATCATGACGGCCGTGGCTTGTCCTTCGGTGACTGCTTCGCGTGCGGTGTCGAGTTCATCCTTCGCCAGGTGCACGGAGTCATCGCCAGAGTTGAGCGAGACGTCGGGTGGAGTCTGGTCGCTCCATTTGTCGAGGTCGACATGCTGATCTTGCAGCGCGTGGGTGAGCTCATGGGCGAGCACGGGTTTCTGCTCGTCGATCGAAACCCAGTCGAGCATATTGACCGTTTTGTCTTTGGGGTCGTAGTAGGCTTCGATCTGTTCTTTGAGCAGCGAGAGGAGAAAGGGCTTGAGATCGAAGTCGCGGTCGAGCAGGCCGAATTTTTTCAGGACGATCTCGCTCCGCTGCATCCGCTTGGCGTCTTCATCCTCGTTGAACTTCTCAGTCAAATAACTTTCGACGGCATTGCGCGTGGTGAGCTGGCGTTTGACGTCGCTTTTAATGGGCAGGCCGGTCTCGTCAGAGGAAAACTTCAGGAGCTGATCGACCAACGCAAAGAGTTCTTTGGCCTGATCGGGCGTGATGTGTGTCTCGCCACTCGCTTTGGGAGGATTGGGCGAGGCTTGCGCGGATGCTGCAAGCGGCGCCCGGGCTGGCTGCTGGGTCGCCCACCCGGCAACGGACGAACAGAGGCCCAGGACCACGGCCCAGATCCAAGCTTGTTTTCGCATCCATGCTGACTTCGAGCGCATGTTATCTCCTCTGGACAGTGGTTTAGGGCACCGAGAAGGCCGGCCAATCTCAAGGCTATAATCAGGATGCGGTTGAAGGCGAATCCCGTCGGAGAGAATCTGACCGGCGGACCGCGGAAATGTTCTCTTTATGACTGATCTGGCGCTTGCGACAACTGCTGTCATTACTCCACTTGCAACATTGCTCACGGCTTCTCCGAAGCCGCCCCGGCTGGTGGAGTATCGATCGGTGCAGACCCCATGGGAGTTGGACGCACCCCAGACGGAAATAGCGGCACTTGCCACGGGTGCGGCGGTGCACGACTTAGGTTGGATGCGCCGAGTCGCCGTGCGGGGCGAGGATCGCTTTCGCTGGCTGAGCGGCATGGTTTCAAACACGGTGCACGACCTTGGTTCTAACAGCGGCGCCTGGAACCTGGTTTTGAATGCGCAGGGACGGATTCAGGGCGACCTAACCACATGGCGTGAAGCCGATGCGCTCAGACTGGAGATTGCGGCCGACCAGTATGCACGGCTGATGGCGCACCTCGAGCACTTCATCATCATGGACGATGTGGAGTTGGTTGCGTTGGGACAGGAGACTCCGGAGACGGCCGTGGGGCTGACGGGGCCAAAGGCGGGAGATGTACTTGAGCGCGTGGGTCTTCCTACTTTGAGCGAGCCCATGACGGGCACGACGGTGGAGTGGAACGGCTGGCAGCTGCGCATGGTGCGCAACTTCGGCCAACTAGGCGCGCACTATGAGTTCTTTCTACCCGCGGCGGGATTGGGCAAGTTGTGGTCTTGCCTGCGCACGGCGGGGGCGACTCCCGTAGGCGTCGGTATGGTTGAGCGGTTTCGCGTGGCAGAGGGAATTCCCACGTATGGGCTGGATATGGCAGAACGCGATTTGCCGCAGGAGACTTCGCAGACGAGGGCGCTGCACTTCAACAAGGGATGCTACCTGGGGCAGGAGATTGTGGAGCGCATCCATTCGCGGGGCAATGTCCATCGACATCTGCGCTTGCTCGGGTTGGTAGGGCCTGTGGCCGCCGGCGGCACAGAATTGATGCTGGGCGATGCGACGGTGGGACAAGTCACGAGTGCAGCGGAACTACCTTTGCCGGCCGGCACCCGCACGTTCGCGCTGGCGATGCTGCGCAGCGAGGCGGAGACGCGTGAAGAACCCTTGACGTATCGCGTCGGCGAGCAGGCGGGCAAAGCGCAGATTCTGAGCGCTGCGCCCCGTCTTTGATCGGAATTGAATTGGGAAGCAGGGACATGAGCGACACACCAAAATTTGAGGTCATCGATCGCCGCAAGATGAAGGCGGACGAAGAGAAGGATCACACCACCGACGCCAAGCCCGAACGTGAGGCTGCGCCGAGTGAACCCACCGCCGGACCGCAACTGGTGCCGCCGCCGAGCCCAGCGCCGCCTGAGCCCACGGCTGCAGCGCCCGAAGAAGAGCTTCCGGGCGAGTTGCCCCCGGCTCCGACGGCCGAAGAGAGCCGGCAGCAGAAGGCCACTTACGACGCGTCTGCACAACGGATCGAGGACCTGGTACGCGCACAAAATCCAGGAATGGGTGCGCAACCGCCCGTGGGATTTGAGCACCTGGTGCAGCAGCTTTACCTGTCGGCCATGATCCAGATGGGCGCAGGAACCCAGGAAGGCCAACGCCCGCGTGTGGACATTCTCGGCGCGCGTCAGACCATCGATATGCTTGCCGTACTCGGTGAGAAGTCGAAGGGCAACTTGAGTGAGCTTGAGGATCGCACGCTGCAGACGGTGCTGTTTGACGTTCGCATGACGTTTCTCGAACTTACGAACATGATCTCGATGCAGGGCGTACAGGCCCCGCCCCCGCCGACGAAAAAGCGTTAGAGTCCGGGGATGGAGGGACTGCTCACATTTCTCGGAACGGGAACTTCGATGGGGGTTCCGACACTCGGGTGCAGTTGCGATGTGTGCACCTCTTCGGATCCGCACGATCGCCGTCTGAGACCCTCTATTTTGTTGCGCTGGCATGAGTCGGGTCGCGAGCGAGTTGTGGTCATCGATACCGGCCCCGACTTTCGCGAGCAGGCCTTGCGGGCGGGTGTGGCCCGTGTCGACGCAGTCTTCTACACCCATGGCCATGCCGATCACATCCTGGGCATGGATGATCTGCGGCCCCTGAGCTTCGTGGTTGCGCGCGAAGGCGGCGAGATTCCTCTGTACGCTTCAGAAGAGACGGCCGCAACCCTGGGCCGCATCTACGACTACACACTTTCGCCGACCGCCACTTATCCCAATCGTGCCCGGGTGCGTCTTGTTCCCTTGCAGGCCAGCAATCGCGTCTTCGGGGTCGACTTTGTGTGTGTGCCGGTGCGGCACGGCAAGCAGAGTATCGTGGGCTTTCGGTTTGGGCGGACTGCGTACCTCACCGACGTGAGCGACATTCCAGAAGAAAGCTTCGCGCTTCTCGAAGGGCTTGACTGCGTGATTCTCTCGGCTTTGCGCCACAAGCCGCATCCCAGCCACGCCACGTTGGGGCAAGCGGTGAGTTGGGCGCAGCGGATCGGCGCGCGGAAAACCTGGTTTACGCACATTGCGCATGATCTCGGCCATGCCGAAACCAATCGATCCCTGCCCGAAGGGATCGCGCTGGCCTACGACGGTCTTTCAGTGCCGGTGATTCTATGAGCGGCGCGGTCCGGTCGATTGCCGTGTACCGTTCACTGGCAGAATTGCCAAGCGATGCGGGACCCGTCATAGCCGCCGTGGGTAACTTTGACGGCGTTCACCGCGGACATCAAGAGATTCTTGCTTCGGTAGTACGAGAGGCACGCGAGAAGGGTGCGCGGGCTCTGGCGATTACATTCGACCCGCACCCGGAACGGTTTCTACGGCCCGAGATGGCGCCCATGCTGTTGACGCCGATGCCGGTGCGCATCGGCCTGCTGGCATCGACTGGCATCGATGCCGTCCTCGTGCTTTCGTTTAATGCCGAACTGGCGCAGATGCGTGCGCGGGATTTTGTGGACCAGGTGCTTGTGGGCCGGCTGCACGTGGACGCTCTGCACGAAGGCGGCAACTTCCGCTTTGGACATCGCGCCGAAGGCGGTATCGCCGAGTTGCAAACATTCGGCGCCGAGTTTGGATTCCAGGTTCACCTGCATCGCGCGGTCCGGGTGCACGGGCTCGAGATTTCGAGTTCTGCGGTGCGTGCGCTGGTCGCTGCGGGCGACGTGAAGCGCGCGCGCTGGATGCTGGGCCGTCCGGTCACCGTCTGGTCAACGCAGGCGCGTGGACGCGGGGTGGGTTCGCGCCTGCTTGTGCCCACGGTCAATCTGGCGCACTACGACGAACTGTTGCCCGCAATCGGCGTTTATGTGACACGGCTAACGATTGATGGACACTGTTTTCAGGCAGTCACCAACGTCGGCAACCGGCCGACATTCGAAGGCGCAGGCTTCGGCGTTGAAACGCACATCCTGAATTTCGAGCCAGTGGAGATGGACGAGAATACGCCCCTGCAGTTGGAGTTCCTGATGCGGTTGCGGCCGGAGAGGGCGTGGCCTTCGCCCGAAGCGCTGAAAGCACAAATTTTTAAAGATGTCGCACGAGCGAAGCGCTATTTCAAGATCAGCGACCGCGGGTGAGGCCCACGGGCTTCGGTCGAGCGGGTCGATTGTCCTGCGACTGCGCCTGAGGGGTCTTCGGTTGCGGACCCTGGAGAGTCATCGCTTCGGGCTTTCGGGGTAGAGCGGCTGCCTGATCCATCGGCGTGTTCTGCTGGTCGGACAGGAACTGCTCGTCGCCTTTGCCCTGCATCGCTGCGCGCATAAAGTCAATCCAGATGGGCAGCGCCGCGCGAGCGCCTGTCTCTTTTTCGCCCAGACTTTGGCGACCATCGTAGCCAACCCACACGCCGCAGGTGACCGAAGGCGAGAAGCCCAGGAACCATGCATCGGTGAAGTCGCTCGTGGTGCCGGTCTTGCCGCCCAGAGGATGTTTGAGAGCAGCGACAGCAGCTCCTGTGCCATGGTCCGTCACGGCGCGGAAGAGCACCATCATCTCGCGTGCCGTCTGCTGCGAGACGACGCCATTGATCTCGGGGCGGTCTTGCCACAAGGTGATGCCATCGCGATTCGAGACTTTGCGAATGAGACGAGGAGTCACGCGAATTCCATCGTTGGGGAAGACGGAGTACGAATCAACCTGCTGCTGGAGCGTGATCTCCGCGGCGCCGAGCGCGACCGGCAAATAGGCCGGGATTTCGGAGGTGACACCAAAGCGATGGACGGTATCGATGACTTTGCGGATGCCTACCCGAGCGGCCAGTTTGACGGCCGGGATGTTGCGTGACTCAGCGAAGGCGTCGGCCAGCGTCATCGCCCCTTTGAAGTTGTTCTCGTAGTTGTGCGGCGAGTAGCCGCCAAAGTTTACCGGCGCATCGACAATGAGGTCTGTGGGTTTCGCGCCTTCTTCAAGAGCCGTGGTGTAGACATAAGGCTTGAAGCTTGAGCCGGTCTGACGCTGCGCCTGGGTAGCGCGATTGAACTGCGACACGGCAAAATCGCGGCCGCCCACCATTGCCAGTACGTCGCCGCTGGTGTTGTCCATGGCGAAGAGCGATCCCTGCGTGCCGGAGTCCTGCTCGAGGGTGGCGCGCCGCGCCGTACCCTCCGTTGCGTCCGTCAGGTGAACATAGATGACGTCGCCGGGCTTGACGAGCGCGTCGCCATAGCGCTGGCCGGTCCACAGCCAGTCCGGTTGCTGGATTGCGATCGCGCCGTCGCCCATGCGGGCGCGAATTTCGAGAGGCGTCGCGCTTGTCACGACCGCGTGCACATAGTCTCCGGGGCCGCTGGCGACAGCCCAGTCGGGGTGCCTGTACTGCTCGATGGTGATGCCGCTGAGCAGCACATTTTCGAGCTTTCCCTTCCATCCGTGGCGCCGCTCGTAGGTGGCAAGGCCATCGAGGACGGCGCGATTGGCGGTCTGCTGCAGATTCAGGTCGAGAGTGGTCTCGACGCGCAGGCCGTCTTCGTGCACCTCATCCGAGCCGAAACGTTTTTCCAGTTCACGCCGCACCTCTTCCTGGAACCAGGGTGCGACGGAAGCGTCGGGCTGCGAGATCTTCAGCCCCAGCGGCGACTGGCGCGCTTCTTCCGCCTGCTGGTGCGTGATTTCGCCGTCCGATTCCATTTCGCCGATCACAAGGTTGCGGCGTCGCAGAGCCTTGTCGGGGTTGATCAAAGGCGAGTACGCCACGGGACCCTTGGGCAGCCCGGCCAGCAGCGCGGCTTCTGTCAGCGTCAGGTCTTTTGCGTGCTTCGAGAAGTAGAACTGCGAAGCGGCTTCAAATCCGTACATGCCGCTGCCAAGGTAAATTTGGTTGCCGTAGAGGGTGAAGATCTGCTGTTTCGTGAACGCGCGTTCGATCTGAATCGCCAGATAGGCTTCTTGCAATTTGCGCATCGCCGTTCGTTCGGAAGAGAGGAACAGGTTGCGCGCCAGCTGCATGGTGAGAGTGGATGCTCCCTGGGCGCGTCCATGGCTGCGCAGATCGTGAACGACTGCGCCTGCGATACGGAGAACGTTGATGCCCCAGTGGGATTCGAAGCTTTTATCTTCGATCGAGATGACAGCCTGTCGCAGGACGGGAGAGAAGTCGTCGTAGTTGACGACCACGCGGCGCTGCAGGGCGAAGGAGCCGATGATGCGTCCGTTGCGGTCGTAGAGATCCGTGGTGGTGGAGGGATGGTAGCGCTCGAGGTCCTGGATTTGAGGGAGGTCGACGGAGTAAACCAGCGTGGCCCCGGCGAGTGCGCCCGTGACGATGGCGAGAAGAAACAGGGTGGCAAAAGCGACTCTGCCGGCAAGCTTGTGGCGTCGAACCGTCGGCACCGGGTCTGGATCGAGCCGATGAGAACGCCCCAGACGCCGCTGGTTGAGCTGGTTAGAAGTGGCAGCCACAGCTTCAGGCCTCGCGGGCACTTTCCGAGAACGCGCAACGGAGGAGTGCCGGTGCAGAGTTTCCTGGCCGCTAAGCGGAGCAAGATCGAGGGTCTTCAGCTGTCCCGGAAAGATTTGACCAGGAAAAGAAGCAGCGAAGAGAGCTCAACGACTTTGCGATCTGGCAACTCTGCTAGCTCAAGGCTAGCACGCTTCCCCGACGGCGCGGCTGTTGCCGGATACACGCGGCATCAAGTCCATACAAGATCGGGAAAGGCGCGCCGAGCTATCCGTTTTTGCCCTTCAAAAGCTCCAGCGCCTTATTCAAAGGCTGGTCTTCTTTGGGTGCCGCATTGTCTTCGAAGTCGTCCTCGGCGGCCTGACCCACCTGCACGGTTGGTGTGACGGCATCGTCTTGAATCTTCTTGCCATCGGGGCCTTCATACTTGGCGACCGTCAGCATCAGGGCGCTTCCATCGGGGAGCTCGATCGTCTTCTGCACCGAGCCTTCACCGAAGGTGCGCTCACCTACGATGTCGCCGCGCTTGGCACCTGCGACTGCGTCTGCCGTCAACTCGGCAGGACCATAGGTGCCACGATTCACCAGGATCGCGAGAGGCGCCGAGGTGATGAACTTGGAGGAGTCAGCCGTAAAGGTCTGGGTCGAGAACTTCTGTCCTTCCAGAGTCGCCAGGGTTCCCTGATTGACGAAGAAGTTGGCGAGGCGAATACCTTCGGCAGGATCGCCACCCGAGCAGTCGCGCAAATCGAGAAGAATCTTGCGGCCCTTGCCGGACTTGAGTTTGGAGGCAATTTCATCCACGCGTGCGGTGGTGAGCACGCCGGGCTTGAGATAGAGAATAGTGGAGTTGTTGTACTGCTGCTCACTCAGCGCGGGCTGCTCGGTGATGGTTCGCGTGAGGGTCAGCTTGTCCGGATCTTGCTTCCGCGGGCGGACGACCGAGAGGGAGACGGTTGTTCCAGCCTTGCCTTCGAGCAGAAGGCGAATGACGGCAAGCGACAGCTCGCGCGTCGACTGGTCACCGATGGATTCGATCACATCGCCGTCCGACAGATGTTCCTTGTCTGCGGGCGATCCAGCGGCAACGCTGACGATGGTGGCGTAGCCGAAGCGCTTGGAGACGGTGACCCCGATCTGGGCCACACCGGATGCCGGGCGCTCCTTGTAAATCTTATATTCGGCAGGCGTTAGGTAGCTGGAGTCGGCATCAAGCGATTCCAGGAGCCCGTGCAGGGCGCCCGTGGTGACCGTGCCAATGTTGGGCTCAGTCACATAGTCACTCTGAATCCGTTTGAGGACCTCGGCGTAGACGTGCATCTGGCGATAGGCGCCATCTTCTTCGCCACCCGCGTGCACACCGAAGAAACCAAACTGGCCGAGGCCAAATCCGAGACCCAGCGCGGAGAAGATTCCCGCTGCCAGGACAAACGTAAATCTTTGGAAGATTCGAGACACATACACCACCGAGTCAGCCTCGTAGGGGGAGACCGCTCACATTCTATAGACGCAATGATACCCCAAGGGTGGGTAGTCACTGGGGTGGCAAGAAGGCTGCTGGTGAAGCGATCCGCAAACCGAAGTGTAGGTCGGACGCCGCCGGATTCGGGGGAAACTCCAGCCCCGATTGGGCTTAGGCGCCCGGCGATCGTCGAGGATTAACGGTTCGCCTGTTCCTCGGAGGATGTGATGCTGTTCAGGGCGTCCACAACCCTCTCCAGTTCTTCGACGATGCGGTTCGTTCCCGTCGCTTTGAAGATGGCCAGCAACTCGCCGAAATACCACATCTGAAGGGTGCGTCCCCGCTTGAAACGAGTCCAGACTTCGGGGCCGATCTTGCGGTAGTCGTCGAGAAGAGTGCGCGCGTTGTAGAGCTTGTCGGCCGCGGAGATAAGTCGCACGTCGGCCGTTTCAGTTTTGAGCCGCTCGAGATAGGCTGCCTTGCGCTGATCCCACGGCTCCTTCTGGTTCGGATCCTCTGTAAGAGTGTCGGAGAGGCTCGCGACCATGCGCGCGACGTCGGCGCCGAAATTGAACTCAACATCGCGTAAACGGGAAGCTCCTCCGTGATCTTCGACGACGTCGTGCAGCAAGGCGGCAATCACCATGTCTTCAGTTACCGGGAAGTCCACGTGTCCCGCCTCGCCCATCACGAGCGATGCCACGCCAAGCAGGTGAGCCATCGAGGGGATATCGGAACCTTTGCGGGTTTCGATATGGAGTTGTCGAGCGTAGTCGACGGCACGAACAAACCGCGCGCCGATGTGGAGCGAACCGGATGTTTTTCGCTGTTCGGACGACTTCATCGTTTAGGCCTCGAAGGACTTGCTGAAATTTGGGCTGATCAAATAACGTACGCCGTGCGGTTTGATTGCTTCAAAATCTGCATCCAATCAGTGTGGTTCAAAGCAAGGAGGAACGATCAACCATGCACAAGTTTGTTCGTCACTTTACGCCGCTCGCGTTTGCCGCGGCTTTGGCACTGCCAATCGTTTTGTCGGGATGCACGGTGCATGCCGGCTACGCAGAAGACCCGTACTATCACGATCGCCATGTCTGGAGCGGTGAGGTTGGGTATTACAACCAGTGGGAGCACGATACCCATCGCAACCACGAGGATTTCAAGAAGCGCAACGACCCCGACAAGAAAGCCTATTGGGATTGGCGCCATAGCCACGACGATCACCACTAGAACAGTGGAACAATCCAAGTCGATGGGCCGGTTTCGATTCTGTGCAGAGAGGAGCGAGGCCGGTCCGCGCGGAAACTGGGGGCAGTTCTATCCCGATTCGGTGATTGGTGGCGGAGGGCAGGATCGAACTGCCGACCTTGGGGTTATGAATCCCACGCTCTAACCATCTGAGCTACTCCGCCGAGAGAGGGCGCATCCGAACGGTTGCGTCCCTCTTGATGATACGAGGGCTTGAATTTACGGTCAAACGCTTGCATCCATCCCGTCCCCAATAAATGCCCTGTTGATTACATTACTTTGGCGCAAGCGCCCCTTTTTCAGTGATTCGTTGGAGGGCCCCGAAGCGGCTCACGCGGTGAGATACACTCCCCGTGATGGAGACGACACGCGTAGCGGGGGTCATCCCGGCCCGACTTGGATCGACCCGGTTATCGCGTAAAGTGCTGCGCGAGATCGCGGGCCGGCCGATGGTGGAGTGGGTGTGGCGCGCTGCCCACGATTCCGGCCTGATGGATCCGGTTCTGGTGGCGACCGACTCAGAGGACGTGCTGTCGGTTTGTCGCGACCGCGCGATTCCGGTGGTGATGACCTCGCTGGAGTGCGCCAGCGGGTCGGACCGCGTGCGGGAAGTGGCGCGCCAGGTCGCGGCAGACATCTATGTAAACATCCAGGGCGATGAGCCAACTCTCACGGCGGAGTTCTTTGGGCCGCTGCTGGCGCTTTTTGACCGGCCCGAAGTGGACGTGGCAACATTGGCGGTACCTTGTCCGGCAGAGGAGTTCGCGAACCCGAATGCAGTGAAGGTCGTGACCAGGCTCGATGGGCGAGCACTTTATTTCTCTCGTGCGACGATCCCCTTCGATCGCGATGCGACAGGATTCACGGGCTACCGGAAGCATCTGGGGATCTACGCGTACCGCAAGGTGGCGCTGGAGCGGTTTGCGTCGTTGCCGCCTTCTCCCCTTGAAAAACTCGAGCGGTTGGAGCAGCTCAGGTTGCTCGAGAATGGCATCGCGATCTACGTGGCCAATGCCCCGCGCGATACGATCGGCGTGGACACGGAAGAGGATCTGGTTCGGGCCGAAGCCGTCTTACAGCGCCGGTTGTGAAGCTGGATCGAATGCAAAAAATTGCGCGCAAGAATCGGGGTGCACCAAAGCGCAACCTCGGCGAATCTAGCTTCATGAGCGCAGCTACCCAATTCGTTCAGTCCACTCCGATGACCCAAGTCTTCGATACCGATTCCGCCTGGCAACAACTGAGCCGCCGGGATGCTTCGGCGACCTTTTTCTACGCAGTCGCCACGACCGGCGTGTTCTGCCGGCCCAACTGCAAGAGCCGTCTGCCGCTGCGCACCAACGTGCGGTTCTTTGCGACAGTCGATGAGGCGCAAGCTGCGGGCTTTCGGGCCTGCAAACGCTGCAGTCCTGCAGACGGCGGCCCTTTGGACAAAGTTGGAGCGGCACTGGACCGCGTACGCACGTACCTGGAGCGCAACGCGGATCGTCCTATTCGGCTTGAGCTCCTCGGCCGCATCGCCGGTCTCAGCCCGTTCACGGTGCAGCGGCTCTTCAAGAAGGCGATGGGTGTGAGCCCGTTGCAGTACCAGCGTGCGTTGCGCGCAGGCAGCCTGCGCACTTCGCTGCGACAGGGCAGTTCGGTCACCGACGCGATCTACGAAGCCGGTTTCGGCTCATCGAGTCGCGCCTACGAAGGCGCTCAGCTGGGCATGACGCCTGCACGCTTTGCCCAGGGAGGCAAAGGCGAGCGTATCGGCTGGGCCTCTGGACCTTCTCCTTTTGGATGGATCGTGGCGGGAAGCACGGAGCGAGGTCTGTGCTGGCTCTCGCTCGGCTCCACGCGGGCCGAAGCGGAAGCAAGTCTGCGTGCCGAGTTCCCGGCAGCCGAACTGCGGCGCGATGCGTCCCTCGCCAAGCTGGTCGAAGCAGCGCTGGCAAGCGTTCGCGAGGGAACGGATCTGAGTGAGAGCCGGAACCGCGCGGACGCCCTCGACCTGAGAGGGACGGTCTTCCAGCTACGGGTGTGGCAGGCTTTGCGGCAGATTCCCCGCGGCGAAACGCGCAGCTATAGCGAACTTGCGCGCGCGATGGGAGAACCCAAAGCAACGCGCGCAGTGGCACGAGCCTGCGCCACGAATCGCGTTGCGCTGCTGGTCCCTTGCCATCGCGTGGTGGGCGCAAGCGGCTCACTGACTGGCTATCGCTGGGGAGTGGAACGAAAGAAGCAGTTGCTCGAAGCTGAACGAACCTAAGCGGCGCTCTTCTCTCAGAACAATGCAATCACAAGCGGGACGTTTCTGGGGACTCCCGATCGGGAAGTCCCCATTCTTTGACTGGCACTCGGTCTTAGAGACGATTGCCGCCCGCGACCTGGATTGCCTGGCCATTGACCCAATTGGCGTCATCGGAAGCCAGGAAGGCGGCAACGGTTGCGATATCCTGCGGCTGACCGATGCGGCCGAGCGGAGTTTCGGCTTCGATCTTCTTTTGGAAGTCGCTGCCGATGAAGCCCGCGGCGTGCACGCCTTCGGTTTCAACCATTCCAGGATTGAGGGAATTGACGCGAATCCTCTTCGGGCCGAGTTCCTGCGCGAGCGCTTTGGAGACGGAGTCGACTGCGCCCTTGGTTGCGGAGTAGACCGCTGCCGAACTTACGCCGTCCGCAGCGACCGAGCCGATGTTGATAATGCTGCCGCCTTTGGGGCTGAACTGCGCGACGGCTTCTTTTGTCGTGAGCAGAAGGCCGAGAACATTGAGGTTGAACTGCTTGTGAAAGTGCTCGGGCGTGACGGCTTCAAGGGGAGCGAACTCATACACGCCTGCATTGTTGACCAGGATGTCGATGGGGCCGAGTTCGCTGACGACCTTGCTCACGAGTGGGCCAATGGAGTCGGGATCAGAGACGTTGGCCTGCACCGCGACGGCTTTTCCGCCCTTGGCTTTGATGTCGGCTACGATCTTTTCCGCGGCTGCCTTGCTGCCCGAATAGTTCACTGCGACGGCTGCGCCGCGTGCGGCGAACTCGCGCGCGATTTCTGCGCCAATACCTTTTGAAGCGCCCGTCACCAATGCTACTTTGCCTTCAAGATTCTTCATCCTTCTCCTCCGTTTTCGAATGTCTCCGTGTTTCGACATTTCGATAACTGTCGAATTGATGGAGCAGGCCTAGGGAAGGATTCAGGACCGTTGTGAATTTTCTTGGGAAGGCCGATTCAGCGAGGAGTGCACGAAGCGGTAGGGAGGGCCTGCAGGGTCTCGGCCAGGGCCTCGAGTACGCCGGCTTTCAGCTTGAGATTGTGGAACTTGCCTACACGTTCGATTTCGATGAGGCCGGCGTTCTCGAGTTCCTTGATGTGGTGCGAGAGGGTGGCCGGGGCAATCTTCAGCGCGGAGAGAGCGTCGGAACAGCCGAGCGGGCAATTCGCCTTGGCGATCCGTTCGAGTAACTCATAGCGGCGAGGATCGGCGAGTGCTTTGAGGATCGCGGTGCGGCGGACGCGGGTCAGACGGGCTGCCTTGGACCGAGACTCGACCGGATTTGCGATGGGGCTGGTCATGTTCAGGAGCGTTGGATGCAAGGATAACGCGGCTGGACTCGAAGGGGTGGCTGGCGCTCTCTCTCGTGATGGGGGAGGGGGGTACCGTACCCCGGGGGGTACCCCCTCCCCTTTTTTCGTAAATGTCTCTTTTTATTGAAATTATGGCATGGTTGCCTCCACTAAACTCTATTGAATCAATGACATATAGCATAAATATTTACAGACAAAGGGGTTAGAGGCGGCTTCGCAGGATGGTGAGCTCTTT